>JASLMK010000137.1 GCA_030746555.1 Planctomycetota bacterium | reverse complement strand
GCACCAACCAGAGCACGGCGAGGAGGACGAGCGCGCACACCACCCCGGCGGCGGCGAGCAGGAGCGCCCCGGGTTCCAAGCTCACGGCGCCAACCTCACGGAAGCGATCAGGGGGGCGACGGTGGTGAGGGGGGCGATCATCGGGACTCGGGCCGCTGGGAGCAGCCCCTCGTGCGCCGCCGCGGTCGGGGCATTTCTGGAAACAGGGCGGAGGATCTCGCCCCGCAGAGCACGGGTTGATCAGACTCCCGCGGCCTCCATCTCGGCCGTGTAGGAGCCGCTGCGCGCCGCTCCGTTCATGCGAGCGCGGTGCAGGAACGCGGCCTGCCCCTGGGGGAAGCGCTCTCGCGAGCCGGCCCAGGCGGCCAGGGCCGAGGCCTGCAAGGCGCGGCCGTAGGAGAAGGAGAGCTGCCACGGCAGGTCGGGGTGGCGCTGGTTCATGGCCGAGAGATGGGCGGTGGCTTCCTCCTCAGTCTGGCCACCGGAGAGGAACACGATTCCGGGGACCTCTGCGGGGACGGTGTCGAGGAAGCACGCGACGGTCGCATCGGCCACCGCCTCGGCGTCGGCCTGCTCGGGGCAGTCGCTACCGGAGATCACCATGTTGGGCTTGAGCAGGATGCCGTCGAGGGCGACGCGCTGGAGCGCGAGCTGCTCGAAGGTGCGGTCGAGGGTGCGGCGCGTCACCTCGTCGCAGCGCGCGAGGTCATGGCCACCGTCCATCAGGACCTCGGGCTCGACGATCGGGACCAGCCCGGCCTCCTGGCAGAGGGCCGCGTAGCGGGCCAGGGCGTGGGCGTTGGTGGCCAGGCAGGTCTCACTGGGGATGCCGTCACCGATCGTGATCACCGCCCGCCACTTCGCGAAGCGCGCGCCCAGCCCGGCGTACTCGGCCAGGCGCTCGCGCAGGCCGTCGAGCCCCTCGGTCACCGTCTCGCCCGGCGCGCCCGGGAGGGGCTTGGCGCCCTTGTCGACCTTGATCCCGGGGTGGATGCCCTGCTCGGTGAGGATGTCGGCCAGGCGCCGGCCGTCGAGGGACTCCTGGCGGATCGTCTCGTCGAAGAGGATCACGCCGCTGATGAACTCGGCGCCGCCGCCGGCGGTGAACAGCATCTCGCGGTAGTCCCGCCGCTGGTCCTCGGTGTTGGGGACGTCGACGCTGGCGAGGCGCTTGGCGATGGTGGGCGTGCTCTCGTCTGCGGCCAGGATGCCCTTCTTGGGGGCCACGAGGTCGAGGGCGATGTCGTTGAGCGATTGGGTCATGGGACGGTCGGCTGGCTGGCTGTGCTGGAGGGGCGAGAGGGTTCGAAACGCGGGGATGGTAGCATCTGCCCACAGCGCGTGCGCTCCCCTCGCGGCGACCTCGCGCCGGAGCCGGGGGTATCCTTCGTCCTGGGGACCGTCCCCAGGCGTGGAGCCATGCTCACCCTCCAGAGACCCATCGTCGACCGACGCCGCCGCGGTGCGGCCCGGACCCTCCTCGGAGGGCTCGTGACCCTGGCCTGCGGTGCGCTCTTGCTGGTCTGGATGCAGGGCCTGGACCGAGCTCCGGCGACCGCCCGAGCCGGCGTCTCTGCGCCCGAGGATCCGGGGTTCTCCCCCCTGGACGCCACGGCCGACCACGAGGATCTCGACCCCGGGCGGGACGGCTGGGAGAGCGAGGTCTTCAGCGAGGCGGCGGGGGCGCGCCTGGGTGAGCTGGCCAAGGTCCTGGGCGAGGGGGGGCGCACGACGCCGGAGTCCCTGGAGCCGCTCCTCGGCCTGGCCTTCCGCTGCTCCGACCTGCGCCCGGACCTCCTCGAGGACGCCTACGAGAAGGGCGGCGTGAGCGTGCGGCGCGGCGTCATTCCCGGCGGCGAGGCGTTGATCCTGTTGCACGAGGGCCCGGCGGGGCTCGCGGGAGCCCTCGAGGGCCTGGCCGCCCCCTGGCCTCCCCGAGCCACCCCGCGCGTCCGGCTGAAGGTCATCGCCGTGAACCGCGGGGACGACGGGGAGTGGTGGACGACCGTGGCGTTCCGCGTCGCCGCCTCGGACGCGACGACGAGCGTGCAGCAGAGCGGAACCTGGTTCTGTCGCTGGGGGTCGCGCCCCGGCGGCGAGGCCGTGCTGCGCACCCTGCAGGTCATCGCCTTCGACGAGGTCGTGCGCACGACCAGCGGCGAGCCCTGGTTCGCCGACTGCACCCAGGCCGTCCTGGGCTCGAACCCCTCCTACGCTGACCAGCTCGTGCCGGGCATCCGCGCCTGGAGCGAGCGCCTGGACCGGGCGACCGGCGCCTCGTTTCTGGGCTACGAGGGAGTCGCCGTGGGGGACGTCGACGGTGACGGGCTCGAGGACCTGTACGTCTGTCAGGTGGGCGGCTTGCCCAACAGGCTCTTCATCCAGCAACCCGACGGGACGGCGCTCGACGCCACCGAACGGTCGGGCGCAGACTACGTCGACCCGACCCACAGCGCCTTGCTGTGCGACCTCGACGGAGACGGCGACCAGGACCTCGTCGTCGCGACCGATCCGATCACGATCCACTCCAACGACGGCAACGGCCGCTTCACCCTCGAGACCACCTTCGACGCCACGATCGTCTACTCCATGGCGGCGGCGGACATCGAGGGCGACGGCGATCTCGACCTCTACCTGTGCCGCTACAGCGAGGCCAAAGACACCGCGCCCCTGCCCTACCACGACGCGAACAACGGACCGCCGAACGTGTTCTTGCGCAACGAGGGCGGGTTCACCTTCACCGACGCCACCCTGTCCGTCGGTCTCGACCGCAACAACCGCCGCTTCAGCTTCGCCGCGGCTTGGATCGACTACGACGCCGACGGGGACGCGGACCTCTATGTCGCCAACGACTACGGTCGCAACAACCTCTACCAGAACGACCGCGGGCGCTTCGTCGACGTCGCCGGGGAGGCGGGGGTGGAGGACATCTCGGCGGGCATGTCGGTGGCCTGGTCGGACGTCGACGTCGACGGCGACCTCGACCTGTACGTCGGGAACATGTTCTCCTCGGCGGGCAACCGCATCGCCTACCAGCGCCGTTTCAAGCAGAGCGCGGACGCGGGAACCCGCGCCGAATTCCAGCGGCACGCGCGCGGGAACTCCCTCTTCGCCAACCGCGGCGACGGGACCTTCGAGGACGTGAGCGAGGCGAGCGGCGTGACCATGGCCCTGTGGTCGTGGGCCTCGAAGTTCGTCGACATCAACAACGACGGGCTCGAGGACATCTACGTTGCGAACGGGATGGTGACCAACGAGGACCCCGGGGACTTGTGAAGCTTCTTCTGGCGGCAGGTCGTGTCGCACTCGCCCTCGACCGCCGGGGTCGCGGCGGAGCAGAGCTACCTCGACGGCTGGGCGGCGATGTACCGCCTCATCCGCCAGGGACACTCCTGGAGCGGCCGTGAGCGCAACACCTGTTTCCTGAACCTGGGGGAGGGCGAGTTCGCCGACGTCTCGGCCGTGAGCGGCCTGGACTTCCCCGATGACGGCCGCGCGCTCGCCGTCGTCGACTGGGACCAGGACGGCTCCCTCGACCTGTGGGTGACCAACCGCAGCGGCCCGCGCCTGCGCTTCCTCCACAACCGCTCGGCGCGGGGCGGCTCTCTCGGGCACCGCTGGGTCGCCCTGCGGCTTGCGGGCAAGACCGCCAACCGCGACGGGATCGGAGCGCGGGTCGAGGTGCGGCCCGCGGCCAGCGACCGCACCCTGGTGCGGACGGTCCACGCCGGTGACGGCTTCCTGGGCCAGTCGAGCAAGTGGCTGCACTTCGGGCTGGGGAACGACCGGGCCCTCGACGAGGTGCGCGTGATCTGGCCGGGGGGCCGCGCGGAGGTCTTCGAGGGCGTGGACGTCGGCGGCCGGTTCCTGCTCGTGCAGGGCAGCGGGGAGGCGCGGCCCCTGCCGGTGGGGCGCGGCGTCGCCCTGGAGGAGGGTGCGACGCCGGCCCCCCTGCCGGAGGCCGGCCTGCGCACGCCGCTCTCCGCGCGCGTGCCCCTGCCGCGCCTGGCGTACGTCGACGAGGCCGGCCGGCCGACGTGGTTCCAACCCCCCGAGGACGGTCGCACCCTGATCCTGCTGTGGGCGAGCTGGTGCGCGCCCTGCCGCGTCGAGCTCTCCGAGCTCGCCGAGCGGGCGCGGGAGGTCGAGGCGGCGGGCCTGCGGGTCCTGGCCCTCTCGGTCGACCTGCCCGACGACCGGGGGAAGGCCGAGGAGCTCCTGGAGCGCATCTCCTGGCCCTTCGAGCGCGGCTGGGCGGAGGGCGAGCTGCTCGACGTGGTGGAGGCGGTGAGCGAGGAGGTGCTCGATCCCCGGCGCGAGCTCGCTCTGCCCACCAGCCTGCTCGTCGACGCCTCCAACCACCTGGCCGTCCTCTACCGCGGGTCCGTGGGCGTGGACGAGCTCCTCGCCGACGCCGTGCGGACCGAGCGCGGTCCATTGGACGTGCGGGCGGCGGCTGCGCCCTTTCCCGGCCGTTGGGTCGGCCCTCCCCGGGTCCACGACGTCCTCGGCATCGCCCATCGCCTGCGCGACGCGGGGCACGTGGGGATGACCGCCGAGTACCTGCGGCGGCTGGGGGTGACGCGGGGGGCCGAAGGCGCCGAGCGCGCCGAGGCCAGCTCCGGGCTGGCCGGATCCAGCCTGACCCTGGCCGACGACCTGGCGCGGGAGGGCCGCCACCTCCAGGCGATCGAGTCCTACGAGCACGCCTTGAGCTTGGAGCCGGAGTCCGTTCCGGCCTTGCGCGGGCTGGGGCTCTCCCACATGGGCCTGGGGGACCTGGAGGAGGCGGGGGCGCACCTCGAGCGCGCGCTCGCCCTCGACCGCGCCGACGCCCTGTCCCACGCGGCGATGGGGATGGTCTACGGCAAGCGCGGAGAGCTGGAGCAGGCCCGCGGCGCCTTCGAGCGCGCCGTCGAGCTCGACGCCGGCAACGCGGACGCCTGGTATCGCCTGGCCTCGGTCCACGCCGGTGCGCGGCGCGACGCCAGGGCCCTGCGCGCCCTGCGCAAGGCCCTCGAGGCGGCCCCCGACCACCTCTCCGCCCGGCGCACCCTCGCGATCCTGTTGCACCGCGGCGGAGACGTCGCCGCCGCCAAGGTCGAGTACGGGATCGTGCTGGAGGCCGATCCGTCGGATGAGGAGACGACCTTCCGTCTCGGCCTGGCCCACATCCACGGCGGCACCCTCGACGGCGCCCAGACCCAGCTGGAGAGCCTGCGCGCCGCGGGATCGCCCTTCGCCGGCCGCCTCGAGCTCGCCCTGCTTCAGGCCCGCGAGCGCTGATACCCGCCAGCGGGCGCGGGCCTTCGGGGAGTCAGGGAGAAGACCCTGCCATCAGGGCCAGAAGACGACCTCCACGCCGTTGGAGAGGTTGAAGTTCGCGCCGCAGGGGCTCCCTTGCGGATCGCGGTACCAGCCCTGGAAGTAGCGCACGTCCCCCGGTCCCCACTGCCCCATGGGGGCGAGGCCTGGGCCCCACTCGGCGGCTCCCGAGCCGTCGGGCACGCGCACCCCGAGCCGCTTGACGCTCCCGCCGGCGCAGCGCAGGCCGTCGCCGAAGAGGACGCCCGAGCCGCCGTTCACCGAGTTCATGCCCGAGAAGAGCAGGGCCGGTTGACCGGGCAGAGCCTGGGAGAGCACGAACTGCAGGTCGTCCGCCACCGCATCCTGGCTGCCCATGCCCGCCAGGACCGCGCCGGCCCCGGTCGAGTTGGCGCAGCCCTCCCCGCCGGCTCCGAAGTTCCCGCAGGGGCAGTTGGCTCCGCTGCCGTCGCCCGGGCAGTAGGGCGTGCCCGTCCGGGTGTCGTACTCGATGACGTAGCGCCCCACGGCCCCGTCGGCGACCTGATAGTCGTTCCACTGGTCGGCGGGCCAGTAACCGCCGTAGTGCTCGGCTCCGGCCCCGTCGTTGGGTTCTCCGGCCGTCCAGTTCTCGTGGGTGACCGGCTCACCGGTCACCCAGCGCCAGCCGCCGGAGGGCTCGGAGTAGTCCGGTGCATTCTGGTCCTGGTAGAGGCCGATCCAGGCGTTCCCGAGGTTGCCTCCCGCCAACTGGAAGTACACCCACTGGTCTTCCTGCAGGTCGCTGAGGGTGACCAGGTGCCCGGGCACGCCCAGGAACGACGTCGCCGCCGCGTCGTCGCGGGCCTGGGTCCAGCTCGGCGCGTTGTTGACCACCAGGTAGTGGTGTCCGTTCTGGGGATTGAGCACCGGGGTGGGACAGGCGGCGATCGTGATGTCGAAGCTGCCCGGTCCCGGCGGGCTGCCGGGGAAGGTGCCGACCTGGAGGGTGTAGGTCGTGGCGGTGCTCACGGGCCATTCGATCTGCGACTCGAAGGCCGTGGTGCACGGCGCGTCGTCGTTGCAGGCCAGGGCGCTGCCGGGAGCCGGACAGCCGCAGCCGGGGTAGGCGGCGATCTTGGTGTCGACGTTCGGCGAGAGGCCGCAGGCCGTGAGGGTCGCGCAGCCGTCGGCGTCCGCCGTCCAGCAGAACCAGACGTCGTCGGTGATGCCCGAGGTCCCGAAGGCCAGGCAGAGCGACTCGCTCTGGCCCTCGGGTCCGGTGCTCGCCGCGGAGAGGTCGAAGGCGAACACACCCTGGCCCGCGATGGGCACGGGAGTGGCGCAGTCGTCGCTGCCGCCGAGGGCGGCGGCGAGGGAGGGGGCCATGAGGAGCGTGAGCGGGGCGAGGAGAGCGGGGACCATGGGCTTGGTTGGCTTGGGGTGCGTCGGGATTCCGGATCCGATGGAGGCTCCATGGAACCACGGTCTCCCCCCGGCCGCCACCCACCGGCGTCCCCCGCGCGGCCCGCGGCGAGGGCGGTCTCGGTCAGCCTTCCCCCGCCTGGCCTTCCTGCTCGAGCAGTCCCGGATCCAGATCGGGCGGCTCGAAGGAGACACCGGATTCCCCGAGGATGTCCTGGACCTCGAACGGACACTCACAGTCGTAGCGTTCGATCCACCACCCCGCTCCGCCGCCGCCCCAGTACCCCCCGAAGGAGACGGTCCAGCTCGCCGCTTCGTGGGGCCCGAGGAACAGGGTCTCCGTCGCGTACGCCACGACGCACCCGTCCTCCACGTCGGGGCCGTCGTCGATCTCCTGCTCGATCCTGAGCTCAAAGCCGTGACCGGCAGCCTCGGTCAGGCCCCGTTCCAACTCCTCGAGGTCGGGCTCCTCGGCCGCGGCCAGGAGGCGGCGGAACAGGGCCGCCGCCGCTCGCTCTTCCTTGGAGCCGGCTACCACGCCCCCGTCTACCCGGCCGAGATCGCCGCGGCGCCCATGGCGAAGAACAGGAAGAAGCAGGTCACGCCCAGGGCCAGCACGTTGAGGGCGATGCCGACGATGCCGCACAGCTTGCCCGCTTGCGTCAGGCCGCGCCCTTCGGGGTCCATCTCGCCGGCGTCCATGCGCGGCAGGTCGGTGTTGGCCATCACCCAGGCGGCGATGCCGAAGAGGAAGCAGACGTAGAGGCTCGTGATGCCGAGCACGAGGATCACGACGCCGCGGTGCGGGGCGAGTTGGGTCGCATTCATGTTGGAGGTCGGGTCAGGGGGCGGGAGGCGCGTCGGGCGGTCGTCCGGTCAGGCGGCCGCGGCGCGATACACCCCGAGGAGCATCAGGACGGACAGCCCGAGCCACAAGATGCCGAGCAAGCTGGAGACGATGCCGCACACCTTGCCGGCCTGGGTGAGGCTGCGTCCCTCCGGGTCCATCGTTCCCGCGTCGATTTGGGCGATGTCGCCGCTGCCCATCACCCAGGCGGCCACGCCGAGGAACGGACAGACGACGAACCCGAGGATGCCAAAGACGAGGATGATCACGCCGCGGTGCGGTTTCATGGGAGATTCCCTGGCTGGGGAGAGTCGTGCTTGGGGGAAGGCCGGGCTCTGCAGGCACCATCCTACACGCCGCGGCCGGGCGGCCCCAAGGGCACGCCGTGGGCGTGCGGGCTGCACTACGCGCCGCGAGAGCGCCTATTCGAGCGTCGGGTCGAGATGGCAGGCGCTCTGGTGGGCGCAGGCGGCGTCATCTCCTCCGCCGACGCGGCCGAGGCTGGGCACCGAGACCGCGCAGGCATCGCCCTCCACGGCCTCGCGCTCGGGGCAGCGCGGGTGGAAGGGGCAGCCGCCGGGGGGATCGAGGGGCGAGGGCACGTCGCCCCGCAAGAGCGTGCGGCGCCGCTCCCGCTCGCGCGCGGGATCCGCCACGGGCACCGCAGAGAGCAGGGCGCGGGTGTAGGGATGGCGCGGGGAGGCGAAGAGGCGCTCGCGCTCGGCATCCTCGACGACGCGGCCGAGGTACATCACCGCCACGCGCTCGCACAGGTGGCGCACGACCGCGAGGTCGTGGGCGATGAACAGGTAGGCCAGACCGAAGCGCCGGCGCAGCTCGTCGAGCAGGTTGATGATCTGGGCCTGGATCGACACGTCGAGGGCGCTCACCGGCTCGTCGCAGATGAGCAGCTCGGGCTCCAGGGCCAGGGCGCGCGCGATGCCGATGCGCTGGCGCTGGCCCCCGGAGAACTCGTGGGGGTAGCGGGCGACGTGGCGCGGGTTGAGCCCGACGGCCTCCAGCAGGGCCATCGCCTCGAGCTTGCGCCGACGCGGCTTGGCGAGGCCGTGGATGGAGAGGGGCTCGGCCAGGATCGATCCGACGGTCTGGCGCGGATCGAGGGAGGCATAGGGATCCTGGAAGATCATCTGCACGCGCCGTCGGTGGGGGAGCCAGGCGCGCCGGTCGAGGCCGGTGAGCTCGACGCCGTCGAGCTGCACCGAGCCGGCGCTGGCGCGCTGGAGGCCTACGATGGCGCGCGCCGTGGTCGACTTGCCGCAGCCCGACTCGCCCACGAGTCCCAGGCTCTCCCCGCGTTCGAGATCGAAGGAGACGCCGTCCACGGCCTTCAGGTGGCGCGCCGGCCGGCCGAGGAGGCCGCGGCGTCCGACGGGGAAGTGCACCGCGAGATCGCGGACGCGGAGCAGGGGCGGAGAGCTCACCGCGACGCCTCCCCGGCGTGGCGCTCGGCGAGGGCGAGCGCGTCGAGGCAGGCCGAGCGGCGGCGCCGGGATGAGCGCGGGTCCGTGACCTCCTCCAGGAGCGGCGTCCGCGCGCGGCAGGCGTCGGATGCCAGGGGGCAGCGCGGCGCGAAGGCGCAGCCCGGCGGGAGGTCCACCAGGTCCGGCGGCTGTCCGGGGATCGAGGCCAGTGCTTGGGTCGGATCGCCGTCGAAGGAGGGAACGCTCGCCAGCAGTCCCTCCGTGTAGGGGTGCAGGGGCCGCCCGAAGAGATCGTCGGTCCGGGCGGCCTCCACCAGGCGCCCGGCGTACATGACGTGCACGCGGTCGGCCATGCCGGCCACGACACCGAGGTCGTGGGTGATGAGCACGATCGCCGTCCCGTGGCGCTCCTGCAGGTCCGCCAACAGCTCGAGGATCTGGGCCTGGATCGTGACGTCCAGGGCGGTCGTCGGCTCGTCGGCGATCAAGACCCTGGGCCGGCACAACAGGGCCATGGCGATCATCACCCGCTGGCGCATGCCGCCCGACAGCTCGTGGGGCCAGGCGTCCAGGCGCGCCTCGGGCTCGGGGATCCCCACGTCCCCCAGGCCGCGGGCGCACAGGGTGCGGGCCTCGCTCCTCGACAGCCCGCGGTGCTCCTCGAGGACCTCGGTGAGCTGGCGGCCGACGGTCAGGAGCGGATTCAAGGAGGTCATCGGGTCCTGGAAGATCATCGCGATCTCGTTCCCGCGGATGCGCCGCAGCTCGGCGGGGGGGAGCGTCGCGAGGTCCCGCTCGCCGAACCGCACCTCACGCGCTTCGACCACCCCCGGCGGGCTGGGGACCAGCCCCAACAGGGCCAGATTCGTGACGGACTTGCCCGACCCCGACTCGCCGACCAGGCCGAGGGTCTCGCCCTCGTGGAGCTCGAAGGAGACGCCGTCCACCGCCCGCACGCTGCCGTGGGGCGTGTCGAAGCGGACCGAGAGGTCGCGCACGCTGAGCATGGGAGTCGCCATGCTCAGTCCTTGCCCCGCAGCTTTGGATCGAGGGCGTCGCGCAGGCCGTCACCGAGGACGTTGAGGGCCAGCAGGGTGGACGCCATGGCCGCGGCGGGGAAGACCACCAGCCACCAGTAGATGCGCACGGGGTTGACCATCTCGCTGCCGTCGACCGCCAGCAGGCCCCAGCTGACCTTGGGCGGCTCGATGCCCAGGCCGAGGAAGGTCAGGAAGGCCTCGAACAGCATGACCGCCGGGATGGTGAGCGTGAGGTAGACGATCACGATCGAGAGCACGTTGGGGACGAGGTGCACGAACAGGATGCGCGCCGTCGAGGCGCCGATGACGCGCGCCGCGTCCACGAACTCGGTATTGCGCAGGGAGAGCACCTGGCCGCGCACGACGCGCGCCATCGTCAGCCAGTAGACCGCGCCGATGACGATGAAGAACACGACCTCGCGATCGATGCCGAAGCGGTCTTCGAGCTCGGTGCGGTACTCGTTCACGAGCGTGATCAGGAAGATCACCAGGAAGATGAACGGGATCGAGTAGAGGACGTCGACGACCCTCATCATGAGGTTGTCCACCCGCCCGCCGAGCAGACCCGAGAGGGCGCCGTAGGTGACGCCGATCAACAGGCTGCACAGGGTGGCGGCCAGGGCCACCAGGATCGAGGTGCGGCTGCCCCAGACGATGCGCGAGAGGATGTCGCGCCCCTTCCCGTCGGTGCCCAGCCAGTGGCCCGTCTGCCAGTCGCCGAAGACGGCCAGGCGCGCCTTCACCAGGAGACCGTCGACCGCCGTCAGGTCCCAGTAGTCGGGCTCGAAACCGTGGCTCCCCCAGACGCTCCACGGTGCCACCGGCGGCTGCGGCTCGAGCTGCAGGTCGAGGGTCACCGGCGAGGGCAGGGGCAGGGCCGGCGCGAAGAGGGAGACCGCCGCCACGAGGGCCAAGAAGAGCAGGCTCGACCAGGCGGCACGGTTGCGCCGCAGGCGCCGCAGGGCGTCCTGCCAGAGGCTCTCGCCGCGCATCGCCGCCGCCTCGTGCAGCAGGTGCTCGACGTCGTCGCGGCCCAGATCCCAGCCACTGCGTTCCACGGCCTAGCTCTCCTCCAGGTCGATGCGCGGGTCGAGCAGCGTGTAGGCGAAGTCGACCGCCGTGTTGAGGGAGTAGACCAGGACCGTGTAGAGGATGGTCACGCCCATGGCGAGGGTGTAGTCGCGGTTGAGGGCGCTGTTCACAAAGTGCGAGCCCGTGCCGGGGATGGCGAAGATGCGCTCGATCACCAGGCTCCCGGTCAGGATCCCGGCCGTCGCCGGGCCGAGGTAGCTGACGACCGGCAGGACGCCGCCCTTGATGGCGTGGCGCAACAGCACGGTGCGCGGCGGCAGACCCTTGGCGTGGGCCGTGCGGATGTAGTCCTGGGAGAGCACCTCCAGCATCCCTGTGCGCGTCAGGCGGGCGATGTAGGCGGCGAAGGGACCGCCGAGGGCGAAGCCGGGCAGGACGAGGTGGCGCCAGGTTCCGTAGCCCGCGACCGGGAAGAGCGGCAGCACGAACACGAACCCGATCACGAGGAAGCCGGCGATGGTGAAGTTGGGGACCGCGATGCCGGCGGTGGCCACCAGGCGCAGGCCGACGTCGATGCGCGTGCCGCGCCACAGGGCCGAGGCGATCCCGACCGTGAGCCCCAGAGCCAGAGCCCACAAGAGGGCGATCACCCCCAGGGAGACCGAGATCGGCAGGGACTGGCCGATGATGTCGTTGACCGTGAAGTCGCGGTACTTGAACGACGGACCGAAGTCGCCGGTCAGCACGCCGCCGAAGGGGCGCGTGCCGTCGCCTCCCAGGAACTCGGGACCCTGCTCATCGAGGTTGAGGGGCCCGATGTAGTGCAGGTACTGCTTGAACGGGTGCCAGTCGAGGTGGTAGCGGGCCTTGATGTTGCGCTCGATCGACTCGTGCAGGGCGCGGTCGTTGTCGAAGGGGCCTCCGCGCACGGCGCGCATCAGGAAGAACGAGACCGTGACGACCACCCAGAGGGTGATCGCGAACCACATCAGGCGGCGCAGGAGGAAGCGTGTCACCTGCCGCGCCCCTCGCGCGTGGTGGGGGGGTAGAGTCCCTCGGCGGGTCCGCGGGCGGGCACCTCGACCCACTCGGCGGGCTGGACGGCGCGCCTGGCCGCGAGCTCAGCGTCGTCCATCCAGTACCAGTGCTTGGGGAAGTGCTCGTCGACCACGTTCGGGTGGAAGCCCCCCAGGCGCGGGTTCACGAGGTTGCGGGTGACGTAGAAGTAGATCGGCAGGATCGGCAGCTCGTCCATCAGGATCGCCTCCGCCTCGGCGAAGTGCTCCATGCGCCGGGTCGGGTCCGCCTCGAGGGCCGCGGCGGCGATCAGCTCGTCGTACTCCAGGTTCCCCCAGCCCGTGCGGTTGTTCTCCCCGCCGGTGACGAACATGTCCAAGAACGTGTTCGGGTCGGCGTAGTCGCCGATCCAGGCCGAGCGCGAGACGTCGAAGGTGCGCGTCTTCTGGGTGTCGAGGTAGACCTTCCACTCCTGGTTGAGCAGCTTCACGTTCAGGCCCAGGCGCTTCTTCCAGCCGTCGGCGATCACCTCCGCCACGTCCTTGTGGGTCTCGTCGGTGTTGTAGTGGATTTCGATCGTCGGCAGCTCGGCTCCGCCGGGGCCGAACCCGGCCTCGGCCATCAGCGCCCGGGCCCGCTCGACGTCGCGGGCGAAACCGTCCGCGGCGTCCTCCGCGCCCGCGGCGAACCCGCGCGCCGCCTCGGAGGTCAGCTCGACCTTGCGGTATCCCGGCAGGCCCGGCGGCACGAAGGCCCAGGCGGGCTCTTCGCCGGCCTTGGTGATGCTGGTGGTGATCGCACGCCGGTCGATGGTCAGGGCCAGGGCCTTGCGCACGCGCAGGTCGTCGAACGGCGGGCGGTCCACGTTCACGCGGTAGAAGTACGAGCCGAGGTAGGGCGCCGGGTTGAAGTCCTCGCGCGGCAGCAGGCGCGGGATGATGCTCGTGATCGGGCGGTCGATCCAGTCGACCTCGCCGGTCAGGTAGAGGTTGATGCTCGTCCCGAGGTGGTCGATGGCCAGGGCGTCGATCGTTCCCAGCGCCACGCGGTCCGCGTCCCAGTAGGCTGGGTTCTTGACCAGGCGGATGCGGTCGTTCACTCGGCGGAACTCCACCGTGTAGGGACCGTTGGTGACGATGTTCTCCGGGCGCATCCAGCGCAGCTCCCAGGTCCCCGGCCAGCGCTCGCGGGCCTCGGTGAGGTTGCGCCGGTTGACGGGGAAGAGGGGGTAGAAGGCGACCAGCTGCAGGAAGTAGGGCGTCGGGGACGCCAGGCGCACCTCCAGGGTGTGCTCGTCGAGGGCGCGGATGCCCACGCGCTCGTCGAAGGCACGCTCGGCGCGGAAGGCGGCCCCGGCCACGACGTCGCCCCGGCCCAAGGCCTCCGCGAGCGCTCCGGGGGCGACCTCGAGCTCGAGGAGCCAGCCCTCGCCATAGGCGTCGCGCGCGAGGGCGGAGACCTCGCCGGGTAGCGCGGCGTTGACCGCCCTCACCCGGCCGGCGAGCGACAGGTGCAGGGGCCGCCCGCCGAGTCTCGCGACCGTTCCGCCGGCCGCGTGGACGTCGCCGGGGCCGACCGTCGGGGCGACTAGGTCCCCCCCGTCCGCGGCGGCGAGCAGGTAGCCGGAGCAGCCAACGCGCACGATGCTCTCGCCGCGTTCCTCGACCCACAGGTTCTGGTCCCAGTCGGGCTGGTAGGCGAAGTCGTCGATCAGGTGCGTGTACTCCCGCGCGCCCTCGACGTACCACAGCTGGTAGGCGTACTCCGCGGCCGTGAGCGGGTTCAAGAACCGCTCCCAGCTGAACACGAAGTCGTGGGCCGTCAGCGCATCGCCGTTGTTCCAGCGTCCGTCTTCACGCAGGTGGAAGGTGTAGACCGTCCGGTCCTCGCTCAGGCTCCAGCGCTCGGCCGCGCCGGGCAGGGGCTCGAGGGTGGAAGGGTGCTTGATGCACAGGCCCTCGAAGAGGGCGCGGATGATGCGCCCCTCGGGGACGCCGCTGACCGTCGCCGGGTCGAGGGTCGTGACCTCGGTGCCGTTGTTGAAGGTGAAGTCCGCGCGTTCCAGCCGCGCCCCGCCCGCCATGGACAGGGCTCCCGCCAGGAGACCTGCGAGCAACGCCCCGGCGGCCAGGCGCGGCGCCCAGCGCGCAGCGGGAGAGCGGGTCATGGGCGGAGGCTAGCGGCCGCGGTGGATCACCGCAAGTCCGTTGGAGCTAACGGTTTGCGTGCTTGACTGGACACTCTCCGGGCGATAGGCTGCGGCGCTCTCCGGCGGTTGGGAACGTCCTGACGCGGACGCCTGCCGCCGAGACCTCCTCGCCCTCCACCCGCACCCTGTCCCGGCGCCGGCCGCGCCGCACTCCACGGCCCCCTCAGCATGCACCGCACGGCAGCGCGTCCGTCCCTGTTTCCGCTCCTGATCGGCTGTCTGGGCGCCCTAGGCTCTTGTGGCGGAGGCAGTGAAGGGACGGCCGCCGGCCCGCCCGCGGAGCAGAGCTCCGACACAGCAGAGTCGGGGACTGCGGTCGAGGCGAGCGCGCCCGCACCGAACGTGCCGGCCGAGGCCGGGTCCGCAGAGGTCGCGAGCGACGAGGTCGAGACGGTCGGACCGGGTGCGGCGCCCCTGGACGTATTCCACCCCGAGCGGGACACGCCGGCCAAGCCGTTGTACGGCGGGCGGGTGATCGTGCACCTCGCGAGCCTGCCCGAGAGCATCTGCTATCCAGTCGAGAACTCCGCGGTCACCCGACGGCTCTTGTACGAAGTGCACGAGACCCTCCTGCTCCAGGACTGGGAGTGGCACGACTACCGGCCCAGCATGGCGAAGGAGCTGGTCACCGAGGACCTGGTGGTGATCGCCGACGCGGCCCGCGAGCGCCATGCGAACAGCGCCGGCAGCATCGAAGTCAATGTGAAGCGCCAGGGGGAGATCGCCGAGGGTCAGGCCAGCCAGAAGCTCGTGCGAGCCTTCTACGGCGCCGTCGAAGACGCCGGGGACGCGTGGCGCGTCTCGCCATCCTCCAGCGGCAGCGACCTCGGCGAGAGCATCGAGGTGCCCAAGGCGGACGTGGACCGGATCGAGCGCGGCGCCGTGTTCACCTTCACCCTGCGCGACGACGTCCTCTGGCACCCTTCGCTCGTGTTCGAGGAGGAGCACCCCGAGGCCGCCGCGCGCCTTGCCGGTCACAAGGTGGACGCCGCGGACGTCGCGTTCTCCTGGAGCATCTACTCCAATCCCGACGTCGACTGCGACGAGAAGCGCTTCCAGTTCGAGAAGATCACCCGCGGGGACGTCGTCGACGAGCACACCGTGCGCTTCTTCTACGAGGAGCAGTACGCCTTCGCTCTGCACACCCTCGGGCTCTCGTTGACGGTCCTTCCCAGGCACGTCTACGACCTCTCCGACCCCGACAACCCCGACCACAAGGCGAGCTTCACCGCCGAGGAACAGGGCAAGCACATCAACGAGAACCCGCACAACCAGCTGTGGGTGGGCACGGGACCCTACCGCGTCACCGAGTGGACCCAGCAGTACGTGCAGGCCGAGCGGTTCCGCGGGCCCGACGGGACGTGCGCCTACTACGATCGCGATGACGCGGGTTTCGTCGACACGATCCGCTGGCGCTACATCGACGACGACGAGACGGCGATGAACGCCCTCCTGAACGGCGAGCTCGACTTCTTCGAGCGCATCAAGTCGGCCGACTACTTCGGGGAGCGCACGGGCGGCGAGGACTTCACCGGCGCTTTCTACAAGGGCTACAAGTACTTGGGGATCTACGGCTACACGGGCTGGAACATGCTGCAGCCCCAGCTCCGGGACCTGAACGTCCGCAAGGCGATCGCCATGGCGATGGACTACGAGGAGTACCGCATCGCCAACTACAAGGGCCTCGCCAGGCGCGTCACCGGGCCGTTCCCCTTCGACTCGGCCGCCTACGACCACTCGGTCCAGCCCTTCCCCTACGACCCCGAGGGCGCGATCGACCTGCTCGAGGATGCCGAGTGGTACGACCGCGACGGTGACGGAATCCGCGACAAGGACGGCGTGGCCTTGGAGATCGACTTCTTGATGCCCTCGGGCAACGACGCCTCCAAGAACTTCGGCCTGAAGTTGCAGGAGGCCCTGGGCGAGATCGAGATCAAGCTCAACTTGGTGCAGATGGAGTGGGCGACCTTCCTCGAGAAGCTGAAGTCACGCCAGTTCGACGCCAGCAACCTCGCTTGGGTCCCCGAGCTCGAGAGCGATCCCGAGCAGCTGTGGCACTCCAAGTGGGGCAAGCCCGACGTGCGCGGCTCGAACAACTCGGGCGTCATGGACCCGGTGATCGACGAGCTGATCGCCCGGGGCCAGCGCGAGCTCGACTTCGACGCGCGCCAGGAGATCTGGAGGGAGATGCACCGCTACCTCTACCGCGAAGTGCAGCCCTACCTGTTCATGTTCAACGTGCCCCAGAAGTTCGCCCTCCACCAGCGCTTCCGCGGCTTCCAGACCGTGGCGATCGATCCGGGCTACATCATTCGGCGCTGGCACCTGTGGCGCGAGGGCGCGGAGGGGTCGCGCGCGACCCTGGACGGCTAGACGGCTGATCCACCCGCGGAACCCCGGCGGCGCCGGAGCTCCACGTTGCTGAACTTCATCCTCCGTCGGCTGCTGTTGATGATCCCCACCACCCTGGGGGTGGCGGCCGTCGTCTTCGCCATCTACCACCTCGCCCCGGGCGATCCGGCGACGGTGATGATGGGCATGGGCTCGGGCGGCCAGATGGGAACCTCGTCGGACTCCGAGTCCAAGATCGAGGCCTTCCGCATCAAGCACGGCCTGGATCGCCACCCGGTGATCCAGTTCCTGGACTACGTCGGGCCGGTGAACCTCTCGCGCGACGGCCACCCGTTCTTCTCCTCTCCCTACGGCGAGCGCAAGATCGAGGAGGTCGAGCTCTCCTCGGGCGCGCGCGTCCGCGAGGGGAAGCCCCTGGCCATCGGGCACCTCCCCGCGACCGGCGAGGCCGAGCGGGAGCGTATCGACGAGGCGAGCGCGCGGCTCTTGGACGACGGTGCGGGGGAGGCGGCCTGGGCCGCGGCACGCGCGGAGCTGGGGGCTCTCGATACCGACGAGGTCTTGCCGGCCCTGCTCTCGGCCCTCTTCGCCCTGCGCCTGGAGACCGACACCCGCACACCCGCCATCGAACGCCTCGCGGCCGTCCTCGAGGAGGTGACCGGCGCCGCGTGTGAGGTCCACCCCGAGCGGGCCGCGACCCTGGGCAGCGGCGCCACGATCCGCGAGTGGTTTCGTTGGTACTACGAGGACGGCGGGGGAGATCGCGTGCGCAACTCCGGCCAGCGTCCCTGGGGAGGCCTGCTGTGCCTGGACCTGGGCAACGAGATGCAGGCCAAGACCTCGGTCGCCGAGGAGCTCGGTCGGCGCCTGGCGGTCACCGTCCCCTTGTCACTGATCTCCGTCCTGTTGAGCTACCTGATCGCCCTGCCGATGGGGATCTTCTCCGTGCGTCGCCAGGGCACGCGGGCTGACGGCGCCCTGACGGTCACCCTGTTCGTGCTGTACTCGATCCCGACCTTCTGGGCCGGGCTCATGCTGATCCTGATCTTCGGCAAGACCGGCCTGGACTGGCTCCCCGTCCTCGGCCTGCACGACAAGGACGCCGACTCCCTCTCCCGCGGCGCGTGGTTGTGGGACCTCGCCAAGCACACGGTCCTGCCCGTCGTGACCCTGACCTACGGCAGCCTCGCCTACCTCTCGCGCCAGATGCGCGCGGGGATGCTGGAGGTCATCCGGCAGGACTACATCCGCACCGCCCGTGCCAAGGGTCTCTCCGAGCGCGTCGTGGTCTACAAGCACGCCCTGCGCAACTCGATGATCCCGGTCTTGACACTGTTGGCGTCGATCCTGCCGATCCTGATCGGCGGCTCGATCATCGTCGAGAAGGTCTTCGACATCCCCGGCATGGGCAAGTACGCCTTCGAGGGCCTCCTGCGCCGCGACTTCTACATCGTCATGGCGACGACGATCTTCGTCGGCATCATGACCCAGGTCGGCATCCTGCTCTCCGACATCACCTACTCCCTCGTCGACCCGCGCATCCGCCATGACTGAGCAGGCCGAGCAGAGCGGCGCGGCGGCCCGAGCCGAGTCCGAGGAGCTGGAGGCGACGATCTACTCCAAGGACTACTGGGACCTGGTCTTCGAGCAGCTCGGCAAGCGGCCGCTCTTCAAGCTCGGCATGGCGGTCCTGGCCCTGTTGTACGCCTCGGCGATCTACGCGCCCTTCTTGGCCAACGACCGCCCGCTGGTGATCGAGGCCGTGGACCTCAAGGGCTATCGCGCGGCGATCAGCTCCCTCTCCGCCGTGACGACGGGGATGGCGGGCCTGATGAAGATGAGCGAGGAGGAGTACACCGAGCGCCTGCGGGAGGCCGGGACCCTGGGGCGCGAGGGAGTGCCGGCCGATCGCGCGGCGGCCCTGGTGCTCGAGGAGCGGGCGGCCGAGCAGCGCCTGACGGTGGTCCGACGCGCCCTGCCCGCCGCCGAGAGTGATCGCCTGGGGGCCTACGAGGGCCCCGTCTCCGCAGCCCTGGCCGCCTTCCGCCGGGGCGATGCGACCGCGGCCGTGGAGGCCGCCACCGAGGCCAAGACCGTCGCCAGGGGGCTGCGCCGCGAGCTCGCCGCCTGGGATCCGCGCTCACCCGAGAAGCCGGGCATCCGCCTCGTCGGCCACCGGCGCTGGCCCCTCCTGGAGGCGCTCTCGGCCAAGGAGGTGTTCTTCATGGTGCTGTGGGGGTTCATCCTCGCCTGGCCGGCCTGGAATCCGCTGGTCAACCGGCGCCTCTTGGCGGGTGATCGCGAGCGCATCCGCCGCTGGCGCCGGCGCAAGGCCCTCGGCGTGGGCGGAGCCGCCCTGGCCTGCGCCCTGCTCTGGACGGCGTCGCCCTTCCACGGCGAGGCGGGCTCCTTCGACACGGCCCCCTTCAAGGGCGCCCTGGCGACGGGGGACATGTGGCTCGTTCCCGCGGGCGAGCCGATCAGCGAGGAGATGGCCGACACCCTCGTCTGGACCCCGGTGGCCTACGGTGCCGCGGAGACCCACTCCGACGCCGAGACGAACTTCCGCCCACCGACCTGGTCGAGCCACGCCCGGATCGACGGCGAGGGACGCTACGAGAGCGGCCCGCGCAAGCGCGCGGCGGACAGCGAGGACCCGACCGGCTACGAGGTCCCCGCCGTGCCCGTGGAGATCCGACCGGGTGAGCCGCCCGTCAACCACCCCCTGCGGCGCATCGCCGGGACGGACGAGCTCGGCCGGGATTTCTTCACGCGCATCCTCTGGGGCGGCCGGGTGAGCCTGATGGTCGGAATCCTCTCCGCGGCCCTCCTGACGACCATCGGCGTCGTGATCGGGTCGATCGCGGGCTACTTCGGAGGCTGGGTGGACATCGCGATCATGCGCTTGATCGAGATCATCCAGTCCCTGCCGGCCTTCTTCTTGATCCTGATGGCGATGGCCTTCACCGATCCCAAGGTCGTCCCGCCGATCGTGGCCATCGTCGTCGTCATCGCCCTGATCCGCTGGACCGGGACGGCGCGGCTGGTGCGCGGCGAGTTCCTGCGCCTGCGGGAGCAGGAGTTCGTGCTCGCCTCCGAGGCGTTGGGCTTCTCCGACGCGCGCACGATCTTCCGCCACGTCCTACCCAACGCCCTCAGCCCCGTGCTCGTCTCCGCCGCCTTCGCCGTGGCCGCGGGGATCCTGACCGAGTCGGCGATCTCGTTCTTGGGCTTTGGGACGAGACCGCCGGAGGCGTCCTGGGGCGCGCTGGTGAACGAGAGCAAGAACCCCGAGTTCTGGTGGATCCAGGTCTTCCCCGGCGTCCTGATCTTCATCACCGTCACCTGCTACAACCTCGTGGGCGAGGCGATTCGCGACGCTCTCGACCCGAAGATGAAGCTATGAGCGAGCCCGTGAACCCCGGAAACGGCACGCGCACGCCGCTGCTCGAGCTGCGCGACCTGCGCACCCACTTCCACGTCGAGGAGGGCGTGGCACGCGCCGTGGACGGCGTCAGCTACACCCTGTACGAGGGCGAGACCCTCGGTGTGGTGGGGGAGTCGGGGTGCGGCAAGAGCGTCACCGCGCTGTCGGTGATGCGCCTGGTTCCGATGCCGCCGGGGCGCCACGAGGGAGGGCAGATCCTCTTCCAGGGCGAGGACCTGTGCCGCAAGACGGACGAGGAGATCCGGGACCTGCGGGGCAACGAGATCGCCATGATCTTCCAGGAGCCCATGACGGCGCTCAATCCCGTCTACACCGTCGGGAATCAGATCATGGAGACCGTCATGCTCCACCAGGGGCTCGACGCCGCGGCGGCTCGTGAGCACGCGATCCAGATGCTCGAGCGCGTCGGGATCCCCGACCCCGCCTCGCGGATCGACGAGTACCCCCACCAGCTCTCCGGCGGGATGCGCCAGCGCGTGATGATCGCCATCGCCATGGCGTGCGACCCGGCCCTGTTGATCGCCGACGAGCCGACCACCGCCCTCGACGTCACGATCCAGGCCCAGATCCTAGACTTGATCAGCGAGCTCCAGGAATCGGCGCAGATGAGCGTCCTGTTGATCACCCACGACCTCGGCGTCGTGGCCCAGACGGCCCACCACGTGGCCGTGATGTACGCGGGCAAGGTGGTCGAGTACGCCACCGTCGAAGAGCTCTTCGCGGTCCCCAAACACCCTTACTCGATCGGCCTGTTCCATTCCCTTCCCGACCTCGCTCCCCCTGGCCAGCGCCTGGCGACGATTCCGGGCATCGTCCCCAGCGCGACCCACTTCCCCAGCGGCTGTCGCTTCCGCACGCGATGCTCGATCGCGAGCGAGCGCTGCGTCCGCGAGGAGCCGGCGCTCGCGCCCCTCGTGGAGGGCTCGCCCCACACCGTCGCGTGCCACCACCTCGAGGAGGCCGAGAAGCTGTGAGCGACGCCGATCCCCTGATCGAGGTCGAGGGCCTGCGGAAGTTCTTCCCCATCCGTCGCGGCGTGTTCTCCCGCCACGTGGGGGACGTGAAGGCCGTGGACGGGGTGGACTTCACCCTCGGCCGCCGGGAGACCCTCTCCCTGGTGGGGGAGTCGGGTTGTGGGAAGACGACCGTCGGGCGCACGATGCTGCGCCTGATCGCACCGACGGCCGGACGGGCCCTGTATCGGGCCGAGCCCGGCGGCGAGGCGGTAGACCTCTTCGAGCTCGACGAGAAGGCCATGCGCGCGAGGCGCCGGGACCTGCAGATCATCTTCCAGGACCCCTACGGGAGCCTGAACCCGCGCATCACCGTGGGCAACGCCATCGGTGAGGCCCTGGCGGTGCACCAGATCGCGTCGGGAGCCGACCTCGAGCAGCGGGTGGAGGAGTTGCTCGAACAGGTGGGCCTGCGCCCGGACGTGGGCAACCGCTTCCCGCACGAGTTCTCCGGCGGCCAGCGCCAGCGCGTGGGGATCGCCCGCGCCCTGGCCCTGCAGCCACGCCTGATCGTCTGCGACGAGGCGGTCAGCGCCCTCGACGTCTCGATCCAGGCGCAGGTGATCAACCTCCTCTCCGATCTGCAGGACGAGCTCGGCCTCTCCTACGTCTTCATCGCACACGATCTCTCGGTCGTGAAGTACATCTCCGACCGCATCGCCGTGATGTACCTCGGTCGCATCGTCGAGCAGGGACCGACCCGTCGGATCTTCGAGTCGCCGGCCCACCCCTACACCCAGGCGCTGCTGTCCGCCGTCCCGGCTCCCGATCCCACGCGCAAGGGCGAGCGCGTGCCCTTGGCGGGTGACGTGCCGTCTCCCATCGATCCGCCCGCGGGCTGCCACTTCCGGACCCGCTGCCCCATGGCGGAGGCACGCTGCGCCGAGGCCTATCCGGCTCGGCGCGAGGTCGCGTCGGGGCACACCGCGTCCTGCCACCTGCTCGAGGGCTGAGCGGAGGGCGTCAGACCGCGATCTGGTACTGCTCTCGCAGCAGGGAGCGTAGGGCCGCGAAGTCACCCACCTCGTGGTCGGGCTCGATCCCCGTCTCCTCGGGCGTTCTGCGCGCGGCGCGAGAGGCCCAGACCGCGATCATGCCCAGACTCTGGGGCGGTGCGATGTCGTGTTCGGGGCTGTCGCCCACGTACATGGCCTCCTCCCCAAAGAGCCCCATCTCCTCGAGGGCGATCGCGTACAGCTTGGGGTTGGGCTTGGAGATCCCGAGCTCGTCGGAGATGAAGATCGCGTTCGGCTCAAGGAAGGGGATCAGCCCCAGGCGCACGAGCTTCTCCGCTTGCTTGACGCTCCAGCCGTGGGTGATGACGCCCAGCCTCACGCCGGCGTCGCGCAGGTCGCCGAGCAGGGGAGGCACGTCCTCGAAGGGCGCGATCTCGCGCATCTTCGTGTCGTGGTAGGCGGCGACTCCGGCGGCGACGATCAGGGCCGTGCGGCGCCGGGTCAGTCCCTCCAGGCGCAGCCTGCGCACGAGCTTGTCGTAGTGGTGCTCGTAGTTGGAGGAGAACTCCCCGATCACCTCCTCGAGCTCCGCGACGACCGGCTCCTCGGGGAGATCGAGGCCCGCATCGATCATGGCCCGTACCGCGTTGCGCCGGGCGCGGCGCGCGAACTCGGTGGTCGGGAAGAGCGTGTCGTCGATGTCGAAGAGGACGGCTTTCAGGCGGGTCAACTCGCACCTCCAGCGGGAGTGTACGCTCTGGCGGCGGACCTGTCGCGCCGGCGCGTGTCCCCGGTGCTCATCCAGCGCCTGGGAAACAGGATGCGAGCCTCCGCGCATTGAGGGCGAGGTCGAACTCCTCCTCGACCCGTCGGCGGCCGGCGCGCCCGAGGGTGTCGATGCGCTCGGGGTCGGCGAGGAGCTCGGCGAGCACGGACTCGAGGGCTTCTCGGTCGCCCGGCGGGACCGTGCGCCCGGTCACCCCGTCCTCGACCAGCTCGCGGATGGGCTCCAGGTCGCCGGCCACCACGCAGCACCCGTGGGCCATGGCCTCCATCAGTACGACCGGGATCCCGTCCCGGTCCCCGGTCGTGGTCACGCGGCAGGGGAGCGCCAACAGGTCCGCGCTCTTCATCAGACCGAGGACTGCGTCGTTGGTCGTCTCGCCGAGGAGGTCGACGGTCACCCTGGGGGGCAGGACGGCGCAGAGGGCGCGCAGCTTGTCCTCCTCGGGGCCGCCGCCGGCTAGGGTCAGGTGCAGGCGAGCGCCGCAGCCCGCGGCGACCGCCCCGAGTGCCTCGATCAGCAGATCGAAGCCCTTCTTCTCCACGAGGCGGCCGACGGCGAGGACGACGAGGGCGTCACCCCCAGGGCGCGCCACGGGCTGGATGGCATTCGTGTCGACGCCGCATCGGATGACCGGCAGGTCCTCGTCGGTGCGCGGCACGAGGCTCTGATAGAAGGCGCGGTGCCAGCCGGAGATGCAGGAGACGAACGAGGCCCGGCGCAGCTTGGCTTCCAAGAGGGTGCGCTGGGGGAACAGATCGTTGGCGTGTCCGGTGAAGCTGAAGCCGATCCCGAGCCACCGCGCGCAGTACATCGCGATCGTCGTCGGAACGTGGGCCATGTGGGCGTGGACGTGGGCGATACGCCGGGAGCGGAGGCGATGGGCGAGGGCGAGGGCGTGCAGGGCCTGGACGATCACCTTGGGACGCCGGGGGAGGGGCAGGTCGCGCCCGGCGAGGGCATCCGCCAAGGCGCGGGCGAGTGTGGACACAAAGCGCAGCGGCCGGCGCAGGAGAGCTCCGGCGAGGTGGAGGGCGAAGGTCGCGGAGCCGGCGCTGTAGAGCTTCAGGGACTCGTCGGCCATGCGCTCGAGGCGCTCGTCGCCCAGGCCGCGCTCGGGTGCGTGTACCGAGGCCGTGACGATCTCCCAGCCCAGCTCGGAGAGGGCTTGGACCTCCCGGTAGACGAAGGTCTCCGAACGGGCCGGGAGGACTGCGGCGACGTAGAGGATGCGCGTCATGGGCAGCGCGCGAGCGAGTCTCGCAAACGAAGGAGGCCGGCGGGGCCGGCCTCCTTGTGCATTCGTCTTGATCGGGTCTGGGACCTTGGGGCCCGGATCCGGCTAGTAGCGGGTCTCGAGCGTCTGGACCTCGTCGCGCACGTCGGTGATCTGGGCGCGGATGAGGATCATCAGCGAGTTGTTCTCGTCGTCGTAGCCCTCGCGCTTGAACAGGAAGCCCACCAGCGGGACGCGCGCCAGCCACGGCACCTCGGCGCGACGCTCGACGTTGCGGATGTTGGAGAGGCCGCCGAGAAGGATCGAGCCGCCGTCGGGGATCGTGGCCGTGGTGAAGACGCTCTGGACCTGCAGCTCGGGGAGCTGGAACTCGACCGGAGAGGTGTTGCCGCCGAGGGTGGAGGAGAAGTCGCGCAGGGCGACGACCTTGGCCACCGTGGGCTGCACCTCGAGGGTCAGGTACTTCCGGCTCTGGTGGATCGTCGGGCGCACGTCGAGGACCACACCCTCGGTGAGGATGTTGACCTGCGGGTCGGCGACGGCCTGGAACTGGGCGACCTCGACGTCGAAGTCCTGGATGTACGCCCGCTGGTTGATGACCGTGACGTAGGCGCGCTGGGTGTCGTGCACCGACAGCACCTGGTCGTTGATCAACTCGAACTGCGAGCTCTTCTCCACAGCCCGCAGGATTGCGGAGAGCTCCAGATCGTTGAGCAGCGTGTACTGGAAAGACAGTCCGCCGATCGTGCTGACGGCGTCGCCGAGGCTCTCGGAGAAGAAGTTCTCCGTGCGCGAGCGGAAGTCGCCGTCCTCGCCGTCATCGTAGTAGAAGCCCGAGGACGGGGCGCCGGCGGCGTTCTGGCCGGAGGCGCCGGTGCCGCTGTTGTCCAGGCCGAGGGAGGCCATGTCCTCGAGGCCGTTGGTGATGTCGGAGATCGGGTTCTCGTCGAGCCCGCGGAAGTCGACACCGACCTCCTGGATCCAGTTGTCGCCGACGGTGAGGAACTTGGACTCGATGGTGACCAGCGAGGAGCTGAAGCGTCGCAGGTCCTCGAGGAACTGGCGCACCTCCGTCTGCACCGCGGGGGTGTGGACGATGATGATGTGCCCCTCGTAGCTCTCGATGCTCGCACCGTCGTCCCAGGTGCCGACGCCGACGTTCTCCTGGATCATCGTGGCCAGGTCGTCGATGTTGATCATCTCCGGGCGCTCGCCGATCCCACCGAAGGGGCCGCCGCCGTCCTCGTCCTCCATCTCGTCGAGCAGGCGGATGCGGTCGATGCGCGGGCCCATGAAGTCGGTCAGGCCGAAGACGAGGTCGCGCACGTCGTGGTGCTGGACGACCGGCTTGCCCAGGGCCTTCTCGGTCGTGGTGAGCAAAACGGCGTCGTGCCGGATGACCCAGGTGACCTCCTCACCGGCCATGTCGGCCAACAGGTTCAGGATCTGCTCGGCGGTGACCTCGTTCTCGAAGGAGAACTCGAAGACGATGCCGTTGTCGATGACCGAGTTCTCGGCGGCGGGGTCCACGACCAAGGGCAGGCCGGTCTGCAGGCGGACGTTGTCGACCACCGCGCGCAGGCTCTCTTCCTCCTCGACGGGTCGCAGGCGCAGGGTCGTCTGGCGCAGGCGCCGGCGCAGGGTGCGCTCGCTCTTGCTGACCAGCTGCTCGGGGTCGAGGCCCTGACGCGAGGCGCGCAACTCGGTGATCTCCGCCCAGTGGTCGGGGTCGGGCAGGGTGATGACCTCGTCCCACGGAATGCGCGCGGCGTCCATGCGCTCGCGCCACACGGCGTACTGCTCGCGCTTGCGCTCGACGTACTCGGCGCGCACCTGCTTGCGGCCGGCCTTGAAGGCGGAGGTGCGGATGTCCTGCGCCTGATCATTGCGGGGATCCTTGCGGAGCGCCTCGTCGGCGAAGTACATCGCGTCGTCGTAGTCCTCCTTCTCGAAGGCGACCATGGCCTGCTCGAGCATGTTGTCCAGGACCGCCTGGTCCCGGGTCCGCTCGCTCTCCTCCTGGGCGCGCAGCTGCGCGTAGGCGGCGCGCTGCTGGGCGACCAGGGTGGCCTCCTCCGCGGCGCTGCGATCGCTCTTGGCGCGGTCCAGCAGGGCGGCGGCCTCGGTGTCGAGCGTTCCCCAGTCGATGGAGTAGGGCGCCCAGCGCATGTGGTTGAGAGCGATCGTGAACTGGGCGATGGCGGCGTCGTAGTTGCCGCGGGCCAGTTCCGACTTGCCCTTGCGGATGGAGTCCTCGGCCTCGATCACCAGCTGCTGGACGCGCAGCTGGTAGACGCGGTTGAGCTCGCCGGCGACCGAGGAGATCTCGTCGCCGTAGTCGTCACCGATCAGGGCGCCGACCTCCGCCAGCATGTCCTTGATGGCGAGGTTGTCGGGGTCGTGCTCGAGGGCCGCCAGCAACTCCCGGCGCGCGTCCTCCAGGCGCAGCCGCTCGCGCAGGGCCTTGGCGTTGGCGACGTGCTGCTCGACCAGGAACGCCTTGCGTTGCTCCTTGAGCGAGAGCACCTCGGCGTCCTGCCGCAGTTGGTCATCGGCGTCGTCCTGGGGACCGGGCTCGACGGCGGGGGCGAGGGTCGGGGCGGCCGACTCGCTCTCCCAGTTGGCGGCCTGGGGGGCGCTGCAGGAGGCGCCGACCACGAGGGCCGCGAAGGGGAGGGACCAGGCGAAGGGCTGGGGGGTCGAGGAGTTCCTCATTCCAGGGATCTCTCAGGCTGCGGTACTGGGGATGGACTTCCGGGCGTGCCGGCGTTCTCTATCCGCGGGGGAGCGGCGGGCAACGCGAAAGCTGGGGTCGTATCGGGGGCGTACGCTGGGGGAGCACGCCGCGCGGGCGCCCCCTCGATCGGACTGGGGATCTGTTCCTCGGATCGGTGGAGACGACGCGCGCCTTCCGAGCCGCGGAGCGCGCAAGATACCAGGGCGAGCCTTCGGCGGTCAAAGCCTGCGTGGAAAAAGCAACCTCCACGAACGCAACGACTTACGGCCGTGCCGGAGGCTCGCGGCGGCGCCTTCGCGAGGGTCCTTGGACTCCGCCGGACGAGGGCGGAACCGGGCGTGGGTGGAGGTGGGGGAGGGCGCTGGCGAGAGCGCCGCACCCAGGCTCGCGGCCTACTCGTAGGAGCCCACGAAGGTGCACTCCTCGAACCCGATCTCCATCACGATATCGAGCACCTCGATCACGTCCTCGTACACCGTTCCCTGCCGGGAGTCGATGGTGGCGGGCCGGGTGATGTCGGCCTTGTGGAGCTGGGTCAGGCGGTTGGAGAGCTCCTCGATACGCGTCGTCTTGCGCGGGCCGATGGCGTACTCCAGCAGACGGTCGCTCCCGTAGGAGTAGCGTGTCCCGGGCGTGCCGCTCCAGGGGCCGTGCGACTCGCCGCGCGGATGCCACTTGGTGCCTTCCTTGAGCACCTTGATCGTGATCTCGACCTTCTCGATCGGCTCCGCATCCGTCTGGTTCACGCCGACGTCCTTGGGGAGGTAGGCGGCCAGCTTGCCCTCGAGCGTCTTGAACTTCAGGGTGCACATGAAGAAGATCAA
Source organism: Planctomycetota bacterium (assembly GCA_030746555.1). GTDB lineage: Bacteria > Planctomycetota > UBA1135 > UBA1135. The sequence goes on along the minus strand of JASLMK010000137.1, from coordinate 583 downwards.
GAGCAGGAAGGTGACGTCGATCATCGGCGTCATGGGCAGGTCGCAGCTCTCCTCGGAGAATCCCTGAACGGCGGACTTCCTCTTCTTCTTGGCCATCGTCTTCGCGCTCTCTGCTGTTACTGGACCTTGCGTTTCGTCGGGTCGTTGGGGTCCGCCTCCGCAGCCGCGAACTGCACCTTCCAGATCTGGATGCCCTTGTAGCCGCACTGCTCCATGAGCTTCTGGACCTCCCGGAAGACCGTGTTCTGGTCAGCCCGGATCAGGAGGGGTTCGTCGGGGATGTCCGTCCCCGGCTCCTTCTTCATGCGGTCTGCGACGTCCGACAACCACTCCTTGATGCGCTTGTACTCGTCGGGGTTCTCCGGGTCGTAGTACTGGCGGCGCTTCACGTACATGCCACCGTCGATCGTGATGTTGACGATCGGCCGGAACTCGTCCTGCTTGGGCTTGTCGGGGATGGCGTTGACCGCCACCGGAAGCTGCAGGTCCTCGAGGTCCTGCTGGGTCATGTCCGTGATGACCATGAAGAAGATGATGAGCAAGAACACGACGTCGATCATCGGCGTCATGTCCATGTCCATGT
>JASLMK010000136.1 GCA_030746555.1 Planctomycetota bacterium | reverse complement strand
TCCAACGCCAACTGCGACCGCCCGGCCACGCTGGAACGGATGAACACCATCGGGGTCGAGGTCAATCGTCGCGTGGCCGCCCGCACCAACTCAGCCCTCGCCGCCGGCTGCGCGCCCTCGGGCGCCCACCAGCAGCCCTGGCGCTTCGTCGTCGTCACCGATCCCGAGCTCAAGAGCGAGATCCGCTCCGCCGCGGAGCAGGAGGAGCGCACCAACTACGGCGAGCGCATGACCGAGGAGTGGCTGCACGCGGTCGAGCCCCTGGGAGTCGACGCGAGCAAGCCCTTCCTGGAGGTGGCGCCGGCCCTGATCGTCGTCTTCCGTCAGGCCTGGTGGGAAGAGGACGGCCGGCGCTCGAAGGTCTTCTACTCCCAGGAGTCGGTCGGCATCGCCACCGGCTTCCTGCTCGTGGCCCTGCACCGGGCCGGTCTGGTCGCCCTGACCCACACCCCCAGCCCGATGGGGTTCCTCGAGCGCATCCTGGAGCGGCCGGCGGGAGAGCGCGCGGTCGTGCTGATCCCCGTCGGCTACCCGGCCGAGGGCTGCGAGGTCCCCGACCTCACGCGCCTGGGTCTCGACGCGATCCGCGAGTGGCGCTGAGCGCGCGCCCGCCGCTCGCGGGCGCCTACTCCTTTGCGACGCGGACCGCCGTGCCGTAGGCGAGGATCTCGGCGGCTCCGGCGGCGATCTCGGTGTTGGCGAAGCGCAGGGCGACGATGGCGTTGGCTCCCCGGCCCCGCGCCTGTTCGCACATGCGGTCCAGCGCCTGCTCGCGCACCTCGCCCATGAGCTTGGTGTACTCGGAGATCTCCCCGCCCACCAGGCCCTTGAGCGCCGCGCCGATGTCCTTTCCCAGGTGGCGGGCGCGCACGGCGTTGCCCCGCACGAGGCCGAAGGTCTCCAGGATCTGCTTGTCGGGGAGGTCGTCGGTCGTGGCGATGATCATCGTTCCACCTCGGTGTAGGGATCGTGGGGGAGGGTCTTCAGGCGGGCGCGCAGGGTCATGCCCAGGAGGATCCCGAAGCCGCCGACGGCCGCGGCGATGGCGAGCTTGGGGACCAGCTCCAGCTCGTCGTCCCGGAACAGCTCCAGGCCCAGCCAGCCGTAGAAGAACAGGGCGCCGCCGACGAACAGGGTCCAGCCCACTCCGAGACCGGCGCGCTGCACCCCCTCCCGGTCCAAGCGCCGCCACTCGTGGTCGGCGGGCTCGGCCGGGGCCACCTGTCGGGCGAGCACCTCGAGCTTGCGGTAGGCGCTGACCCGGGCCGTGAGCTCGGGCTCGTCGGCCATGCGCCGCTCGAGCTCGGCCCGGGCGTCGGGAGCGAGCTCGTCGTCGACGTAGGCCATGCACGAGAGCTCGTCGGGATCGGGACGCTCGCGGCGGGGAGTGGTCTCGTCGGTGTCGGTCATCGTCGATCCGTGGCATCAGGGCTCGGCGTCTCGCCGAGGGCGTCGCCCAGCTTCTCTCGCAACCTGCGTCGGGCGTGGAACAGGCGTGACATGACCGTGCCCTGGGGGATGTCGAGGGACTCGGCGATCGAGCGGTAGGAGAGCTCCTCGAAGTGGCGCAGGGTGATGACCTCGCGATCGCGCGCGGTGAGGGTCTCGAAGGCCGCGCGGAAGGCCGTCGTGCGCTCGTCCGCCTCGGCCCGCGCCGAGGGCGCAGGGGCGTCGGGGTCGGCGAGCTCGAAGTCGCCCTCGTCCTCGGCGCCGGCGGAGAGGGAGACCTTGCGCAGGCGCCCGCGCTTGCGCAGGAAGCTGAAGCAGGTGTTGCGCAGGATGCGGTGGAACCAGGGCAGGAAGGCCTCGCCCTCGCGGAAGGTCTCGCGCGCCCGGTAGACCTTCATGAAGGTCTCCTGGGTCATGTCGTGGGCGTCCTCGGGAGAGCCGACCAGGGAGTGGGCGACGGCGAAGGCGCGGCCCCGCAGGCGCCCGACGAGGTCGTCGAAGGCCCCGTGGTCCCCCTCGCGCGTGGCCAGCATCAGTCGCGTCGCCTCGATCACCATGGCGTCGGGGCCCTTCGCCGGAGTCGCGGATCCCTTCAAGGGAACTTCGGAAAATCCGCGCGCCTGGCTCACGCGGTCGCCTCCGCCGCCCGGGGGCGGCTCGCGGCGCCCCGTTCTCCTTCGCCGACCAGGGCCATGACCGCCCCGGCGGCCCGCCCGACGGCGCCCGGCGGCCCCAGGCGGCGGGCGGCCTCCTCCAGGCCGGCCAGGCAGCCCTCGCGCCAGTCCCCGTCTCCTGCGCAGCGCACCAGGGCCGCGCCCACCTCGGCGCGCGGTCCGTTGCCCGCGAAGCAGAACTCGGGGAACACCTCCGAGCGGGCCAGGAGGTTGACCGAGGAGAACCAGGGCGCGGTCAGCAACCAGCGCCCCATCCAGGCCGTACGGCGCGAGACGCGGTAGACGACGACCGTGGGGACGCGCTGGTGGAGGAGGTCGAGGAGCACGGTGCCCGAGACCGAGAGGGCGGCACGGGCGCGGGCGAGGGTCGCGTGCAGGGAGCCGACTTCGAGGCGGAATGCGTCGCCGTCGTCACGCGCGCCGAGGAGCTCGCGCACCAGTTCCGCGCGCTCCTCGCTCTCCTGGCAGACGACGACCTCCAGGCCGCCGAGCCGCTCCCGCACCGCGGCCACGGCGTCGGCCATCCAGGGCAGGTTGCGGCGGATCACGGCCTCGCGGCTGCCCGGCAGGAGCACCAAGAGGTCGCCCTCGCCCTCGTCGCGGGCAGGCGCCGGCGGCAGGGCGTCCAGGAGGGGGTGGCCGACGTGGGTGACCGCGACGCCGCGGCGCGCGAACCAGGCGCGCTCGAAGGGCAGGATCGCGAGGGCGCGCGCCACCGCCCGGCCGTAGGCCTTCGCGCGCCAGGGCGCCCAGCCCCAGTACTGGGGGGTGACGAAGTGGGCGGTGGGAACGCCGTAGCGGCGCGCGATGCGAGCCAGGGGCACGAAGAGGGCCGGCGAGTCCACGGGCACGAAGGCGTCGGGCCGGTGCTCCCTGAGCCAGGCGGCGGCGTCGCGCACGAGGCCGAGGTAGTAGGGGAGGGAGCCAAGGGCGCTGCCCAGGCCCATGGCGGCGCGCTCGACCGGTCGTCCGACGAGCTCGACCCCCGCCGTCTCGAGGGCCACTCCGCCCAGGCCCGCGAAGCGCGGGGGCGGCGCGCCGGCCGCCGCGGCCCGCGCGCGCAGGGCCGCGACCAGGTTGCAGGCGTGGATCTCCCCGGAGGCCTCGGCGCAGGCCACGAAGAAGGTGAGCGGCCTCTCTGCGAGCTCATCGCTCGCGGGCTCGAGCGTGCAGTCCGCCTCGCTCGCCAGGTCCGCCGCCAGCTCCGCCCGCAGGGTGCTGCGGCGCGCGAGGTAGGCCGCGACGCGCCAGGGCAACAGGGCGACCCCGCACAGCGCGCGCGCAAACTCCCAACCGACCGCCCAGGCCGGCGGCAATCCGTGGGTGTCTCGGCTCTGCATGGCGGTCGGCGGCCCGCGTCCGGGGCGGGCCGTCATGCTAGACAGTATGGGTGGAGCGGCCATCCTCAAGGCCGTGGGTTACGGTTCTGCTAGTTACCTCCACATCACCGCAGAGCCACATAAGGAGCCGCTCCATGTCCGATTCTACACACTTCGTTGGCCTGGATGTCCACGCCA
>JASLMK010000135.1 GCA_030746555.1 Planctomycetota bacterium | reverse complement strand
AGGATGCGCTCGACGTCGGCGCCGGGCCGGGGTGCACGTGGCTCGGAGTGGCCCCCGTGGACGACCCAGGCCCCCACTTCCTCGGGCACCTCGAGGCGCTCGACGGGGTGCGCGCCCCGCTCGCCCGCCGCGCTCACCGGGGTCGGGCTCAGCCGTCGCAGGGCGCCGGTGCCCGCGGCTCCGCCGGCCTCCACGTCAGCGCGGGAGCAGGCGGCGCAGAGCAGCAGGACGACGACCAACGGCGTCGTCAGCCCGCCGCCGGCGGTGCGGTCTCGGTGGAACTGCATGGGTGCGGTGGACGGGGGAGGACCGCCGGGTGGTTCCCGGTCGTTCCTTCCGCGCCGTGAGGAAAGTCTAGGCCGCGCCCGGCGACCCGGTCCGGCACCACGGGGGAAAACGACCTCCCGCGACCGGGAAAAAAAGGCCCCCCGCCTCCCGCGGGCCGCGGGAGACGAGGGGTGGGTGTGCAGGGGCTCCGGGGCCGCGTCAGCGTCGGGTCGGCGCCGAGAAGAGGATGTGGGGGCGCAGGAATACCGGGAGGTGCAGGATCGCCTCCTCGTTCAGCTCCACCAGGCGGGGCTCACGGTAGGCCGCGAACCGCTCGCGGACCTCGCCGTCGACCGGCGCGGGCAGGGAGCGGAAGGCGCCCTCGACGGCCGCGAAGCCCGCGGGCGCGCCCTCGTGCCCCAAGCCCAGGATCATGGGGTAGGTGCGCACCTCCAGGGTGTAGGGCGAGTCTCCGTACCACGAGGAGACGACCACATGGAACTCCGCCGGGAGCGCGAGCCCCACCGAACCGATCTCGGGGTTGGTCATCCCCTCGAAGCAGGCGAGCATCACGTCGGCCACGGGATCGTAGATGCAGAAGTCGAGGTCCGCGGTCGGATCGTGGGCGTGGAGCGTGAGCTCGACCTCCATGGGCTCGACGGCCACGAAGGCGAAGCCGTCGAAGGGGTCGGGGCAGCACTCGGTGATGTGGCCCTCGATCAGGAAGTGCTCGCCCGCGACGACGGGACCGACCTCGTTGGCGTACCAGGCCTCGTCGTTGGGCTCGACCTCGTAGAGGACCGGCAGGCCGGGCGGGCCGGTGTCGGGGACGACGATGATCCCGGTGGGGTGAGGGTCACAGCCGGCGAGGCAGGCCGCCAGGCCGGCTAGGACCGAGGTGGGGCGACGGACGAGAGGCGGGAGGGAGGGGGTCATCGGGTTCCTCGCTCTGTGGGTGGGGGACAGTGGAGGTCGTGCGACCCCCGCCGGGTCCGTCGCAAGCACCGTGCCGGGCCCGCCGGCTCCCCTCGGCACCCGGGCTGGACCTGCGGCTGTCGCTCCCGGCGGCCACTGTCCACCGCAGGGGGCACGGCCGCGCGTCGCCGGCGTGGGGCTCGAGCGACCGGCGCGGCCTTCGGCGAGTAGACGGGGTCGGGGGGCGCTGGCAAGATGACCGGTCGCCGCCATGTCGATCACACGCTTCCAGTCCGCCGCCGCCGACGCAGCCGCCCCCGGCGCGCCCCGGCTGCACGTCGTCACCTTCGGGTGCCAGATGAACAAGTACGACTCCCTCCTGGTGGAGGGGCGCTTCAAGAGCCGGGGGTACGCGACCACCGACGAGCTGGGCGAGGCGGACGTCGTGCTCTTCAACACCTGCTCGGTGCGGGATCACGCCGAGGAGCGTGCCTGGTCCTGGCTGGGGGAGCTCAAGCACGCCAAGCGCGAGCGCCCCGAGCTGGTGATCGGCGTCATGGGCTGCATGGCCCAGCGGGTGGAGGAGGAGGTCTTCCGGCGCGCCGGGCACGTGGACATCGTGTGTGGGACGCGCCGCTTCGCGGACGTGGTCGACCTGGTGGACGACGTCCGCGAGCGCCGGCGCGGAGGGGGAGAGGAAGGGGCGCGGTCGGGCCGCATCCTGGCCACGGGGACGGACCCCTCGGCCGCCCTGGAGCGCGGCGACGTCCCCTACACCGGCGGCCGGCACGGCTGGCTGGCGGTCATGCGCGGCTGCGACCTGCGCTGCGCCTTCTGCATCGTCCCCACGACCCGCGGCCGTGTGCGCAGCAAGCCCCTGGCCGAGGTCGAGGCCGAGGCGCGCGCGATGGTCGCCGGCGGTGCCGAGGTGATCACCCTGCTGGGGCAGACCGTGAACAGCTACGGCGAGGACCTGCCGGCCCCGGGGGCCGGCGAGCCCCGCGGCCGAGGGCGGCAGGGCCGGGCCGGGCTGGCGGACGTCCTCCACCGCCTGCAGGCGATCGACGGGCTCGAGCGCCTGCGCCTGATCACCCTGCACCCCGCCTACCTGACCCGCGAGTTGGCCGAGGCGGTGCGCGACTGCGACAAGGTCGAGCGCTTCCTGCCCCTGCCGGTGCAGTCGGGCTCGGACCGCGTCCTCAAGGCCATGCGCCGGGGTTACACCGTGGACCTCTACCGCCGCCGCCTGGAGATGCTGCGCTCGGTCGCGGGGGAGGTCGAGCTCTCCAGCGACTGGATCGTCGGGTTCCCCGGAGAGGAGGAGCGCGACTTCGAGGCCAGCCTCGACCTGCTCGAGGAGGTCGGCTTCGCGAGCAGCTACGTGTTCAAGTACGACCCCCGACCCCGAACGAGCTCCGCGGAGCGCAGCGCCGACAGCGTCCCGTCCTCGGTGAAGAAGGAGCGCAACGCGCGCCTGCTGGAGCGGGCCGAGGCCGTCTCCTTGCGGCGCATGCAGCGCCACCTCGACCGCGAGGTCGAGGTCTTCGTCGAGGAGGTCTCCGAGCGCGATGCGGGCCTGCTGCGCGGGCGCTCCGCCCACGGCCTGCCGGTCAGCCTGCGGGGCGATGCTGGGCTCGTCGGCCGCCACCTCTGCGTCACCGTCCGCCAGGCGAGCCCCTGGGGCCTGAGCGGGGAGCCCACCGTGGCCGGCGCGTCGCCGGCGGCGGCCCGACCATCGAAGGAAGCATGAAGTACCGAAGACTGGGAGAGAGCGGCCTGCGCATCAGCGAGGTCTCGATCGGCGGCTGGATCACCTTCGGCGGCAGCGTGGACGAGGCCACCGCGCGCGACGTCGTGCACGCGGCGGTCGACGAGGGGATCAACTTCATCGATCTCGCCGACGTCTACGCCCACGGGGAGGCCGAGCGCGTCGTGGGGCGCATGCTCTCCGATTTCCGCCGCGCCGACCTGGTCCTCTCCAGCAAGTGCTTCTGGCCGATGAGCGACAGCCCCAACGACCGTGGGCTCTCGCGCAAGCACCTCTTCGAGAGCGTCGAGCGCTCGCTCTCGAACCTGGGCACCGACTACCTCGACCTGTTCTTCTGCCACCGCGAGGACCCCGAGACTCCCTTGGAGGAGACCGTGTGCGCCCTGACGGACCTCGTGCGCCAGGGCAAGCTGCTCCACTGGGGCACGAGCGTTTGGAGCGCGAAGACCCTGGAACGTGCGAGCGAGCTCGCGGCCGAGGGCGACCGCTACGCCCCGCGGGTGGAGCAGCCCCGCTACAACCTGTTCAAGCGCGACATCGAGCACGAGGTGCTCCCGACCGCCGTCCGCCTGGGGATGGGCGTCGTCGTCTGGAGCCCCCTGGCCGGCGGGCTGTTGACCGGCAAGTACAACGACGGCGTGCCCGGCGGCAGCCGCGCCAGCACCACCGAGTGGATGAAGGGCAAGCTGACCGAGGAGAACCTCGACCGCGTCCGGCGCTTGTGCGAGGTGGCGGGCGCCCTGGAGGTCACACCCTCCCAGCTGGCCCTGGCCTGGGTCCTGGCGCGGCCGGGGATCACCAGCGTCATCACCGGCGCCACCCACCCCGACCAGGTGCGCCAGAACGTGGGCGCGGTCGACATCGAGCTGACGCCCGAGGTGGCCGCCGAGCTCGAGGATCTCTTCCCCCTCGCGCCCGCCGGCGACGGGGGTGAGTGAGCCGGACTCCGCCGCCTCCGGGAGGCGGCCTCCTCAGCCCAGGAGGTCGGCCACCAGGGACCGCTCCTGCTCGAGCTCGGCCACCGTGGCGGCGATGCGCTCGGTGAGGAACTCGTCGAGCTCGAGGCCCTCGACGATCGACCAGCCCCCCTCGCCGTCGGCTCGGACCGGGAAGGAGCTGATCAGCCCCTCGGTGACCCCGTAGCTGCCGTCGCTCTTGACGCAGACCGACCTCCAGTGCCCCTCGGGCGTGGCCTCGCGCAGGTCGCGCACGTGGTCGACCAGCGCGCTGGCCGCCGAGGCCGCACTGGAGAGACCGCGGGCGGCGATGATCGCCGCGCCGCGCTTCTGCACCGTGGCGAAGAACTCGCCCCGCAGCCACTCGGGGTCGTCGATGACCTCGTTCGCCGGTCGCCCACCGATCGTCGTGTGGATGAAGTCGGGCACCTGGGTGGAGGAGTGGTTGCCCCAGATCAGGCTGTTGGCGACCTCGGTGCTGGCCACGCCGGCGCGCTGGGCGAGCTGGTTCTGGGCCCGGTTCTGGTCGAGGCGGGTCATCGCGCTGAAGCGCTCGTCGGGGACGTCCGGCGCCGAGTGCATGCAGATCAGGCAGTTGGTGTTGCAGGGATTGCCGACCACCGCCACGCGCACGTCGGAGCCCGCGTGGTCGTTGATGGCCCGGCCCTGTCCGGTGAAGATCGGTCCGTTCTCGAGGATCAGGTCGTTGCGCTCCATCCCCGGCCCGCGGGGCTTGGAGCCCACCAGCAGGCACCAGCTCGCCCCCTCGAACCCCACGGCGGGATCGTCGGTCAGCACCATGTCGGTGAGCAGGGGAAAGGCGCAGTCGTCGAGCTCCATCGCGACGCCCTCCAGGGCCTTCATGGCCTGCTCGACGGGGATCTCGACGAGCCGCAGGACCACGGGTTGGTCGGGGCCGAACATCTGGCCGCTGGCGATGCGGGGGAGCAGGGCGTAGCCGATCTGGCCGGCGGCGCCGGTGACCGCGACGTGGAGGGGAGCTTTCGACATGGTGTCTCGCCGGTGGAGGGGACTGGGGGATCGGGCGGTCGCTGCCGCCGCGCGGGCCGAGCATCCTCGCGCCGCTCGGCAGTTTTTGCACCCATGGGCCGGGCGTTTTTCGGAGGGCGGGCCCGCCGAGCGGAATATACTCGGGTAGATGCGTCCACAGGGCGCGGCCTCGGGCGGAGGGGATCCGGCCGAGAGCGAACGAACCCCCAGCGACATGATCCGCGGCATCGCCACCGGCCTCGACGAGGGGCGCACGACCCACCTGATGGAGGAGCTGTGCCGCGAGGCGGCCGCCTTCCGCTTCGATGTGGCCCCCAATCCCTGCGTGGGGGCGGCGCTGTTCGCGGGCGATCGCGAGGTCGCCCGCGGCTTCCACCGCTTCTGGGGAGGCCCCCACGCCGAGGTCGAGGCCCTCGCCGCCGCCGCCGGGAGCGACGTCGCGCCCGAGCTGTGGGACCTTTTGGTCGTCACCCTCGAGCCCTGCTCCAGCCGGGGCAAGACCGGCCCCTGCGTCGACGCGATCCTGGCTGCCGGCATCCCGCGCGTGGTCGTCGGCGCCCTCGACCCCAACCCGCGCCACCGCGGCGCGGGCCTCGAACGCCTGCGCGCCGGCGGGGTCGAGGTCGTCCTGCTGGAGGGCACGGCGCCCATCGAGCGCGTCGCGCCCCACTTCGCGCGCTGGACCTCCTCCGACCGCCTGCGTCGGCCGCGCCCCTGGACGATCGCCAAGTGGGCCCAGACCCGCTCCGGCCAGCTCACGCCCCCCGACGACGTGGGGGAGGGTCGCTGGATCTCGACCGCCGCCTCCCTGGAGGAGGTCGCCGTCCTGCGCGGGCGGGTCGACGCCATCGTGAGCGGGGTCGGGACGGTGCTGGCCGACGATCCGCGCTTCACCGTGCGACCTCCCGGCGCCGTCGACGCCGCCCCCCTGCGCGTGGTCCTCGACAGCTGCCTGCGCACGCCCCCCGACGCCGCCCTCTTCCGCGGCCCAGCGCCGGGCGAGGGAGCCGGGGCGGTGCACCTGCTCTCCTTGGCCGGCGTCGGCGCCGCCCGCGCTCTGGACCTGGAGGCCGCCGGCGCGAGCGTCCACGGTCTGCAGGGGACCGAGAGCGGAGGCCACGTCTCCCTGTCCGCCGTCGAGGCCTGGCTGTGGGACGCGGGCGTGCGCCGGGTCCTGGTCGAGGCCGGGCCGACCCTCCTGCGCGCCTGGCTCGACGCGGGCGCCGTGGACCAGGTGCGCGTCTTCACCGGGGCCGTCAACGGTGGTCGCGGGCTCTCCATGGGGGAGTGGCTCGGCTCCGCCATCCTCGACGGGCGCCAGGAGCGCGAGTGCGGCGAGGACGCCGTCCTCGAGGGCTTCCCGCGCCCGGTCTGAGCGACTCGTGGGCTCCCTTGGGGAGCGGCGATGGTCCGCGTATCCTGACGGAAGCGTCCGCGGGGGGAGCCCCCACCGACCCGGTCGCCCCGAAGGGAGTTCGATCCGATGATGCGCCGAGCCTGTCAGCTGTTCCTCTTGGCCGTCGCCCTCGTGGCGACCGCCTCCGCCCAGTCCTCCGAGGAGCTGAAGTTCCGCGGGAAGCAGGCGGACACCCTGCACGACTACGCGGCTTCCGCCTTCAAGAAGGGCTTTCCGCGCAACGCCCGGCGCGTGTGGCTGATGCTCCTCAGCGAGTACGACACCGACCACGCCGAGGCGCGCGAGGCCCTCGGCTACGAGCGCGTGGGCTCGTCGTGGAGCGTCGATCCGCGCTTCGCCTACCCCAAGGACGACACCCCCAACCCCAGCGCCGCCGCCTCTCTGCGCAAGTCATGGGAGAAGGTCGCCAAGAAGATCGCCAAGGCCCACGGGAAGATGGCCGCGGACTACGAGGCGGCCGGCCGCTCGGACATGTCCCGCGCCCACTACGAGAAGGTGCTGTTCTTCGATCCACAGGACGAGGCGGCGCGAGCCGCCCTCGACCACAAGCCCGTGGCCGGGCTGACGGGGACGGACCTGGAGCTGACCCTCTACGAGCGCTCCCAGACCATCGAGCGCGCCGTGGCCGAACAGAGCGAGGTGGACTACCCCGTCGAGGTCCTGGATGGGACGGCCACCCACCCGTTCCTGGAGAAGGCCAAGGTCGAGTACGCGACCGTGACCAGCGAGCACTTCACCCTGCGCGGAGACTACGAAGAGTCCGCCCTGATCGAGGCGGCCGTCAATGCGGAGCGCGCCGTGCGGGTGATGCAGGCGGCCTACGAGGGGTACACGGGCTTCAGCGCGGACCCGCGCCGCTGGGTGCGCGATTGGAGCTTCTTCCAGAACAAGGACACCTACAAGCAGGTCCTCAACGCCAACGCCGACCTGATGTCGGCCTCGGTGCTGGAGTTCCGCCTCGAGTACACCTCGGGCTCGACCCTCACTGGCGGCGCCTCGCCCCTGCGCGTGGCCTCGCCGGGGAGCGAGCAGGGGATCTTGGACGGCGCCGTGCGGGCGGTGGCCCAGGCCTACTCGGGGTTCCGCACGGACGCCCTGCGCGAGGGGATCGGGCACACCTTCGTGGGCATGTTCTTCAACAACAACCGCCAGTTCGTCGTCGATCAGAGGGAGCAGCTGCGCACCACCACCGGCGAGGAGGACCTCGAGCGCTACTCGCCCAACTTCGACACCTGGAAGGACCTGGCGCTGGAGGCCGCCTGGCAGCTCGGCGACGGCACGCCGGCGGCCCGCCTGCCGGTCATCACCGCGGACAAGTTCCCCAATGACGCGCGCATCAAGGCCTGGTCGTTCTGCGACTACGTCGTGCGCCGCGATCCGACGCTCCTGCGCGACCTGGACGGCCTCGCCGACCAGAACAACCCGATCGACGTGGAGAAGAAGTTCACCGCCGACCACGACGGCCTCTCGATCGCCCAGCTCGAGAAGGAGTGGAAGGACTTCTGGACCGAGGCCAGCCCGGTCCTGAAGGCCATCCGCGACAACAACGAGCCCCTCACGGCGATCAGCAAGGACGTCAAGAAGTGGCTGGAGGAGTTCAACAAGGCCCGCAAGGCGCAGAACTCCACCGAGGTCACCTGGAGCGAGTCCTACTCGGGCCGCTGCCGTGACCACGTCCTCTACCTCGGCGCCAACGAGGACGCGCGCGGCCCGGCCGCCGAGCAGGACCAGGACATCGACCTCGAGGGCGGCTCGCACCTCGGCGGCATGTTCGCCCAGATGGCCCTGGTGGCCACGGGCGCGAGGAAGCCCAAGGACCTCTTCCGAGCCTGGCTGGACCTCCCCGGCTACCGCGACGCCCTCTTGAACAACGCCCTCGCCACGGTCGGCCTCTACGCGGAGAAGTCGATCGTCGTCATGGACTGCATCCGCGGCGTGCGGCGCCTGCCCAAGGGCGAGGGGGGCTACCGGGTCTACCCGGGCGCCAAGGCGTCGGGCATCCCCGTGTCGGTGCGGGTCGCCGACCTCGGTCCGGAGCTCGCCGAGCTGCTCGATCGGCACGGCCACGGGGACAAGGAGGTCCTGGGCTATCCGATCTCCCTGCACCACTTCGGCACCGGCGGCGTGGGCGGCGCGCGGGACTCCTACCGCTGCGCGGTCACCATCCGCGGGGAGCCGGTCGAGGGCGTCCTGCACGTGGCGGACGGCGGCGCGAACCGCCACACCTCGGCGCCGGGGATGATCGTCTTCTACCCCCTCGAGCCCCTCAGGAAGGGCGCCCGCGTCGAGGTCGTCTGGACCTTCGAGCACGGCCAGGGCACCTCCCGCTCGGCGGTCGAGTTCGATACCTGAGCCGCGCACCACCGCCCGCGCGGCCCGGCCGACGGACCCACGGCGAGCCGGTCAGCGCGCCCGGCGCACGGGGACGTCCGCGGCGAAGACCTCGCCCGAGCGCCAGAACCAGCAGCGGGCGACTCCGCCCTCCAGGGTCGCCAACTCGCCGATGGCCTCGCCGGCGTCCGCCAGCCCTTCCAGCCGGCGCAGGGCCGTGCGCTCGAGGTCGAGGCCGCGCTCGGACGACTCCAGGCCCAGGAGCAGGTCGCCGGCATCGACCGAAAGGACCAATCCCCCGGCGGCCGGGGAGACGCGCGCCACGCGCACTGCGCCCGACATCAACTCCGAAGGAGTGCCGTCGGGGTCGCCGGTGAAGGCCCGGTGGAGGTCGATCGAGGCCGAGCGCACCAGGTCGGTCTCGGCGCCGTAGTCGATGGCCTCCAGTTCCAGGCCGCACTGGCGGTACAGGGTCCAGACCGTGTGGCTCTGGGGAACCAGGGACCGGCGCAGGCGCCGCCCCTCCCGCTCCAGTTCGAGCACGAGGTCGGCGCCGGGACGCGCGGCGAGCACGATGCGCGTGAAGGCCACCCGATCGTCGATCGTCTCGCCGCTGATCGCCACCAACCGGTCTCCTTCCTCGACGCCCGCCCGTGCCGCCGGTCCGTCCAGGTCGAGGTCGACGACGAACGCCTTCCCCTCGTCTTGGGACACGCTCAGGCCCAGGTAGGCGCTGCGCAGGCCCTGGGCGCTCAGCAGGCGTTCGCGGAAGACCGTCTTGATGCGCTCCACCGGGATCGCGAAGCCGCGCCCGGCGATCCAGCTGCTGCCGGCGGAGTTGATGCCCACCAGGCGGCCCTCCAGGTCGAGCAGGGCCCCGCCGCTGTTGCCCGGGTTGATCGCCGCGTCGGTCTGGATCATGCCCTTCATCGCCCGCACGCGACCGGAGATGCGCGTGTCCCGATCCAGAGTCGAGACGATGCCGGCGCTGACCGTGTTCGCGAGGCCGAACGGGTTGCCGATGGCGACGACGCGCTCGCCCACCGCGAGGGCCTCGGAGTCGCCGAAGGGCACGGCCCGGACCTCGTCACTCTCGGCGAGCTCGAGCTGCAACAGGGCCAGGTCGTCGTCGCGCGAAGTGCTCAGGACCCGCGCGGCGTAGTGCTGGCCGTTGGGCAGGGAGACCTCGAGCTCGTGGTCGGGGCGCTGGGTCCCGTCCGACTCCGTCGCGGAGTCGACCACGTGCCAGTTGGTGAGGGCCAGGCCGCTCTCGTCGATCACGACCCCCGAGCCGAGCCCATGGGTGCGAGCGCTCGTCTGTTCGCTCCCGAAGGGATCGAAGCCCGCCGGCTCGGCCCGCGAGACCTTGACGTAGACGTTCAAGAGGGCGTCCCGCGTCGCGCCGACGACGCGCGGCACGCCGCTCTCCCGCCGCCGTTCGTCGCCCTCGTCGAGTGCGGGCGCCGCGGGCGTCGGCGCGGGGCCGCCGTGCTCCTCGAAGGCCTCGGCGAAGGCGGCGCGCACCGCGTCGATGGGCGTGGCCTCGGAGAGGCCGTTCTCGACCTCGGCCGCGGTCCCGGGGGGCACGAGGTCGGGATCGGCGAGGCCGATCACCCGCCCGCGCCCGTCGACGAGCGCCGCCCCGGCCTGGCCGCCGTGGACCTCCGCGGAGAGCCTGAGGGCCGCGTCCTCCTCGCAGGCGGCGAGGACGCCGGCGCTGACCGAGAGAGCGCGCGCGAAGGGGGCAGCCACCACCGCCACGGCCTCGCCGGGCAGGGCCGCGGCGGAGTTGCCCAGGGTCGCCGCCGGCAGGCGCACGCCCTCGGGGAGCTCGAGGCGCAGGAGGGCAGTGTTGTCGGTGCCGCGGCGTTCGACCACCGTGGCGGGGAAGGCGCTCTGCGAGCGCAGGAACACGGTGATCGTCTCGGGGGAGCCGGAGAGCAGGTTCGAGTGGGTCAGTACGAGGTTGCCCGGATCGATCAACACCCCCGAGCCGAGCCCGGCGGGCGGGTGGCGACCGTGGGGATCGTGCGCGGCGGGCCGCGCCGGGCGGGTCTCGGCGGCGCCGGCCCAGACGGTGACGATGGCCTCGCCCACCGCCGCGACGGCGTCCGCCAGGAGGTCGGCGGGCGGGGCGTTCTCGGTCGCGGCCGGGAGCGCCTGCGGGAAGGTGGCGCGCAGGGCGGCGACCGACAGGACCAGACCGTGGCCCAGGTCGATCGTCTCGCCCTCCTCGGGCTCGCGCTGCAGCTCCAAGACGTGGGAGGCGTTGCAGAGGCCCACGAGCGCTCCGCGAGAGTCGATCAGCGGCCCGCCGTCGATCTCCGTCAGCAACGCCGCGTCGGCCAGGAGCAGCTCGGCGGCCTCCAGCCGGGCCCCGCGCAGATCGACGGGGCCGTTGGGGTGGCGCGCCACGCCGGCGAAGGCGTGGGCGGCGCCCCGCGGCCGCCCCAAGGCGCACACCCAGGCCCCGGCACGCACGGGTTCCTCGCCGGCCACGGCGATGGCGGGGAGGCGCTCGTCGTCCGCCGTCTCCAGCTCCAACAGAGCGAGGTCGGTGCGCTCGTCCTCCGCCACGCAGCGCGCTCGGCGGGCGCGCCCGTCGGCGGGCACCACCTCGATCCAGTACTCGTCGGGCTCTGCGAGGGCCTCCTCGATCAGGTGCCGCGCGGTGATGACCGTCCCGCGCGGATCGACGAGGACGCCGGACGAGGGGCGCTCGACGCGCACCGGGTTGCCGGACGGGTCGCGGAAGCGCAGGGCGACGTCGCAGACCGCGGACAAGGCTCCTTGCGTCGGGTCGGGGGCTGCGACGCCGTCGCCGGTGGAGGGCGGGGGCGCGACCAGGGGGAGGACGGAGAGCAGTGCGGCGAGGATCATCGCTCGGCCCGATCTCCCACGCTCTCGTTGAACTCCGCGCGCGCGATGCACAGGTCGAGCAGCAGCGTCTGGTGGCGCAGGAGGAACACCGTGCGATCGGCGAACTCCAGGAACTCCGCGTCCAGCCAGTCGGCGTAGCCCACGTAGCCCGCGCCCTTGCCGAGGCCCTTGAGGGACGTCGCCAGGAGGGACTTGGCGCCCTTGATGGCCGGCAGGATGCGCGCGGCGGGGTCGACCGCCTTCGTGAACGCCTTCTCGCTCTTGGAGCGGCGCTCGTGGACGGGCTGGTACGCCTTCAGGCCCTCGAGGGTCTCGGCGAGGGTCTCGCGCGCCCGCACGAGCTTCGCCAGCTTGGCTTCCCCGGGGCCCTTCGAGCCGAACCTCACCGCCGGGAGGAAGCCGAGCCCCTTGCACGGCGTGCACTCGAAGGCGCCGCGGGTCTTGCAGGCGCCGCACTTCTGCTCGCGGTCGCCGGAACCCTTGACCGGGTAGCTCCCGCGGGTCTTGCAGAGCTTGCAGCCGTACCAGGTGCTTCCCCAGCAGTAGGGACAGACCAGGGCCTCGAGGGGATCGAGGGCCCGGCCGCTCCCGCGGCACGCGCGGCAGGGCGCCTTGCGCGTGCCGTCGCACTCGGCGCACACCGGCATGTCCTCGTAGCCCTTGCAGTGCTCGCACTCGGTGGTCTTCCCCCCGCGGCAGGTTGCGCAGCGCTCGTCGAAGCTCGTCCACTGCCGCAGCCCCTCCTCATCGGTCTCGAAGGCGCGCTCCACCACCGGCTCGGGCAGCTTGCGCCGCACCTGGGAGGGTGCCCCCGCCGGCCACGCCGTCAGGGCGGCGCAGGTGAGGGCGAGGGGGATCAAGAAGGGGAACGGGGACCGGCGCGCGGTCATCACGGGTTCCTTGGTTCAGGGGGGCGTGGGGCGTCGGTGGCCCCGGGGGCGGTGCGTCACTTCCCCGAGGCGCGCTCCTCGGCGGCCCACTCGGGGAAGCGCTCGGCGGCGCGCAGGCCGGCGGGAGTGGCGGCGTACTTCTTGCGCAGGAGGCGCCGGAAGAGGCGCTCGGCCTTGCGCTTCTGCTCGTCGGCGAGGAGGGCCAGGGCCTGGCTCCACATCCTCTCGGCGCTCTGCTCCAGCTTCCAGGTTTCGATCTCCTCCTTGATCTCCCGCTTGCGCTCGGCCTTGCGGACGAGATCGGCCACGGCCCGCTCGCGGGGCGTGTCGGCGCACTCGGCGGTCAGTACCACCAGGCGCGCGTAGGCGGCGGCGGCCTTGCCCGGCACGAGCTGTGCCCCCAACTCGGCCAGTTCGGCGTCCAGGCCGGCCAGCGCCGCCTCGGCTCCCGCGCGCGCCTCGTCGGCGAAGGCACCCTGCTCGAGGATCTCGAGCACGCCCGCGTGGGCGCGCCAGGCCTGTGGCCACAGCTTCCCCGACAGGCAGCGCGCGCCGTCGGCGAGGGCGCGCTTGGTGCGCAGGTGCTCGCCCTCGGTCAGGCCGGGACCGGCCTCCCTCTGGGCGCGCTTGAGCTGGGCGAGCACCGTGCTGGCCGCCGGCGGATCGGAGGCCAGGCTGTAGAGCTCCTCGCCGTCGGGCCTGAAGATCCGGATCTGGGGGCAGTGCAGGTTGCCGTCGTCCTCCTTGAGCTCGTGGTAGAGCGCGTCCCACACCGCCCGGTGCTGGTGGCAGTTCTCGAACATCGGGTAGACCGAGCAGACCTGGCGCTCGATCGTGCCTCCCTCAACCTTCTCGGTGACGCGCTTGAGCTTGTGCTGGCCGTTGTTCGAGACGATCACGACCGCGCGCTCGGAGAGGGCGACGAGCTCCTTGTGCGGGAGGATGCGATCGCGGTACTCGTCGTTCTGCTCCTCGCCCTCGAGGATCACGTGGTAGATGAGGGGCACGTTGCGCTCGCTGGCGGAGCGCCGCGCGGCGTCGAGGTCTCCGCGGAACGGCGCGAGGACCGGCTTCTCCCCGTTCCGGCCCGCGGCACCGGGCCCAGCCGGAGCGAGGGCGATCGCCAGCGCGCCGCCGAGAGCGCACCAAGCGGCGAGGACGCCGCCGAGCCGGCGGAGCGGAGAGGCCATGGGATCAGTCTGGTGTGTCGCCCTTCCCTCGGCAAGGAAATGCCGCGCCCCTGGCCGGGGGCGGCCCGGGGCACTACAAAGAGCGGATGGTCGCGGGCAGGCGCATCGTTCGGGGCGTGCTGGCGCTGCTCCTCGTCGGCTGCGCCAGCGCACCCGAGGTCGTGCCGCCGGTGAGCGCGCAGGCGTCGCAGGCGCTGGCGCGCGCGCGTGAGCTGCGGCGCCGCGGCGCGCCGCCCGACGACCCGGGCGTGTGGGCGGCCGTGGACGAGGCGCGGAGTCTGGCGCCGGGTTGGGTCGCCCCCGAGAGGTTGGCCGACGACCTCCTGCGCGCGGAGTTGCGCGGGGTGGCGGCGCTCGAGGCGCGGCGCGACGCCGTCGCGGAGCGTCCCGGCGACGCGCGCGCGCACTACCTCGTCGGACGCCTGGAGGGTGCGGCGGGCAAGGAGCACTTCGAGCGCGCCCTGCGCCTGGAGCCGCGCCTGGGCTGGGCGCACCACGGCGTCGCCTTCGAGGCGGCGCGCGCCGGCCGGCCCCTCCTGGCGGCGCGCATCCAAGCGGGGGCGGTCGTCCGTGCCCGCGATCCCTGGGAGCGCGCCTGGTTCACCCTCAGCCGCGCGCGCTGGCTGCTGGCGGGGGAGCGCGAGGAGCGCGGCCTGGAGCTCGTGCGCAGCGCCCTCGCGTACGGCGAGTTGGCGCCCGGCGACCGCGCCTGGCTGGCCTGCCGGACCGCGCGCTTGGAGCTGGACTCGCCGCACGGGGAGACGGCGCGCACGGGATTCACCCGGGGGCTCGACCTGCTGCGCGCGATCGACCTCGCCGACGACGACCTGGGAGGATTGGTCGGCGCCATGTTGGACGGCCCTCGGACGGCGGGGGAGCGGGACCGGTTGGAGCTGGCCCTGGCGGCGCGGCCGGGTGCCCTGCGCGAGCGGTTGCGCGCCGAGCTCCTCCTCTCGGGCTCTTCCCGCGCCCTGGCCCGCGCCCTCGGGGCGGACGCCGAAGGGGTGGCGGCGGCTCCCTGGCGCGCGCCGTCGCGCGCCCAGCGCTTCCGCCTGGGGGAAGGCGCGGCCGCCGTCGAGGAGTGGGTGTCGGCCCTGCCGGGCCAGGTGCTCGCCGACGACGGCCTGCCGCGCGATGGGCGCCTGGCCGAGGTCGCCGCTGCGGCGCGGGCGTGGACGGAGGCGGGCGGGGGCGGCGCCCACCCCGACGCCCTGCGCTTCGCACAAGCCCTGGTGGAGGCGGGCTGGTACGACGAGGCGCGCGAGCTCGCCGAGCACCTCGCCGCCCACGTTCCCTCCGCGGCCCTCGACCTGCGTGAGCGAGCGGTGGCCGGTCGCGTGCTGCTCGACGCCCTCGAGCGGATCCTGACCGGAGAGGAGGGTGGCGAGGCGGATGGTCCGTTCCCCGGCGCTGGCGGCGTGGTGGACCCTGCGGCGGTCGCGGCGTCGCCGGCCGACTTGGATGGGCTCCTGGCGGCGCTGGCCGGGCCCTTCGCGCTGGCGGCCGAGCACCTGGGGGGCGAGACCGACCCGGCGCGGGTGGCCGGGGAGCTGGGTGCTTCCCCGCGCCTGGACCACGGGGTCCTGGCGAGTGTGGTCCACCCCGGTCCGAGCTACTCGGCGGCGGACGAGGGCGCCGGGCGCGGCCCGCACGGCGCGCCGGTGGCGGGCCTGGCCGCGGCCATGGACCGCCTGGGCCGCTTCGCCCTGTTGGGCGAGTTCCTCGGGGGCGGCGGCCCCGACGCCACGGTGCTGCGGCGGATCGCGCACTCCGAGCGCAGGGGCGAGCACCTCGGCGTGGGGTGGAGCGGGACCGTCGTCTGGTGCGACGGGGTCGACGTCCCCGGCCGCGCCGCCCGCGCGGGGGCGCGCATCGCAGGCGCCGCCCTGCACGAGGGCTACTGGATCGACCTGGCGGTCGTGCGCGCCGACGCGGCGTCCTGGGAGCGCCTGGCGGAGCGCTTCGGCGACCCCGCCGACCGCGCGGCCCTCGACGCGCTCCTGGCGGCTCCGGCTCCGCGCCTGCGCTCCGAGGAAGGGACCGCCGCCCGGTCGCGGGAGCGGCGCGCGGTCGGGCCCCTGCTGGGGGCGGCCGCCCGCCTGCGCCTGGCGCTCATGCGCGAGCGCTCCGGCGGCGGAGCCCTCGCCGCCCCGAGCCTGACCGAGCTGGCCGAGGCCGTCGCCGTCCACGAGGAGGGGCACCTGTGCGACCGCACGCGCTTTCTGCCCCTGGGGCGGAACCTGGGCCGGATCCTGGGGATCGTGTTGCGCGCCGGCCTCTCGCCGGCCGCGGTGCAGCGGCGCCTGGAGCGGCGCGCCGAGCTGGTGGCCCTCTGCTCGGTCGGCGAGCCGCGCCTGATCCTCTCCGACGTCCTGGCCGCCGCGGAGGGCGGCGTCGACGGGCCGCTGCCCCACGGCGAGGCCTATCGCGGCCTCCTGGCCGACTTCTTGCGCGAGCTCGAGGAGCGCCGCGCGCGCGACCCCGCCGCCTGGAGCGCCCTCGATCCCCAGCGCGCCCTCGCCCACCAGCTCCACCTCCTGACCGCCGATCAGGTGCGCACCGTCGCCCGCGTTCTCGCCGAGCGCGAGGGTCTCCTCGTGCCCTAGTCCGCCCGCGTGCGCGGTCAGGCCCGCTGGCTCAGTCCCGCCAGGACCGCGTCCGCGGCGGCGAGCAGTTCTTCGAGGGCCTCCTCGGTGTGGTCGCCCATGTGGCCGATGCGGAAGGTCCTGCCCTTCAGGTCGCCGTAGCCGTTGGAGATCGAGAAGCCGCGCTCGGCGAGGCCGGCGACGAAGGCGGCGGTGTCGAGGGAACCGGCGGCCACGCAGGACACGGTGGGGGAGGCGAAGCGCTCCTGGGGGAAGGGCGCGAGGCCGTGGCTCGCCGCCCAGGCGGCGGTGCGCGAGCGCATGCGCTCGTGGCGGGCGAAGCGCGCGTCCCAGGCCGCCGCGCCCGGCGCCGCGTCCGCGCCCGCCGGCAGGGTGACCCCGGCGCTGATGTCCTCGAGCTGGCGCGCGAGGCCGTAGTAGAGGGGCGTGCAGGGCGTCGCCGGCGTCTTGCGAGCCGCGTGGCCCTCGATGATGCGCACAGGGTCGAGGGCCCAGGAGCCGCGCTCGATGGCGCGGGCGCCCGCCATGTAGCGCTGCGATGCACAGCAAACGGCGATCCCCGGCGGCAGGGCCAGGGCCTTCTGGACACCGGCGAAGGCGAAGTCGACGGCGTGCGCGTCGAAGTCGACCGGCGCGCCGGCGATCAGGCTCACCACGTCCACCAGGAACATCGGTCGGCCGTGGGCGGCGAGGACCTCGGTCAGCCCGGCCAGCGGCGTGCGAACGCCTGTCGAGGTCTCGTTGGCGACCAGGGTGACCGCGTCGAAGGGACCGTCACGCTCCAGGCGCGCGGCGAGCTCGTCGGGCTCGACCCCCGCGCCCCAGGCGACGTCGAGGCGCTCGACGTCCTTGCCCAGCAGCTCGGCCATCTGGAAGAAGCGACGGCTGAAGGCGCCGTTGACCACCGCGAGGACCCGTGCGCCCACCCCGCGCAGGGAGGCCTCCATCAGGCCCGAGGCGGAGGTGGAGTGGACGCCGACGTGGGCGTCGGAGCCGGTGTCCAGGCCGAAGGCCCAGGGCAGGTGGGGGTCGACGCGCTCGATCAGCTCGCGCATGTCGGCGGAGCGGTGGCCGATCGCGGGGCGGGCGCACTCGGCGAGGAGTTCGGGACGGACTTCGGTCGGGCCGGGAATCCAGAGCATGGCGGGGGTCCTGACTAGGTGTACTGCTCGATGTCGCCGGTGAACCTAGCGAACCGGGGCTCGGCGCGCAGCAGGCGCAGCTCGTCTTCTGCGAACAGCAGGGGGGCGAGGGCGGCGAAGTCGGCCTCGACGCAGGAGACCGCGGCGGCGTCGAACACCGCCGGGCGACGCTCGACGCCGCCGAAGGCGACAAAGCGCGCCGCTTCGCCCGCCGCCTCCAGATCGGTGATGCCGTCGCCGACCAGGCACAGCGCGCCGGCCCGCGGCGCGGCGGCGAGGGCGGCGACGACCTCGATCTTGCCTCCCGCCCGGGCCAGGGGCGTGTCGCGGTCGAAGTCGGCGTAGGCACCGTCGGCGCCGAACGAGACACCGACGGCGAACACGTCCTCGTCCGTGAGGCCGAGGTGCCGGCCGAGGTGCGCGACGGGGGGGAAGAGGCCTCCGGAGACGATGACCGCGCGCTTGCCCAGGAAGGCGAGGGCCGCCACGCAGGCGGCGGCGTTGGGGACGAGCTCCTCGACGTAGCGCTCGCCCACGGCCGCGAGGTCGGCCCGCGAGGGCCGGACCAGCTCCAGGCGTCGGCCGTAGACCTCCTCGAGGGGAACCTCGCCCTCCATGGCCAGGGAGGTCATGCGGGTGATCTCCTCGCGGCGCTCGCCGGAGAGCTCCTCGATGCCCTCGATGCGCGAGAGGGTCGAGTCGCAGTCGAAGACCACCGTGCCGTAGGGCGGCGGGGCGTCGGTGAGGCCCACGGCGAGCGCTCCCTACAGCTCGACCAGGCGGACCTCTTCGATCGGCTCGAGCTCGCCGATCCTCTGCAGGACCTCGTCGCTCGTCCGCTCGTCGAGGGAGAAGAACCCCGAGGCCGGGGCCTCCACGCCGGCAGGGGCCGCGCCCAGCTCGACGCGCCGGATGTTGACCCCGGCCTCGCCGAGGATCGTGCCGATGCGGCCCAGGACGCCGGGGCGGTCGCGGTGGACGGTGATCAGCATCGGTCCCTCGGGCTCGAGGTCGAGGTGCAGGTCGTCCACGCGCACGAGCTTGGGCGTGCGGCCGAAGACCGTGCCGGCCACCACGTGGCTCTCTCCGCCTCCCCGGCTGGTGGCGCGCACCTTGATCATGCCGCCGAAGAACTGGGCGCTCTCCTCGGCGCCCTCCAACAGGCGCACGCCCTTCTCCCGCGCGACCAGGGGCGCGTTGACGAAGTTCACGCCGCGGTCGAGGTGACGCAGGGCGCCCACGAGGACCGCCAGGCCCAGGTAGCCGTCGCCCTGGCGCGCGATCTCGCCGCACAGGGTCACCTCGAGCTTTCGCGGCGCCTCCTCGGTGCGCTGGGCGAGGAAGCTCCCCAGGCGCTGGGCGAGCAGGACGTAGGGGGCGATGCTCTCCAGGGTGTCCGCGGAGAGGGCGGGCGCGTTGACCGCGTTGTGGGCGACGCCTTCGGTGAAGAAGTCGCAGATCTGCGCGGCGATGCCGACCGCCACGTTGTGCTGCGCCTCGCTGGACGACGCTCCCAGGTGGGGGGTCAGGATCACATCGTCGCGGCCGCGCAGGGGGTGATCGGATCCCGGCGGCTCCTCGGCCAGGACGTCGAGAGCGGCGCCGGCGATGCGCCCTTCGTCGAGGGCCTCCGCCAGAGCCTGCTCGTCGATCAGGCCGCCGCGGGCGGCGTTGATCAGCCGCGCGCCGGGCTTGAGGCGGCCGAGCCGCTCGCGGGAGAGCAGGTTGCGCGTCGAGTCCAAGAGGGGCACGTGGAGCGAGATGAAGTCGCAGGTCTGGAGGAGCTCGTCGAGCTCGACCAGCTCCACGCCCTCGACCGGGGAGGCGACGCCGGTGGAGGTGAGGTGGGGATCGTGGGCGACGACCTCCATGCACAGGCCGCGGGCGCGGCGCGCGACGACGCCGCCGATGCGGCCGAGACCGATCACGCCCAGGCGCTTGCCCGTCAGCTCGCTGCCCACGAGCTCCTTCTTGCTCCAGCCTCCGCCCCGGACCTGTCGGTCCGCGCGCGGGATGTGCCGCGCCAGGGCGCACAGCAGGGCGATGGCGAGCTCGCCGGTGGTCGTCGTGTTCCCGGTGGGCGTGTTCATGACGACCACGCCGCGCTCGGTGGCGGCGTCGCAGTCGACGTTGTCCACGCCGACGCCGGCCCTACCGACGACGCGCAGGGAGCCGGCGGCCTCGAGCACGCGGCGCGTGATCCGTGTCGCCGAGCGCACGATGAGGGCGTGGACCTCGCCGACGCAGGCGCACAGCTCGTCCTCGGTCATGCCCGTCTTCACGAGCGGCTCGAAACCACGCGCCCCGAACGTCTCGAGGGCGGCGGGCGAGAGGGTGTCGCAGATCAGGATGCGGGTCTGGGCCGGCGAGAGCGGTGCGGAGGAGGGCGCCATGGTGCGGTCGT
Organism: Planctomycetota bacterium; assembly: GCA_030746555.1. Taxonomy (GTDB): domain Bacteria; phylum Planctomycetota; class UBA1135; order UBA1135. Next base: position 1,109 of record JASLMK010000135.1, on the reverse strand, counting down.
GGGGTCAGCCCTGCAGGGCGGTGCGGACGAGCAGGTCGAGGTCGGCTGCGTCCACCGATTCGGCGGCGCGCTCGACCTCGCGGCGCGCCTCCTTCTCCCGGTAGCCGACTGAGATCAGAGCCGCGATCGCGTCCTCGACGTTCGTCGTCTCGGCTCGAGCGGCGGGCGCGGGCACGGCGCCGAGCTGGTCGCGCAGTCCGGCCGCTTTGTCGGAAAGGTCGAGCAGGATCTGCTCGGCGGTCTTGCGGCCCACGCCCTTGACGCGCGTGAGGCGAGCGGCGTCGCCGCCGACGATGGCCTCCAGGAGCGGCCCGCGCGGCAGGCCCGAGAGGATGCCCAGGGCCATCTGCGGGCCGACGCCGCGCACCGAGAGCAGCAGGCGAAAGAGGTCGCGTGTCTCGCGGTCGGCGAACCCGAAGAGCTGGTGGGAGTCCTCCCTCACGACCAGGTGCGTCCAGGCCCGCACGCGCCCCGACGCGGGGAACTCGGAGTCCAGGGGCACGCACAGGTCGTACCCCACACCGCCCACGTCCAGCACCAGCCGCGTGGGAGAGAGCCCGGCGACGTCTCCTTCGAGATACTGGTACACGGCTCCTCCCCGCCGGCGGTCCGCGTGGACCGCGCGGTTCAGCTCATCCTGTGCTCGCTGGGCTGCTTGAGGCCCAGCCCGTGCTCGACGAGCTTGTCCTTCAGCTCCTGCAGCGAGGTGACGCCGAAGTTGGGCATGCCCAACAGCTCGTCCTCGGAGTGCTGCACCACGTCGCCCAGGGTCAGACAGCCCAGGGCCTCGACCGTGCGGCGCGCGCGGATGGACAGCTCCAGCTCGGCGATCGAGCGGTTCATGGCCTCCACGTTCTCGCCCGAGGTGTAGCGGCGCCCGGAGTGGGACTCGATGCTGGCGACCGCCTCCTCGCGCGCCATGCCCAGCCTGAGGGCCTTGCTGCCGAGGATCTCCTTGATCTCGTTCAGGGACGTCTCGCCGAAGTTCTTGTAGGTCAACAGCTCCTGCTCGGTCTTCTTGACGAGGTCGCCGAGGGTCAGGATGTTCATCTTGTTGAGGCAGTTGCGCGCCCGCACCGACAGCTCGAAGTCGGTGATCGGGATGCGCA
>JASLMK010000134.1 GCA_030746555.1 Planctomycetota bacterium | reverse complement strand
AGCCCAAGTCGATCCTCATCCCGGGGAGCTTCCCCTCCCACTCCTTCAACCGCGTCGCCGTCAAGCTGCAGGTCTCCAAGCACGAGACCATCCAGCTCCAGGCCATCAAGGACGGCCGCGTGGTGTTCGGGTCGCGCACCTCTCCCGCCCCCGCGAGCATCGTCGAGCCCGCGGTGGTCCTCCTCGACCTGCCCCAGGCGCGGCGCATCAACACCGACCTCGACACCCTGCGCATCAACATCCTGGGCAAGAGCGGTCAGGCCGCCGTCCACTGGGTCGAGCTCCTACGCCAACCGATCTCCGAGTGGCTGCCCAACCCCGAGGATCCCCCGCGGCTGGTCACCGTCGGCTCGGACGCCCGGCGCGCCACGGGCCTCTCGAGCCGGCGCCCTCTCGAGGCGCACTTCGACGCCGCCGCCGGCGAGGTGCTGTCCTTCGCCTACGGCGTCCCCGACCGGCTCCTCTTCCCCGGTCGCAGGCAGCCGCGCCTGCGCCTGGTCCTCGAAGCGGGAAAGGAACGCCGAATCGAGGAGTGGGCCCTCCAGGAGGGGCCGAACCAGGACTGGCACACCGTGCGCCTGCCCCTGGGAGACCTGGCGCCCGGCGAGGTCTCCCTGCGCTTCGAGCTCGACTCCCTCGACGAGCGCGAGGCCCTGTGCGCCCTGGCGAACCTCGCCGTCCACCGACCCAGCCCCGCCCCGCCGACGGTGCTCCTGGTGACCTCGGACACCCACCGGGCGGACCACGTCGCCTCAGCGCCGGGCGCCCAGGAGCTCTCCACGCCCAATCTCGACGCCCTCGCCGAGCGCGGGATCCTGTTCGAGGACTGCTTCAGCTCCACGAACGTGACGAACCCCTCGCACGTGGCGCTGATGACGGCCACGCACCCCCGCGACACCGGAGTCCTCAACAACACCAGTCCCCTCCTCGACGCCGCCCCGACCCTCGCCGAGCGCTTCCGCCAGGCGGGGTTCGCCACCTTCGCGGTCGTCAGCGCCAAGCACCTCGGCGCGCCCCACAGCGGCCTGGGCCAAGGCTTCGACCGCATGGCCTGGCCGGACCCCCGCGCCCAACGCGACGCCGAGGAGACGATCGACCTCCTCGAAGACTGGGTCCCCCACGCCGCCGGCCGACCGCTCTTCGTGTGGTTGCACGTGTTCGACGCCCACACGCCCTACGAGGCGCCGCCGGCCTTCGAGGCCCTCTACTACCCAGACGACCGGGACCCCTTCCAGCACCCCGGCGAAGAAGCCGCCGTGGTCCCGCCGAGCGCGCGCCCCACTCGTGAGACGGGCGTGCAGGATCCGGAGTTCGGTCCCGCCGTGTACAAGGCCGAGGTCTCCTACCTGGACTCGGAACTCGGCCGCGTGCTGGACGCCGACCGCTTCCGGGGAGCGATCGTGGCGGTCACCGCCGACCACGGCGAGTCCCTCGGTGAGCACGGCATCTTCTACGAGCACGGGGGTCTCTACCCGCAGACGATCCACGTACCGCTCCTCCTGGAGTACCCCGGCGGCCCGCGCGGCACCCACGTCTCCCGAGCGGTGCGGCAGATCGACGTGGGGCGGACCCTGCTCGACGTGGTGGGCCTCGAGGCCGCCGAGTTCCCCGGGAAGGACCTGCGCTCCGCCCTCGCGCCCGACCCTTCCCCTCCCGATCCTCGCTTCACCCTGGCCCAGGGCGGCTTCTCCGCCGCCGTCACCGCGGCCGACTGGCACCTGATCCTCCAGCTCACCGCCCACGGAGAGGCCCAGGCCAAGAAGCCCCGACCGCTCCACATGGTCGAGCTCTTCCACCTCGGCGACGACCCCCACTGTGAGCGTGACCTGCTCGAAGCGGAACCCGAGCGGGTGCGCGAGCTGCGGACGCTCCTGTTGCGTTGGCTCGCCTCCGGCGAGGACCTCGGCTGGGCGGGCCAGGGCGGGCGCGACCCCGAGCTCCTCGCCCAGCTGGCCGACCTCGGCTACACGACCAGCGAGAGCCTCCCGGGCGCAGGGGAGCACTACCCGCCCGATTGCGAGTGCACCTGGTGCGCCCGCTTCGACTGAGCGCGAGGGTCCGAGAGGGGCGCTCGCCACGCTCCCGACCGACCCGCCGATCCCGGGGTAGGGTTCGATCGGGTCCCCTCGATGCGCTCCCGACTCCCCCTTCCCACCTCCCTGCGGGTCCTGGCCCTCGCCCTCCTGGGCTCCTGCCAGGCTCTCCCTCCGCCCGCCGAGGTCCAGACGCCCCTGGGCGCGGTCCGGGCGGCCACGCCCGAGCGGGCCGAGGAGGTGGCGGCGATGCTCGACGGGCTCTTGCCGCGTGTGACGGCCCTGGTCCCCGACACCAGGGAGCGTCCGCTGGAGGTGTGGGTGCAGGAGACGCCGCGGCTCTACCGATTCTGGACGACCTCCAACCAGGAGGCGGACGGCTTCTGGGCCGAGAGCCCCGGCCGCATCCACCTGCGCGAAACCGGGGCGGGCCTCGAGCGCACCCTGGCTCACGAGCTCGTCCACGCCACCCTGGGTGAGAGCTGGGGGCGGCTCCCGGGCACCATGGAGGAGGGCGTCTGCGACTGGGTCTCCGCCCGCCTGTGTCCGCTGAACGCGAGTCGCCTGCGCGCGGGCCGGCTGAGCGCGGCGTGCTTCGCGACCGGGGGCATGGAGCTGGACGTGGACCTGTTGGTCCCCGGCCCTCCAGACTCCCTGGCCATCGAGATCGGCTACTCGGCGAGCGTCCTGCTGCGGGGCGAGGACGAGGTGCCGATCGATCCCGGCAGCGTCTTCGAGGTGCGCGCGGGGATGTCCGACAGCGGCCTCTCGGCCTCGACCAAGAAGGCCCTCTACGGGATCGCCTTCCTGCTGGTGGACCGCATCACCGAGCGCGTGGGGCTGGAGGGCCTCCACGACCTCTGCAGGCGGGCGCGCGAGCTGGGCCTGGACGAGGTCCCCGCGGAGTGGTTCCTCGCCGCGGCCGGGCTCGAGGACGCGGACGAGCGAGCCTGGCGCGCCGCCTTCCACGAGGGCCTCGGGGCGCGTGACCTGCGCGAGATGCTCGCCATGTACCCGGCCCTGTTGACCGACACCCTCGACCACGTCGGCGGTCGGGAGTTCCCGGCCCAGGGCACGGCGCGGGTGCTCGCGCGCATCGCGGTCGGCGGCGCGGACGAAGGCGTCGAGGTCCAGCTCGTCCTGGACCGCTAGCCCGCTCGGGGAGGATCGCGTCCCGTGGCCGCAGGGGGCGGGAAAAACCGCCGCCCGGGGGGAAGGAGCGCCCCCGCCGGGCGTCCGAGGCACGTCGTGAAGCTCGTCTCCACCCTCCTCGCCCTCGGCCTCCTGACGGGCCTCGCCCACCGGGCGGGCCTGCCCCTCGACCCCTTCGGGGGCGGCCGGATGGCGAACGGCGAGCGCGTCAGCACCTACGAGGGGGGCGCGGAGCGCGAGCGCGCGTCCTGGGAGGACGGGGTGCGCGAGGGACCCTGCCGGCGCTGGTACCCCGACGGGACCCTCAAGGCCGAGGGCCGCTACGAAGCCGGCCGCAAGAGCGGTCCCTGGCGCTTCTACGCCGCTGACGGGACCTTGGACGCGGAGCGCTCGGGCACCTACGAAGCCGACCGACGCCTCGGGCCGCTCACCGGCGCCTGAGCCCGAGGGCCCGTCCGCGGGGGATGGGCGGCCTTGGCGAGGTCGCGCGCGGGGGATAGGCTCCCTCTGCCGTCCGGAACCGGCTCCGCCTCCCCCTTCGAGACGAGACCTCCATGACGCACCGAGTACACCCCTTGCTCTCTCTCTTTGCGGCCGTGGTCCTCGCTGCGCCGACCCCGGCCGTCACGGGCGAGGGGCTCGAGGCCGGAGCGGCGACCGTCGACGTCACCCCGCCCACCGGCATCCCCCTGTGGGGCTACGGCCCGCGCGGTGACGCCGGCTGCGACGGCGTCCTCGACCCCCTCGAGGCCAACGCGCTCGTCCTCGCCGTCGGGGAGCAGAAGCTCGCCATCGTGGGGCTCGACCTCGGGCGCGCACCCGCGAGGGACTCGATGGCGCGCATCCGCGCCGCGATCGCCGAGCGCGCGGGCGTCGAGCACTGTTTCATCGTCGGCTCCCACACCCACAACGGCCCCTGCCTGGAGCTCGGCGCCGTGCCCGGTCCGCCTGGCGAGTACGTGACGCTCGTCGAGGAGCGCATCGTGGAGGCGATCATCGAAGCCGACCGCAAGCGCGTGGCGGCGCGCATCGGCGCGGGGTCGATCGAAATCGCCCGCAATCGCAACCGCCACACCCGGATCGAGCCCAAGCCCGTCGATCGCGAGCTGGCGGTCGTGCGCGTCGACGACCTTGCGGGGAATCCGATCGCCCTGGCCGTCAACTTCGCCGCCCACCCCACGAGCATCGACGCGGATGTCCTCTCCGCCTCGGCGGACTACCCCGGCGCCCTCAAGCGCCGCGTGCGCGAGGTCCTGGAGTGCGAGTGCCTCTTCCTCCAGGGCGCGGCCGGGGACCTGTCGACCGATCGGGGCGGACTCGACTACCGAGGCTTCGGCGCGGCCCTGGGGGACGACGCGATAGGCCTCGCCCGTTCGATCGAGACCCGGGCGGTCGAGGAGCCGTCGATCCTGGTGCGCGAGGAGGAGTTCCACTTTCCGAACTCGCGCCTCGACCTCGACAACCTCCTGGTGCGGATCGCCTTCGTGAAGGCCTTCTTCAAGGAGCTGGTCGACTTCTACATCGAGGAGTACGCCGACGGCATCCGACCGCACCTGACCGTGGCCCTGATCAACGGCGACCTGGGGCTCGTGGGCGCCTCGGGCGAGTTCTTCTGCAGCCACTCCCTGCGCCTCAAGCGCCGCAGCCGCTTGGAGCACACGCTCTTCTTCGGCTACTGCAACGACTACCACCAGTACTTCCCGACGATCGAGGCGGCGGCCGAAGGCGGCTACGGCTCCGATGCGATGGTCTCCCCGGCCCCGGTCGGCGCGGGTGAGCAGATCACCAACCGCGCCCTCTTCCACCTCTACGACCTGCGCGAGAGCTTCAGGATGTTCCGGGCCAGGTAGCCCGAACGCCCCCCGGATCCCGACCGCGGCTACAATCCCCAGCGTGAGGGCCGAGTCGAGCTGATCGGGGTCTTCCACCCCCACCCAATGACGAACAGCACGATCACGACTCGCTTCTGTCCCCTGGGTCCCGACGCCCTCGCCTTCGAGCTGCAGTCCGACAGCGAGATCGCCCAGCTCTGCCACGTCCCGGTGGCGACGGCGCTGGCCGCCGGGGAGCGGGTCGCCCCGTGATGGCGCGCGCCCTCGCCTTGCTGATCGCTCTCGTCGTGGGAGCGCGGCAGCCCGATCCCGGCGGCGGGGCCGACCGGCGGGTGGTCGCGCATTGGACCTTCACGGCCGAGCACCACGCCGACGGCGCCTTCCAGCCCGTCGCGGGCGGCTGGGCCCTGCCGGCGTCGGAGCCGGCCTTCCTCGGCGAAGGCGACGCTCAGGTTCTCTTGCTGCCGCTCGCGCCGGGCCTGATGGCGGTCGGAGAGCCGGTCGCGGCCGAGAGCCTCCCGCGCGAGGACTTCTCGGTCGAGGCCTGGGTCGCCCTCGACACCCAGCCCGCGTGGGGCGGCATCTTCAGCGCCATCGAGGACAACGGGAGCGCCGAGACCGGCCTGCTACTGGGCAGCCGCAACAACCGCTTCTGCGTCGCCGTGGCCAGCGAGGGGACCGACGACGCCGACGGGCTGTTGACCTACCTCACGAGCGCCACGACCTTCGCCCTCGGGCGCTGGTACCACGTCGTCGGGACCTACGACGGCGCGCGGCTGCGGCTCTTCGTGGACGGTGAGCTGCAAGGGGAGAGCTCGGCCCAGAGCGGCGCGGTGCGCTACTCCCCCACCCACACCGTGGCGGTCGCCGCCTACAAGGACCGCAACGAGGACTACCGCCTGAGCGGCGCCCTGCGTGAGGTCGTGCTCCTCGACGAAGCCCTGCACCCCAAGGAGGTCCGTCGGCGCTATCGCGCCCTCGCCGACGACCTGCCGGAGCCGGCGGGCGGCACCTTCAACGACTTCCCCGAGGCCGAGCACGCCTCCCTCGCCGCCCTGCGCGCCCCGATCAACCGGGCCATCGACGAGGGGGTCGAGTACCTCCTGCGCCGCCAGCAGCGCGACGGCTCCTGGGACTACCGGCTCTCCACCTACCCCAACGGCGGGACGTCCCTGGCCCTCTACACGCTCCAGAAGTGCGGCCTGCGGCCGGACCACCCCTCGATCGAGCGCGGCCTGCAGTTCCTCGCCCGCCGCAGTCCGCGCAAGACCTACTCCGCGGGCTGCCAGCTCCTGGCCCTGGGGGCGACCGGGGATCCGGCCCACGCGGACTGGGCGCGGGAGATCGTCGACCTCCTCATGTCCTGGGAGAGCGGCAACCAGCGCGGGGGCTGGGCCTATCCCGGCGGCGCCGTCGACCTCTCCAACACCCAGTTCGCCGCCCTGGGATTCTGGGGCGCCTCCCAGCTCGGAGTGGAGGTCCCGGCCAAGCTGTGGCGGCGGATCGTCGACAAGGTCGCGGAGAAGCACCAGAGTTTCGTCGAGGAGGTCGACTGGCCCGAAGAGGCCGGCCCGCGCACGGGGCGCCGGCGCATCGCCGGCTACCACTACTACGAGGACCGGGGGCCCTGGCACGACTCGGGGACGATGACGACCGCGGGCCTGTGCACGCTGGGCATCCCGCTCCTGCTCCTCGAGGATGACCTGGGCGGTCGGACCCTGCGCCAGATCAAGCGCAGCAGCGAGCTCGCGATGGGCTGGCTGGAGACCTACTACGAGGACATGTGGAAGGAGCGCCGCCATCCCGAGCAGGAGCACTACGCGGGGATCCTCGGCGACAACTTCTACTACTACCTCTACGGCGTCGAGCGCGTCGGCGCCTTCTTCGACACCGAGCTCATCGGCGAGCACCCGTGGTACCGCGACGGCGCCGAGCGCCTGCTCGCCAAGCGGTCGGAGTCAGGCGACTGGGAGGGGAACCCCAAGGACACTTGCTTCGCCCTCTTGTTCCTGCGGCGCGCCTCGGCCCCGGCCCAGACCGGACAGGCGGCCGACCGCAGCGAGGCCGTCTTCGCCGATGAGAGCGGCGAGGTCCACGTGCGCGCCACCGGCACCGGACGCATCACCCTGTGGATCGAAGGATTCGACGAGGGCGTGCTGGCGGAGTACGAGGGGTCGGGTCGGGCGTGGAGGGGCCTGCGCGTCGTCAACGTGGAGATGCTCGCCGACGGCGAGTCCCTGGCGCCGGTCGAGGGGGACCCGCTCGCGCCCTACGCGGGCGAGCGCTACGCCGTGCGCCACGCCTTCGACCTTCCCGGTGAGCACACCTTCCAGGTGCGGGTCACCGTCGTGGCCCCCGACGGGGACCCCGAGCACGCCGATCGGGTCGAGGTCCTGACCTCGGCCGTCCTCGCGGTCGTCACCCGCGACTCCCCCGAGGAGTGGATGGCGGCCAACCTCGCGCTGGCGGGCGCGGACCTGCTCGCGCCGGCCCGTCCCCTCGCCAAGGCCTCGAGCCAGGCGGCGGGGAACGGGCCCGAGCGCGCCTGCGACCCGCTCCACGCCACGCGCTGGGTCGCGGCCCCCGACGACCCCGCGCCCTGGATCCGCTTCGAGCTCGCCCGGGCCGTGCGCGCGGATCGGGTGGTGCTCGCCCAGGCCGACAGCACCCTCGCCCTGCGCGGGCACCACGGCGCGATCGCTCGCCTGTCCCTCTCGGTGAACGGCGCCGAGCCGATCGAGGTCGACATGGGCCCCGATCCCCTGCGCCAGGTCGCCGTGGACCTCGACCGCGCCCAGCGCGTGCGCTCCCTCGAGATCACCGTCCTCGACTCGACTCCCGGCGCGAACGTGCGCGGGGTCGGCTTCACCGGAATCGAACTCCACCGCCGCCCATGAACCTCCTGCGCCCCACCGCCCTGGCCTGCGGCCTCGCCCTCGCGGCGACCCTCGTCGACCAGAGCCCCGACGTGCGCGTCCTCGACGCGACCCACCACCACCTCGGCGACGACCGCACCCCCGAGTGGCCCGAAGCCTCCCCCGATCCCGAGGGCACGAGCCTGCACCTGGAGTTCGAGGGCCGCGCGCGCGAGGGGGAGTCGGTGCTGTGGATCACCCAGCGCAGCGTGGACAACGCCTGGCACCTCGTCCTCAACGGCGAGCGCGTGGGCCTCCTCGAGCGCGGGGCCGGCCCGGTGGACCGCTGGTACTCCCTCCCGGGAGGGACGCTGGTGGACGGCACGAACGTGCTCGAGATCACGCCCGAAGTCCCCGCCGACGACGTGGTCCTGGGGAACTTCCGCCTGGCGGAGGCCAGCCTGCGCGAGGTGCTGCGCCTGCAACCGGTCACCCTCACGGTCCTGGACCGAGAGAGCGGTCGCCCGCTCCCCTGCCGCTTGACCCTGGTGCGCGAGGACGGCCTGCCCGCGAGCCTGTTCTACACCGACCCGGCCACGTGCGCCGTGCGGGACGGGGTGGCCTACACCCTCGGCGGTCGTCTCGAGGCCGAGCTGGAGCCGGGGCGCCTGACGGTCTACGCCTCGCGCGGGACGGAGTGGAGCGTCGCCGAGGGAGCGCTCGAGGTAGGCGCGGGCGGCACCGAGCTCACCCTGACCATCGCCCACGAGGTCGACACGACCGGCTACGTCGCCTGCGACACCCACGTCCACACCCTCGAGTTCTCCGGCCACGGGGACGCCAGCGTCCACGAGCGCGTGATCACCCTGGCTGGCGAGGGGGTCGAGCTGGCGATCGCCACCGACCACAACCACAACACCGACTACCGGCCCACGCAGCAGCGGCTCGGCCTGAACCCCTGGTTCACCGCGGTCACGGGCAACGAGGTCACGACCTCCAACGGCCACTTCAACGCCTTCCCCCTCGACCCCGACGAGGCCGTGCCCGACCACACCCAGCTCGACTGGGTGAAGCTCGATGCGGACATCCGCTCGCGCGGGGCGCGCACGGTGATCCTCAACCACCCGCGTTGGCCCGAGGACGACAGCCCCTTCGACCGCGCGCCCCTCGACCCGCCCAGCGGTGCCCGGGGAGACGGCAGCGCCCTCCCCTTCGACGCCATGGAGTTGGTGAACTCCGACACGGGTCAGACCGACCCGATGGAGCTCTTCAGGGACTGGTTCGGTCTGCTCGACCGCGGCGAGTCGATCATGGCCGTCGGCGCCTCCGATTCCCACACGGTGAGCGACACGGTCGGCGGCGGGCGCACCTACGTCAGGAGCCGCACCGACGAGCCCGCGCGCATCGACGTCGAAGCCGCCTGCGCCGCCATCAACGCCGGCCACGCCTCGGTCAGCCACGGGATCTTCGTGGACCTCCTCGCGGCCGACGGGAGCGGCGCCTCCCTGATGGGAGAGACTGTCGGCGCCTCCGCGGGTGCCGTGGACTTCGTCGTACGCGTGGCCGCCCCGTCCTGGGCACGGCCCGAGTCGATCGCCGTATTCGTGAACGGCGCCGAGCGGGCGCGAGCGGAACTCGCGGTTGCGGACGGCCCGGTGGACCTCACCCGCTCCTTCCACATCGACCTGCCCGCGCCCCACGACGCCTGGATCGGGGTCGTCGTCGAGGGGAGTGGAGGGCCCCTGCCGTGGTGGAACGTCGAGAACCCCTACACCCTCGCCGCCACCAACCCGCTCTTCGTGGATCGCGGCGGCGTGCGCGGCTACGAGAGCCCGCGGGCCACGGCCGAGCGCCTGATCGCGACCGCAGGCTCCCCTCCCGCCGGCCTCGGCGAGCTCCTCTCCGCCGCGGACGACGCGGTCCTGATCCAGGCCCTCACCCTCCTCGACGCCGAGGCGCGCGCCTCCCTCGACTCCCTCGCCGGCGCCCGCGCGGAGCACTCCGAACGCCTGCGAGCGTTCCTCGCTCCCCGCTAGCCAAGAAAGAACCGCGCCCGCCCCGGGAGGGACGGACGCGGCGCACTGGGAACCACAGCGGCCTACAGGCCGTCGCCGTGCTCGGAGAGGTAGGACTTGACGCCGTCGTCGTCGGGCGTCATGCCGGCCTTGCCGGTGGCCCAGCCGGCGGGGCAGACCTGGCCGTGCTCCTTGAAGAACTGCACGCCGTCGACGGCGCGCAGCAGCTCGTCCATGTCGCGACCGAGCGGCAGGTTGTTCACCACCGCGTGCCAGCAGACGCCGTCGGGATCGATCAGGAAGGTCCCGCGTGCCGAGAAGCCGGTCTCGGCGTGGACCACGTCGTAGTCCTGCGACATCTGCTTGGTCGTGTCCGCCAGCAGCGGGTAGGCCACGGGGCCGATCCCGCCCTGGTCGAGGGCCGTGTCCCGCCAGCGGGCGTGGGTCTCCGCGTCGTCCATGGAAACGCCCAGAACCTGGACGCCTCGCTTCTCGAACTCGCCGATGCGGCGGTCGAAAGCGATGAGCTCGGACGGTCAGACGAAGGTGAAGTCCTTGGGGTAGAAGAACAGCGCGACGTACTGCCCGGCGTAGTCGGCGAGACTCACCGTCTGCGTCGAACCGTCCGGCATGACGGCCGACGCCGAGAAGGCGGGCGCGCTCTGGCCGATGAAGTTGCTCATGGAGGCGATCGGGGGTAGGGGGTGGGGAAACCGCGTTCTCTCCGGGGTCGGGGAGACCCCGGCGGCCGGGGACACCGACCTGCTCGCGGGCCCGGATTGTAGCGGACGCACCGAGGGCGGAGCACGCACGAGAAGGCCGATTCGGCGGGGTCGAATGCCGATGCCCGCGTCGGGAAACGCGATGCGCTATCCTCCTCCACCCAACCCCCTCCAGCCCGCCGCCGCCATGGAAGCCACACTCTCCGTCGACATCGACCGACCCATCGAGCACGTCTTCGACGTGCACCAACGATCACGTCTGTGAGTGGAGCGAGACCTGCGTCAGTGAGGAGGTCGTCGAGGACACGGGCGGCGTCGGGTCGCGCTTCCGGGTGCTGACCCGCGACCGCGGGCGCGACATCCCTCTCGACGGACTCGTCACCGCCTGGGATCCACCGCGCTCCACGGCGATCCAGCTCACCGGCGCCCAGTTCGACATCCACGTGGACTACACCTTCGAGCAGGTCGAGGGCGGCACGCGGGTGACCCAGCACTCGATCGTGCGTGGCAAGGACGTCACGAAGCTGATGTTCTTCCTCTTCGGCTGGCTGATGCGCCGGTCGGGCTGTGACGCCCAGCGCAAGGAGCTCGAGGGCCTCAAGCGCTTCTGCGAAGCGAGCGCCTGACTCGCGCGCTCAGTCGACGAGCTCCAGCCCGCCGGTCACCACGTCGTAGACCGCGCCCACCAGCCGGATCCGGCCTTCGCGCTCCAGGTCGGAGAGGACCCCGCTCCGCTCCCGCAGCTCTCCCAGACCGAGCTGGACGTTGGTCCTCGTCGCGCCGCTCAGGAACGCCTCGCGATCCGCCTCGCCCTCTCCGGCGGCGGCCTCCAGGGCCGGCTGGAGCTTCTCGAGGAGGCCGCCTAGCCTGCCCAGCTCCACCCCGTCGGCCGCCCCGCGCACCGCGCCGCAGCGCGTGTGCCCCAAGACGACCACCAGCCTCGCCCCCGCCACGGCGCAGGCGAACTCCAGGCTCGCCACCCCGTCATCGTTCACGACGTTGCCCGCGACGCGCACGGCCATCAGGGCACCGAGCCCCTGGTCGAAGATCGTCTCGGGGGTCACGCGCGAGTCGACACAGCCCAGGACCGCGGCGAAGGGCCGCTGGCCGTCCGCGCCCGAGCGGCGTTCGGCGGCCAGGTCGCGCCCGAGGGGACGGGCCTCGAGGAAGCGGCGGTGGCCCTCCACGAGCCGCTCCAAGGCCTCGTCGGGTGTCGGGCTCTCGGCGCCCGGCTCGTCGGTGGGACAGGCCACGATGGGGCGGGTCTCAGGGCGCGATGCGCTCCAGCTCCATCACCATGCGCTCGATCTCCACGCCGCCGTCCCACTGGGTCCAGGTGGAGGTGAAGCGCTCGGCGTCGACGAAGGTGAACCGGGCGTCGTGCATGTGGGGGTCGGTGTCGGCGGCGAGGTTGCCCCCGGAGTCGAACAGGAAGCGGACCACGTCGCCCTCCCCCGGCTCGGCCACCATGCGCGGCTGGTTGCCCAGGGCGCAGTAGTGGGTCAAGACCAGAGACGGCCCGTCGAGGTGGTAGACGGTCACCATCTCGTGGGGCTGGCCGGGGAAGATCGTCTCGACCACCGCGCTGCCGTTGGCGATCGTGCGGTAGGTGTGGGTCGCGCCCACGGTGTGGTCGCCGCCGGTGATGCGCCAGTCTCCCTCGAGGGCGACGAAGCGCTCGAACTGAGCGCGCGCCGGGGCGGCGGGCCCGCCGCTCGGCGTCGCGCTGCACGCACCGAGCAGGAGCAAGGTCGCCAGAGTGGCCGCCTCGATGGTCCGGTGGAATGCCTGCATGGGGCCAGGATGACCGCCGGCGTGCGCGTGTGCAACCACCCCGCCCTCCGACCGGACCCGCGGGCTCAGGACGACCGTTCTCCCGCGGTGTAGTGGTACACGCCGCGTTGGCCGGCGGTCTCCTCCACGGCCACGCGCAGGGCGCGTACGCGCACCTCGCCGAAGCGCTCGGAGAGGCGCCCGCGCAGCTCGCGGCCGACGAAGCCGGCCAGGTTCTCCGAGCTGGTGTTGTTGATCGGCAGGGCGATCACGTCCTCGGCCGGCACCGAGTAGCGCCGCTCCCGGTAGCGCACCTCGACGTTGCCGTCAGGCGTCTCCTCCCAGGTCAGGCTGGGGTGCTCGCTGGGGATCAGGAAGTGCTCGTCGAGCCCATCGAGGAGCTCGCGCACGACGGGCTTGATGGTCTTGAAGTCGATCACCAGCCCCGAGTCGCACAGGGCGCCTTCGATCTCGACGAAGACGCGGTAGTTGTGGCCGTGGAGGCGCTCCGCGCTCCCGTCGGGGAAGATCAGAAAGTGCGCCGCGGAGAACTTGAAGTACTCCTTCTCGATCTCGATCGACCAGTGTTCCACGCCCCCGAGCCTATCCGGCGGGGGTGATGCGATCCACGGAGCCTTCCCCGGGCCGCGCCCGCGGCGTAGGCTCCCGCCCATGGACGCGACGACGCGCACGGTCGCGGTGCCCGAGCTGGGGATCGACTTCGAGGTCCTCGCCGACGACGCCGTGATCGGCCCGGCCATCGAGCGCGGGAGCTGGGAGGACCACGAGACGGCCCTGTTCCGGGCCCACCTCGCCCCCGGCGCGCGCGTGGTGGACCTGGGGGCCAACGTCGGCTGGTTCGCCGCCACGGCCATCTTGGCCGGTGCGGAGGTGGACGCCTTCGAGCCCGTACCGGCCATCGCCGACATCGCCGAGCGCAACATGGCACGCGCCGCAGAGCGCGGTCCGGGCTCCGGGCGGCTGCACCGCTTCGCCGCCGGTGAGGAGCCCGGGACGGCGTGCATCGCCCTGGGCGGTACCAACCACGGGGACAACCGAGTGCTCGACGAGGGGGCGCCGCGCCCCGACGACATGGGCGATGCCGAGGAGATCGAGATCCGAATCGAGCGCACCGACGACCACGTGCGCGGCCCGGTCGACGTCCTCAAGATCGACACCCAGGGTTCGGAGTGGCTCGCCCTGCGCGGCGCCGGGCGGCTCTTGTCCGACAGCCCGCGCCTGGCGCTGTTGCTGGAGTTCTGGCCCTACGCCCTGCGCGGGTGCGACCCGGCCGAGCTCCTCGACCTCCTCGGCCGGCAGGGCTTCACGATCGGCAAGGCCACCGCCGCTCCCTACCCGATGGCTGCCGAGCGGATCCTGCGCCAGGCGGCCGCCCGGGACCCGGTGAAGGGCGGCCTGGACCTGTACGCCGTGCGCGGACGTCCCTTCCACGTCCTCGGCCCCGCCGCCCGCCTGCGCTCGGTCTGGCGCTCCTGGCGGGAGGACTAGCCCGGGTTATTCATGAAGACGTGCACCAGACACAGCAACTCGGTTCCTGGTGGTGCTTTGCGGGTTCTGGCGACGCAGGCGACCCTGAACGGGTCGTCGAGGAAGCCAGGCTCCGAAAAGCGCCGCCAGGGGCCGAGAGGCCGTCGAAGACGGCCGGTTGCGAAGTCTGGTGTGCGTGTTCATGAATAACCCGGGCTAGCCCACGCGCGGCTCCTGGCCGCGTAGGACCGAGTTGTCGCAGTACAGCTGGGACTGGTCGACCGACGGCGGGGCGAGGAGGGCCTCGACGTCGATCTGCCCGGACTGGGCGTAGGCGTCCAGGGCGTTCTGCCAGGTGACCGCCTCCACGAGGGCGGGGTCGATGCCCTCGTCGAGCATCAGGCGCGCGGTCTTCGGCACGGAGAGCGGGTCGCTCACGCCCCAGTCGGCGGAGCTGTCGACGATGATCCGCTCGCTGCCGTAGGTGCGCACGATCTCCACCATGCGGGCGCTGCCCATCTTGGTGTGCGGGTAGATCGTGAAGGCCGCCCAGGCTCCCGCCTCGAGGGTGTCCTCGACCGTCTCCTCGTTGTTGTGGTCGATCACGAGCTTCTCCATCGCCAGGCCCATCTCCGTGGCGATCTCCAACGAGAGCACGATCCCGCGCTTCTTGTCGCGGTGCGGCGAGTGGACCATCACGACCATGTCGTGGTCGATGGCGAACTGCACCTGGTGGCGGTAGACGCGCTCCTCGGCCTCGGTGATCTCGTCGAAGCCGATCTCGCCCACGGCGACGACGCCTTCCTTGAGGGCGAAGCGCGGGAGGAGCTCGAGGACCTCTTCCGCGAGGGCCTCGTTGTTGGCCTCCTTGGAGTTCATCCCGATGGCGCAGTAGTGCTGGATCCCGAACTGCGACGCGCGGAAGCGCTCCCAGCCGATCAGGCTGGCGAAGTAGTCGACGAAGCTGCCCGCCTTCGTGCGCGGCTGGCCGATCCAGAAGGCGGGCTCGATGACCGCGCGCACGCCGTGGGCCGCCATGGCCTCGAGGTCGTCGGTCGTGCGGCTGGTGAGGTGGATGTGGGGGTCGAAGAAGCGCATGGCCCCACTCTAGATAGAATCCAACGCCCCGAACACGCTCTGGTCGGTGTCGCCCGCCAGGGCGTCGCGGGCCCCCGCCGCCACGTCCGGGTCCGCCGCGGCCTCGGCCAGCTCGCCCAGTCGCTCGTGCTCGCCCGCCCGCGCCAGGGCGTAGGCCACGGCCCGGCGGCCGAGGGGGTCGTCGCCGGCCCACTCGCGCTCCATCGACTCCAGCCCCCGCTCGCCGCCGTGGGCGCCCACACACAGCCACAGCTGGGGCTGGACCGCTCGCCCGGCGCTGCGCCGCTCGTCGGCGAGGTCGAGGGCCATGCGGGCCAGCTCGGCGTCGAGCCGCCCGTCGAGACCGTGCACTCGCCACAGGGGCGCGCCGACGAAGACGGCCTTGATGCACAGCTGGCGCCAGGCGACGTCGTCGAGGATCGCCGCGGGGAAGGGCGAGTCGCAGGCCACGGCCTCGAAGACCGAGGTCATGTTGGTGCGGCAGCCCTCGGCGGCCCGCCATGCGAAGCGCTCCGGCGCGGGGAGCAGACCCAGGCAGCGGTAGAGGGCGCAGGCCTCCCCCATGTCCGCGTGGGCGAAGGCGTCCTCGACGGCGTCGGCCCCGGCCGGGGTCGCGAGGTCGGTGCGCGCGAGGACCAGGCTCACGCGCAGGGCCTCGAGGACCGTCCAGCGCTCGGGATTCCAGCCCTCGAGATGGTCCGCGGCGCGGCGGCACGCCTCTGCGTCGGGGGCCAGCAGACCCCGAGGCGCGTGGCGGCTCGCGATCGCGAGCAAGGCCGCGAAGCGGTCCGCCGACGGGCCCGCGGCGACCTCGGCGCGGGCCTTCTCGGCCCAGGCGCGAGCGCCCTCGTCGAGCCGGTCGCCGAGCAACTCGGCCAGCAGCTCCGCGGGCCCGCTCACCCCTCGCTCCGCTCGTCGGGCAGGCTGGCGGACAGGACCAGGATCGTGTAGCTCGTGCTTGCGGTGACCATGTAGTGGGCGGTGAGGAAGTCGCTGGCGGTGCCGTCGTCGGCGAGGGTCTTGAGGACGTGGTGCCGCAGGGGAGCGAACCAGGCCTCGCGCTCGGCCTCGGGCAACAGGTCGATCACCCGTGCCGCGTAGTGATGGGCGAAGAAGTAGAAGTAGCCCGCGTTGGCGTAGTGCCCCTCGTGGGGGATCGGCCGCAGGCGCACGAGGTCGAGGAAGCGGTGGTGGGCGAAGAAGCTCTCGAGCCCCTCCCGCAGGCGCTCGTCGGTCGCCCAGCCCACGCCCGCCTCGCGCAGGGCCCACAGGCAGACCTGGATCCGACCCAGGCTCCCCTTCACGGCGTCGATGCTCGTCCCCGTCCAGGTGGTCGGGACGATCGAGACGTCGTAGGCGAAGGCGCCGTTGGGGCGCGCGGCGCGGCGCACGGCCTCGACCGCGTGAGCGATGCGCTCGGAGTCGACGGGCCAGTCCAGCTCGTCCCTCGCCCGCAGGAGGGCGGGGATCACCAGGGCCGTGCAGAAGCTCGTGGCCCAGGTCGGCCGGGCGGTGAAGGGCGGGTCGTCGTAGTAGGCCCAGCCGCCGTCTGGGGTCTGGCGCCGCTCGAGGTCGGTGTAGAACGCCAGGCCGCGCTCGCGCACGGCGGCGGCAAGGTCGCCGTCGCCCAGGCGCTCGTCCCCGGCCGCTCCCACGCAGGCCACGAACCCGTACAGCGAGGCCCAGGTCGAGTCGACGTCCCAGTCCGAGCCGCGCACCGGCAGGGGCGCGGCTGCGAGCCACTCCAGGGCGCGGACCAGGGCGGCGGAACGCTCGGGGGTGGCGGGCGCCTCGACCAGCGCCAGGCAGGCCAGGCCGTGGGCGGCCATCTGCCAGGCGTAGTAGGTGTCCCAGGCGAAGCCGTCGTCACCGGGGTGATCGGGGAAGGGGTGTCCCCAGGAGCCGTCGTCGTTCTGGGTCTCCAGGAGCCGTCCGAGGCTGCGCTCCAGGCCTGCGCGGGCCTCGGCGACGGTCGCCAGCGGCGCCGACTCGGCCGGGCGGGGAGGCTGGGGGTTCGCCTCCTGGGCCGGGGCGCCGGCGGCGGTGAGGAGCGCGCAGGCGGCGGCCGCGGTGCGGCGCGTGCGCCCCCTCAATCCTCGCCCTCCCCGTCCGATCGCTCGCCCCCGGCGCAGCAGTCGCGGTCCTCCCCCTCTTCGAGCTCGCGGAGCGCCTCCGCCAGGGCGCGCTCGGCCTGGTGGATCTCCAGCGTGCCCTCCAGCTCGGCGCGCTCCACGGCGCCCTCGGCTAGCTCCAGGGCGACCCGCGCCTCCGCGACGCCCCGCTCCAGACCGCGGCGCTCCAGGGGCAGCTCGTGCTCGACGACCGCGGCCAACTCCCCCTCCGAGAGGGCCAGGCGTCGCTCGCTGAAGCCCAGGCGCGCCTTGCTGCGGGAGACGACGATCTCCCGGGTGAGCTGGGCGTAGTGCTCCTTGCCGTAGCGCTCGTAGTCCGACTCGAGCTGCTCGAGCTCGAGGCGCCGGTTGTCGAGCTCGAAGCGCGCCTCGTCCACGTCGAGCTGCTCGTCGGCCATGCGTCGGGGCTTCTCGGTGGCCTGGAAGTGCTCCAGGGCCAAGCGCGCCTCCTCCCAGGCGTGGCGCGCGTCGTCGAGCTCCTGGCGCACCTCGGCCACCCGGGCCTCGGCGCCGTGCCGGGCGAGGGCCAACTGCAGCTCGGCCTCCTCCACCCCGGCGCGCAGCCGCTCTCGCTCGCTCTCCTCGGCTCCCGACTTCATGGCTTCCTCGCGGGGGTGGCCCCCCTCGTGGTGGCCGCTGACCGAGAAGACACAGGACGAGAAGCCCTGCCCGAGGACCAGACAGGCCAGGAGCGCCGCGGAGCGGCGCAGGAGCATCGAGTGGTTCATGCCGTGGTTCCTTTCTGAGGCCGCCGGCGCAGCGGCGCGGGACGGGATTGTAGGTGCTCGCCTGCCGCACCCCCAACCGCGAGGGGGCCCAAAAGGGGTGGCCCGCCGCAGGAGGCGAGGCGATACTGCCGGCTGATCCCCCGCTCACCCTTCCGAGCCCTGCCATGACCCACGGAGCCTTCCAGACCCCCACGCCCGTCAACGAGCCGGTCCGCGAGTACCGGCCCGGCAGTCCCGAGCGCTCCTCCCTCGAGGTGGCCCTCGCAGAGTGCGCCGGCGCCAGCGCCGACGTCCCGCTCATCATCGACGGGAACGAAGTGCGCACGGACGCGACGGGCACGATGGTCATGCCCCACGATCACGGCCACGTCCTGGGCACCTACCACAAGGCGGGCGCGGCGGAGGTCGCCGCCGCCATCGAGGCCGCCGAGACCGCGCGAGCGGGCTGGGCCAGTCTGCCCTGGGAGGAGCGCGCCGCGGTCTTCCTGCGCGCCGCCGAGCTCTTGGCCGGACCGTGGCGCGACCGCATCAACGCCTCGACCATGCTCAACCAGTCGAAGACGGTCCACCAGGCCGAGATCGACGCGGCCTGTGAGCTGATCGACTTCTTCCGCTTCAACGTCCACTTCCTGCGCCAGCTCTACCAGAGCCAGCCGGAATCCTCGCCCGGCTGCTGGAACCGCATCGAGCACCGCTGCCTCGACGGATTCGTCTTCGCGATCACGCCCTTCAACTTCACCTCCATCGCCGGCAACCTGCCCACGGCGCCGGCCATGCTGGGCAACACGGTCCTGTGGAAGCCCGCCTCCACCTCCGTGCTCTCCAACTACCTGTTGATGGAGATGCTCGCCGAGGCCGGCCTGCCGCCGGGCGTGATCAACTTCGTCCCCGGCTCGGGTGCCGAGGTCGGCGACCCGGTGATCGCCGACGCGCGCCTGGCGGGCGTCCACTTCACCGGCTCGACCGAGGTCTTCCAGGGCATCTGGGGCCGCGTGGGCGCCAACATCCGCTCCTACGGCCAGTACCCGCGCCTGGTGGGCGAGACCGGCGGCAAGGACTTCATCTTCGCCCACCCCAGCGCCGACGTCGCGGCCCTGGCCACCGCCGTGATCCGCGGCGCCTTCGAGTTCCAGGGCCAGAAGTGCTCGGCCGCCAGCCGCGCCTACGTGCCGGCAAGTCTGTGGGGCGAGCTGGCCGAGCGCCTGGGCACCGAGCTGGCCGGGGTGCGCATGGGCGACGTGCGCGACTTCGGAAACTTCATGGGCGCCGTGATCGACGCCTCGTCCTTCGCGAAGCTGGGGGCCGCCGTAGACCTGGCCCGCAACGACGACGGCTGCGAGATCGTCGCCGGCGGCGAGCGGGACGACTCCACCGGCTGGTTCGTCCAGCCGACCGTCGTGCGCGTGGACGACCCGCGCCACGAGTTGATGCGCACCGAGTACTTCGGGCCCTTGATCGCGGTCCACGTCTACGACGACGAGCGCGTGGACGACGCCCTGGAGCTGTGCGCCACCGGCTCGGAGTACGGCCTGACCGGTGCCGTCTTCGCCGACGACCGCGCGGCGGTGGCCCACGCCAGCGAGCGCCTGCGCTTCGCCGCCGGCAACTTCTACGTCAACGACAAGCCAACCGGCGCCGTCGTCGGCCAGCAGCCCTTCGGCGGCTCGCGCGCCTCGGGGACCAACGACAAGGCGGGCTCGATCCTCAACCTGCTGCGCTGGTCCTCCCAGCGCACGATCAAGGAGACCTTCGTCCCGCCGCGCGACTGGCGCTACCCGTTCCTCGAGGGGAACTGAGCCGGCAGCCCCCGCGAGATGCCCCGCCCCGTCTCCCCCACCGGCTCCGTCCTCCTCGAGCCGGGGATCCCCATGTGCCAGACCGACCTCCCCCTGGACTGGTACCAGGAGGAGTTCCGGCCCTACGCCGAGGAGTACCTCGCGCTCCCCGACCGCACGCCGGAGACGGTCTTGCCCTGGCTGGACGCCTACGTGCGGCCGGCCGCCGACCACTTCGGCGACGCCCTCTTGCTGTTGGCCCACTTCTACATGGGCGGGGAGATCGTCAAGCTCGTCGAGCGCTACGGCGGCTCCATCGCCGACAGCTACGCCCTGGCCCTTCAGGCGGCGCGCAACCCCCAAAAGCGCGTCATCGTCGAGTCCGCCGTGCACTTCATGGCCGAGTCGATCGCCATCCTCGCCGGCGAGGACCAACAGGTCTGGATCACCAACCCCAAGGCCGGCTGCACGATGGAGATGCTGGCCAAGGACTACATGGTGCTGCCGGTCGCCGACCAGCTCGTCGAGCGCTACGGCGACGAGCTGGTCTGCGTGGCCTACATGAACACCTCGGGCCGCCTGAAGGCCCTGGCCGGGCGCACCGGCGGCGCGGTCTGCACCAGCAGCAACGCCCACCTCGTCGTCGACTGGGCGCGGCGCGAGGGCAAGAAGCTCTTCTTCGTCCCCGACGAGCATTTGGGCCGCAACACCGCGGCGCGGTTGGGGATGGACCTCGCCCGCGTCGTGCGCCTGGCGCCGGCGGAGCAGGCGCGCGGGGCCTTCCCCCTCGACGACGCCCACGTCGAGGGCGGCCTGGCGGCCCTCGACCGCGCCGAGATGATCCTGTGGGGCTCGTGGTGCGGCGTCCACACGGTCTTCACCGAGGGCCACGTCGCCTGGTGGAAGGAGCGCGGCTGGCGCGTCCTGGTCCACCCCGAATCCCCCCTGGAGGTGGTCGAGGCCGCCGACGGCGCCGGCAGCACGGCGTACCTGTGGAAGGCCGTCGAGCAGGCTCCGGCGGGCTCGCGCCTGGTGATCGGCACCGAGGGCCACTTCGTGCGCAACGCGCGCGAGCTCGGCCGCCGCCGCGGGGTCGAGGTCGTCCACCTCGCCGACGTACCCGAGGCGGGCCTGGCCGGCGCGGGCTGCGGCTGCGCGACGATGAGCCGCAACGACCCGCCCCACCTGGCGGGCATGCTAGACCTGCTGCGACGCGGGACGCCCCCCGACGCGAACCGGGTCCTGGCCGGGGACGCGGTGGACGAGGTGTCCGGCTCGCGGGAGCGCCTGGAGTCCGCCGAGCGCGCCGAGGTCGCGCGCCAGGCGCGCCTGGCCCTCGAGCGCATGATCGAGGTCGTCGGCGACTAGCCCGGATGATTCATGAAGACGCACACCAGACTTCGCAACCGGCCCCTGGCGGCGCTTCATGAGAACCTGGCTTCCTCGACGACCCGTTCAGGGTCGCCTGCGTCGCCAGAACCCGCAAGGCACCGCCAGGAACCGAGTTGCTGTGTCTCGTGCACGTCTTCATGAATCATCCGGGCTAGGCGTCCGAGCCGGGCCGCAGGAGGCGCGCACCCATCCCTCCCCGGGCTAGGTGTGGAACACGGCCTGCCCGGCGAAGACGCGTCGCCGACCGGCTCGTTCCACAGGGTGCGCCACGCCGCGGCACACAGGACCCAGACGCCCGCCATCGTCAGGGCGATGTTCCCGACGAACTGCGCGTTCCACGCTCCAGGGCCGGAGCCCATGGGCCCGCCGGAGGGGATGAACACCAGGAGTACCCAGACCAGCAGGCCCAACAGGACCAGGGCGACGGCGGCGAACTTGCGGGTTCGCTCCATGGGTGTCCTCCGTTCCGACGCCCTCAGGCGCGCTCCACCTCCCAGACGTCGGCGCCGAAGTGGTCCCAGGGCAGCCGACCCTCGTCGCAGTCCTCGCCGATCGAGAACTGGACGTCGACGAAGTAGATGATCGAACCCGGCGCGGCCGGGCGCAGGTTCCTGCAGCCGTGGGCGACGCCCGGCGGGATGCGCACCAGGCGCGAGTTGCCGTCTCCGAGGGGGAAGCGCATCAGCTTGCCCTCGGTGGGCGAGCCGGCGCGCACGTCGGCGAGGACCAGGAGGATCTTGTCCCCCGGCGGCACGAACCAGACGTCGGTCTGGCGCTGGTGCAGGTGGAAGGCCTTGATCGCCAGGGGCTCGAGGACGCTGAAGTTCATCTGGCGCGCCTCGAACCCGGGGAGGTCGGCGTGGACGCCCGCGTTGAGGCGGGCCAGCTCGGTCATCGAGCCGCCGTCGTCGTTGAAGCGCCGCAGCTCGACGATCTCGACCCCCTCGATGGGCTCGGAGGGGCTGTAGTCCTGCTTCTCGTAGCGGGCCCGGGCTTGCGTGTTGAACTCGACCATGGGTGGTTGGGGCACCGTGCGTGCCCTGGCGTCGGGAGGGAGGCCAGAGCATCCCCCACCGGACGGGCCGCCGCAAGCCTCGCCTGGAGGGACCGGGGCGGTAGACTCCCGGCCGTGAGCCCGACCCGGCGAGACCAGCACGCGCCCCTCCCCGATCGGGGGGAGCGACGGGAGCTTCCGACCCGGCCCGTCACCGAAGTCGACGGCCTCGACGAGCTGCTCTCCGACTGCCTGCCGGCCTTCGGCGGCGCGAGCCTTCGTCGTCTGTGGCGGCTCCTCGACGCCGCCGTGGGCGAGGGCGTGCCCATGACCCTGGCGGTCGCCGGTCCGGTGACCGCCTCGGGGCAGCACCACACCTGGCTGTGTCCCCTGCTCGACAGCGGCTGGTTCGCCCTCGTCTCGACGACCGACGCGGTCTGCTACCACGACGGCCACCGCTCCCTCGCCGACGCCCGCGAGCACCCCTTCTTCGAGGTGCCGATCCACGGCGACGACCGGCGCCTGCGCGAGGAAGAGATCATCCGCATCACCGACATCGGCTTCGACGAGCAGGTGCTCCTCTCCCAGGACCGCTTCCTGACCGCCTGTCTGCGGGGCGAGGAGTTCCAGCGGCGCATGACGGGCACGGAGATGCGCCACCTCCTCGGCCGGCACTACGAGCGGCTGGAGCGCGAGCACGGCGTGCGCGAGGGGCTCCTGGCCCTCTGCGCCCGCAAGGCGATCCCGGTCTTCGTCGGCGCCCCCGCCGACGGCTCGGTGTTCTTGAACTCGATGAAGCTGTGGGCCCTGCGCGAGGCCTGCGGCGACGGCTACGCGTTCGATCTGGACCTGCACGGAGAGGTGTTCGAGAGCTGCGCGTTCCACCTGTGGGGCCTGCGGGAAAGCGACGCGCGCGCCCTGGGCACCCTGATCCTCGGCGGCGGCGTGCCGAAGAACTTCAACCTCCAGCCCGAGCCGGCCCTCTCCCAAATCCTGGGCCTCGAGGACATCTCCGGCTTCCTCTACGACATCCAGATCACGACGGCGCCGGTGACCGACGGCTCCCTCTCCTCCTGCCCGCCGTCCGAGGCGGTCACCTGGGGCAAGGTCGACCCCGAGCACCACACCGAGACCTGCGTGAGCGTGCCCGGGGACTACTCGATGCTGATGCCGATCGTGACCCGCGCCCTGCTCGAGAAGCGCGAGCGCCTGGAGCTGCGCGCCGCCGAGATCGGCCTCGACGCCCTGGTGTCCGAGCACCCCGAGGCCCGCGGCTACCTGCGCGACCGCGACGGCTACCGGCTCTACGACCGCCGCGAAGAGCTCTGCGAGCGCCTGCGCGAGGCCGTCCGCGAGCGCGCCGACACCCTGCGGGCCGAGGACGCCTGAGCGGGCGAGCGCCCGCCGCCGGGCCGGTCACTCCGCCCGTGCCCCCCACCACTGCTCGAGCCTGCCGGCGACGACGTCGGCCATGGCGGCGTGCCCCGCGAGGTTGAGGTGCAGGTCCCTGCGCCAGTAGAGCTCGGTGGTGGAGCCGCGGAAGGTCTCCCGCAGGTCGATCGTCGGGTAGCCGGCGCCGCGCAGGTCCGCCAGGAAGCGGTCCCCCATCGTTCCGATGACGGCGAGGTCCTCGAGGGACAGGCCGAGCACCTCCCGCGCGCCCTCGATGCGCGTCTGGTCCGCGTGGTCGGGCAGCTCCGAGGGCGAGGGCAGGTAGACCGCCACGAGCTCGGTCCCCTGCTGCCGGCACAAGCGCCGGATCTCCGCCATCACCGCACGGGCCATGCGCAGCGCCGTCTCGACCTCCTCCTCCCCCCCGCGGCGGAAGTACTCGGCGGCGTTCAGGGCCTGGCCGAGCCCCTGGGGGTGCAGCTGCTTGCACTCCTCCTTGCGCCGCAGCTCCTCCCTGGTGTGCCGCGGTCGCTGCGTCCCACCGAAGAGGTGCCACATGAAGGTGGCGAGGAAGTCGTTGCCCCCGTAGACGACCACGACGAACACGTCGGGGAGATAGCCCAGGTCGAGCATGCGCTCGAGCACCCCGAGGTAGTGGTAGAAGGCGTAGGCGCCATGCGATCCGTTGACGACCTCGACGGAGCGCCCGGGCTCGTTCGCGGCGAGCCGGTCCTCGAGCTGAGCCGGGAAGCACTCGGCGTTGGAGCAGACACCGGTCATGTGGGAGTCGCCGACCACCAGGACCCGCAGGTCCGGCTTCGCCTCGGCCAGCTCGTCGTCCTGGCGCAGGCCGAGCGAGTTGGTGACGACCGAGAAGCGCCCCCGGGGGTGCTCCGCCCACTTCCTCTCCGACGACAGCCCTGCCGCGTGGCGGAAGTAGCTGAACGGATCGTAGACGCGCGTCTTGCCCTTGAGCGGCATGATCCGCCGCACGGTCTCCTCGTCCAGGGGCGTGCGCCTCAGGCGGGCCGGCAACTCCCCTGCGTGCCGCGCCGCCGAGGCGGACGCAGCCTCGAACGCCGCCTCGTCCACGTCCTGGAACTCGAGGACCTCCCGCACCGGACGCAGGTGGTGGACAACCGCATAGCCGAGCGTCACGGCGAGGACGAGCGAGACAGAGAAGGTGACGGCGCGGACAGCGTTGCGGCTCATGGTCGGCGCGCCAATCCTACCCCGCCCCGCGGAGGCCGACGAGCGGCGCGGACCCTCTGGCACCGCTTCCGAGCCCTCCACCTACCAGAGTCGGCAGGCCCCGTCCCGCACGCGCTCGGCGGTCACGCGCCTCCCGCGCAGGCCGTCGTACAGGCCCCAGGCCTTGGCCAAGACGGCCTTGCCGCGGCCGCGCAGGACCGCGACGAGCCACACGGCCGGGAGGCTCGCGACGTCGAAGAGGACGAAGCGCAGCCAGTGCGCGGCGCGTCCGTGGCGGCGCAGGAAGGCGACGGAGTTGACCGCGTTCATGTACTTGCGGCGCGGGCTGTAGCCGCCGCCGGTGGCGCTCGAAGGGGTGTGCAGGGCGGCGACGTCGCCGACGAGGTGGACCTCCCAGCCCGCGCGACGCGCCCGCAGGCCGAGGTCGACGTCCTCCATGTAGGCGAAGTACTCGACGGCGAAGAAGCCCAGCTCCTCCAGGGCCTCGGCGCGCGCGAGCAGCGCGCAGCCCGCGATGTAGTCGACGTCGAGCGACTCCCGCCAGGCAGGCCCGTCGGGTCGGCCGAAGCCGCGCAGGGTCGAGAGGTTCTCGCGCCAGGTCAGGGCGCCGCCGGCGCTCCACACGAGCTCGGGACGGTCCCCGCGCAGGACGAGGGGGCCGACCACCGCCCGGCGCGGTCGGTCGCCTAGGGCGGCGACCAGGCGCGGCAGGACACCGGGGGGCAGGACGACGTCGTTGTTCACGAAGAACACCGCTCGGGCGCCGCCCTCGATGGCGACCCGCGCGCCGCGGTTCGCCGCGGCGCCGAAGCCCTCGTTCTCCCCGTTCTCGATCACGACCAGGTCCGGGTGGGCGGCGCGGACGAGCTCGAGGGAGCCGTCGGTCGAGCCGTTGTCGACGAACACGATGCGCCCGGCGGCGAGCCCCTGGGCTCGGAGGCTCTCCAGGCAGGCCAGGTTCGCCCCGCCGCCGTTCCAGTTGACGACCACCGCGCCGACGGGGAGCGCGTCGGCCGTCACGCCCCGTCCTCCGCCGGCTCCTCGACGCTCTCGACCCGCGAGAGGACGCGGCCCTCCGCCAGGAGAGTCTCGAGCCGCTCGCCCTCGCCGAGTCCGCCGGCGGTGACCAACGGCACGCCGTCGCTCGCGCGCCGGGTGATCGAGTAGCCGCGCCCCAAGACCGCCAGAGGCGAGGTCGCCTCCAGCGCCCGGCCGGCGACCTCCAGGCGCGAGGCCAGGCCGGCGCAGCGCTCGCGGGCCGGGACCCCCAGGCGCAGGGCGAGGGCCTCCATGCGCCCTCCCAAGCGTGCGAGGCGCGCACGGGGGCTCTGGGCGCCCAGGCGCGCCGAGCAGGTCGCCAGGCGCGCCGCCGCGCGCTCGCCGCGCTCGCCCGCCCTGAGCGTCAGGCGCCGCCCGGCGGCCGACAGGGCGCCGGCCCGCTCCCCCAGGATCCAGGCCGGAGCGCGCAGGACGCGCGAACGGGCGGCGCGCGACAGGCGCTCGTCCGCGCGCTCCAAGAGGGCCGCCATGGCGTCTACCAGGTCGCCCTGTCCGCGCTCCATGCGCTCGGTGAGGTCGCGGCGCAGGGGGACCACGCGCTGGGCCGCGTCCGTGGGCGTGTGGGCGCGGTGGTCGGCGACCAGGTCGCACAGGGTCAGGTCGGTCTCGTGGCCGACGCCGCTCACCACGGGCACCGATGCCGCGTGGATCGCCTCCGCCACCGGGCGCTCGTTGAAGCACCACAGGTCCTCGAGGGAGCCGCCGCCGCGACAGACGACGATGACGTCCACGCCGCTGCGATCGAGGCGCTCGATGGCGCGCGCCACCTCCTCGGCCGCCCCGGCGCCCTGCACGGCGCAGTGCGTGAAGCGCACGGGGAACCCCGGCCAGCGACGGGTGCGCGTCTCCAGGAAATCGTGCAGGGCCGCGCCGCTGCGACTGGTCGCGACGCCGATCCTGCGCGGCAGGGCCGGCAGGGGCCGGGCGCGACCGAACCAGCCGAGGCCGGAGAGCTCGTGCTTGAGCTCCTCGAGCCGCGCGAGGAGCTCGCCGATCCCCCGCGCCTCGACCCGCTCGGTGATCAGGCTGTAGGTGCCGCGCGGTGCGTAGACGTCCAGGCGCCCGTGGACGACGACGCGGTCGCCGTTCGCCAGGGGGGTGCGCGTCGCCCGCGCCACTTGGCTCTTCCAGATGATGCAGCGCACCACCGACTTGACCCCGCGCAGCTGGTCGCCAAGGTCGTAGTAGACGTGGCCAGAGGTGGCGTGGGTGAGCCCGCTCACCTCCCCCTCGACGCTCACGCGGCCGACGTCCTCCAGGCGGCCCTTGATGACCGTGGTCAGCTCGCCGACGGTCAGGATGCGCGGCCCGCCCCGCTCCCCTCCTCCCGAGTCCATCAACGCCCGCCGCTGTTCTCGAGGTCGCGGCCGAGGGGCGAGTCGGCGGCGGGCGCCAGGCCCGGCAGGCCGGCGCGACTCCAGGCCGCCGGCTGGGCTCGCGGCAGGAAGATGCGGTAGCGGCCCTCCAGGAAGGGCAGCTTGCGGCCGTCGCGCAACTGCACGCCGTCCTCGAGGGTCAGGAGCACACGCCCCCCGTCGGCGCTGATCGAAAGGCGGTCGGCGGTCAGGACGCGCGAGGGCCGTCCCGCTCCGTCGAGCTCCTCGACGGTCACTTCGCGCAGCACCGCTTCCACGACCCCCTCGAGCTTGGTCAAGCGGTACAGCCCGGCCGAGCCATCCAGGGCCAGCAAGCGGTTGAGCGCACGCTGCACGAGCAGCAGGTTCCAGCGGCCGTCGTCCACGACGCGCTCGACGCTGTCGAGGGAGAAGAGCTCCGGCAGGGCCTCGATCCAGGGCCGGGGGTCGACGTGGGAGAGGACGATGCGCCGCGTGCCGCCGCGCTCGACGCCCTCGAGCGTGCCCTCGAAGGGCACGCGCTCGCCGCCGCGCCGCTCGTAGCCGGCCTCGAACACCATCGTCAGGCTGCGCCCGGTGCGGCTGCCCTCGAGGCGCAGGCGGTCGGCGGCCAGGGTGCCGACGGGCCGGCCGCGCTCGTCGATGACCCGGAAGACGACCGGCCCGGTCCAGCCGTCACCGACGCGCCCGCTCTCGAGGAGCTCGAGGCCCTCGACGCGCTCGGCCACGAGCAGGGAGCCCAGGGCCAGGGCGATCGCGCGTCGGCGTTCGTCGAGGCGCCGCGCGGCCTCGGTCTCGGGAGTGGGCGCCTCCGCCGCAGGCGGAACGGCCGGCGGTTCGACGACCGCCTCCCCCGGCGGGACGGGCTCCTCTCCGGCGACGGCGGCCGCGAGGCGACGCAATCCCTCCTCGTCCAGCATCTCCGGCGCGATCGCCGCCAACAGGCGCGTGAAGTCCAGGTGCTGCTCCTCGCGCAAGAGGCTCCTGGCGGTGGCCTCGCGCAAGCGCTCCTCGAGACTCGCGATGCGCTCGCGGTACTCGCGCTCCTTGCGCTCCCACTCGGAGCGCTCGCTCTCCAGGGTGCGCTGCAGGCGCTCGAGCTCCAGGCGCGGATCGTCGAGCCAGGCCCCTGGCAACAACGCCAGGAGCAGGAACAACGACGGCAGGCGGCGGCGGATCACCCCTGCCTCCCTCACTCCTCCCCTTCGGCCCTGCGCAGGCGGGAGAAGCGCTCTACGCGCGCCAGGCAGCCGTCGAGCTCGGAGTGGTCGACCGAGCCGGGACCGAGGGGCACGGCCAGCGCGCCGTCGGCCGCGGAGACCTCGAGGTGCGCGTCTTCCCCGGGGGCGTCGCCCCACAAGACCAAGGTGCGAGCGCTCCCAGCCCTCAGGCGCTTTGGAGCCGCGAGCAGGACCGCCAGGGGATCGGCGACACCCGCGACCTCGCCGGGCGCGGGGAGGGGGCGCAGGAGCCCGCCGGCGCCGTCGGAGACGGCCATGCGCTCGAGCTCCAGCTCGGCGCCGGCCTCGGCGACGTAGCGCAACACCAGGCGCCAGGGCTCTCCCCCGTCCAGCTCCAGGCGGCTGGCGAGGCTGTCGGCCTCGAAGCGCTGGCGGGTGGGATCGGAGTGCAAGGGGGCCAGGCTGACGTGCAGGCGCCCGCCCTCGGCGGTGCCGGCGGCGCCGACCCAGGCCCCCACGTCGCCGGCGCTCGCACCGCCGGGGGGAGCGGCCCGCCGGCCGAGGAACGGACGCTGCTCGTGGAGGTGGACCAGGGCCAGGGCCATCACCAAGAGCGGCAGGAGCAGGACGAGGGGACCGGGGCCGTCCTCGCGAGGCCGCCGCCGGCCCTGAGGGGTTCGTCGCTGGGCATCCATGGTCGTGGTCGCACTGCGCGGAGAAGGCGCGGGGCCGAGCGGCGCCGCCCGACCCTCACGGACGCGCGAAGGGGATCAGTCTTCCGCGTCCCAATCCTTCTTCTTGTTCTTGTTCCACCAGCGCTGCCAGCCATCGGGCTTGCGCTCGTCGTGCCCGCTGAGGGCCTGCATGCTGGTGATCAGGGGCGCGGCGATCACGTCGTAGCGCTCCCGGGCGACGGTGTCGTTGAGGTCGCTGTCCACGGCCCCCTTGGCCGACATCAAGACCTTCAACATCGACTCGAAGGCGTCCTTGCGCACCTTGAGCGGCTTGGCCGCGTACTGCCCCAGGGCCTCGGCGGCAGCTCCGACGATGATCGCGTCCTTGTCTTGCAGGAGGCCGACGAGGACGCGCACGCTCTTGTCGTCGCGGGTCTTCCCCAGGGAGAGGACCAGGACGCGCTGCAGGGTGAGGTCCTTGCGGTGCTTCTTGTGGCCGATCCACTTGGTGAGGACCGCCGCGCTCTCCGGGCCCATCAGGCCCAGGGCCGTGCCCGCCGCCATGTACAGGCCGTTGTCGGGGAGGCCCGATTCGAGGTCCTTGCGCCGCGCCTCGAAGACCTTCGAGAGGGCCTTGCACATCGCGGCGCGGTCCTTGACCCCGCTCTGGGAGTACTCGCCCAGGATGCGGTCGATGACCGCGATCGCCTCCTCGTCCTCGTCGCCGCGCTTGCCGACGTGGTCCTTGAGGGTGTCGATCAACTCCTTGACCTCCTCCCGCTTGTCGGGGAAGTCCTCCGGCGAGGGCTCGGGGTCCTGGGCGGGCGTGGGCACCGGGGCCGGCGCGGTCGGCGCCCGCGCGGGGAGGGCGACGGGGGGAGAGAGGGAGAGGGTCAGGATCAGGCTCGCGATCATCGGAGAACACCTCGCACGCTGGCCGTGCGCCATCCGGGCCCGACGAGGTCCGGCGGCGCGGCGGTGGGGACGGGACCTACTGTACCCCGGCGGAGCGGTCGGGGTGAACGCCCCGGGCCGCGCGCCGGCGGCGCCCCCCAGCGAAAAGCGTGCCCGGCGGCGGAGGCGCCCGGAGGCCCCCGCGGCGCCCCCTCGGGTGCTCACTCCCCGCACACCTGCGTGCGGTATCGCTCTTCCATCCCCCGCCAGCGCCGCCGGAGATCCGTGAGGACCGCTCCCGGTGTGCCGGGCAGGCCGGCGACGACGCCGCTGACCTCGACCACGCCCACGAGCCGGCCGGTGCTGTTGGTCAAAAAGACCTCGTCGGCGCGGGCGAGGTCGTCGGGGAAGAGGCGCTCCTCGACCAGCGGCGGGCCGTCCTCGGCCACCAGCTCGGCGAGGCGCGCGCGCACGATTCCCGGCAGGCAACCGCGCGTCAGGGGCGGCGTGCGCAGGACGCCGCCGCTCACGCAGAACAGGTTCGAGATCGTCCCCTCGCTGAGGTCGCCCTCCTCCGTGCACAGCAGAGCCTCCCACGCGCCCTCGCGCTGCGCCGCCTCGCGCTCGAGGACGTTGCGCGCCCGGCCGGTGGTCTTGAGGCCCTCGGTGCGCCCCGCCGCCAGCTTGGCTCCGGCGATCCTGACGCACACGCCCTCGGGAGGCAGAGCCTCGACGGGGCGGGCGCCGATCACCAGGGAGCAGCCGGCGCCGGGCGCTCCGCGGCTGAGGGTCAGGCGCAGGGCCAGGGGCGCGGGCTCGTCGAGGGCCGCCGCGTACTGCGCCAGGTCCAGCGCGGGATCGCGCCGCGGCCAGGCGATGTCTAGGGCGGCCGCGCCCCGGCGCAGGCGCTCGAGATGCTCGGCCTGGAAGTAGCGGCAGCCCTCCTCGGCCAACAGGGTCTCGAACACCGCCAGGCCCAGGGTGAAGCCGGCGTCGTCGGCGCGCAGTGCGGGCTCGCCGGCGGGCACGAGCCGACCGTCGACCCAGGAGGGGAGGTCAGGATTCGCCACGATCCTCCTCGGGGTGCGCGCCCGTCGGACAGGTCGCCGGCGCGAGGGCGGCGGCGAGGCGCTCGCCCTTCAAGAGGGTCTCCTCGTCCTCGGCCCGCGCGTCCGAGCTCCAGGTGATCCCGCCGCCGACGTGGTAGCGCACCTCGCCCTCCCCCGCCGCCCCGGTCGGGCGCCAGGTGAGCGTGCGGATCAGGATGTTGAAGCGCGCGTCGCCGCCCACGTCGACGAAGCCCGCGGAGCCTGTGAAGAAGCCGCGCCCCTCGCCCTCGAGCTCGGCGATGGCGCGCATGCTTCGCACCTTGGGCGCGCCGGTGATCGAGCCCCCGGGGAAGAGCGCTCCCAGGGCGTCGACGGCGTCGGCATCGGCGCGCAACCGCGCGCGCACGTCGGCGGTCAGGTGGTGCAGGCCGCGGTAGGAGCGCAGGCGTGGGAACGCCTCGACCGTCACGCTGCCCGCCTCGGCGACGCGCCCGAGGTCGTTGCGCTCCAGGTCGACGATCATCGCCAGCTCGGCGTTGTCCTTGACGCTGGCGAGCAGCTCGCGGCGGTGACGCTCGTCCACCCGTGGATCGTCGCTGCGCCGGATCGTGCCCTTGATCGGGCGCGTGCACGCGGAGCGTCCGGTGACCTCCAACAGGAGCTCGGGGGAGGCCGAGAGCACGGCGCCGTCGTCCCAGGACACGAACGCCATGTAGGGCGAGGGGTTCGCGGCGCGCAGGCGTCGGTAGAGGTCCACCGGGTGGCCGCCGACGGCGACCTCGAAGGGATGGGCGAGGTTGGCCTGGTAGAACTCGCCGGCGGCGATCCACTCCCGGGCGCGCTCGATGCGCGCGCGGTGCTCGGCGGGCGGGACGAGGCGCCGCGGGGGAGCGAGGGCCTCGGCTGCGGGGTCGATCTCCTCGGCGGACGCCGCGCCCTCGATGGCCTCCATCCAGCGTTCCCGCCGTCGTTCGAGGGGCGCTCGGTCGTCGCCGGGATCGGCCCCGAGCACGAGGGCGGCGCGGGCGCGCTCGTGGTCGATCAGGACGAAGTCGGTGTAGAGCCCGCCGACGACGAGCGGCGCGCCCCAGGGGTCGGCGGGCAGGTCCTGGTCCTCCCCCTCGACGCCGCCGTCGTAGGCGAGAGCGCCGAGGAAGCCCCCGCGGAAGGGCGCGCTGGCTTCCCCGGCGGGGTCGGGCTCCAGGCGCGCGAGCAGGGCGCGCAGGTCGGACGGTCGCGCTCCGGGATCGACGGGGCGGCCGTCCGCCTCCACCAGGGGATCGGCGGCCACGAGGCTCAGGCCGCCCGGCCACCCCTCGGCGCTGTCGAGGGCGATGAGCCCGCCTCGCTCCCGCAGGCGCGAGAGCAGCCCGCCCACCGGCGGGAGGTCGGCCAGGGGGAAGCGGCGCGGGGAGCAGCGGAAGGTCTGGGGGCGCACGAGGCCCCAGAGCGTGCCTTCCCGCCCGCCGGGCTGACCAGGGAAATCGGCCTGGGCGACGGACTGAAGTCGGCGGGCGTCCCCGGCCGATAGAGCGGGACGCCATGCGAACCTCGATCACCCAGGCCCTGCTCGCCGGCGCGGCCCTGCTCTCCTTGGCGGGTGCGCCCCAGGATCCGGACGGGGGCGCGCGCCTGGCAGAGCGGGTCGACTCCCTCGAGCGCGAGCTCTCGACCACGCGGGCGAGCCTGGCCGCGCTCACCACCGAGGCCTCCTCGACCGCGGACCTGGCGCGGCGCACCGCTGCCTGGGCTCGCGCCCAAGCCGCCGCCGCCACGGCCATGACCGCCACCCTCGACGCCGCCGAGGGCGCGGGCTTCACCAAGGGCATCAACTTCACCTCGCGCGAGATCCTGCTCGCAGGCTGGCGCCGGAGCCTGGCCGCCCTCGGGGAGGACCTGCCCGGGGGCGCGGCGCGCCCGGCCCCCGCCACACCCGGCGCGAAGCGGCGGCCCTAGGGATCGCGCCGCCGGCACCGGACTCCCCCGGACTCGTCGCGCTCCACACCGTACAGTAGCGCCATGACGGTGCTCTCGGGGGCGATCGACGACTTCCTGCGCGGGATGGAAACGACCCGCGGCGCCTCGCCCCACACCCTGCGCGCCTACGGCCGTGACTTGGCCGAGCTGGACGAGTTCCTCGCCGAGCGCGACCTCTCCCACCCTGCCGAGGTGACGCCGCGCACCCTGCGGCGCTTCCTCGCGCGCCTCGACCGGCGCGACCTGGCGGAGAGCACGATCCAGCGCAAGCTGTCGGCCGTGCGCGCCCTCTTCAAGTACCTGCAGCAGCGCGGCGTCGTCGAGCAGCACCCCGCCCTGGGCCTGCGCAAGCGCCGCACGACCCGCCGCCTGCCCGGCGCCCTGGAGTGCGGTGAGCTCGACCGCCTGCTGGCCGCTCCCGACCGGACGACCCCGGCCGGTCGCAGGGACGCGGCGCTGTTGGAGGTGATGTACTCCGCCGGCACGCGCGCGGCCGAGACCGTCGGTCTCGACCGGGAGAACCTGACCCTCGACGTCGACAGCGGCGTCGCGCGGGTGCGCGGCAAGGGCGACAAGGAACGCCTGGCCCCCCTGGGCCGCTTTGCCGTCGAGGCCCTGCGCGCGACCCTCGAGGATCCCAAGCGGCCGCGCCCGATGCGCGACGCGGAGCAGGCCGTGTTCCTCAACGTCCGCGGCGGGCGCCTCTCGACGCGCTCGCTGGGGCGCATCGTCGCGCGCCACGTGCTCGCCGCGGGCATCCGCCGCCATGCGACGCCCCACACCCTGCGCCACAGCTTCGCGACCCACCTCCTGGACGCGGGCTGCGACCTGCGGGCGGTGCAGGAGCTCTTGGGCCACGCTCACCTGGTCACGACCCAGATCTACACCCACGTCTCGATCGAGCGCCTGCGCGAGGTCTACGAGCGCGCTCACCCCAGGGCGGACTAGAGCGCGCCGATTCCCCGGCGCGGACGGGGGATCCGTACTATGCTGCAAGCTGGCCCTTCACCGAAAGCATCCCCATGCGCTGCTCCTTCCTGCCGATCGCGCTCGTCGCGCTCGGCTCTGTGGCTACCGCAGTCCCCCAGTCCACCGACCCCCTCGACCCGGTCCTGGTCGCCGAGCGCATCGCGGCCTGGAGCGGGCGCTCCTCGTGGCGAGCCTGGCGCGACCGGGACACGGGGCTGGTGGAGTTCCTGCACGGCGACGCCGCCGAACCGTCCTTTCGTCCCATCAGGGACGAGGACTTCGTGGCCCTGGCCCACCTGGCGGCGGCCGACACCGCGGGCATGACCGGCGTCGAGCCTTCGACCCTGGGCCCCGGCGAGTTCCACTACCTGCCCCTGGGGCTGGGCGGGACGACCGACAAGGTGTGCGTGCGCCTACCCCAGGCGGTCGGCGGGGTCGAGGTGGTCGGCGGCGCGGTGAACGTGCTCTTCGATCTCTCCGGGCGCATGCTGTCTGTGCAGACGACGGCCCTCGACCGCGTCGCCGGTCTGGAGACCGTTCCGACCCTGGGCTCCCCCGCCGCCCGGCGCGCGGGCCTGGCGGCCTTCCGGCGCCTGGTCGGGCTGCCCGGCGTCGTGCGCGGCGAACCGCGCCTGGTGATCGGCGGCGTCGAGGTCGGCGGCCGCCCGGTCGGCCGCCTGGCGTGGGAGGTGGACGTCGCCTGGCACGCTCGCGGCGCCGAGCCCGAGGGTCGCAGCCTGTGGATCGACGCCCACGACGGGACCCTTCTGGATGCGCGATCGACCGTGCACCACGCGGACGTGGGCGGCACGGTGATGAGCGAGGCCTCGACCGGCCTGCGCCCCGACCACCGCGAGAACCTGCCCGTGTCGGTCCCGGTCCCCTACGTGCGCGTGCAGAGCGCCGCCGGCATCACCTACACCGACGCGGACGGGCACTTCCTCTACCCCGGGGTCGACGGCCCGCTCGACGTGGTCGTGCGCTACCTCGGTCCCTTCGCCCGCGTCTCCAACCTCTCCGGATCGGACCTGAGCCTGAGCGAGACGATCGACGGCACCGGCAACGTGCTCTCGATGAACACCGGCGGCGTCGAGCGCACGACCTCCCAGGCCAACGCCTTCCTTCAGATCGGCGTCCTGCGCGACTGGATCCGCTCGGTCGACCCCACCGACGACACGGCCGACTTCATGGCCCTGGCTGAGGTGAACTTCCACGGGCACTGCAACGCCTTCTTCGACGGGGACTCGGTGGTGTTCTACCTGGCGGGCGAGGCCTTCGACCAGCTGTGCGTGAACACGGCCTACTCGACGGTGGTCGCCCACGAGATGGGGCACTGGCTGAACGTTCTGTACTCGACGGGCAACGCGCCAGACGGCATGGGTGAGGGCAACGCGGACACCTGGGCGATGTACTGCTACGACACTCCGGTGATGGGCGCGGACTTCTTCGGCCTGGGCACGGAGATGCGCAGCGGCTGGAACACTCGCCAGTACTGCGGCGACTGCTGCCCGATGTGCCACGGGGGCGCCCACGACAACGGCGAGGTCTGGATGGGCACGACCTGGAAGGTGCGCGACCGGCTGAATCAGACCCACGGGAACGACCTGGGGGA
>JASLMK010000133.1 GCA_030746555.1 Planctomycetota bacterium | reverse complement strand
GACCTTCCAGGACCACCTGGTCACCAGC
The DNA here is from genome assembly GCA_030746555.1 of Planctomycetota bacterium. Classification (GTDB taxonomy): domain Bacteria; phylum Planctomycetota; class UBA1135; order UBA1135. The sequence goes on along the minus strand of JASLMK010000133.1, from coordinate 2,552 downwards.
GACGTGCGCTACATCGCGATCGAGGAGAGCAGGCTGATCGCGCCGACACGGGTGGAGCTGGCGCCGGAGGGCGAGGACCTGTGGCCTGCCCAGGCGGGCGCGGAGATGCTCGTGATCGCCCCGGAGGTCTTCGCGGAGACCCTCGAGCCGTACTTGAGCTGGCGGGAGGGCTCCGGTGTGAGCACCCGGCTGGTTCTCCTGGAGGACATCCACCACCAGTTCGGCGCCGGGCGCCGCAGCCCCGACGCGGTGCGCGCCTTCATCCGCCGCGCGGTCGCCGCCTGGACCCCGCCCGTGCCCTCCACGGTGCTGCTCGTCGGGGACGGCACCTGGGACCACCGGAACGCGCTCGGCGGCAACCCCCTCGAGAACCAGGTACCCGCGGCCCTCGACTTCAACGTCGACTGGGGGCTGACCGCCTCCGACAACGGGTACGCCCTGCTGAGCGACGAAGGCCTGCTACCGGAGCTCGCCATCGGGCGCTGGACCGTGCGCACCGTCGACGAGCTCGAGGGCGTGATCGAGAAGACCATGGCCTACGCGGATGGCGGGGAGTGGCGCCGGCGGGTGGAGCTGATCGGCGGCGACGGCTCCTACTTCCGCACGATCAGCGAGGAGTTCATCGAGCAGCTCCTGCCCCCCCACCTGCTCCCGCAGCGGGTCTACACCACCGAGGACGCCGAGCGCGACCCGGATCCCCACTACCGGGGCGGTCGCGAGCTCACCGACGACCTGGACGGGGGCGTGTTGCTCGCCAACTTCCAGGGCCATGGCGGGGGCGGCATCTGGTCCGACGCGGACCTCTTCGACATGGAGGACGTGCCGCTCCTGCGCAACGGCGCCCGCACGCCCGTGATCCTCTCCCTCACCTGCTACACGGGCTCCTACGCGGTGCCGGGCCCGGCGGCGATCGGCGAGTCCTTCCTGGTGGAGCCGGGGCGCGGGGCCGTGGCCTTCATCGGGTCGTCGGGCCTCTCCTACCAGACGAACGGCGCGAACCTCGACCGGGCCCTGCTCCGGGCGACCCTCGGCGAGGAGGGCGCCGGCCGCCCCATCGGCGAGTCCCTGGTCGCCGCCAAGCACGAGTTCTACGTGGAGAACGACGGGCTGGTCCCTCGCGACATGGTCCGCTCGTACAACCTGCTGGGCGACCCCAGCGTGGTCCCCGTGGCGCCCCAGGGGCGCATCGGGCTCGAGCTCGACCCGGCGGTCGCCTCCCCCGGGATCGACGTGACCGTTTCGGGCACGGTCCCCTCCGCGGACTACGCGTCGGCGACGGTCACCCTCCACGACGCGGACGACCTGCCGGTCGACGAGGCGCAGGCGAGCGTCGGTGGGGATCGCGCGTTCGAGGCGACCCTCCACGTGCCCGCGACCGCGACGCCGAGTCGATGGACCGTGCGCGTGCACGCCGCCTCGTCGTCCGAGGATGCATTCGGGGGACGTCGGCTCGGCATCGCCGTTCCGGTGGTCGCGACCCTCCGGCCGGACCCCGACCCGCCCCGGGCGGACGACCCGATCCTGGTGCGCACCGCGGTGGACCCGGGGGCCCCCCACGACCGATTCCGGCTCGTGTGGTCGATCAACTCGCGCTTCCTCAGCCCCGACACCCTCGAGCTGATCCCCGACGGGGCGGGTGGGGAGCTCGTCACCGACTCTGCGATCCCGGCCCAGCCCGGTGGCCGCGTGCTCTTCCTCCGCGTTCTCGCCGAGGGGGGCGGAGCGGACCCGTGGGAGGGCTCCGTGGAGAGCATCAACGTGCTCCACCGGGAAGACCTCTCCTTCGCCGACGCCAGCCGCGGCACCTTCGGTGGCACCCGGCAGGTGAGCTTCGGGGTCGACATCGGCAACCCCGGGCAGGTCCCCGTGGAGGGGGCCGAGGTGCTCTTCGGCTGGCTGCGGGTCGAGCGCGGCGGCGACCAGATCGGCGGCGTGGATCCCCCGCGCAGCGGCTGGAAGCTCTTCGAGGGCGACAGCCGGGCGCACGTCGACGTGCCCGCCAAGGGGCGAGTGCGCGCCGAGATCCCCTGGGATCTGCCCTCGGGCTCGTACCGGGTGCGGGTGGAGATCGATCCGGACGACGGCGTGGCCGAGTCCTCCGAGGTGAACAACCTGCGCTACTTCGACGTGTCCGCGGATCGCCACCCCGTCACGCCGGCCGACGGCACTGGCGGATCGGCCCCCTCCGCGGACGCGAACCTCGACGTGGACGTGGCGCCCGGCGGCGTCGACGAGACCTCGGTCCTGCAGGTGATCCGGCTCCCTCTCGCGGAGCCCGCGGCGCAGGAGGACTACGAGGTGCCCGCCCTGCGCGACGGCTCCACCGGCTACGCGTACCAGGTGGCCCTCGCCGACACCACCCTCGCCCTGCGCGACCTGAGCGTCACGGCCCACCTGGACGACGACGGGGCCCTGGACGCCGCCCTCTACGGCTGGGACGCCCTCCGCTCCAAGTGGGTGCGCGTGGCCGGCTCCTTCCACTCGGGCACGGAGGTGAGCGCCATGGGCCTGGGGGCCGGGATCTACGCGGTGCTCGACAACCGGGACCAGAC
>JASLMK010000132.1 GCA_030746555.1 Planctomycetota bacterium | reverse complement strand
TGGCCTTCCCCCGCGGCCTCGGGATCGTGCTGGACCACGCGGAGCCGGACCGCGTCCACGAGGTGATCAACTGCGGGGGGATCTCCTACGCCAGCTACCGGCTGACCCACATCGCCCGCGAGGTGGCGGCCTACGACCCCGACGTGCTGGTGATCCTCACGGGCCACAACGAGTTCCTCGAGCGGCGCACCTACCCCCACCTGCTCGAGGCGGAGGGCTCGGTGCTGCGGCTGCAGGGCCGGCTCTCACGGTCTCGCCTGTACACCCTGCTGCGAGACGCCTTGCTCTCGGTCCGAGCTGGGGACGACGGGGCCCCCCCGGGGCGGGCGGAGGGCGCCGGTCCGGATCGCCTCCCGGCCGAGGTGATGGCGATCCTCGACCACGCGGCGGGTCTGGAGCTCTACCAGCGGGACCCGGAGTTCCGGGACGCGGCCCTCGCCCACTACGAGCACAACCTGCGGGCGCTGGTGGAGATCGCCCGAGAGGCGGGAGCCCTCGCGGTCCTGGTGACGCCCCCCTCGAACCTGGCGGACTTCTCGCCCTTCAAGAGCGAGCACACCCCCGGCCTCGGCTCGGACGAGCTGCACTCCAGCCGGGAGGCCCTCGACGTGGCCCGTGCCGCACTGGGCGCCAGCCGACGTCCCACGCACTCCGCCCCTGACCCCGATCCCGAGCTCGAGCAGGCGCTCGCGAGCCTGGAGGCGGCCCTCGCCGGCGACTCCCTCCACGCCGAGCTCCACTACCTGCGCGGCCGGATCCTCGCCGCCAGCGGTCGCGGCGCGGAGGCGGATCGCGCCTTCTCCCGGGCGCACCGGCACGACGTGGCGCCCCTGCGGGCGCCCGCCCGCTTCGTCGAGCGCGTGCGCGCCGTCGCGGCGGAGCTCCAGGTACCCCTCGTCGATCCGGTCGCCGCCCTCGCCGACAGCGCGCGGGGGCGGGGAGGTGGGATGAGCCCCGGTGCGGCCTACTTCCTCGACCACGTGCACCCCCGGCCCGAGATCCACCGCTCGATCGCCGAGCAGGTCGCCCAGCAGCTCGTGGATGCCGGCCTGGTGGACCCACCCGAGGAGTGGACGCCGGGCTCCTCCCGCGCCGCCTACCGGGCGCAGGTCATCGACGCGATCGACCCCGTCGCGGCGGCCCGGGGGGAGCTCAACCTGGCCAAGACACTCTCGTGGGCCGGCCAGCAGGAGGAGGCACGCCCCTTCGCCCTCTCCGCGGCCGACGTCCTCCTCACGGATCCGGATGCCCAGTACACCGCGGGCGTGGCCCTGCTCGGCGCCGGCGACCCGGGCGCCGCACTCGAGCGATTCCGGCTCGCCCTGGAGCTCGCCCCGGAGCACGCGCGGGCCCGCTCCAACCTGGGCGCGATCCTGGCGTCGCGCGGGGAGCCCCTGGCGGCGATCGCCGCGTTCCGCCGGGCGGCGCGGGACGACCCGACCCACGTGACCTCCCTCCACTCCCTCGCCTCCCTCCTGGCGGAGCGGCGCCGCTCCCGGGAGGCCATCGAGGCCCTGCAGGAGGCGGTCCGCCGCGACCCTTCGCTGCCGACCTCCCACACGGCCCTGGGTCAGCTCTACCTGGAGTCCGGGATGCCTGCGCGGGCCCTGTCGTCCCTCGACTCGGCCCTTCGCTTCGACGACGAGCGTCACGAGACCCACGCCAACCGGGGGCTGGCGCTCATGGCCCTCGGTCGCCTCGACGAGGCCCGGGACGCGCTCGAGCGGGCGGCAGCCCTCGCGCCGGGGGAGCCTTCCATCCTCGTCAATCGCGCCATCCTGGAGCGGCGCGAGGGCAGGGTGGCCGCGTCCCGCGCGCTCCTCCTCCGGGCCCGGGAGGCCCGTCCGGACGATCCGGTGATCGGGCGTCTGCTCGAGGAGCTCGAGCAGGGGGCCGGCTCGCCGCCGTCCCCCTGAAGACGGCACCGGTTCCGACGTCAACCTGCCGGCGGGGAGCCGGAAGGGCGGGTCGAGCGACGACACCGCCCACAGCGACGCGGCGTAGCCGGGAGTCCGTCCTCGAGACCCGTTGCCACCTCGAGAGCAGCAAGCCCCGCCTCGCTACGGAATCGCGTGAAACACCCAGGCTAGCGACTCCCATAGTAGTAGACGACGAACACCAGCGGGAGCATCACACCCCCCGCCACGAACCACTTGCCTCGACCGCCCAGACCCTTGCGCCCCTTGAGAATGATGATGCCAGTGATCGCCATGCCGAGGAGGAGGAGTGCGTAGGCGTCGGCGACCCAGGTCCAGATCCCCTTGAGGTGGTTCAGGTGGAGCACGTTGGACTCGAAGATCACGAATCGTGTCTCCACCTCCGTGATCCCGCCCCGGCCCGTGGCCGTGTCGAGCCGCACCTCGCCGCCGTTGGGCAGGAAGAGGAGGAACTCCCCGGGCGAGGGCCGGTGGTGGCCGTTGACGAGCGCGGGATCGAGGCCGAGCTTCTCGACCACCTCCTGCTGCATGCCCGCCGGTGTCGCCGCCTCGAGGGCGCCGATCTCGAACTCCGTGCGGC
>JASLMK010000131.1 GCA_030746555.1 Planctomycetota bacterium | reverse complement strand
TTGCGGGTTCTGGCGACGCAGGCGACCCTGAACGGGTCGTCGAGGAAGCCAGGTTTTCGAAAAGCGCCGCCAGGGGCCGAGAGGCCGTCGAAGACGGCCGGTTGCGAAGTCTGGTGTGCGTGTTCATGAATAATCCGGGCTAGCGCAGATCCGCACCGCGGGTGCGCCGACGCCCCGCGGTGCGGCCTGAGAGGGTCTCGGGGGCCGGTGGAGGGGGCGGAGCACTCCCTCCCGGCGCCCCCGGCGCTCCCGGCCCGGCCTACGCTTGATCGGCGCCGGTGAGAGTCGATGCTGGCCTCGGCGACACAGCCATGACCTCCCCCGCAGAGCTCCTCCTGACCCTGATCGCCCTGGCCGTCCTCGGTGCGATCCTCGGCGGCGTCGTCCTGGGTGGGATCGCGCTCGGGCGCATCAAGGCCCTCGCCCGGCGCGTGGAGGAACTGGAGGCCACCTCAGGTGTCGGACCCGCCGGCGGCGCGCCCGGTGCCGGGCATCCCCCGGTGACCGAGCCGGCGGACGGGGCCGAGGAGGCTCGGTGGCTGGAGGATGCATCGTGGCCCCAAGCCTCGACCGAGGCCGGACGTGCGAGGAAGGGCGCGGCCACGCCGGGGGACGACCCCCGCGGCGAGCCGGCCGGCGGGCTGGAGGACGAGTCCGGACCCGAACCCGCCGCCGGTGTCGCGCCCCAGGCTGACGACGAAGCGGACGCTGGAACGACCGCCTCGACCCCCCCGTCCCCTCTCCCGCGCAAGCGCTTCCGGCCGCGCGGGGTCGAATGGGAGCGCCTGCTCGGGATCCGCGGAGCGGCCATCCTCGGCGGCGTCGCCCTGGTGATCGCCGCCCTGTTCTTCTTCCAATACGCGATCCAGGAGGGCTGGTTCGACGAGCGCATGCGCGTGTGGACCGGAGCAGGGGTCGGCACGTTCTGCCTGCTGGTCCACCCCCGCCTGCGCGGCGCGGGCTACCGGGTCGTCGCCGATGTCCTCGCCGGGAGCGGCGCGGCGGTCCACTACGCGGCGGCCTGGGCGGGCTTCCGCCTCTACGACCTCTTCCCCCACTCGGTCGGGTTCGCATGGATGGTGCTCACCACCGTCGCCTGCGGCGCCCTCGCCCTGCGCGCGCGCTCCCAGCTGATCGCCGTCTTCGGCCTCGTCGGCGGCTTCGCGACACCGTTGCTGCTGTCCGCCGTGCCCTCAGGCGCCGTCACGCTCTTCAGCTACATCCTGCTCCTCGACCTGGCCCTGCTCGGCATCGGCCGCCACCGAGATTGGCCGTGGATGGGGCTCTTGGGCCTCGCGGGCACGGTGGGCATCCAGGTCATGTGGCTGTTGGACGGCAACACCGAGGAGGCCGCCGCCGGACTGGTGGCCTGCGGCGTCTTCGGTTTGCTGTTCGCGGCCTTCGGCGGCGACGACGCCAGCCCCCACCGCCGCCGCTGGCGCGCGGCACGCGTCGGCGGGGTCCTGTTGCCCTTCGGTCTCGCCCTGCACTACGCGAACCTCGTGGAGCTAGGCGACGACTACTGGCTGATCGCCGCCGTGGCGGCACTGCTGGCCGGCGCCGGGGCCTTCCTCGGCCGGCGCCTGGAGCTGCTGGCCCTGCCCACCGCCGCCGCCGCGGGCGCGGCGGCCCTGTCGGCGACCTGGCTCTTGGCCGCCGACGCGCCTTGGGCGGCCCTCACCGAGCTCGCACTGTGGACCGGTGCGACCGCGGTCCTCATCGCGGCCCTGGGCGCGTGGCCCCGGCGCGAACGGGGCGGCACCGACTCGGTGGCCGCGGCGACCTACTCGCTGTTGATCCTGTTCGCCGTGACCTGGACCGTCCTGAGCGACGGCCGCGAGGCCTGGCACCCGGTCTGGCCGGTGGTCTGGATCCACCTGCTCCTGGCGATCCGCTCGCGCACCTCCCTGCCCGCACTGCCGGTCCTGGCGGGACTGGCAGCCGGCCTGGCCCTGGCGGCGGCGGGTGATCGGGCGCAGCTCGAGCTCGCTCAGGCTCCCGCGGCCATCGTGTTCTGGGCTCCGTTCGTCGCTCCCGCCACCGCCGCCGCCCTGCTGGCCCTCGCCGTCGGGTGGCGCGCGCACCCCGCGCCGCGCGCCCTGGCCCTGGCCGCCTTGGGCTGCGCGTTCTGGTTGTTGTTCCTGCAGTACCGTCCACAGCCCGGGGCGGGCCCGGCCGAACACTACGCGCCGCTCCTCGTCGCCACCCTCGTCGCCGCCTGCGCCGCGGCGCGCTGCGCCAGCGCAGCGGCGGCGGCCGTGGTGGTGGCGGTCGCTGCGGCGGCCCACGTCGGCAACCTCTCGGTGCCCCGCTTCGAGGCCCAGGGCTGGCTGTTGAGCGAGACCGCGCCCTGGCTGTTCGCCTCCGTCGCCGTCACGACCCTCGCGCCCGTGTGCTTCCGCTCGCGCCTGGGCCCGACCCGCGCACTGGGCCTCGTCGCCGCAGCCTCGGTCCTCGTCGGCCTGGGGCACACGCCCCTGGAGCGCTGGATCGCCCTGTGGGAACACGCCAGGGGCGAGGCGGGCGTCGGCATCGTGTGCTTGATCGGTGCGCTCCCCCCTCTCGCCGGTTTCCTCCTCGCCCGCGACGAGCCTCCCGCCTCCACCACGCCCCACGGCCTGCGCCGGGCCCGCACCGCCTACGCCGCCGCGGCCTGCCTCCTCGTCGCCCTGGCCGTCCCGTTGGAGCTCGACGCCTCCATGGAACGCGGCTTCGTCGACCTGTGGCCCTGGATCGCGCTGGCGCCCGCCGCCGCCGGTTGGGCCTGGCTGGCCACGCGCCGGACGAGCCCGCTGTGCACGCTCGCCGCCCTCGCCGCCGCCATCGGCGCCGCGGTCCCGTGGGTCGTCCTGACCCTGTTCCCCGACGCCTTCGTGCGCCAGGACGCCTGGCTCGTCAACGGCTTCTCCTACGCCTACGGCCTGGCCTTCGTCGCTTCGCTCGTCGTGCTGCACTTCACCAAGGCGCCGATCGCACTCGACGCCACGGCGGTGCAGGGCGAAGCCGTGGGCGCGTTCACCCGCGCCCTCGACGAGATCGAAGCGCGCCTGTGCGCCGAGGGAGGCGCGTGGTCTGTGCGCACGATCCTGCGCGCCGTCCTCGGCGCCCTCTCCTGCCTGCTCCCCTTCGCCTGGTTGAGCCTCCTGGTGGTCAACGCCCACGGCGAGAGCCAGCGCCTGCGCCCCGACGCCATCGACCTCAACGGCAACCTCGTGCTGTCGTTGGTGTGGGCCCTCTACTCCTTCGCCCTGCTCGCCTTGGGGGCGCGCCGCGGCGTCGTGGCCCTGCGCTGGGCGTCGCTCGCCTTCCTCCTGGCGACGATCGGCAAGGTCTTCCTCCATGACCTCGCCAACCTCGACGGCCTGCAGCGGGTGGGCTCGTTCTTCGGCCTGGCCCTGTGCCTGATCCTGGTCTCGCTGTTCTACCAGCGCTTCGTATTCACGCGCCGCCCCGCCGGCTGAGCGCGGCCCGCCTCACAGGCACTGCTCGAGGATCGCGACGTCGCTCTCGAAGGACTCGGGACCGAGGGGGCCGAAGGAGAAGCGGATCATGGGGCCGAGCGGTCCGTCGTCGCCGCGGCGCGCCATGTCGCACAGCCGCCCGGGGAGGATCCCCGCCTTGTGGGCGAACAGGCGCTCGTTGAAGGCGTCGCCGGTCAGGCCGCCGGGCAGCCGGCACCAGTGGTAGAAGCCGCCGGTGCCCGAGAAGAGCTCGAGGCCCAGGCGCTCGAGGGCCTCGCCGTAGCGCTCGCGCTGGTTGGCGTAGAAGGCTCTGATCGCTCTTCGGGCGTGCCCCACGCGCTCGAGCTCCAGGAGCTCGGTCACGTACAGTTGGGAGGCGCGGCTGACGCCGCCCATGCCGAAGGAGGAGTAGTTGCGGAACAGCTCGATGTGCTCCTTGGCGGCGACGACCCAACCGACGCGCATTCCCGGTACCTGCAGGCCCTTGGTGGCCGCGCCGACGACGAACAGGTCGGTGGAGTCGATGTCGTCGACGTGGGCCAGGGCGCTCTCGGGCTCGCCCTCGCAGAAGAACTCGTAGGCCTCGTCGATGAGCGCGGCGCGCCCTTCCGAGCTGTAGTGCCGCACGAGCGCGGCCAGGTCCTCGCCGCGGGTCGTGACGCCGGTCGGATTGCAGGGATTGCTCTTGATGAGCAGCACGTCGCCGCCGGTGGGGTGGTCGGCGAGGGAGGGCCGGAAGCGGTTCTCCGCGTCACTCTGGATCAGGGAGAACTCTCGCCCGAGGATCCGCAGCACGTCCCAGTAGGGCGTGTATTCGGTCTCCTCGATGGCGACCTCGACTTCGGGACGCAGGAACGCGAGCACGGCGAAGATCGCCGGCCGGCCGCCGGCGAAGACCGCGACGTTGTCGGCGCTGATTCCCGCGTCGTAGAAGCGGTTGTAGTAGGCCGCGATCGCCTCGCGCAGGACCGGCTGCCCGTCCGCCTTGGGGTACATGCGATCCTCGTCGCCGATCGCGACGCTCGTGGGGAGCGCGGGGCCGCCGGGCACGGGGCTGGTGAGCGGGAACCCCTGGGCCCAGGGGTGCGTGCCCGCCTGGCCCATGTAGTCGTCGGTGGCTTCGGCGAAGCGGAAGAGGGTCTCGTAGACCCCCATCGGGGGGAATCGGCGCAGGATCATGGCGTCTCGCTGGGGGTGGAGAAGCCGGGGAGCTTAGCGTCGGCCGCGCCGTTTCCCCAGGCTGCACTCTCGCCGACGGCTCCGGGCGCTCTCCGCCGGCCGTCGCCGGATCGTCCGCCGGGAGCCAACCGGCGGGAGGAGGCCTCCCTCAGCCATCGACCCGCACGGGGTGCACCTCGGAGAGCTCCGCCTCCCAGACGGGGAGCTCGGCGAAGCGCTCCCGGGCCTCTTCCCGCAGGGCGCGCCAGATCCTGGGGATGCCCTTGTCGCTGAAGACCATCCGCTCGTCGCGGCCGAATCGCTCGGTGGCCTCGGCGAGGCTCGGGCAGTCCTTGAACCACTCGGGGAAGAACGCCACGCAGGCGTCCAGCAAGGCGTCGGGATCGTCGGGTCCCTCGGGGACGATCACGCGCAGCTTCCCCATGGGCTGGATCTCCCGCTGGAAGTAGTGCGGCTCATACCACATCCGGCTCGAGGTGCCGACGAGGATCTGCAGGTAGATGGAACCGACGCCGTCGCTCCCCATGTAGCCGCCCGGGCTCCCGATCACGTAGAGCTTGTAGATCCCGGCCATCGCTTTCTCCCTGTCACTGGTTGATGCGAACTGAAGGGGGCCATCCTACGGTCTCGCGGCGCAAGCGGGAGGCTGGCGCGGAGGGCCCCTGTCCGGGGCCGTTCTAGGGCGCAATGCGACCGCGGGGAATCGAACGCGGGGGATGGTACGGTCCCCGGAGAGCGCGAGGGCACGCGGCGGCACTCCGGGACCGGCCGCGCCAAGGCCCGAGCGGTCCCGCCGGGTCGGCAGTCGCCCAGAACGCCATGCTCCCCCATCCCTCGCTTCCCTTCATCGTGGTCCACCTCGCCGGCGGCGTGTTCGCCCTGGTGACGTTCGCGCGAGTGATGGACGAGCGGTTGCAGCTGCGGGTGCTGGTCGAGGCCTTCTTCGAGCGGAACCTCGGCGCCCCCACCAGCGGCGGCTCGGGTGTCGCGGTCTGGGTCCTCGCCGGGGCGGTCGCCGCGGGGGCCCTCGGCGCCGTCGACCGCCTGTTCGACCTCGCACGGCGGCGCTGCGAGCCCACGCCGGTGGTCGATCCGGCCCTGCACCTGCGCGCCGCGGTCTTCCTCGCGTCGGTCTGCATCGCACTCTGCGCCCTCGTCCTGTCTACGGCGGAGTCCTACGCCGGCCCGTTCCGCGTGCGCTACCCCATCCTGGCCGAGTGTGCGGCGGCGCTCGCCTACGGCGCCTTCGCCTGGTGGTCGATCCTGCTCGGACATCTGCGTCGCCTCGTCCCCTCGTGGGCCCGCCGCGGGCTCGCGGGCCTGGCGCTGAGCCTGCCGATCCTGTTGGTCGGTGGCGAGCTCGGCCTGCGCCTGGTGCGGCGCGCGTGGCCGAACCCGATCCTGGTGACCGAGTCTGCCTCCTCACAGATCCGCCGCACGGCCGGCCGCCGCGCCCCCGGGAGCCTGCTCTACGGCTTCCCGCTCAACAGCGACGGCCACTACGACCGGGAGTTCGTGCCGCGCGCCGAGCTCGGCGGCCCCCTCGTCGTCAGCATCGGCGACTCGTTCTCCTACGGCACCGTCCCCCAGCCCCTGCACTTCACGAGCGTCTGCGAGCGCGAGCTGGAGGGCGTCGAGGTCTACAACATGGGCTATCCGGCGACGGGGCCCAGCGACTACCTCCACCTGTTGGAGCACGAAGCCCTGCCGCTGGACCCCGACCTGATCCTCGTCCAGCTGTTCGTCGGCAACGACATCGACACGCCCGACGATCAGGCGACGCCCCCGGGCTGGTACGACGCGGACCGCTACCTCGCGGCGATCGTCTTCTTCCGTCTCCAGAACCTCCGCCGCGGCGCGGCCGCCGGTGGGAGCGATGCCGCGGACTCCCTGGAACAGGCCTTGAGCCAACCGTGGCTGGCCAATCCCCTGCTCGAGGAGCCCAGCCTCTCCGAGGAGATCTTCCTGGAGGTCGAGACCGCCGTGGCGGTGGCGATGTGCGAGCGGCAGGACGGTCTCGCCTGGAGCCTGAGGCACGTGGAGTTCCTGAAGTCGCTCGTGCGACTGGAGCGGGCGGCCGGGGACGTGCCGTTGGCCTTCGTCTTGATCCCCGACGAGTTCCAGGTCGAGGACGACCTGTTCGCGCTCGTGCAGCAGCGCTCCGGCCTGGAGCTCGACCGCGACCTGCCCCAGCGCGAGACCAAGAGCTGGGCGGAGGGCCACGGCCGGGCGATGCTCGACCTGTTGCCCTCCCTGCGCGCGATCGAGCCCCTCCCCGACGGCGACCGCCACGTCTACCACCGCCGGAACATGCACTTCAACGCGCGCGGGAACGAGGTCGCCGGCCGCGTGCTGGCGGACTTCGTGCGCGGCTTGCTCGACGGCACGGCGAGCGCCGGCGAGCCCTACCCGCTTTCGAGGGACCTGCCGGGGGCCGAAGAGGCCATGCCGACGGTCAGCGCCTTCGGCGAGGTCCTCGAGAGCCTCGCCCTCGACGGCGAGGAGGTCTTCGACCTCTCCCTGCTCGACGCCCCCAAGACGCAGATCCGCGACGCGGTGCTGGGCCTCTTGCGGACGGTGGGCGCGGGCGAGGACCGCACGAACCTCTCCAACGCGGCCCTCTTGTTGGCCTACTTCCAGGAAGGGGTCGGCGAGGAGCCCGCGGGCCTGGGAGACTCCGCTCCCGACGGTGTGCCTTGGCGCGAGCGGGTCCACGCCGAGATGGTGGACCTGACGCTCTCGATCGAGATGCTGGAGGAGTGAGCCGCACTCCGTCCCCCAACACGACGAGGAACCCCATGCGAGCCATCCTGCTCTGTGTCCCGCTCCTCTGCACTCCGCGAGCGAGTGCATCCGACCACCTCTTCGCCCCGCAAGAGGAACACGCCCACGCGAGCGGCGTGGCCGAGCTCGCCGACGGCAGCCTGATCGCCGTGTGGTTCCAGGGCTCTGGCGAGCGGCGGGCGAACGACGTGCGCCTGTTGGGCTCGAGGCTCGCCGGGGCCGGCTCCGATTGGAGCGCGCCCTTCCCGATGGCGGACACGCCGGGACTGCCTGACTGCAACCCGACGCTGTTGGTCGACGGCAAGGGCCGTCTGTTCCTGTTCTGGGTGGTGGTCGCTGCCAACCGCTGGGAGCAGGCCGTGTTGAAGTACCGGCGCGCCGACGAACCCGTGGGCACGGGCGAGCCGAGCTGGAGCTGGCAGGATGCGATCCACCTCGTCCCCGGGGAGGCCTTCGCGCGGCGCGTCGAGGCGGGGTTCGGGGAGCTGGCGGTGACCGAGCACCTCTGGGCCGCCTACGCACCGCGCTACTCCAGCCAGGTGATCGAGGCGGCGCGCGATCCGGCCAAGCGCCAGTGCGGGTGGATGACGCGCGTGCACCCCGTCCTGCGCGCCGACGGGCGCATCCTCCTGCCGCTCTACTCAGACGGCTTCAACCTCGGCTTGATGGCGCTCGGCGAGCCGGACGGGATGAGCTGGCGGGCGCTGGGACCGATCGTCTCTCCCGGCGGCGTGCAGCCGAGCCCGGTGCCGCTGGGGGAGGGCCGCTGGGTCGCCTTCCTGCGCGACAACGGGCCCGCGCCCCACCGCATGCTGCGCTCGGTCTCGACCGACGACGGCGAGACCTGGTCGGTGGCGGTAGACACCGACGTCCCCAACCCCGGCTCGAGCGTCGAGGCGATCGCGCTGGCCGACGGCCGCATCGCCCTGGCTCTGAACGACCTCGAGCGCGGGCGCCATCGCCTCTCGCTCTTCTTCTCCGCCGACGGCGGCGCGACCTGGCCAAAGCGGCGGGTCGTCGCGTTCGATCCCGACGGCCGGCACGCCTTCGCGTACCCCTCGCTGATCCAGGCCTCCGACGGCCGCCTGCACCTGACCTACTCCTTCTCCGGACCCGATGGCGAGACGATCGATCATGCGAGCTTCGAGCTCTAGGTCCGGCGCCGTCCTGCTCGCCGCCGTCCTCGCTGCGTGCCAGAGCACGCCGGAGCTGCACGAGTACAAGGGCGCGATCCACGTGCACTCGCTCTACTCCCACGACTCCGAGGGCACCTACGAGGAGATCCTCGCGGCGGCCAAGCGCGTGGGGCTGGACTTCGTGATCATGACCGACCATCCGCCGAGCGGCGATCCGGGCCTCTCCTTGCGCGAGGGCTGGCGCGGGATCCACGACGGCGTCCTGTTCATCCAAGGCGCCGAGCACTCCGACCAGATCCTGGCGTTGGGGATCGACGAGCCCCTCTCGGCGAAGTCGCGCCAGGGCAAGATCGACGAGATCCACGCCCAGGGTGGGCTGGCCTTCATCGCCCACGGCGAGGAGGTCGAGAGCTGGGACTTCGAGGGCTTCGACGGGATGGAGATCTTCAACACTCACGTCGCCTTGAAGCTGCTCGGGGAGGAGCCCGGCTTCTGGGTGCGCGCCCTCTCCCTGGCGGCGCAGGACCCCGACGCCCTCTGGGACCTGTTCGCCGAGCCGCAGGAGGTGCTGCTGGACCGCTGGCGGCTGCTCAACGAGGAGCGTCCGGTCGTCGGCATCGGCGGCAACGACGCCCACCAGAACACCTACGGCCTCGATCCCTACTGGCGCTCGCTCGGCTTCGTGAACACCTGGGTGCGCGCCCCCGAGCTCACCCAAGAGGCGATCCTCGACGCCCTGCGAGAGGGCCGCTCCCGGGTGAGTGTGGGCGTGGACCGGCGCCTGGGTTGGCCGTCGCTCCCCTCCGATCCCGCCGCGCCCGCGCGTCCCTAGGGCGGGTCTTCTCGGAGCGCCCGCGGCTCCGCGGGCGACGACCGTCCGGCCCACGCCTCGCGGTCAGCGCCCCTCGACCGCCGCGGAGCGCTCGTGGGCCTGTTCGTGGACGACGGAGCCGTCGACGGCGTGGTGGCGGAAGGTGATCGTGGGGCGGCTGTCGGCGCGCTCGACGGTGACGGAGAGGAACCCGCCCCCCACGCGCAGGAAGCGGTGGGCGTCGGTGCGTTGGCGCTCACTGAAGCCGCCGGCGTGGGCGTCGCTCGTGGGGCCGCAGGAGACCTCGCGCAGTCCGGTGCGCGCGTCCACGGAGACGTACTGCCAGTGGCGGTCGCCGCAGACGACGAAGGCGCCCTCCTGGGAGCCGAGGAAGGCGCGCACCTCGTTGCCCTCGGTGGCGAAGCCCGCGTTGGCGTGGTTGTCGTTCTTGCGCGAGCGATCGGGGCCGACGATGGGCGTTGGGCTCACGAGCACGCGGAAGGTCGCGTCTGAGGCGGCGAGGGTCTCGAACAGCCAGGCCTTCTGCTCGGCGCCGAGAATCGTCTTCTCGGGTCCGTCCGTCATGGGGTTGGGGCTGCGGAAGTCACGCCCCTCCACGAACCAGACCTCGAGGTCCATCCCCCAGCGCGCCCTCCGCCAGGTGCGCTCTCCCATGGGGACTTGTTCACGGAACAGGCGCAGGCCGTCCTCCCATGTGAGCTCGCCGTAGCGCTGGCCGGGCCAGCAGTCGTTGCGCAGGGTGTCGTGGTCGTCCTTTTGGAAGTAGCTCGCGACCTCGCGGTGGAACGCACGCTGGAAGGGCAGCGCGTAGAGTCGGTTCCACTTGAAACGCGCCAGCTCCTCGTTCTTGGCGAAGGGACCGGGCTTGTCGTAGTAGACGATGTCGCCGGTGTGGACGAAGAACGAGGGCTCCAAGGCCTTCATGGCCGGGTAGATCCGGTGGCCGTTCACCGGATCGTCGCGCCGCGTGAAGTCCTGGCCTGTCACGACGGTGAACACGACACGCTGTGGCTCGTCCGCCCTCCCGGCCGTAGTGAAGGCGCCGCGCAACGAGCACTTCGTGGCGGCGGTTCCGTCCACGCCCCTGGGGCCGACGGCGCCGTCGCGGCGTCCCTCGACCTCCAGCTCGTAGGACACGCCGGGCCGCAGGCCGTCGAGGCGGATCTGGGTCGTGAAGTCGGCCGCGGGGTCGACGGGGAACCAACCCGTCGCCAACCGTGCACCGACGGCACCGACCGGCCACCACGACACGCGTACCTCTCCCCTCGCCCCCTCCACCGAGTTGCGCATCCGTTCCAGGGCCTTCCCTGCGGGCACGGCCGCCGCATCTGTCGCGAAGGCCTGACCCTCTCCGAGCCGCTCCGCCCGCCGCGTCAGCCGCACCCACACCAGGGCGCTGTCCTGGGAGACCTCTCCGATCTTGATCCCATTGGCGAAGTGAACGCCGCCTGCCCCCTCCCCCCCGATGCCCGCCGCCTGCAGGCCCGCCGCGATGCAGAGTGCTCCGATGCGCTTCATGCGTCTCCATTCCACGGTCCCCGGCCCGTCCGCGCCAGTCGCACCGCCGCCAGCCCGTCACCTCGCGGGGCACCGTCGCGAAGTCTCCCGCACCCCAGCGCGCGGGGACGGATCCCGACGTTCTCCCTGACGCGGCCCCGCTCCGGCCCCCCGAACCGGTGCTGCCTGCAGGAGGAGCCTGGAATCACCGGTGAGAGGATCGCGGTGTTAGGCTGCATGCATGTACGAAGGCGATACCACTGGAGCCGGCGTCGCGATCGGCGTCGCGATCGGCGCCGGCATCGGCGTGGCGACCGACAACCTGGCCGTGGGGATCGCCGTGGGCACGGCCCTGGGCCTGACGGTGTTCGGCCAGCTCTTCAACGAGTCCGACGACGACGAGGAGACTCCATCGCCGCGGCAAACCCCCCAAGACGGCGAGCGCGAGGAGTAGAGCACACGGCAGGCTGCTCCCTCTCCGGTCGCGTCCCGTGGCCGGTGGTCCGCGCTGATCTCCCAGCCTGGGCGCGCACCGGTTGGGTGGAAAGGTCAGGGGCGCTTGGGCAGGGCGAGCCAGTCGTCGCCCCGGGTCACCTGATAGCGCACGCCGCGGAGGATCGTGGCGTCGGGTCGCAGGGCGACCTGGCCGCGGTGCTCGCCGGCGTCGGTGAGCCGCACGCGGAAGACGACCGAGATGCAGTGCACGCCCTCGGAGGTGAAGCCCAGGCCCGAGGCGGCGGTCACGTCGAAACCGTACTCGGAGAGCTCCTCGTTTCCGCCCGGACCGCTGACGGCGGTGTCCTCCACTTCGAAGTGCTCTACCGCCAGACCGGTCGGCAGGTCGTGGATCGTCTGCGAGGACGGTCCGAAGATCTCCGGCAGCACCTCGGGCGGGAACTGCTCGCGCTCCACCGACCCGTCTCCGCGGCACCAGGCTTCCACGTAGCGCCGCGCCGCGCCCGCGAACTTCCGCTCCCCCGCCTCCAGGTCCGACCCGCAACCCGAGAGGACGCCCGCGAGGAGGAGGAGTCCGGCGCGCGTTCGGAGTCGT
Organism: Planctomycetota bacterium; assembly: GCA_030746555.1. Classification (GTDB taxonomy): domain Bacteria; phylum Planctomycetota; class UBA1135; order UBA1135. Next base: position 25,633 of record JASLMK010000131.1, on the reverse strand, counting down.
CGGTACGGGAAGCTCACGGCGGACCATCCTAGCCGGAGCGCGGGGCATGACCGCCGGCTTCCTCGATCCCCGCGGGCCTGCGCGAGGCGGTCTACGGGGCCGACGAGTAGGGGCGGGGCGGCGGCGCGCCGGCCGCTTCGCCCCAGGACCTACGGGAGGCCCAAGAGCCAGGCATCGAGCTTGGCGAACGACGCCTCCCAACCGGCGGCGAGGCCCGGCCCCATGACGGCGCCGGTCGAGCCGGGCCGGAGGCCGCCAGGGAGCGAGCGTGCTCCGGTGTGAGCGCTCCCCCATCGCAGCGCCCGGGCCGGTGGAGAGCCGTGCGCCGCACCTGGTGCCGCCGGCGGGTTCGGGGCCGCTCCATGCCCCCAGTCCAGCACCACACCGCCGGGAGCTTGGTCACCGGCCGGCCTCGGCGGGCACGCGGAAGTGTCCGCTCGGCCCGTCCCACACGAGCTGCGCTCGGTGGCGCTCGAGCCAGGCGCGGTAGACGGCCAGGGCGGCGTCGTTCGCCGGCGAGTCCGCTGCGTCGCTCGCGTCGAAGGGCTCCTCGAGGTCGGTGTGGGCGTGGAGGTGCTCCCACGCATCGCGGCGCGCCATCGCCAGGCCGGCGGTGTCCATGGAGTCCATCAACAGCGCCAGCCCCTCCACCCTCCCGAACTCGCACAGGCCCTCGGCCATCTCCACCGCCAGGAACTCGTCACTCTCGACGGCGGCCGCCGCCAGCAAGCTCTCGACGGCGCCTTCGTCGTGGAGCCTGCGCACGCACTGCAGGGCGGCCTCGCGCACGAGGTCGTCGGGATCGGTGAGCAGCGACCTGACGGCGGCGAGCTGGTCGGCGGCGCCGTTTCGGCAGACGAGCTCCACCGCCCTGGCGCGCAGCTCGGGCTCCTCGTCGGCGAGGAGCGCACCGGCGACCTCCAGGGCCACGGGCCAGAGTACGGGGTCGGCCGCTGCGGCCTCCAGGGCCGCGCGGCGGATCGAGGCGTGGGGGCTCTTCAGTTGGTCGCGCAGGCCAGCGTGCTCGTCCTTGCGCAGGGAGGCGCTGCCCACCAGCAGCAGGGCGATGGCGGCGACAGAGCCCACGCTCTTCAGGGCCGCCGGCCCGGGTTTGGCGGCGCCGCGGACGTGGTGGACGATCCCGGCCAACGCCAGGACCGCGCCGAAGGAGACGACGACGCTCGGCCCCGAGGGAAGGTCGTGTTGGTAGGAGAGGACCAGGCCCACGACGCTGACGGCGGCGCCCACGGCCCAGCCGACGACCAGGCGCGCGCCGACGCCCCGACAGAACAGGGCCGCGATCACCGCCGGGATGACGAGGTAGCTGAAGACCAGCAGGACGCCGGCGATCGCCACCGAGCTGGTCACGACGAGGCCGAAGCTGAAGTAGAAGAAGAAGTCCCAAGCGCGCACCGAGAGGCCCGCGGCGCGCGCCGCGTCGGCGTCCTCGGAGATCAGGGCGAGCCGACTGCGGAAGGCGAAGTGGGCCGCGCCGACGGCGAGGTAGAGGGCCGCGCTGACGAGCACCGTGCCGCTCTCGACCCACAGGATGCTCCCGGCCAGGAGCTCGCGCATCTCCTCGGTGCCGTGGGGCAGGCGCGCGCTCGCTAGCAAGGTGGCGGCGAGGGCGACCGCGTAGGTGACCCCGATGATCGCCTCGTGGGGCACGCGCTCGTGGCGCATGCGCGTCCCGGCGAAGACGGCGGCTCCGATGGTCGTGAACAACAGGGAGAAGCCGCGCACGACCCACGGGTCCTCGTGGAGGTCCCAGCCTGCGAGCACGGCCCAGACGGCCCCCAGGGCGGCGATCTGGGCCAGGGCCAGATCGACGAAGATGACCTTGCGCGCGAGGACGTGGATCCCCAGGTGGACGTGGATCCCGGTCAGCACCAGGCAGGCCGCCAGGGGCCAGGCCATCGTGCTCAGTGCTTGGGTGGCGTCCATCGTCGTGCTGCTCGGGGCCAACGGCTCCGTCGGGGTCGCCACGAGGCGTGGGCTACCGTGTCATCGTACCGGGCGGCTCCGGGCGGTCCAACGCGTCGGGCTACCCCGGTTCGGGAGAGCTCGGGGCGCTGGGTGTGGGCGTGTTGGCGACCGCCGTCTTGCGGGCCGCGCCGAGTCGAATCGAGCCGGGTCGGGGCTCGCGCGTCCCCGGGCGGCGGGCGCCCGGCGCCGCTCCGCGCGGTCCGCAGGCGCTCAGTCCGCCGCCAGGAGCGCCACGAGGGTCGTCTCGACGAGCTCCAGGGAGTCGGCCACGCCGGTTCGGCCGCCGCAGTCCAGGGGCAGGCGCACGAGCTCGGCCCCCGTCCGCGCGACCAGCCACTCGGCCGCCTGGGTGTCGTAGAAGCTCGCCTGCAGGATGATGCCGATGTCGCGGGCGCGCATGAGCGCGAGCACCCGATCGCGGTGACGGCCCGAGGGGGAGATGCCCGCGTGCTCCTCGATCTCGATCGGAATGCTCAGGCCGAAGCGGGCCGCGAAGTAGCCGTAGGTCTTGTGGTAGGTGACGACCTGGGTGCCCGCCAGCTCCCGCGCGCGGCCGAGCCAGCCGCCTAGGGTGTCGGTCAGCTCGCGGCCCTCCAGGTAGCTCGCCAGGCGGCCCCGCTCGGCGAGGCGCACGAGCTTCGCTCCGCCCATCGCCTCGACGAGCGCCTCGCCGAAGAGCGCGGCATCGAGACGCGCGCGCCAGGCCTCGAGGCCGGCGGCGAACTGCTCGGTCCCCGCGGGATCGAGCCGCGTCAGCCCGGCGGCGACGTTGGCGGCCATCTTGCGCAGGCGCAGCGGGTCGAGCCACAGGTGAGGATTGCCCTCGGGGTGGATGTCGCCGAGGGCGCGGTCGGCATTCGCGGGCGCCTCGATGGTCGCGATGCCCGCCGAGGCGACGATGCGGCCGGGGCGCCCGACGGCGAGGCGCGGGTTGCCGGCGCCGTCGAGGACCCGCTTGGCCCAGAGCTCGTATTGCAGGCCGATCTCGATGAAGGCGTCGGCGGTGCGCACGCGGCTCATGAGCGTCGGGCGCGGCTGCACGTGGTGGGCATCGACGCGGCCGTCGGTGAGGGACTCGACCGCGACGCGCTCGCCGCCGATCGCCCCGGCGAGGTCGGCGAGGACGCCGATCGTCGTGACGACCTCGAGGGGTTCGGCCGGCGCGGGGGCGCGGCCCGGGTCGAGCGCGGGCTCGGGCGAAGCCGCCGGCGTCGCCGGGGCGAGGAACGGCAGGGCGAGCGCCAGGGTGGTGATCGGCGCGGAAGCCGACATCTGGAGGAAACCGAGGATCGTCATGGCCGCCGCGCTCATCGGTTCACCCAGTAGGGCTCGGCCGGGTGGGAGCCGAAGAGGAAGGTCAGCTGGACGAAGACCGTGTCGAGGGAGTCGATCTCGTCGTCGTCGCTCGTCACGTGCTCGGCCCCGACCCGCAAGCGCAGGAACTCGGAGGTGTAGTAGGACACGTACGCCCCGAAGGTCTGGGTGTCGAGGCCGGCCTCCCCCTCCGAGTCGATCCAGTCGTAGCGCAGCCCCGCGTAGAGGTCGGCCCCCAGCTGGAGCTGGGCGTAGGTGTAGCCGCCGGTCGAGTCCGCGGGGCCGTCGTCGGTCGCCAGGTCTCCGTGGACGAGCTCGCCCCCCAAGAGGAGCGAGCGGCGCCCGCGCCCCTCGACGGGCCGCCAGCGCCAGGTCGCGTCGGCTCCGTACAGGTCGGCGTCGTCCCCGCCCTGGTAGGTGGACAGGCCCAGGGTCAGGTCGCTCTCGTCGCCGAGCTCGCGGTAGTAGTTGAGCCGTCCCACGCTGGCGAAGTCCGAGCCCTCCGTCTCCTCGTCGATGGCGATCCCTCCGCCGCCGAGGATCTCGACGGTGGCCTCGAGGGTGTCGTGCTCGCCGGCGGAGGGCAGGAACAGCTCTCCGGCGAGGCCGTGGTGGGCGAAGCCCTCCTCGCCCAGGAAGGCCGCGATGGACGCGGGCCGTGTGGGCCAGGGGAGGTCGTGGCCGTGGATGCGGTTGAGGTGTCCGAAGCTCGAGCGGAAGCGTCCGGCCTTCAGCTTCAGGCCCGCGGGGGCCTCGTCCACGAAGGGCAGGCGCTTGAGCGTCAGGTACGCCTCCTCCACGCCGGCTTCCAGCTCGCCGCCACCTTCGCCCTCGGCGGCGAGGATGACGACGGCGTCGGCGTAGGGGTCGACGGCGGCGCGGAAGTCGATCTCGACCTCGCGTAGGGCGAAGCGGTCGTCGATCCGTGCGGGCTCGTCCCCTTCGTCTCCGAAGACCTCGCGGTCGTCGATGCGCCCGAGGGCGTCGGCGAAGACGGTGATCTGGGGGTTGAAGGCGTTGGCGCCGGGAGCGGTCGGCGCCGGCGGGGCCTGCCCGGCACCGCCGATGTCCTCGGCGAGCAACTCGACCTCCAGACGCAGGTCGTCGAGCTCCAGGGCGACCTCTCCCCGCGCAGCCTCCAAGCGCCGCCGGAGCGCCGCCAGCTCGGCGGCCTGCTCTTCCACGACCTCGCGCAGGGAGTCGGAGGCCGCCCGCTCCTCCCCCGCCGCCTGGGCGTCTTTGCCCCCCTCCTGCGCCGAAGCGACCTGTGCGGCGAGGCCGAGGGGCAGCCAGACTGCCAGGGCGAGGCGGGTCCAAGTCGGTTCGGTGCGGAGCATCATCACGGTTTCGGCGGGTGGTCGGTGGACAGTTCGCGGCGGCGTGGCGACACGCCTCGGGAGAGCATAGCGCCCCCGCCTCCCCCTTCGCCCAGCCGCCGCGTGAGGGTTCGGTCAAGCCTCACCCGGCCGCCGGGCGCGCTGCCGCGCGCGCCGCCGCGCGCGCCGCCGCGCCCCGCTCACGCCCTCGCCCGCGGTCACACCCCCGCGCCGCCCCGGCGCCGGATCTCCATCACGGCGGCCTTGTGGGCGACGACGAGGTAGAGCGGCGCTTCGATCCACATCCAGATCGGGCCGGGGAGCTGGATGAGGTTGATGACGCCGGCGACGAGGGTGAGCGAGCCGATGATCATCGCGAGGAGCATCGGCCGCGTGGCCCCGATCCGCGCGGCGACCCGGGCGCCCACGAAGGACTGGCCGAGGTGGGCGACGATGACGACGAGGAAGGCGGCCGTCGGCAGGGTCGCGACGTAGGCCTTCATGGCCTCGGTGTCGGCCATGCTCGTTCCCTCGGGCATGGGGAAGAGGGCGTAGGCGTTGACCATGACGATCGCCATGTTGACGGCCATGCCCGCGGCGAGGCCGACGAAGACGGCGAGGATGTTCCGGATCATGAGTGCACCTGTGGCGACATGGTACGCGACGCTCCCCGCGCCGCGAATCGTCCGCGTTCTCGAGCCCTCCACCATATTCGGGTCCCCATGTCTCCAAGAGCGTGCGGCGTGCTCGCCCTCTCGCAAACCGTGTTCCCGCGGTCTCTACTCGATGGGGCCTGCGTGTGGGGCGCGGCGACGGGCGGCGCTCAGAGCTCCTCGTAGGACTCCAGGGTGAAGTCCGCCTGCACGTCGCCGGTGTGCTTGGTGCCGAGGGGCTCGAACAGGAGCAGGTGGGTCTCCTCTTCGGCGGTCGGCTTGTGCTCGACGCCCTTTGGCACGACGAAGAGCTCGCCTGGCTCGACGACCACGGTCTCCTCCCGCAGCTCCATGACGAGCCGGCCCTTGGTGACCATGAACAGCTCGTCCTCGTCGTCGTGTTTGTGGAAGACGAACTCCCCTTGGATCTTCGCCAGCAGGATCTGCTGGCCGTTCAGGACGCCGATCCGCTTGGGGGACCAGTGCTCGGAGAAGAGGTCGTGCTTCTTCTCGAGGTTGACTGCTTGCATGGGCCCAGGGTAGCGGGTCGGCACGCGCCTGGGGTGGCGGGCCTCGTCGACCCGGATCGGTGCCCGGGCGGGGTGGCCGGCCGCGGCCGTGGCGCGCGGGCCCGAAGTGCCCGGGCCGGGCTGGCGTCTTCTGGGAGTTCGGTATGATGTCGGCCCGGAGCCTCCCTCGTGATCCAACTCGCCGAACGCAACGTCCTGGGCAGCGCCCTGCAGTCCTGTTCGCTGGACCCTCTGACCGGCTTCTTCCGTGACGGCTGCTGCCGTACCGGTCCCGACGACCTCGGCTCCCACACCGTGTGCGTCCTGGTGACGGCCGAGTTCCTCGAGTTCTCCCGCGAGCACGGCAACGACCTCTCGACGCCGGTCCCCGAGTTCGGCTTCGCCGGCCTCTCCCCCGGGGACCGCTGGTGCCTCTGCGCCGCCCGCTGGGTCGAGGCCTTCCTGGCCGACCGCGCCCCCCAGGTCGTCCTGGAGGCGACCCACGAGAGCGCCCTCGCCGTCTGCAGCCTGGAGGACCTGCGCGCCCACGCGGTGGAGCCTCAGAGCCCCTAGCTCCGTCGGAGGTCCGTGGCCCCCGCCGCCGCGCCGGCCGCGGGGTCCGGCCGTGAAGCCGCCCCCGCGCGGCCCCCGGCGACCGTCCTGCGGAATGGACAGGGAACGGCGGGTGTTCCGGGCCTTGGAGCCCGGGGTCCCGATGCGCTCGATGTCGGCGAGGATCTGTCCTGTCGTCCTGGCCTGTCCTCTACGCCCCCAGGGCCGCCTCGAAGTCGGCCACGAGGTCCCCGGCGTCTTCGAGCCCCACGGAGACACGGACCAGTCCGTCGGCGATCCCGCTCGCCGCCCGGGCCTCGGCGCTCATGCCGGAGTGGGAGGTCGTCGCCGGCCGGGTCACGAGGGACTCGACGCCCCCCAGGCTGGGCGCCTGGATCGGAATCTTGAGGGTGTTGATCATCCGATCCGCGGCTTCGACGCCGCCGTGGAGCTCGAACGAGAGCATCCCGCTGGCGCCGTCGAAGAGCCGCGCGGCGCGCTCGTGCTGGGGGTGCTCCTCCAGGCCTGGGTGGTGGACCGACGCGACGGCCCCGTGACCGGTGAGGAGCCGTGCGAGGACGAGGGCGCTGTGGTTGTGGTGGCGCATGCGCACGGCGAGGGTCTTGATGCCCCGGCAGAGCAGGAAGCAGGCGTGGGGGTCGAGGCTCCCGCCGAGGTGTGCGAGCTTGCGCCGGACCCTCTCGACCAGCTCCCCCTGCCCGATGGCCGCTCCCGCGACGAGGTCGGAGTGGCCGTTGAGGTACTTGGTGGCGCTGTGCAGCGAGAGGTCGAAGCCCAGCTCCGCGGGGCGGAAGTTGAAGGGGCTGGGGAAGGTGTTGTCCACCATGGAGACGAGCCCGTGCTCCCGGCAGAAGGCCACGGCCCCCTCCAGGTCGGGGACCTCCAGCAGCGGATTGGTGAGGGACTCCAGGTAGAGGAGCCTCGTGCTCTCCCGCCGCGCGGCCTCCCAGGCCCCGCGGTCCTGCGGATCGACGAAGTCGACCTCGATCCCCAGCCCGGGCAGGTCCATGGTGACGAAGTCGTGGGTGCCTCCGTACAGGGTGGAGCAGAACAGCGCGTGGTCCCCCGGCCTCAGCACGGTCAAGAGCGCCGTGGTGATGGCCGCCATCCCGCTCGCGGTCACGACGGCGGCCTCCGCTCCCTCCAGGGCCGCCAGCTTCGCGTGCAGCTCCAGATGGTTGGGTGTGTTGTTGAGGCGGATGTAGCGGATGTCGTGGTAGTCCCCTTCGCCCTCGAAGTGGGTGATCGCCGACTGGAACACCGGCGTCACCACCGCCCCGCCCAACGGCACCTGTGGCAATCCGGCATGGATGAGCCGGGTGTCGAACTGCTGCTTGCTCATGCCCGGATGATACGCCCTCCCGCCACCGCGAACGGTGGCGCGCACGACCCGTCGCGCCTGTGGCAGGGGCGCACCGGTGGGGCGTGGCGCACGAGGAGCGACTCGGGCCTCGCCCACCGGAGACAGGCCCGGCTACCCTGTGTCCCGTGCCGACGCTGACGGGGAGCAAGGCCGCCCGGACGGTCACCTTGTGCGTGCTCTACGCCGCCCAGGGAATGCCCTGGGGCTTCGTGACGATCGCGCTGCTCTCCTACCTGGCGAGCCAGGGGGCCGGCCTGGCGGAGACGGCGAAGATCTCCACCCTCGCCACGCTCCCCTGGACCTTCAAGGTCCTGTGGGGGCCGATCATCGACCGCTTCACCCTGCGCTCGATGGGACGCAGGCGGCCCTGGATCCTCCTCGCGCAGCTCGCCATGGGGGCGACGCTCCTCGCCATGATCCTGGTCGGCGACATCACCGCGGAGTTCGAGACCCTCGCCTGGATGGTCTTCCTCCACAACTGCTTCGTGTCCCTCCAGGACGTGTCTTCGGACGCGCTCGCCGTCGACGTCCTGCGCGACGACGAGCGCGGCACCGTCAATGGGATGATGTGGGCCTCGAACTATGCAGGCGTGGCGATCGGCGGCGCGGGCATGGGGACGGTGATCGCGCACCTGGGCCTGCGCCCCGCCTTCTGCCTGCAGGCGGGGGTGCTCTTTGTGATCCTCTGCCTGCCGCTCTTCCTCCGCGAGCGCGCCGGGGAGAGGCTCCTCCCCTGGAGCAAGGGAGAGGCCCGCCTGGAGCCCGGCGAGGAGCGGGCCGGGGACCTGGCCGGGCTCGTGCGCGGCCTCTTCGGCGCCTTCGGTACCTGGCCGCCCATCCTGGGGGCCCTCTTCGCCTACGCGGCGTCCATCACGGTCGGCATGCGCGTCGCCGTCATGCCGGTCTTCTACACCCAGGGGCTCGGCTGGACTGACGAGCGCTACTCCCAGGTCGAGGGGGGGGTCGGCTCGGCGGCGGGCGTCCTCGGGGCGATCGTCGGCGGCTTCCTCGCCGATCGCCTCGGGGTGAAGGTGGTCATCACGATCGGGGTCCTGGGTGTCGCCGCTCTGTGCGCCGCCATGGGTCTCTCCGAGGAGCTTCGCACCCACCCGTCCTTCCCGCTCGTCTTCCTCGTCGGCACGAGCTTCCTCATCTCGCTCAAGACGGTCGCGGGCTTCGCGTTGTTCATGCGCCTGTGTACGCCCGCGGTCGCCGGCACCCAGTACACCCTCTACATGGCCTTCAGCAACCTCGCCCGCGTCTCCGGCGCCGCGCTCGTCGCCTCCCTCGAAGGCGACGGCTACCGCACGATCTTCCTCGTCATGGCCGCGGCCATCATCCTCCCGCTCCTGTTCCTGTACCCCATCCGGCAGACTCCCGTCGGGAGCGGCGCCTAGGGAGTCCCTGCTGGTGCGGCCGGTCGCCCGGGCCACCGGGCGTGCTCAGTCGGCGCTGGGCCCGAAGCTGAAGCTCGCGACGCGCCACGCCTGCAACGGCATGGAGCGTTGGAGCGTGATGGTCACCTCCCCGGGACGCTCGGGGTCAGTCGATGCGTACACCCCATGGGCGGTCTGGGCGAGGATGCCGGTCGAGTAGCCCCCGGCCACGGCGGTCAACTGGCCCGTCTCCCACCCCAGCTCGGCCAGGTGCGGTTCCAGCTCGTCCAGGCCGGTGGAGGCGATGGTCTTGGCCGCTACGAGCAGCGCTACGGCGACCACGGCGACGAATTGAAGTGTTCTCTTCATGTTTGTGGGCGGAGATTTGCCGAGGGTCGTCCGGTGGAGGGGAGTGGACGGACCCCCGCGGTCAAGGACCATCGAACCCTACGGGCAGAAGGTCACCGTCAGGGCATCCGAGAGGTTGAAACCCGCGCCGCCACCGTCGGGGTCCCGGAACCAGAACTGGAAGTGGCGGGTGTCCCCCGCGATGAGCTGCCCAGCCGGCACGGGTGGGTTGGTGTTGTCGAGCGCATGCGAGGCCTGTCCGGAAGACCCCGTGTCCAGCGGCGGCAGGCGGAAGAGGCCGACGCCTCCGGGGCTCACGCAGCGATTCCCGTTGCCGAAGGGCACCTTCGTCTGGCCTGCGCCGTAGTAGAAGATCCCCGGCTGGTTCAGGGGCAGGGCGCGCACCTGTAGCACGAAGTCGTTGGCCGCGATCGAGGCGGAACCCGTGTAGGAGATCGCCGCAGGCGCACCGCTCGAGTTCGCCAGGGCGGTGCAGTAGGTGCTGACTGCGCAGCCGGTGCCAGGAACCTGGGCACGAACGTGCACCTCGTCGGGCTCGCCGGCGCCCCCCGGAGCGAACAGGTCGAGATCGAGGGTCCCGTCCACGGGCACGACGTCCGCATCGAAGCGGAAGGTGAAGGTCGTCCCCCAGCGCAGGGCATTGGGCTCGGGCTGGCCGGGCACGCCGGAGGGGACGGCGACGGTCCACTCTATGGAGTCGGCTCCCACGTGGATGTCCCAGTCCTGCGTGTCGAAGGGCTCTCCGGAGTGGTGCGCCACGCCGTGGAACTCGGCGCCGGAGACGCTGGCTCCTCTCGGGAGTTGCAGGCGCAGCCCGTCCGCGGCGCGCGCGGAGGTGAGGTTGTGGACGGCGATCTCGTAGTGCCAGGTCCCATCACCGTTGCTCGTGGCGCGGCTGCCCACGAAGAAGCGCCCGTCCCCGGGCACGTCTGCCGGCTCCAGGGTCACCAGCGGGTCCGCCTCCTGCCAGGCGTGGATCGCCGGCTGGGTGGCCCGGGTGTAGTCGGTCAGGACGAGGGGCCAGCCGCCGTTCACGAAGCCGCCCTGAACGGCCGGACGCCAGGAGGTGTTGTTGTTGCCGTGGCCGGCGGCGGCGTCGTCGGGGTTCACGTACTGCACCTCTGCGAAGTAGGTGGCGCCGACGTTGAGGTCGGGATCCAGGTCGTCGTTGTGCACCTGCAGGCGCTTGTAGATGGCGTCACCGGTCTGGCCCATGGTGCCGTAGGGGAAGGGGAAGTCCCCCGTGACGGGGTTGATCTCCGAGCGCGGACCGAGGCCTCCCACTCCCCAGCCGCCCTGGTCTCCGTTGAGCCCGGCCCAGTAGGTGTCCGCACAGCCGACGCCCATGATCTGTCCGCTCCCCGGTGGGATGCAGGGGCAGCAGTAGTCCTCCGTTGCGGAGGCGAAGCCGTGCTTGACCCAGCTCATCCCCACCTGCTCGAAGCGCCCGTGTTGGAGCCGGTAGAGGTTCTGTCCGATCACCGGGTGGTGGTTCGTGTCGCCCTCCCAGGGCATGGTCGAGTCACCCACGTTGCAGGCCGTGGCTCCGATGGAGTAGCCGGTGATGTCGCCGACGGTCCCCCACTGCAAGGTGTCGGAGATGTTGCCCACGATCACGTCCGGACCGGGGGGCGGGTTGTTGCAGTCGGTGGCCGAGCCGCCCTGGCTGATCTCCAGCGCGCCCGGGCCAGCCGTACCCCCGTTGAAGGAGCCGATGCGGATCAGGTAGTCCGTCCCCGCCGCGGCGAAGAACGCCATCCGCGAGCGCAGGCCGCAGGCGTCGTCGTTGCAGGTCAGGGCGCTGCCCTCGGGGCAGCCCTGCCAGGGATAGACCGCGAGCTGGGTGTCCCAGCTCGCCAGGTTGCAGGTCGTCATGGTGGTGGCCCCGTCCCAAGGAGCGGTCCACACGAACCAGACGTCCTTCCCGATGGGCCCACAGCCGGCGTCCGGCGCCCCGTCGGTGGTGGCGCTGGAGCAGTCGAAGGCGAAGACCCCCTCCCCGGTGATGGGCTCGGCGCTGGCGCAGTCGTCGTTGGCGGGAGGCGCCGCGACCGACACCGAGAGCGTCCCCGTCCCTGTCGCTCCGTTGTAGCCGCCCACCTGGATCATGTAGGTGTTCCCCGCCACGACGGTCGCGTCGACCACCGACTGGAGGCCGCAGGAGTCGTCGTTGCAGGCGATCACCTGGTTCGGGCAGCCCGAGCCCTCCCACAGGGCGAGAACGCAGTCGTAGTTCGCGTCGCACACGTCCAGGAGCGCGGCGCCCGTCTCCGTAGCGGTCCACTCGAACCACACGTCCGCGGCCATGTTTCCGCAACCGGGGTCCGCGTCTGGGCCCGTGGCCCCGTTGGTGTCCACGGCGAAGAGACCCTGGCCGGAGATCGACTGGGCAGAGGTGCAGTCGTCGTTGGCGGGCTGGACGTGGATCCCCAGGGTCCCCGTTCCGGTCGCTCCGTTGTAGCCGCCCACCTGGATCATGTAGGTGTTCCCCGCCACGACGTTCGCGTCGACCACCGACTGGAGGCCGCAGGAGTCGTCGTTGCACGCGACCACCTGGGTCGGGCAGCCCGCTCCGTCCCACAGGGCGAGGACGCAGTCGTAGTTCGCGTCACACATCTCCAGGAGCGCGGTGCCCGTGTCCGTCGCGGTCCACTCGAACCAGACGTCCGATCCCATGTTCCCGCAGGAAGGGTCCGCATCTGGGCCGGTCGCGCCGTTCGTGTCCACGGCATGCAGGCCTGGGCCGGCAATGGTCGGGGCGCTTGCGCAATCATCGCTCCCTTGGGCACCCGCCTGGGCCCCCATCGCCGAGACCAGGCCGGCGATCAGCAGCGAGTGCAGGACAGGGCGGTGGGCGAGGTGGTGGGATTGGTGCATGTGAGCGAGTGCGAGAAGAGGGGAGTGGAGCCGTCCAGGTCGGGACGAGCTCCGGCCCCCATGCTACAGGGCTCCGCGAGTTTCAGCCCGGCGTCGCGTGTGCACCCTCTCCTCCTTGCCCGGGAGCGGTGGAGCCCCTCCCTGGCCACGGTCCCCTCCCTCGGGACCCTCCATCCGCCATGGACAAGTGCAGGGCTTTCCCGGGAAGCCAGCGCCCACATGGGGCGTCTGATATGGTGTCCCCGGCACCCGGTCGAACAGGACCTCAGGTAAGCGACGATGAGCTCTTATGACCGACTCGTGATCCGTGACGCTCCCCCGCAGGAGCTGGCCTATCTGGTCGAGCTGACCACGGCCGAGCTGTGCAAGCATCCTCGCTGGACGCGCACCGCGGGGACGGTACCCGGCTCAACGGGAATTCGGGTCCGGATGGGAGCGAGGAACTGGGGCGAGAGGGTGCTCCTCTCCGTCGAGGAGAAGAGCATCCGGATCCAGTCGGAGTCCGTGTTCATCCCGTTCTCACTCTTCAAGAGTCCGAACGCCGCGAACGTCGAGCGCGTCCACGCGATGCTCCGCAAGGCCGTGGAGCGCGTGGCAGCCGAAGGCCTCCCCGCGGCAGAGCGCAGCGCCCGCGAGCCCGCCTGACATCTGGCAGCCCTCAAGGCCGCGCCGGTCGAGGGGCCAGCGCCGCCAGGGCCACGGCCAAGCACATACGAGAGCGAGGCGTGCAGGGTGTCGCGCAGGCGGGTTCGCGCTGCCCCTCAGCCGGATACGGCAGCCCTCCGCTTGACTTGCATCCGGCCCGCCATCCTGGGCCCGGCCAGGTAGAGCGGCACCCCGACCTAGACCCCGTCTGGCCCCTCGATGAGCATCAGGTTCATGATCGCGAGCTGGTGCACTGCCTTGGGCCTGATCTACGCAGTCACGGATCGACGGTCTCAGAGCACACCACGCCGACCACTTCGGGATCTCGTAGCCTCTGTGCTTCGAGAGGCCTGCACGCTGTGCTCACGTTCATCTCTGCCGTAGCGGTTCTCCTCGCGCTGGGAGCGCTTGGCCATTTCTCCTCGAAGCGAACGGGATACACCGTGCTGGAGCCCCTCTCGCCAGCCGGGCGCAGGCTCTATCGGGTGCTCGCCTGCCTGTCCATGGTGCTGAGCGCTGCGCTGCTCTTCGCTCTCTATCGGGCCTACCGGGCCTCCGTCGAACCCGGCGACTTCTACATCACGACCGACTGGCGTGGGTACGGGGCATTCGCCTTCATCCTCTGGTTGTGCTTGAGCGGCCTCACCTGCTTCGTGGCCACGAACTTCATCATGGGCGGCTACGTGGATTCGAAGCCCTCGGGCAAGCGTGGCTACACCCTCCAACAGCAGGCCGCCCTGGCTGCGGCGCGCTCGGCACACAAGGCCACCGGGGGCAACCCGCTCGTCCCCCTGTACGGCTTCGTGATCATCAGCCTGCCGTGCCTGATGGGCATCGGCCTCATGCAAGGCAGGTACGTACGCCCCACGGAGCGAGGCCTCGCTCACGTGGGGTTCTTCGACGTCTACGAGGACGTGCTGCCCTGGGAGGACATCGCCGGACTCTCGGTAGTGCGAGTAGACGACCCGGACGCCGGACCCTATGTGCGCTGGAACCTCACCTGGACCGACGCCGCGGGAAACGAGGTGATGGTGTTGGAGAACAGGAACATCTGGCGAATGATGCCGCACACCATCAACGCAGCCGTCGCGCATCACCAGGCGCGCGGCATTGCGGTGGATGACCCGCGGCCGACAAGGGACAAGTACCTGCCGGAGCCCTCGGAGTGACGCCACGGTCGAGTAGGGTGCGGTGATGCTGCTCCTTCTCCCGCTCCTGCTCCCGGCCCTCCCGGTCCCTCCCGACGACTGGCCCCAGTGGCGCGGCCCCGAGCGCGACGGGGTGTGGCGCGAGGAGGGTGTGCTCGAGGCCCTGCCCGAGAGGCTGGAGGCGAGATGGCGCGTGCCGGTCGGCTCGGGCTACGCCGCACCCTCGGTGGCGGGCGAGCTGGTCTTCGTGCTGGACCGCCAGGAGGAGCCCGAGGAGGTCGAGCGCGTGCACGCCTTCGACTGGCGGACCGGCGAGCGCCGCTGGACCGCGAGCTACCCCGCGACCTACGCCGGCATCAGCTACCCCGCCGGGCCGCGCTGCGCCCCCCTGGTCGCAGGCGGCCACGTCTACACCCTGGGCTCGGTCGGGCACCTGCGCTGCCTGGACGCGGGGACCGGCGAGGTGATCTGGGGCTTTGACCTGCGCGAGGACTACGGCATCGACCAGGAGCGCATGCCCATCTGGGGCATCAGCGCCTCGCCCCTCCTCGAGGGGGAGCTCTTGATCGTCCCCGCCAGCGCGAAGGACGGGGCCTGCCTGGTCGCCTTCGATGCGAAGACCGGGGAGGAGCGCTGGCGCGCCCTCGACGACCGGGGGAACTACTCCGCCCCTATCGTCATCGACCAGGCAGGCCAGCGCGTACTGGTCTACTGGTCCGGCGACCGGGTGGTCGGCCTCGACCCCGCGACCGGAGAAGAGCACTGGTCTGTGGACTTCCCCTCCACACGCATGCCCCTCGGTGTCGCAAGCCCCGTGCTCGCGGGGGAGCACCTCTTCCTCTCCGGCTTCTACGACGGCAGCCTGCTCCTGCGCCTCGACCAGTCCGAGCTCGCCGCCGAGAAGGTCTGGTCCCGCCGCGGCCAGAACGAGCGCAGCACCGACGCCCTGCACGTGATCATCGGCACACCCCTGGTCCTGGGGGAGCACGTGTATGGGGTCGACAGCTACGGCGAGCTGCGCTGCCTCGAGCTCGCCAGCGGCGACCGGATCTGGGAGGACCGGACCGCCGTGCCCCGCTCCCGCTGGTCCACCATCCACATGGTCCAGCGCGGCGAGAAGACCTGGATGTTCAACGAGCGCGGGGAGCTGCTGCTGGCCGAGCTCTCCCCCGAGGGTTTCTCGGAGCTGGGCCGGGTCAAGCTGATCGAGCCCACCCGGGGCCAGTTGAACCGGCGCGACGGGGTCTGCTGGTCCCACCCCGCCTTCGCAAACCGCCACGTCTTCTTGCGCACGGACGAGGAGCTGGCCTGCTTCGACCTGTCGGCCCGCGAGTAACCGTCCCGGACCAGTTGTCTCCGCTCAGACGCGTTGTCAGCCCATCCTGGGAGAGGCGCGGGACGCATCCCACACGGCGGAATAGTCGCGGACATGGGCAGTAGCCTCCGATTAAAGGCGGGCCGCCGCCGAGGTCGAGACTCAAGAATGAACAACACACCCAAACTCCCCGATTGGATCCGACAGGCAGATGTTCCTGACTACGTGACCGCGCACCAACTATGCTCCGGCGAGTCTCGGCTTTACGGAACAGAATCGCTCTACGGGAACTGGGACGGTCAGATCCTTCTACTCGCCAAGGACTTCGCGCCATCGTCACTGGTGCGGGACCGGATCACCGGAGGGGACACGAGACCTTACAGGCACGAGCCGGGGATGCGGACGAACCGCGAGCTGCAACGTCGCGTAGGGCCGGTGGAGCGCCTCGGGCTGTTGTACGGATCCGCGCTCGGGAATCTCCTGAGGGATGATGGAGTGGTCAGCGGACCACTGCCCAACCGCCGAGCTGCAATGGCCTACGGGGTTGATGTCACCCGCTTTGCGATCCAGCACATGAAGAACCTCTGTTTCATCATGTGCTTGGGACAAGAAGCCTGGGAGGTAGCGACGGAGTCGCTTGGAGTCGAAGGCTCTTGGCAAGAGCACCGTGACTCGGGAGTGCCCCTGGGCAAGCTTGTGGCTGCGTACCATCCCGCGGCTCGCGTTGCGGGTGACTGCATGGCGCACCCCTGGGCCACCCTAGTCCGCAGCGCGGCCTGAGAGCACAGCCGCGCCTCCTTGGAGGCGCGGTCGTACGTCTCCGGGCGAAAAGCGCGCTTCTCTGCTACTTCGCGCGGGTCCTTGCGATCCGATGCGCTGGCGCGCCCGGCTGGGCCCGAACCCGGGTTCGGGAAGGCCGCCTCCCCGGTCCGCAGCGGAGTCGCCTGTGGATGACCCAACGCAGATGAACGGTGTACCGGCGCTCCTGAATGACCGCCACGCTAACCTAGGGTCGTGGGCTCTCACCGTTCGATTGTCCAGGCGGTGACCGCCGTGGCACTGCTCGCCGTGGTCGGCTGGCTCGTCACGAGGGGGCCGGGTGCGCCGGCACCCGGCCTCGCGACCCCCGAGCAGGGCCCAACGGAGCCGCGCGCGTCGGGCACCGAAGAGGTCCGCGGCCTGGCGCTCGGGGGCGAGGTGAGCGAGGGGCGCACCGCGGCCGTCAGTGAGGTCGAGGAGCCCCGAGCCCTGGCCACCGGAGGGGATGGCGCGCTGCGCGGACGCGTCGTGAGCGACGCGCTCGGTTCGCCCCTCCCCGGTGCCACTGTGACGATCACCCGTCGCGTGCACAGTGAGTTCCGGCTCCCCGACACCGAAGAACGCGACGCGCGCCAGCCCGTCGTCACGGCCGTCACCGACGACGAGGGACGCTTCGAGGTTGCCGTGCCGACGGCGGTGCCGCTCGACGTGGAGGCCAGCGCCAGCGACCACGCCTCCGCCCGGCGCGACCATCTCTTCGCAGGGGACGACGTCGAGCTCCGGCTTGGGGCTGCAGCGGTCCTCGAGGGCGTCCTGACGCGCGCGTCGGACGGCTCGCCGGTCGTGGGCGCCCTGGTGCTCGGCCGGGACAGCCGGCGGGTCGAGCAGTGCCGCGCGCACACGGACGCTGGCGGCCGCTTCCTCTTCGAGGACCTGCAGGCGGGGCTTCTCAGCGTGGAGATCACGCCACTCGACGCGGCCCCTCCCCCCTCGAAGAGCGTCGAGCTGCGCGCGGGCGTGCATACCCGCCTGGACCTGGCCCTGGAAGCAGGGGTGCGGATCCACGGCATCGTCAGCGACTCACTGGGGCGCCCGATCGTGGGCGCCGAGGTCGGTCTGGGCGCCTCCTTCCTGCGGTCCGTGCTCACGGACGTGCAGGGGCGGTACGAGATGAGCGGGCTCGGCGGGGCCAGACGCCGCGACCTCGACGATCTCAGGGCCCGTGCGGGGGGTTACGGAAACGAGCGGATGAGGCTCGGAGAGGCCGAGCTGGCCGGAGACACCCGGCTGGACTTCGTGCTCCATCCTGCGCGGATCGCGACGGGGCGGGTCGTGGATGCCGAGGGTGCCCCGATCGAGGGTGTCTATGTCGCTGGCGTCGGCTCCAAGAGCGTCGAGGGCGTGTCCCGCTCCGACTGGGAGTCCACCCTCACGGGGTCCGACGGTCGCTTCGAGCTGACCAGCCTGCACGTGATGATCGACCACCAGCTCTTCCTCCGAAAGGACGGATACGGCACGCGGGTCTACGACTTCCCCGCCGACGAGGGAGACCGGGAGCGGATCGACCACGGCGACCTCGTGCTCTTGTCCGGCGGGCGCATCGAAGGGACCCTGAGAGCCCAAACCGGGACCCCGCTCCCCGACCACCTGGTCAAGCTGCGGGGCGCGAACGAGGACCTCGGCCGCTTCCGTCCCGAGGCGGAACCCCTGAAGGGCACCTGGGTGACGGCGGTGCGGCACTCGCGCACCGACACCCAGGGGCGCTTCCACTTCACCGACCTGCCGGGGGGTGAACTCAAGGTGACCGCGTCGGTCCGCGGCCGGCCCGGCTCGAAGGCCGAGGCGACCGTGGAGTTGCCCGAAGGTGGACAGGTGGAGGGTGTCGAGCTGACCCTCGACCTCGGCGACCCCATCACCGGCGTCGTCCTCACCCCCGACGGCCTGCCCGCCATCGGGGTCTTCGTCCAGGTTGCCGGAGGGGAGGAGGCGCCCCGGATCCGCGCGCCCTCCGGCGGGGGCGGGCGCTTCGAGCTGCTCGGCGTGACCGAGGACATGGGCGCGGTGGAGCTGTTCACCATCATGGCGTCCTACAACTGGAGAAACCCAAGAGCCCCCCTCGGAGCCAGCCGCGCCGTGACCGCGTTCGCCGGTGACGACGACGTCGTACTACAGTTGCGTGAGCTCGTGTCCCTGACCGGAAGGGTCGAAGGCGCCGAGGGGCAGCCGGCCGCCGGCGTGCAGGTCCTGGCCTACCTGGCCGGTACGCCGCGTGTGCCCCCGGCGGTGCTGACCAGGGCCACGAGTGACGAGAAGGGAGCCTTCCGCCTGGACCTGCCCGAGGAGTGCCCAGTCGATCTCGTGACGGCCACCCCCAAGCTCGACGCCGACGCCGAGGCCGCCGAACAGGCGCCGCCAGAGCCAGCAGTGCGCGAGTTCGTGGCGAGCGATGCGCAGGGTGTGGTGCTGCGGTTCGACGAGTGACGGCGGGTGGGGTGGGCATCTCCGACACCCCTGCCTTGTCCGCCGGCCGGGTGTTCCACGGCACCGTGACCAGCGCGGAGCCGGGACGTGAGCCGCGCCCCGCAGCCTTCTAGCCCGGCAACGCTCTAGGACACCGCTGCCAGAGCAGACGGCCTGCCGGCCACGGTGCCGCGGAGCGGCATCCCCGAGCTGATTCGCGCCTGGGCCCCGTGGGCGCTCATCCGCCGGACCCTCCCTTCCAGACAAAGCGCGTGCTCGCCGCGGCCGCCACGACCACGAGCATGCCCAGGTAGATCCAGCCCTTCTCGTTGCTCGAGGACTCGGCATCCCCGGAGCACAGGACGAGGACGCTCAGGGTGCCACAGGTAAACAGCCAGATCGCGAAGGTAGCGATGGCCCTGGAGGTCGATGTGGTCACTGCGCTGGCTCTCCTTGCTTGGAAGAGGGGGATGTCTACGCAGGAGAGACTAACCTCCCCGTCCAACGCTGGCATGTGGCCGGACGGACTTTCAAAGCCTATGTCCCTCGAGCTCGTGTGAGCTCAAACACCTGGGCTCAGGGTGGATCGGGATGTACGGAGTGTAGGGTGGCTTGCATGAGTCCAAACAAAGGAGCCATGCGTGCCCTCTCCCTCGTAGTAGGGGTGGTCTTTGTCAGTTCCATGTTGTTGAGGTCCATCGAGGCCAGGAGCGCGAACGCTGACGAGAGTGACGCGCCAGTCAATGGCGTGACTGCCCGCACAGAGGAGGCCAAAGAGGTTCTTCGCGTGTTGGTCTGGAACGTCTTGCACGGTGCCAACGATGTCGAAAAGGGGGCCGAGAAGACCCTGGCCATCATCCGATCTGCCGAGCCTGACGTCGTGCTGCTCCAGGAGAGCTACGACATTGATGGGGACCGGCCTCGCCTCGGTGAATGGCTGGCAGGTGAGCTCGGCTGGAATCAGCACCAGGCGAAGAGCGCCCACCTGTGCGTCTTGACGCCGATGGAGCTGAAAACGACCTTCTTCCACCACGCATGGCATGGAGTGGGTGCTCTGCTGCGCGATTCACATCAACGGGAGCTCCTGGCGTGGAGCATCTGGATCGACTACCGCGCATACATCGGCTACGAGTTGCGCGACAACCCCACCATGAGCGACGAGGACCTGCTGGCAGCGGAAGACCAACGTTCAAACCGACTGCAGCAAGCCACGGCGATCATCGCGCACTTGCGAGAGGCTGGCCAGCTCACAGCGGATGTCCCGCTGCTGGTCGGTGGCGACTGGAACACGCCCTCCCACCTGGACTGGACCAAGGACACGGCGCGCATCTACAAACATCGTCGGGACCTCGCACTGCCCGTAAGCAAGGCAATGCATGAAGCAGGCTTCATGGACACATTCCGGACGGTGCATCCGAATCCCGTTCAGCATCCAGGAATCACCTGGTCACCGATGTTTCGAGGCCCTGCCGCCGGTGAAGAAGGAACGTCGCAGTCATTCCAGCGCATCGATCGGCTGTACCTGAAAAATCCTGCCGACATATCCGACGGGTGGTCACTGCGAGCGGTAGCCGGAGAGGTGCTTCCGCTCGTTTGGGAAGATGATTCGATCCCGGTCAAACAACGCACCTTTCCCTCGGACCATGGAGCGCTCTTGATGGATCTCGAGTGGATACCCCCAAAGTAGTCGCCAACCACCCCGAACTCAGTTTTTCCAAGCCTATGTCCCACGAGCGCGTGTGAGCTCAAGCACCTGGTTCCAGGGGTGTTGGTGAGGGGGTGCCTTGGCGCGTGGAGGCCTTTCCCTCGGGAGCTTCCGTTTATGCGCTTGCTCCTCGGTGGAGTGGCGCCAGTGGTGGATGCGTGGAGAGACGATCAGCTGCGCCAGGGGGCCGCAGGGGAGGCGGGTGTTCGTGTGGCTCATCGCCGCTTGCGTCGCGACGATCGCGACGTAGGAGGCGCACACACCTTGATCAAAGCCCAGGACACAGAGCGGCAGGTAGACCATCATGCGCGTGGCGATGACGTCGATCCCGGCGCCTGCCAGCCAGCCCATCGATCGCGTGCCGTGATGAACGGCGTGGAAGCGCCAGAGGCAGAGGTCGCTGTGGAACAAGCGGTGCGTCCCACATAGGAAGAGGTCTGCGACCAAGACCGCCAGGAAGACCTGGGCCACATAGGGGAGGCTCGCGACCGTCCCCCGAAGCTTTGCCAAGCCGGCGCCCCCGAAGAGGCCTCTTGGGAGCCCGGCTCCCCCTCAGCTCTCCGAGAAGCGGCTGAGGCACCACACAGCGAAGGCTGTATAGACCACCTCAACCGCGAGGAGCGACCACATGAAGGCTGTCGCGCCACCTTCTACGAAGATTCCCGTCGCCCTGCCGACACCGAAGCCTGCGACGAAGAGCGTGGCCGCGACGAGGCCGATGTGGTGCCAGTCTCCGCGGGAGGCGCACCAAAAGAGGAAGGCTGCGACGCCAAGCTCGAAGCCTCCGTAGGTTGCCCGGATGTCCGTGCGAGCGCTCGCGCCGGTCGCCTCGATCCCGATCCCTGCGAGGGCCGTGGGCTTGATGAGGAACCAGACGCCGAAGCCCGTGAAGATCAGGGCGGCGATGATGATCAGGACCTGGTCGACGGACTTCATGTCCGAGAGCCTACCCCCAAGGGAGGTCGGGGTCGTGTCTCTGTCCGCCCACTTCCTGAGCATGACCCAGGCGACGCCCTGCGGCTCGACCCTTGGCTCTTCGGTGCTGCTGAGCGTCAAGTTCCTGGAGAAGGACGGCGACGCACAGAAGGCCATCCCCATCCTCGCCAGGCGAGCGCGCGGGCTGATGGCCCGTTGGATGGCGGACAACCGGCCCCACACGGTGGCCGAGGTGTCGAAGTTCAACCTCGAGGGCTATGGCTTGATGGGGAGGTGGATCCAGGCTCCAGGAGTCCCTGTCACTCGGGTGCAACCAACTCAGAGGGAGTCCCATCAACGCGAGATTTCACACGAGGCAGTGAGGTGGGTAGAGTGTGAACTCTGTTGAACAGATCGCGTAGCCCATGCTGAGGTCATCATGCTGAAGAGAACTGAGGAAGAGCTGGAGTCTTTTGAAAGTGACTACCCTGGGATCCGCGAGACGATCCGCAGGATCGAGGCCGAGAGCCTCCCCGCCTGCACGCACTGCAGCTCCGAGGACACCGCGAAGGTAGGTGTCGGCCTCGTTCAGCAATCCATGCTGGTGTCAGCTTCCACCACCAAGTTCAAACTCGTTCCCAACAAGACCAATTCCATGGGCGACTTCTTCTGCAACGGGTGCGAGTCGTTCTTCGATTTGGCGAAGGCTGCTGGCAGCGGCGACGAGGGGTAACGCCGCTGGGATGGAGGGCTGGCCGTTTGCCTCTCATTTGCCTCAGAGTGCGCATCGGGGCTGTTTGGACCTTGCTCAAACTCCACTGAGAGCACGCTCACAGGCCCTCCATACCCCGAGTCAGCGAGAATCGGTTTAGAAATCCGATGCACATTCCAACCTGACCTGGCGCAAACCCCCAAGAATCAATGACTTCCGAGGACCAAGGAGATCTGATCGAAGTATGACGCCGATGCTCGCCATTCCATTCTACGACGGCCTTTCGGGGGGGCTACAAGGGATAGCGCACGTCCTTTTTTGGTTCGTGTTCCTTCCTGTCATGCTCACCGACCTGGTGGCACTCGTTTTCAACGCCCGACTACTCTACCGACCGCCGGCCCGTCGCTCGAAACGCGTCACTTTCGCGCTGGTCGCATCGATGATCTTCGGTCTGCTGAACATCTATTTGTGCCTCTACCATGTGCGGCGTGACAGCGCCTTACCCTGGCTGCTCCTGTTTGGGGGGGTGCTCCTGCTGTGGATGACGGTCGCGAATCTTCGGCGCTCGAGTGACTCGCGCATGCTGAAGCTGGAGATGGCTCGAAGAAGTCGGTGACGAAAAGCGCAGGAAACATTTAAGGGGCGTCCTCCGGAGGAGGCGTAAGTGCCCCTCCCTCGCGCCTTCCGCTGAGGTTGAGAACCAAGTCACACCAATCGGATTAGGAGACCGACGCTCAGCGCCTCACTGCAAATCTCAGTCCGGTGTGCGTGCCCTCCGCCTCGCGGGGTCGCTCAGTCGCTTCCGATGGCTGCGATGCAGTCCACTTCTATGCGTGCGCCGAGTGCGAGCCCGTTGGCACCAAGGGCGCTTCGCGCTGGGTAGCGGCCGTTGAAGTAGGTCTGGTAGATCTCGTTGAAGGTGCTCCACTCCGAAATGTCGGCGAGCATCACGGTGCACTTGACCACGTGATCCATGGATGCGCCGTGTGCCTCGAGGGTCATCCGGATGTTCTCCATGGTCCGGTGCGACTCCGCCTCGATACCGCCCTCGACCAGCTCAGCGGTGCCCGGCTTCACCCCGACCATGCCAGAGAGGTAGAGGGTATCGCCGGCGCGGACCGCCTCGGAGAAGGGAAATCCGGTGGGCAGGACGGTGCCGGGGTTGAGGAACTGAATGGCCGCTGGCTGCTTGGTGGCACAGCCAGTCACGGAGGTGAGAACAAGAGCGGACATCAGGAAGGAGCGAATCATCTTGGTCTCCCGTCTCGTTGGGTTTCCGCCGGTGCTGACCACATGGCGGGCTGGATGGCGATGGGTGGAGGAAGTCGAACCTGAGACAGCCTGCATGGAGAGGCCGCGCGCCAACCGCCTGAGCAACGTGCGCTCGGGCGGGCAGTCTACTCCGTACCGGCCCATGGCAGCTCGACCTGGCGTCACCCGTGCCGCTGCTGCGGACACGAGCGGACGAGCTCGCGTCATGTCGGCACTGAGGGCTTGGACCCAAGGCCCTTCGCCCGATATGAGATATGATCGCCGCCATGAGGATCATCGGTGCCCTGTGCCTCCTCCCCGTTGCCGCGTTCTGTGTCTTCGGTTTCCTGGCGACCTACGAGCCCATCGAGGGCGGGGCCTTAGGCTGGCGGGTTGGCTACGGCGCAGGGATCGTGACGTGCACATGCGCTGCGCTCAGGCTCCTCTTGAAAGGCGGCCGGAGCCGTTAGCCCCACGGCCGCAGCAACCGGCATGGCCTCTCCACGCGAGCCCGGCGCCCCCCGCGGCCACACCCGAGAGATGGCTGGGTCTGGCTGGATCAGCCCTCTCTCCTGTTCCGCCCCTCGCATCGGGGCTCCCGACTCGTCGTGAGCGGGCTGCATACTACTCTCATGAAGCAGGTCCTTCTCACGAGTCTGGCGGCCGCAGTGGTCGCCGCCGGCATCGCCTGGGTTGCTCGCGGTATCTACGACGAGATCGCGATGGACGAGGGCGTCTTTCACGTCGTCAATGCTGCTGCTACACAGCGGACGATCGAGCTGGCTCTCCCCTCAGGCGAGCGTCGAAGCGCCGTAATCGAGTCCGGACAGGCGGTCGACTTTCATGTGGAGAACACCGGGGAGGGGGCGGTGTCGGTGATGGCCGATGCCGAGGTCGTGGATTCGGTTGGATACGTGACCACCCACAACGGCCTCGTGGTCATCGTTGTCCAGTCGGACCGCGCCTTGTTCTCGCAGTACCTTCGGAGGTAGGCGCAGCGCTGGTGCGGACCCCTTCCCTCTCGCCCGTCATCGCTGATGCTCGCGCCTGCCGCCGACGGTAGCGCGGCAGGCGATGTAGCGTCATGGCAACACGGGCTGTGGGCGGCTGTCTATCATGGGGGGATGAGGACGATACCGGGGCGAGGTTGGTGGTGTGGCCTGGTCGAGCTGCTGCCGTTGGTGGCGGCGATGGCCGGGTGCTTCGTACTCATGGGCGCGGGGAGCGGAGGAATCCGCGCAGGGCAGGAAGGGGAGGGGGAGGAGGTGGTCGTCGAGGGCGTGGAGACGATCGAGGTGCTCAACTGGAACACCTACCACCTGTTCGACCACAAGGCGAAGCTCGAGGAGGCGACGGAGTGGCTGGCGGAAGAGGGGCCGGACGTGCTGGCGCTGCAGGAGATGCTCCACATCGACGAGGAGGGGCTGGGGAAGCTGGCGCGGAAGTGGGGGCACGGGCACGCGGTCATGCACAAGGAGCACGGCTACCCGGTGGCGCTGACGAGCCGGGAGGAGATCGAGGTCGTCGCGCGGGTGGTGAAGGGGTTTCACCACGGCTACCTGCACGCGAGGACGATGGGGATCGAGGTGTTCGTCGTGCACTTCTGGCCGAGCAAGGCACACGAGGCCGTCGAGGTGGCGGAGTTGGCCGCCGCGGCGGTCGAGGAAGGGCGGGACGTGCTCGTCGTCGGCGACTTCAATGCCTTCATGCGCCGCGACGAGGAGTACCTGCGGGGCCGCGGACTGGGGACACAGGTCGACGGAGAGGAGGTCTTCGACTGGCGCATCACCGACGCCTTCGCCGAGCGGGGTTTCGTGGACCTCGTCGCCGTGCACAGCCCCAAGGCCGCCTACAGCTTCGGGGCTCCCGCCCTCATCCCGCGCTGGGCGAAGGACATGGACCAGGTGCGCGCCAGACGCCAGCGCATCGACTTCGTGCTCGCCTCCCCCGGCCTCGCGAAGCGCGTGACCGCCGCCGGGATCGACACGGACGACGAACGCGAGGGCCTGTACTCAGACCACTATCCCGTGAGGTGCACCCTGCGCATGAGCGGGGACTGAGCCCGGGACGCCAGGCACATCGTGCGGAGAGAGGGAGGTCGCGAGCGCTCGTGCTCCCATGAGGTCCGGCGGCACGGCGCCGCCCCTGGCCTCCCAGTCGGCGCCGCGTCCGTGCCTCCCCCGTCAATGCAGCGTGCGAGCGCCACCCAACCCGGGCGTCACGGCGTCGCCCCGATCGCCAGCACCGCCCACCCAACCGCACCACGGACTCAGCCCCAACGGCCTGCCGGCCCACGACGACTTTGCGCTGGCGCGCCCGGCAGGACTCGAACCTGCGACCCCCGGTTTAGAAAAACAGGGTCGTAGCTTCGGCGCGAAGTGGACAGT
>JASLMK010000130.1 GCA_030746555.1 Planctomycetota bacterium | reverse complement strand
CCTGGCTGGAGTCGGCGGACCTGCGCTACTCCCTGGGGGTCGAGACCACCAGGAGCGACCTCGATCTGCTCGACGGGGCCACGCGCGCCTTCGCGGCCGTCACCTTCGCCCTCGGCCCCGCCCCCCGGCGGCCCTTCTGGGTGAGGTAGCCCGTCGGCGCGTCACAGGGGCGCGCGCAAGGAGGCGGCGGCGTCGAAGCGCTCGCCGGCCACCTCGACCTCGAAGCGCCCCCCCGCCAGCCACGCGCCGTCCACGCCTCCCTCCGCCCGCACGTAGCCCAGGCCGACGGGGACGCCGAGGGTGTGGCCGAAGCCGCCGCTGGAGAGCCAGCCGACGCGCTCCCCCTCGCGCAGGATCGTCTCGCCCCCCAGCAGCACGGGATTGGGGTCGGCCAGGCGCACCGACACCAGGCGGCGCCGCGGCGTCCCGGCGGCGCGTGCCGCTTCCAGGGCCTCTCGCCCCAGGAACGGGTGGGGCGAGTCGAGCTTGCAGGCCCAGGCGAGCCCGGCCTCCAGGGGCGTGTCGTCGGGGGTCAGGTCGGCGCCCCAGACCCGGTAGCCCTTCTCCAGGCGCAACGAGTCGATGGCGCGGTAGCCCGCGTGGCGCATCCCGTGCTCCTGCCCGGCCTCCCAGAGGGCGTCGAAGACCGCACCCGCCTCGTCGGCGCCGACGTGCAGCTCCCAGCCGAGCTCGCCCACGAAGCTCATCCTCAGGGCCTCGACCGGCGCGCCCGCGATGTGGAGGGTGCGGTGGTGGGAGAGGGGGAAGGCCTCGTCCTCCACGTCTACGGCGGTGACTGCCGCGAGCACCCGCCGCGCCGCGGGCCCCATCAGGCCCAGGACGGCGAACGCCTCGGTCACCTCCCTCACCGAGACGGCGCCGTCCTCGGGGAGGCGCCGCTCGATCCAGGAGCGGTCGCGGACCCCGAAGGCGGTCCCGGTGACGACGTAGAAGCGCTCGGCCTCCAGGCGCGTGATCGTCAGGTCGCACTCGATCCCGCCGCGCTCGTTCAACAACTGGGTGTAGACGACCCGACCGGGAGGCCGGGCGACGTCGTTGGCCGCCAGCCACGAGAGGGCGCGCTCGGCGTCGGGCCCCTCGACGAGGAGCTTGGAGAAGGAGCTCTCGTCGAACAGGGCCACGCGCTCGCGGGCGGCGCGGTGCTCCCTTGCGACGTGCGCGAAGCAGTTGGGGCGGCCGAAGGTGTGCTCGTCGGCGGGTTCGACGCCTTCGGGGGCGAACCAGTTGGGCCGCTCCCAACCGTGCTTGGAGCCGAAGCAGGCGCCCGCACGCTCCAGGCGTTCGTAGAGGGGTGAGGTGACGAGCGGGCGGCCGGAGACGAGCTCCTCGTGGGGCCAGGCCATCGTGTAGTGGTGGGCGTAGGCCTCCAGGGTGCGTTCCCGCACCCAGCAGTCCCCGCCCTGGTGGGGGCCGAAACGCCGCAGGTCGACGGGCCACAGGTCGTAGCTCGGCTCGCCGCCGACGATCCACTCGGCCAGGGCGCGCCCGGCTCCGCCGCCGGCGGCGATCCCGAAGGCGTTGAAGCCCGCGCCGACGAAGAACCCGCGCACCGCCGGCGCCTCGCCGAGGAGGAACTTGCCGTCGGGAGTGAAGGCCTCGGGTCCGTTGGTCAACAGGCGCACGCCGGCGTCGCCCAGGGCCGGGACGCGGCGCACGGCGGCCTCGGCCAGGGGCGTGAAGTGCTCCCAGTCGGGCTCGAAGAGCTGGAAGTGGAAGTCGCGGGTGATCTCGTCTCGCGCCACCGGGTGCGGGTCGAGCTCGTAGCCGCCGTAGACCAGGCCGCCGACCTCCTCCTTGAAGTACACCAGGCGGTCGGGGTCGCGCAGGGTCGGCAGTCCCTCCTCGATGCCCTCGATCGGCTCGCTGACGGCGAACTGGTGCTTGACCGCCTGGACCGGCACGGCGACCCCGGCCATGGCGCCGACCTCGCGCGCCCACAGGCCGGCGCAGTTCACCACGACCTCGCAGTCGATCGGTCCGTGGTCGGTCTCCACCCCTCGCACCCGACCGTTCTCGACACGGATCGCCGCGACGGCGCAGTCCTCGACGATGCGCACTCCTCCTTGCCGGGCGCCGCGGGCCAGGGCGGCCGTGAGGTCAGAAGGCTGCACGGATCCGTCGGTGGGCAGGTAGGCCGCGCCCACCACGTCGTCGGCGTCCATCATGGGCCACATCTCGGCCGCCTCGCGCCCGTCGAGGAGGTGCGCTTGGAGGCCGAAGCTGGCGGCGGTGGTCGCCTGGCGCCGGACCTCGCTCCAGCGCTCCTCGTCGCAGGCCAGGCGCAGGCCGCCGCAGCGCCGCCAGCCGGTCGCCTGGCCGGTCTCTCGTTCGAGGCGTTCGTAGAGCTCGATCGAGTGGGTGAGCAGGCGCGTGATGCTGGCCGAGCTGCGCAGCTGGCCGACGAGCCCGGCGGCGTGGAAGGTCGAGCCGCTGGTCAAACGCTTGCGCTCGAGGAGCACGACTTCCTCCCAGCCCAGGCGCGCGAGGTGGTAGGCGGTGCTGCAGCCGGCGATCCCGCCGCCGATGACGACGGCGCGGGCGTGGCGGGGGAAGGGGTCGGTCACGGCGTGGGGGCGGAGTCGGCGGGGTTGTCGTCTGGCAGGCGGGGCGTATCTTGGAGGGAATACGGGCGCGACTCCAAGTCCCTCGACGCGGCGTTTTCCCCGAGGGCACACGGCCCATCCCCGCGATCCGAGAGCACTGCGACCCGAAAGGCGATCGACCATGCACCTGCGTACTCCCCTGGCCGTCCTCCTGGCGTTCTCCGGCTCCCTGGGTGCGACACCCGCCCACGACGGTGACCCGGAGTGGCTGGACGGTGCGCGGCTGGACCAGGGCCTGTACGTGCGGATCCACCACCCGCGCGTCATCCGCGACCTGCGCTCCTTCGGTTGCGGGCTGGTCGTGACCAACGTGGACGGCGCGACGGACGCGGTGGTGAACGAGGTGCGCTACCACCTCGGTGCCGACGGAGGGCCCCTCGTGCGGCGGCCCGCCCACACTCTCGAGACGCGCCGGGCCGCCTACGCGCAGTACAAGGTGGTCCGCGAGGTCCTCGAAGCGGTGGACCCGGTGGCGGATCCGGCGCGCACCGAGGAGCTGGTCCGCCAGCGGACGGTGGCCATGTTCGAGATCGCAGAGGGTTCTCTCGTGGAGCGCTTCGACGTGGAGGAGGCCTGGATCGATCCCGAGGCGGTCTCCTATCGGATGACGGTGGAGGTCGACCTGGTGCAGAACGGCGTGGCGCGCACCCTGCGCAAGCCCGTCGTGGTCCCGATCCAGCCGCCGCTCCCCGACGGGACGGGACGGATGCGGCGCATCGCCTACGACGCCCTGACCGGCGTGTCCCGCCCGCTGGCCCCGGCTCCCGGGGATGCCCAGGTCGGTGGCTCCGCCTGGTACGCGGGCGACCAGCACCTGCACACGGTGTACTCGGTCGACGCCTTCCTCCTGAGTCAGAACATCTTCCACGCCGGGTTCTACGCCCTGGTGGCGGACCTCTACGGGCTCGACTGGATCATCACGACGGACCACTCCAACATCCACTTCTCGCTCTTCGGCTACGAGTGGTACACCGAGGACCAGCTGGAGGCGAGCGCCCAGCAGACCCAGGCCTACCGGGACGCCACCGGGTTCCAGGCCTACGCGGGGCAGGAGATGGGCCTGGGATCGCAGGGCTTCTTCAACCACCCCTCGCACCTGCTGGCCTATCCGCGGGATGCGGACTCGATGGGGTACCTCGAGAACCCGAGCTCGGGGATGATCACGGGGCACCTGAACTGTGAGCCCGAGCAGGTGATCATCGACCGGGTCAACGACGCCGGCGGGCTGGGCTTCGTCGCCCATCCCTTCGTGGGCCAGCTCCTGTTCTACCAGGGGTGGGACTTCGACAACGGCGCCACCGGTTGGGCGGGCTTCGAGATCTTCTGCTCCTCCTCGGGGAACTTCAAAGACACCGACGCCCAGGCGGTGGAGAAGTGGTTCGAGCTCCTCGGCGACATCCCCGCTCCCCAGGGCGGCACCCTGGCCCCGCGCCCCGGGTTCCCCACGCCCTACCCCGTGGGGATCGGCGATTCCGACGCCCACACGATCATGGACATCGGGAACACCTTCACCTACGCCCGCCTGGGAGAGCTGAGCCGGCCGGGGATCATGGACGGCTTCGTGTCCGGGCGCTGCGTGGCCTCCAACGGACCCCTCGGCTTCGGGACCCTCAACGGCGCGGGCCCGGGCGAGGTGGCCACCGGCGTCGGCGTCGGGGCGAACACCATCGAAGTGACCCTGGAGAGCACGCCGGAGTTCGGGCCGGTGGGGGACTATGAGATCGCGATCCTGGTCGACGGGGTGGCGCGCGTGGTCCTGCCTCCTAGCGGCATGCCGGGCAGCTCCGCCGTGTTCGTGGTCGACAACCTGATGCTCGGGCCCGAGGACGGGTTCGTAAACGTGTTCGCGACCAGCTCCGTCGGTCCGGCGCGCTCCCTGGCCAACCCGATCTGGCTGCAGTTCGACTAGGACCAGCGCTCCACCCCGGCGCGGGATCCGGCGCTTGCGGTCCCGTAGACTTGTCCCGTGCGAGACACGCGGGAGCACCGGGACCTGGGGACCGTCGTCTGGCTCGCGGCGACCACCCTCGCCCTCCGGGGGGCGGCGGTGCTGTCCTTGGGCGACGTCTTCTTCTACGGCGAAGAGCTCGAGAAGGGGACGGCGGCCAAGGGCATGCTCGACTCGGTGGGCGTCGCCCACCACCACCTCGCCTACCACTACTACGAGGGCGGCGGCTTCGTCGTCAGCCACCTCAAGGCCCTCGCCTTCCTGCTCGTCGGCGAGAACCTCCTGGCCCACAAGCTCGTGGCCGCCGGCTTCGTCCTGGCCGTGCTCCTCGTCGGCTACGCCTTCGTGCGCGACGCCTTCGGCCGCCGCGCCGCCCTGTGGTTCGGCCTGCTCTACGCCTTCTCGCCGCCCACCTTCCAGAAGCTCTCCCTGATCAGCCTGGGGATCCACTTCGAGGCCTGCCTGTTCGTCCTGGGCGCCCTCGGCCTGACATCGCGCATCCTGCGCGACGAAGACGCGCGGCGGGGCCTGTGGTTTGCCCTCGGCGTCGTCTGCGGCTTCGGCCTCTACTTCTCCTACCAGGTCGGCCTCGTCGCCGCGGCCTGCCTGGCGGTCCTCGGGGTGAGACGACCGCGCGCCCTCTTCCTGCGGGGCAGCCTGCCGGGCCTGGCCGGGACCGCCGTCGGCGCCCTGCCCCTGGTGTGGATGTACTCCCTGGTGGGCGACGCGCTCTTCGACATCCACGGCGCGGACCTGACGGCCGCGGGGAGCGGGGAGCGCCTGCTGCCGTTCCTGCGGGCGATCTTCGTCGAGGGTGCCCTGGGGGGAGTGGGAGGCCCCTGGCTGTGGACCACGGCCGTCGCGGGCGGCCTCGCCGTCGGCCTCGGCGCGCGCGGGAGCGCGGAGGGCGGGAGTCGGGCGGGCCTGGCCCTGCCCGCCGTCTACCTGGCGCTGTTCGCCGTGGTCTTCGCCCTGAGCGACTTCATCCCCGCCCGGGTCTACCACGGCTTCTTGGTCTTGCGTCTGGCCCCGCTGTGGGTGGTCGGCCTCGTGCCGATCGCCGTGGGCCTGGCGCGCCTGGAGGTGGGGCGGGACGGGGCGCGCCGGTGGGCGTCGGTCGCCGGCGGCCTGCTCCTGGCTGCCGGAGGGGTCGGCGCCCTCGCCGTCGTGGGAGAAGGACGGCCCTCGACGCCCGTGCGCAACGGGGTGGAGCTGTACCGCACCAAGGGCTACGTCTACAGCGGGTACTTCCCCAAGTTCGTGAAGCACCTGCCGCCCGACGACGAGGAGCGCCTGGAGATCCTGCTCTCCTTCGACGAGGCGGATCGCGACTGGCTGGTGAGCGAGGCCTGCGCCGAGTTGTTCAAGGAGCCCTTGCCCGACGCCCACGCCGCCCAGGCGCGGGCCCGAGCGGTGGTGGAGGCGGTCGCTCCCGAGTACGTCGAGGCCCTCGAGGTCGGGCTGGGCCGGCTCCTCTTGCTGGACGCCGACTGGGACCTCGGGCGCGCCCTGGAGAGCGCCCTCGCCGCTCCGGACGGCCTGCGCGAACGGCTCCTCGAAGGGCTGGGAAGGGTCGGCTCCGGCGCCTACCCGACCGCCGAGGCCCTGGCCGCGGAGGCCGCCTTCGCTCCCGGCCTGCCGGATCCCGAGCCCTTCCTCGTCGGCCTCGGCCAGCGTCTGTACGACAACAGCACCATGCGCCTGTTGACCGAGCGCTCCGAGGCGTTCATCGAGGCCCGCCCGGCCGGCGAGCGCGCCGCTTGGCGACTGGGCTTCGAGCGCGCTCGGGCGCGCCATCGCTTGGAGTGACCCGAAACCGGGACAGGCTCGGCCCCAATCGGCCCGCATGCGCCCTTCGGGGAGCGGGGTGTTCCCGCGGCCGGTGAGGCGGGCTAGATTGCAGCGGGACGCCGCGCCGGCGCTAGCCCGGGTTATTCATGAACACGCACACCAGACTTCGCAACCGGCCGTCTTCGACGGCCTCTCGGCCCCTGGCGGCGCTTGTCGAAACCTGGCTTCCTCGACGACCCGTTCAGGGTCGCCTGCGTCGACAGAACCCGCAAAGCACCACCAGGAACCGAGTTGCTGTGTCTGGTGCACGTCTTCATCAATAATCCGGGCTAGCCCGAACCGCCACCCTCCCCAACGCCCCCGACCCCCATGACGATCTCGGTCATCGATCCCATCGGCAGGGCCGTGGAGCGGACGACGCGGATCCTCTTCCAGCCCTTCGACCTGACCAAGTGGCTGACCCTGGGGTTCTGCGCCTGGCTGGCGGCCTTGGGCGAGAGCGGCGGAGGCGGCGGGGGAGGCGGCGTCCCGAGCGACGGCGGGGACCTCTCCGAGAGCGTGGACCGGGGCCGGGAGTGGGTGGCCGACCACTTGCCCCTGGTGGTCGGAGCCGGCGCGGCCATCTTCCTCCTCGTCGTCGGGCTCGCGGCCCTGGTCCTCTGGCTCCAGGCTCGCGGACGCTTCATGTTCATCGACGGGATCGTCCACGACCGGGGCGCGGTCAAGGAGCCCTGGGCCGCCTTCCGCGACGTGGCCTGGCGGGTCTTCGTCTTCGAGTTCCTCCTGAGTGTCGGCGTCGTGCTCCTGGTCACCCTGGCGATCTCGGGCGGCCTGTACTTGGCGTGGGAGGACATCGACGCCGGCCGCTTCGAGCAGGGGGCGCTCGCCGGCGCGCTCTTCGGCGGCGGACTGCTCCTGGTGACGATGGTCGTGGGAGGCCTGATCGGTTGGGTCCTCGAGAACTTCCTGGTGCCGGCCATGTACCTGCACGGCGGGGGCATCGGCGACGCCTGGGCCCTGGTGCGCGCTGAGCTCCTCGCCGGCCGCGCCGGGACGATCGTGCTCTACCTGTTGATGCGCATCGCCCTGGCGTTCACCGTTGGGATCGCGGCGCTCTTGGCGACCTGCGCCACGTGCTGCCTGACGGCCATCCCCTACGTCGGCACGGTGATCCTGCTGCCGCTGTTCGTGTTCCTGCGCTGCTACAACTTGAGCTTCCTCGAGCAGTTCGGGGAGCGCTGGCGGTTCTACCGCTTCGACCTCGACAGTCCCGCGGACGGGTAGACGGAGTGATCCTGGGGCGGATTCGGGCGCGGCGCGCCCGCACGGAAGGGACCGCACACCTGAGGGCCGGGCGTTGGGAGGAGGCGGAGGGCGCCTTCACGCGGGCCTGCGAGCTGGACCCGGGCGACGTCTGGTCCGCCAACAACCGCGCGACGGCGCTGATCAAGCTCGGGCGCTTCGGTGACGCGATCGACGTGGCCCAGGCGGCGGCCGCGCTCCGCGCCGACCTGCCCGAGCCCCACGAGAGCGCGGGCCTGGCGCTGTTGAGCCTCAGCCGTTGGGAGGAGGCCGCGGCGGCCTACGCACGGGCCGTGGCCGTGGGACCGGAGCGGGCCGAGGCCTGGCAGCGCCTGGGGATCGCCCACTCCCAGCTCGGGCGCTGGGACGAGGCGCGCGCCGCCTGGGAGCGAGCCGTCGACCTCGATCCGAGCGACGAGACCTCGCGCGAGCAGCTCGAGCTCGCCCGCAGCCAGCTCGAGCGCCTGCAGGCGGCCTGGAACCGCGAGTCGGCGATCGGCGATCCCATCCCCTCCGCCGCGCCCCCCGCCACCCCGCCGGGGCCCCGCCCGTTCTCCCTGCGGGGCCTGCGCCAGCGCCTGGCCCGCGCCGTGGGGACGGCCCACCTCCGGGCCGGTCGCTGGGGGGCGGCGGAGGCGCGCCTGGCGCTGGCCTGCGCCCTCGACCCTTCCGACGTGTGGGCGGCGAACAACCGGGCGGCGGCCCTGATCAAGCTGGGCCGCTGCGAGGAGGCGCTCGAGGTGGCGCGGGCCGCGGCCGCCTTGCGCCCCGACCTGCCCGAGCCCTACGAGAGCGCGGGCCTGGCCCTGTTGACCCTGCGGCGCTGGGAGGAGGCGGCGACGGACTACGGCCTGGCGATCGCCCGCGACGACGCTCGGCACGACGCCCACCAGCGCCACGGCATCGCCCTCTCCCAGGCGGGCCGTTGGGAGGAGGCGCGCGCGGCCTGGGAGCGGGCTGTAGAGCTCGACCCCAGCGACCGGACCTCCCGCGAGCAGCTCCACCTCGCCCGGGGCCAGGTCGACACCTGGCGGGCGCGGGAGAGCTCCCCCGCGCCGCCCGCCGGCGCCCCCGCCGCGAACGGCCCGGTGCGCTTGACCACCGCACCCGCCGGGGGACCCGCGGACGAGCACATGGCGGCGGGTCGCTGGGAGGAGGCGCTGGCCGCCTGCCACGAGATCATCGCCTCCCGGCCGGCGGAGGCCGGCGCCCACGAGAAGCTCGGCGTGGCCCTGATGCAGCTGGAGCGCTGGGACGAGGCGCTCGTCGTGTGCCGCAGGGCCGCGGAGTGCTGCCCCGACCACGCCGGCCTGCACCTGCGCCTGGGGATCCTGCTCTGCCGCCGCGAGGACTGGGCGGAGGCGGCCGAGGCCTGCCGTCAGGCGGTCGCCCTGGAGCCGGGGATGGTGGACGCCCAGCGCCACCTGGCCCAGGCCGCCTTCCACCTCGGCGAGTGGGACGAGGTCGAGGCGGCCTGCGCGGCGACCCTGGAGCTGGCCCCCAACGACCCGGACGCGACGCCCCTGTTGCGCGCTGCCCGCGTGCGCCGCGGCAGCCGGGGGGCAGGACGTTCGCCTACCGCCGCGGCCTCGCCTCCGGGCGCCGTGCGCAAGGCCCTGGCGGAGCGCCGCGAGCGCTTCTGGTCGGCGACCAACCTCGGCCGCGAGCCCCTGCGCCTGGAGCGCTGGCTGCAGTCCCTGGTGTGCGGGGCCGACGGCTCACCGCCCGCCGGGGCGCACCCCGCCGGCCGCGCGGCGAAGCTGCTGTTCGTCCTCGACAACGACTACGGCGAGCTGACGACCCTCATGTACCTGTTGTTGGGCCAGGAGCTGGTGGGGAGCACGACCCTGCTCCTGCCCGAGCGCCTGTTCGCAAACAACGCCGGCGCCCTGCCGGGCCGCACGCGCCGGTACGACACCCTCGAGGACATCGTGACCGCCGTGGACCGCGAGCGGCCCGACGTCGTGTTCCTGTGCTCGGCCTACCTGATGACGATCCACGAGCTGCTGACCCTCGAGGAGCTCGAGCGCCTCGTCGGGCTCCTCGCCGAGCGCGGCTGCCGGGTCGTGACCACCGATCCGTTCCTCGGAGTGCTGTCCCAGGACGACGTGAGCTCCCTGGTCGTCTTCGACATCTCCGACGCTGCCGTCGACCTCTACGAGGCGGTCAAGGAGCGCCAGGAGAAGCGCCTGCGCGAGCACCTCACCCGCTGCGAGGAGATCCTGCGCGGCGCCGAGCACCTCTACCCGGCCTTCTGCGACCCACAGGGCGGGCGGCAGTACCCGACCGACGCCCGCAACCTCTCCTTCTTCAACCCCGCGCTCCTGTGCCCGCCCGCCGGGGAGGAGGACGAGGGGCGCCGGCCGCACTGGCTGTTCATCCTCTCCCAGGCCGACTACGAAGCCCAGGTGCTGGTGGAGGGGTTGGCGTTCATCGACCTCGTGGCCGACCGCATCATCGATGCCCTGGCGGCCGGCCGGCACCCCATCATGATCGGGCCGCGGGAGTTGATCGACTCCCTCGGCGATCGCCTGCCCACGGCGGAGGGCGTGGACCTGCTGCACTACTGCCCCTTCCGCCAGCTCGTCGCCCTCTCCCTCAGCGCCGAGTACGCCTTCTACTGGAACGTCCTCTCCCACTCGATCCTGATCCGCCTGTTCAACGGCCGGCCCAACGTCGTGTTCGACCAAGGGCACCTGATCCGCAACGTCAACGCCGTCCACGAGCGCGTCGTGAACTGGTACTACCAGGGCTGGGAGACGCCGTTCACCGATCAGGAGGCGCCCATGACTCTCGAATCGGTCGAGGACGGGTGCCGGAGTTTCCGGGAGGCGGCCGGGGACCTGCAGGACCGCTTCGCTCGGGCGCCGTCCCCCGCGCAGATGATCGACGGGCTCCTGGGCGGGGAGGAGGAGAGCGGTTGCTGATCTCGGTCGAGACGCCGGTCTTCAAGGGCAAGCGTCTGGAGCGCTGCATCGAGTCCGTGCTCCACCAGACCTCCGGGGACTGGCACCTCTCACTCTTGTGGGACGGCGGCGACGCGCGCTCGCGGGAGATCCTCGAGGAGCTCGAGCGCCGCGAGCTGGACTCGGTCACGGTCCACTACGGGCCCAATCGGGGCATCGCCCGGGCGCGGCGCTTCTTGAGCGAGCACTCGCCGGGGGACTACATCCTGCCCCTCGACGACGACGACGCCCTCCCGTGCCACGCGATCGAACGCTTCGCCGCCGCGGCGTCGGCGCGGCCCTGGGCCTCGGTGATCCGCGCGCGGCGCGAGATCATCGACGCCGACGGCAAGATCCTCGACGAGCGCCCCTGGTTTCCCTTCGAGGCGCGCCACTACCAGCACGGGATGGTGACCGACATCCACAACCACTCCCAGCCGACCCTGTTCAGCCGTCCCGCCTACGAGCGGACGGCGGGCTGGGAGGGCTTCGAGGACTTCTCCTACGCCGGAGAGGACTGCGACCTGTACCTGAAGCTCGAGGAGACCGGGACGATCGAGCTCGTCGACGAGATGCTGTACTACTACCGCGTCCACGACGAGCGCGCGAGCCTGGTCCTGACCGACCAGGCGGCCTTCGAGATGTGGCGCCGGCTGGCCGACCGAACGATCGAGCGCATCGGCCTGCCCCTGCGCCGCACCGGAGAGCACCCGCCCTTCGACTACGAGCGCGTCGAGCGTCCCGCCGCCGGCCCCGGCGACGTGGACTTCGTCATCGCCGGCGAGGGTCCGGCCGCCGAGGGCCTGCTCGCCTCGGGGGTCGGCGAGGACGCGCTCGTGCGCGTGGACACGGAGTCGGCCGGCGCCCTGGCCGCGGGCTGGGAGGCGACCCGCCGCCGCCTGGTCTGCTTCGTGGAGGGCGCCCTCGACCTCGGTCCGCAGGGCGAGTGGAAGCGCCTGGTGGAGGAGCTCGAGCGCGACGGGCTCGACCTCGTCGCGCCCCGCGTGCTCACTCCCGACGGCGCCGTGGCCTGTGGTGCGCCGCGGTTCGACCGCGAGCGACGACCGGTGGCGGCCACGGCCCCCCAGAGCGCCGAGCGCCGGGACGCCAACGCGCCCTGGCTGCACGAGCGCCTGCTCCTGGTGCGCCGCGAGGTCCTCGCGGCCGTCGGTGGGCTGGACGGGGGCTTCGAGGCGCCGCGCTCCGCCGCGATCGACCTGTGCCTGCGCGCCCGGCAGCGCGGGTTTCGTTGCGCCTTCCTGGGAGACCTGGCCTTCGTGGGGCCGACACCGCCGGCGCGGGCGCTCCCTCCGGCCGACCTCGAGCGCCTGCACGCCAAGTGGGAGCCGGCGGCGGAGCTGCTAGGCGGGGCAGATGGCGGCGCAGATCTCCTCGGCTGAGCGCGTCGAGAGCTCGCGGTAGACCTCGCCGGGAGGGCGCTCGAGCAGGGCGAGGGCGAGGCGGTGCGCCCGGTCGTCACCCTCGGCCGCCGCGGCCGCGAGGCTCGCCGCAACGGCGTCGATGCGCTCGAACACGCCCGCGTCGTGGACCTCCATCACTCCCCAGACTCCCGAGACCGTGCGCACGAGCTCCTTGAGGTAGGTCCCGACCAGAACCTCCGCTGGAGTCGTGTCCAAGAGGGCGGCGAGCTCGGCGAGGCGCTCCCCGGTCCGGCTCTCCAGCTCCGCCGGCAGCTCCTTCTCGGTCCCGCTGGCCTGTTCCACGTTCAGCCTCGTGATCAGGGTGCGCTTGGCCGCCTGGGCGAGGAGGTTCGACTCCTCCTCCAGCTCGGGCGTCGGCAGGCGCCTGCCCCGGGTGTAGCTGTCGACCACGGCGTCGGCCACGGCGAGCCTCGCACGCAGGCCGTTCACCCGGTTGTCCGCGTTCAGGAAGCCTTCCAGCCGTCCGACCAGCTCCCCGTAGTGCTGGCGGTTGTGCTGCAGGACGACGTTCGGCTCGTTGGGCGGCTCGTACTCCCGCAGGACGTCCACCACCTCGCGCAGCTCGTCCACGGGCAGGGTGTGCAGGGAGAGGGAGAGCGGCGAGTCCACCTGGTTGAACATCAGCATCACGCCCTCGGCGTTGCAGAACTCGACCGTGCTCGGGATCTCCCTCCAGTTCAGGCGCATGGGACAGAACCGGAAGACGACCGACTTGCCGCGCTTGGCCATCAGCTCGATGAAGTAGCGGCAGTGGGCCATCACGTCCTCGTAGCGGGCCCCGCGCCGGATCGACTCGTAGGTCTCCTTGACGATCGAGTCGATCGAGACGTGGATCCAGGAGTTGAAGCCCTCCAGGACGCGTTTGATGCGGTCGTCGAGCAGCGTCCCGTTCGTCAGGATGCAGGCCTGCATCTGGGGGTTGACCTTGGCGATGCGCTCCCAGATCTGGACGTAGACCGGGATCAGGAACGGTTCGCCGCCCATGAAGTCGGTCTCGACCACGTAGGGCAGGAACGGCTCGAGCTGGTCCACGAAGGCCTCGTCGTAGGGGCACGGCAGGGCGACGAGGTCCTCGCGGTCGGCGCGGATCGCCGAGGAGGCGAGGCCGTGGCACATCACGCACTGCAGGTTGCAGGCGTTGTGGATGTTGAACTCCATGCGCATCGGCATCGGCCCGTCGCCGGGGACCTCGATGCCCATGAGCTTGCGCTTCTGCTCGGTGAGCACGGCGTAGTTGCCGTAGAACACGGCGTGTGAGCCGCCGAAGTCGCGTGACTCGATCTGCTGCTCGCACTTCTCGCAGCCCTTGCTGAAGTCGTAGCGCGCGAGGGCGTCGCGCAGCTCCACGGCCGAGGCGCCGTTCCAGATGTCGTCCATCGACTGGGCCGGGTAGGTCCCGAGCACCTGGCGCCGGTTGAAGCAGCAGGCGGTCACCACCCCGAGCTGGGAGAAGTGCAGGTTGATGGTCGGCGCGGGGCAGACCGGCCCGCCGGCGAGGGGACCGCGAAACTCGTTCAGCTCGGCGATCCGTCGGGGGGAGAGCATCGAGGAGAGGGCGGCGGCGCGGGGGGATGGGCTGCGGCGGTTTCGAAGCGCCGACGAGGCCAGTATACCCCCGACCGGCGCCCCCGGCCGAGCGGCGCTGGACGGCGCTGCGCCGGGGGTCCAGAATGAGCGGGAAGGGGAGCAGGGAGGCGCGTTCTCGATCGTCTCCCTTCATCGTGAAGGCAGGCTCCAAGCAGAACAGCACCCTCCGTCTGGTGCCCTTCGCCCTCCTCGCCGCTGTGGCGGCCCTGGTGGCCGTCTTCGCCGGCGGCGGAGCCGGGGGTGGTAGGCCGGCCCTGGGGCCCCACGCGCCCTCGGCCGTCGGTGGGGCGCCAAGGACGGGCACGAGCGAGGTCGCGGCGCGGCCAGCGCGGTCGCGCCCGCGGGATGCCGCCGAGCGCACGGCCCTGGAGAGCGAGGCGGCCGGAGAGCAGGTCGCCCCCGCCGGTGCCACCGGGGTGCGCCCGGGGGTGCCCACGTTCCTGCTCGGGCGTGTGCTGGACGAGGACGGCGGGGCGATCGGTCAAGCCGAGGTCCGCCTGTCGCCGGCGGGTCGGGAGCCGGGGGCGGACCCCGAGGCCGTCTTCGCGTGCGAGACGAACGACGACGGGCTCTACCGCGTGCTCCGCGCGCCGTGGATGGGCAGCGCGCTCACCGCCCACGTGCGCGCGCGCGGGTTCGTCGTCCTTCAGGACGGGGTGGCCCTCGAGGAGGGCGCGGCCGACGCGAGCGAGCGCTGGCTCGAGGACCTCGTCCTGGAGCGCGGCGTGGTCCTGGCCGGCGTCGTCCTGGACGCCGCGGGCGAGCCGGTGGAGGGGGCGTGCGTGTGGCGCGACTCGGCCGGGCGCGAGGACACCCTCGAGGAGCTGCGCTTCGTCATGGGCGTGTTCGGTGCCGAGGGAGCGGGCGTGGGGCGCACGGACGAGGACGGCCGCTTCGAGCTGCCCAACGAGGAGGCCGGGCCCTTCGAGCTGCGCGTCGCCCACGGCGCCCATCCCGAGCTGCGCTTCGAGGGGGAGGCGCCCACACCCGGCGCCCTGGTCGGGGAGCTGGTCCTGCGCCTGGGCCACGCGGCGTCCATCGAGGGGCGCGTGCGCGGCTGGCCCGGCGACCGCCCGGGGGTCGTCGTGCGCGCCGAGCCGCGACGGGGGCCAGACGAGATCCCCCGCACCCTGGGCGAGCTGATCGAGGCGGCGGGCATGGGCCGCGGGCGGATGACCTTGATCGGCGCAGACGGCGCCTTCGAGGTCGAGGGCCTCGAGCCCGGAGCGCCCTACGAGGTGGGCGTGGTCGCCCTGGGCCCCAACGGCCTGCAGCGTGAAGCCTGCAGCGAGGCGGTCACGGCCGTCGCCGGAGGGCGACCGATCGAGCTCGTCTGGGATTCCGGCGCATCGATCCACTTGCTGGCCCTCGGCGCCGGGGGCCTGCCGGCGCGGGAGGTGACCGTGCGCTACTCCTGGAGGGAGCGCGGCCCCCAGGGGCGCCGGGCCTGGCGCGAGCGGCGCTTCCCCGACGGCCGCGTCGAGCTCGACGGCCTGCGGCCCGCATCCGCCCCGGGAACCCTGGACCTGGCGGTCGAGGCGGTCGACCACCTTCCCTGGCGCCGGGAGGGGGTGGTCGTGCCCGCCGGCCGGCGCGTGGAGCTGGGGCCGGTGACCCTGGAGCGGGCCCCGCGCCTGCGGGTCGTCGTGCTCGACCACGAGACCGACACGCCCCTGGCGGGGGCGGCGCTCTCCGCGCGCCCGCCGGCCCCTCCGGCCGGCGCAGTGCTCGATCCCGACGCGGTGCTGCCGCGGACGGTCGAGGGCGAGAGCGACGGCCAGGGAGTCTGCGGGCTGACCCTGCCCTTCTCCGGGCCCTGGGTGCTCGAGGTCTCGCGCCGCGGCTTTGCGACGCGATCGATCGAGGGCGCCTCGGACCCGCGCGGAGCCGAGGTCGCCGACCTGTTCGTGCGCCTGCGCCACGGCGGGCGCGTGGCGGTGCGCGTGCTCGACGAGGAGGGCCGGCAGGTCGAGCGGGCCACGGTCCTGCACCGCGATCCCGAGGGCGTGCGCGAGAGCCGGCGCGCCGAAGGCGCCGAGGCGGTCGAGTTCGCCGACCTCGGCGCGGGGCTGCACCACTTCCGGGCCGTCCACGGCCGGGCCGACGTGCTCTCGGTGCAGGAAGGACCCTGGAGCGTCGAGGACGAGGGGGAGTGGAGCGCCGTCATGGTCCGGCCAGGCGGTGAGGAGGTCCTCGTCCTGCACGTGCCCACCCTGACCTTGCTCGAGGGCCGGGTCTATTCGCGCGGCGTCCCGTGCGCCGGCGCCAAGGTGACCTTCCTGATCGGAGCGCAGGGAGGCGACGCCGAGGAGCGCCTGGCCCAGGTGCCGGGCGCGATGACCGGGCTCCTGCGCGCGACCCTGCCGCGCACCCGCGCCGACGGTGACGGTCGCTTCCGCTTCGAGGACGTCCCGGTGGGGGACCACCGCCTGCGCGTCGTGGGGCTCGAGGGCGCGCCGCCCCTGGTGGAGGCGGTCGAGATCCGTCCGGGACACAACGAGATCGAGATCGACCTGCCCCTGGCGTCGATCGAGGGGCGCGTGGTCGATCGCGACGGCCTGCCCGTGGCCGGAGCGATCGTGCGCGCCATGCGCGCGCCGGAGGGGGAGGCGGAGACGCCCGACGAAGCCGGGGAGCGCCTGGCGGCGATGGAGCTCTTCCGCGAGGGGCCCCGCCCGGGTCAGGCCGTGCGCCTCGACGGGAGCTTCCGCCTCGAGGGCGTCCCGGCCGGGATCGCCATCGTCCTCGAGGCGGGGGCCGACGGTTTCGTGGACCAATCCACGGGCTCGCTGACCCTCTCCTCGGGGGAGGTGCGCGCCGGCCAGCGCCTGGTCCTCGAGCGCGGCGGGGCGATCGTGGTCACCGTGCGCGGCGCGATCCACCCGCTGCTCAAGGTCTGGGCGCGCCGGATCGGCGCTCCGGCCCGCACGCGGGTCGGCTACGC
This sequence comes from Planctomycetota bacterium, assembly GCA_030746555.1. Taxonomy (GTDB): domain Bacteria; phylum Planctomycetota; class UBA1135; order UBA1135. Next base: position 116,045 of record JASLMK010000130.1, on the reverse strand, counting down.
GGGCGGGGGGCTGGCGGAGCTGCGTGAGCTCCTGCCGGGCCGCTGGAAGGTCTCCCTGGGGGACAAGGCCGGCGAGGGCGCGGCGGTCGAGGTCGACGTGTGGCCCCTGGAGCAGACCTGGGTCGAGCTCGCCCGCTGAGGGGCGGAACGGGACGGATTCCCCGCTCGGCCGGTGGAGCGCCACGGTGCGCAGGGAGGTATGGTTTCGGCGAGTCGTGACAAGCCAGAGCCGACCCGCGATCAAGATCGACGACCACATCCCCGCCGCCCCCGGCCAGGAGGAGTGGGACGTCGTCGTGCTCGGCACGGGGATGGGAGGCAGCACCGCGGGCTACGAGGTGGCGCGCCGAGGCGGGCGCGTGCTCTTCGTCGAGAAGGGAAAGTTCCTGCACGGCGATCCGCTCAAGCGGCAGATCACCCCCGACGTCGGCGAAGGAGAGGAGGCCTGGGCCGCCGAGGAGCGCTTGATCATGGGGCGCTGGCCCTTGCCGGTGCGGGGCTGGTCCAGCTTCGGCGACGTCGAGTTCTACGCGCCCCTGGGCTGCGGCTCGGGGGGCTCGACGATCATCTACGGCGGGCAGCTGGAGCGTTTCGCGCCCTCGGACTTCCACCCGCGGGAGCACGCTCCGGACGCACCCGACGCCAGCGTCGTCGAGAGCTGGCCGATCACCTACGACGAGCTGGTGCCCTTCTACCGGCGGGCGGAGCGCCTCTTCGACGTCTCGGGCACGCCCGATCCCCTCAACCCCGACCCCGAGGCCGCGCTGCGCGCGCCGCCGCCCCTCAGCGAGCGCGACCAGTACCTGTTCGACACCTTCAGCGGCGCCGGGCTGCACCCCTACCGCTCCCACGTCGGCTACCACAAGTTGGGCGACTGCGACGAGTGCCTCGACTTGTGCCTGCGCAACTGCAAGAGCGACGCGGGGCGCAACTGTGTGGTTCCCGCGCTGGTCGACCACGGGGCGTCCATGCTCCCCGAGTGCGAGGCCCTGCGCTTGGAGGCCGGCCGCTCGCGGGTTGACTCGGTGCGCGTCGTTCGCAAGGGCGTCGAGCACTCGATCCGGGCCAAGATGTTCGTCCTGGGCGCCGGCTCCTGGGCCTCGCCGGTCCTCCTGCTGCGCTCGAACTCCTCGGAGTGGCCCGACGGGCTGGCCAACTCCTCGGGGCTGGTGGGGCGCAACCTGATGCTGCACACCAGCGACTTCCTCACGATCGACCAGCGCGAGCTGCGCTCGGAGGCGGGCCCGCGGAAGTCGATGGCCCTCAACGACTTCTACATCGACGAGGGCGAGAAGCTCGGCACCCTGCAGTCTGTCGGGCTGCCGCTCATCGCGCCCTTCATCCGCGAGTACCTGCGGTACGCGCTCGAGAAGGACCCGCGCTGGTGGTGCCGCTTCGTGGAGCCGCGCCTGGAATCGGTGGCGCGCATCGGCGAGCGCCTCTCGCGCCGGGCGTCCCTGTTGAGCACCATCGTCGAGGACCTGCCCTACCCCGAGAACCGGGTCGTGCCCGACCCCGCCGCCCCCAACGGCCGCTGCTTCTCCTACACCTACCCGGCCGAGCTCGCCCGCCGCAGCCGGCGGCTGCTGAAGCTGGTGCGGCGACGCCTGGGCCGCGGCCACCGGCTCCGAGTCGTCACCGGCGGGCGCAACAACCTCAACTACGGTCACGTCTGCGGCACCTGCCGGTTCGGGGACGACCCCGCCGAGAGCGTCCTCGACCGCACCAACCGGGCCCACGATCTGGACAACCTCTACCTGGTGGACTCGTCGTTCTTCCCCTCCAGCGGCGGGATCAACCCGTCCCTGACGATCGCCGCCAACGCCCTGCGCGTGGGGGAGATCGTCCACGGGCGCCTGTAGCGCTTCCACATCCGAGGCGGCGCTTGCTAGACTCTCCCGCGGGCAGAGGCCACCGACGCCCCGGCGCAGCGCCGGCGAGCGGCCGGAAGCGACCCCCGACTCCCGACTCCCGATGGCATCCCAGACGAACCAAGGCTGGAAGGACGCGATGGCAAGCAGCAACGACGGGCCCCAAAAGGGCGGCGCGTTCGGTCTCAAGAACGTGATCGTCATCGGCGTGCTCGTCATCCTGGCGGCCCTCGCCTGGCGCGGTCAGAGCGGCAAGGGCAGCGCTGACGATGGGGGCGGCTCCACCGCGGACCCGACGGCCCAACATCCCTCCCAACCCCAGCAGACCACCCAAGGAAGACCTTCGATGCAGCCCGACCCCTATCCCGGTTTCTACGCGGCCTACGAGATGCCCGCCGAGCTCGTCGAGGGCGAGATCGCCCTGACTGCCTGGGGCGGCGCCGCCGAGAAGTACCGCAGCGGAGACTACGAGGGTGCCGCCGTCGCCTTCACGGAAGTGCTCGCCGCCGGCGGCGAGATGCCCGTGGAGCTGGTGCAGTTCTTCCTGGGGCAGTCCCACCTGGCCGCCGGGGCGGCCGAGCCGGCGGCGACCGCCTTCCGCTTCGTCCTCGAGGGCGAGAACGCGAGCCTGGCCGTCGAGGCCAGCTGGTACCTGGCCCTCTCCTGCGTCCGGACGGGTGACGTGGCCACGGCGAAGGAGCAGCTCGACTCCCTCGTGTCGAGCAAGGGCTACAAGGCCGACGTCGCCAAGATGCTCCTGGCCCAGATGGGCGTCTGAGACCGACCGGCGCCTCGGCGCCTGGGCTAGCTCGGAGCCATGAGGCCGGCGACCAGGGCCTGGGGCGTGGGAGCGTCGCGGAGGCCGGCCAGGCGCGGCCCCGCGTCCTCGGCGGCCGCACGGCGCCAGGCCTCGACCTCCTCGACGCCGACGGCCTCGCGCGGGTTCGCGTAGGGCGGGGCGATGCCCTGCCACATCCGGCGTTCGATGCGCTGTTCGAGGGCAGGGAGGTTGCGGATCAGATGCCCGCGGTCGAACAGGACCACGGGCAGGCCGTTCCACAGTCGCAGGAGGATCGAGTGGGACAGGGCGTTCCAGTAGAAGGCGCACTCCGCGGCCAAGGTGAGCGCCGCCAGGTCCTCGAAGGAGCAGAAGGGCAGGAGCTCCAGGTCCTCGCGGAGCGGTGAGCAGGCCGCCACGGCGTCCAGGAGGGCATCCGGGCCGACCAGGAGCGCGCGGCGCCCGGCGGCCACCGCGTCGACCATCCGGGCGGTGACCAACGCGGGGAACTCCGCGCCCGCATGGAGCAGCTGGGTGTCGAGGTCCGTGCGTGAGAGGACGAAGAGCCACGAGGGCCGCGAGTCGTCCTGTTCTGGCGCGGCGATGACGAGTGCGGGATTGGCGAAGGACCGGCGGCGGGTCCCGTCGTCGTCGGTGTCGGGCGCGGGGTAGACGTGCGGCGCCTCGGCGCAGAGGCGGGCGGCGTGGTTGAAGTGGCGCCGCAGGAGCGCCTCGTCCTCCCGCCGGCGCCGATCGAGCTCGGGCGGCGCTCCGGGAGGCAAGGAGATCGACAGGGCGGTGTCGGCAGCGCCCTCGCCGAGCAGACCCAGGAACGGGTCGGTCGTGGCCCACGGGCGGCCTCGTCGGGTCTGCTCGGTGAGCCAGGCTGTGAGCTCGGAGGGCTCGCACAGACCGTGGACCCCGAACAGGTAGGCCGAGCAGAGCAACAAGCCGTCCGGATCGAGCTCGGCCACGAGCTCGCGCAATCCGGCGAAGTCGGAGAACACCCGGGTGCGCCCGCCGAGGACGCCGGCGTTGCGCTCGGCAAGGCGCGCGGGCATGGCGAGCAGGGCGCGCTCGGCGACCGGTTGGCCCAGGAGCAGGAGCATGAGGGTGGTCAGCTCGCCGTAGTCCTCGTCGAGCACGCACAGCAGCCGGGGCGGGCGAGGGTCCGGGCCGGGCTCGAGAGGGGCGAGGGCGGCGAGAGCGTGGGCGTAGTGCGCGGGGCGCGGTCCCAGGCCCGCGGCGCCCCAAGGGGCGACACGGCGGGCGGTGAGGCGCTCGACGGCGGGAGCGCCGGGGACGAGTGGCAGAGGGGCGCCGCTCAGGGCCGTGCGCCCGGCGGCGGCGGCCTCCGCGTTCCGGCCGAGGCGTAGGAGCGGCTCCACGCGCAGGAACGCGAAGACCGGATCGTCGCCGGCCAGCGCCTCCCCGTTCGCCAGGCTCCGCGCGGCGGCCTCCCACGAGCCGCGCTTCCAGGCCTCCAGGCCCTCCAGGAGCAGGCCGGTCGCCCGGTCGGGGGCTCGCTCCGCCGTCGGGCCCACCCCGGCCGGGAGGCGTCCGGCGGCGTCGGCCAGGGCGGCGCGCAGGCAGGGGGCGGTGGTCCCTTCCGCGGCGCTCCCGCGGCGCTCGGCCGCTTCCAGGGCGCGCAGCAGGGCTTCGGCCCCGTCCTCGGGACGGCCGAGGACGACCAGGGCGCGCCCCCGCGCCGCGTGGGCGGCGGCGTGGGTCGGGTCGAGCTCGATCGCCCTCTGCGCCGCTTCCTCGGCGTCCTCGGCCCGGCCGGCGTCGAGCAGGACGCGCGCCAGGCAGGCGTGGCCCCCGGCCCAGCCGGAGGCGGCATCGACCGCGCGGCGCGCGGCGGCCTCGGCGCGCTCAAAGAGCTCCAGGCGGGCGTGTGCCGCGGCTTCGAGAGCGTGGGAGGGGGCGTGGCCGGGGGCGAGCTCGCCCGCCCTGGCGAGGGACTCGGCGGCCTTGCTCCAGGCCTCCAGGCGCAGGAGGCGTCGGCCGCGGTGGTAGGCGAACAGGTGTCGCAGGCGCGCGGCGAGGGGCATGGGTCGAGGCGCCTCAGCGAACCGGGGCCGTGGCCCGGCAGGCCTGCGCGATCACCCGACAGGCTCGCGCGAGGTGCTCGTCGCCGATCGTGGCCGGGGGCATCAGACGCAAGAAGCGCGCGGTCGGCGACGCGACGACGCGCTCGCGCAGGAGGTGCTCCATGATGCGAGCGACCCGCTCGGCGTCGGGGAGCTCGAGGATCCACAGCGCCCCGCGACCGCGCAGGACCGCGCCGTCCTCACCGACGCCGGCCAGTCCCGCCCGCACCGCAGCCTCGACGCGGGCGACCAGGGCGGGGAGGTCGAGGGCCTCCATCTCGGTCAGGGTCGTTGCGACCACGGCGGCGGCCAGGGGATTGCCGGCGAAGGTGCTGCCCGGCAAGGCGGCGGGGGGCAGCGGATAGCGGCGGTCCGCGGCCACCGCGGCGACGGGGAACCCGTTGCCCATGGCCTTGCCCACGAGCAGGACGTCGGGGGCGACGCCGAGGTCGGCGTGCAGGAAGGCGGGCCCGCAGCGGTGGAATCCGGTCAGGATCTCGTCGACGACGAGCAGGGCGCCGCCTTCGGCGCACAGCTCGCCCAGGGACTGGCCGAAGGCGCGCGAGGGGCAGTGGCCGCCGAAGGAGCCGAGCAGGGGCTCGAAGAACACGGCGGCGACCTCGTGAGCGGCGAGCGTCGCCCGCAGGCGCTCGAGGACGTCGCCCTCCGTGGTCTCCGGAAGGTAGGGCAGGCGGTGGAAGTCGGTGAGGGTCGCGAGCTCGTTGGGCCAGCCGAGGGCGGCGGTGGCCTGGGACTTGCCGTGCATGGCGTGGTCGAAGCCCACCGCGGCGCGCCGTCCGGTGACCTGTCGCGCCAGGCGCAGGGCGAACTCGGCCGCCTCCATTCCGGTCGAGTAGAAGACGGCCGGTCGCAGCGCCCCGGGGAGGAAGCGCTCGAGGGCCGCGGAGGCTTCGGCTCGCACGTCGACGGGGACCGCACCCGTGTTCCACAGCGTGTCGGCCTGGGTCCGCAGGGCGTCCACGATCGCCGGCCGGCAGTGGCCGAGGAGCACGGTGCCGCCGCCGCTCAACAGGTCGAGGTAGGCCCCGCCCTCGGCGTCGAAGAGCAGGTCGCCGTCGGCGCGGGCGATCTCGAAGTCCCGCGGCGCGGAGTCGGCTGGGAGGGAGGGCCGGGTCATGGCTGGCGAGGAAGGCGAACGCCCGTCGCCTTCGGTCGCGAGCGAAGGGTGCGGCCTGCCGGGGGGTGCGTCAAGCGTGCTGGCCGCGCGGCGGGCGGGCGCCGCCGTCGACGAGCCGGGCGAGGACCCGGCGAGCCCGCGCGGGAGAGTAGTGCTCCTGCATGGCGCGCCGCCCGCCATCGGCTAGGGAGCGCCACAGCCCGGCATCCTCGTGCAGACGGACGACGGCGGCGGCGAAGGAGGCGGCATCGTCGGCGATCAGGACCTCGCGGCCGTCTTCCACCGGCATGCCTTCGGCGCCCACCGCGGTCGTGACGACGGGAACGCCCAGGGCCAGGCTGGTCTGGATCTTGCCCTTGATGCCCGCCCCAAAGCGCAGGGGCGCGACCGAGAGGCGGGCGGCCGCGAAGCAGGGCTCGAGGTCGGTCACCTGACCGATGAAGCGCGCTCCCTCGCCGGCAAGGCGGCGCAGGGAGCGCGGGACCTCGGCGCCGATGATCGTGAGCTCGGCGGCTGGCTCGCGCTCCATCACGAGCGGATGGACCTCGCGCAGGTAGAACCCGATCGCGTCCCGGTTGGGCGGGTGCTGGAAGTTGCCCACGAACAGGACGCCGGAGCGGGCCTCGAAGGGCTCCTCGGTCGCCTCGCGCTCGTCGATCAGCGAGAGCACCTCGACGGCGAGGTCGGGAGCCAGGCGGGAGAGGAGCTCGCGCTCGGTCGGGCTCACCACCAGGGTGAGATCGCAGGCGCGGGCGAGCTCCAGCTCGCGCGCCTCTAGAGCCGCGACCGCCTCCTCGTCGAGGGCGCCGGTGACCTCGGCCCGGCGCGCCTCTCGCAGGAAGTGCAGGTCTACCGTGTCGAAGACGCGCCGCGCCCGCGGGCAGTGGCGACGGACCGCCTCGAGCACCTCCTCGACGACTTCCGCGCGGCTCATGATCACCGTCCCGTAGCGGGCTCCGGCCTTGCGCAGGTGGTCCGCCACCGAGCTCAGTGTCGGCTCGTAGAGCACCTCCACGCCGCTGTCCTGGAGCGCGCGGGTGTGCTCGCCCTCCATGCGCCGATTGAGGGCCAAGAACGTCACGCGGCATCCGAGCCCGACGAGGAGCGAGAGCACGTGGGTCATGCGCACCGATCCGGCGTCGTGGTCGACGCGCGGCGTGATCGCGTCCATCACGAGCACGTGCTCTCCCGACCCGCGGTAGCGGGCGGCGTCGGGGTTGGCGTTGGGCGGGGGCTGCTCGGTCAGGGCCTCCTTCCAGCGTTCGGCGAACACCTCGCGGTTGCGCAGCTGGTGGCGCTTGGCTCCGGCGCCGACGTCGAGGCCCGCCGTACCTCCCTCGGAGTGCACGATGACGCAGGACGGCTGGCAGAGGACCCGCAGCCCCAGAGAGCGCACGGCGAAGGCCAGGTCGACGTCCTCGTAGTACATGGGCGCGTAGCGGGAGTCGAAGCCGCCGAGGCGCTCGAAGAGCCCGCGCTGGAGGGCGATGCAGGCTCCCGAGCAGTAGTCCGCCTCGTAGGCGAACTCGTAGCGCGGGTCGGCGGGATCGTCGCCGCGACCGTAGTTCCAGGCGCTGCCGTCGGAGAAGACGATGCCGCCGCACTCCTGCAGGCGGCCGTCGGGATAGACGAGCTTGGCCCCCACGAGCCCGACCGGACCCTCGCCGGGGACCGTGCCGCCGAAGGGCGCGATCAGGGCCGCGAGCCAGTCGGGGGAGACCAGGGTGTCGTTGTTGAGGAAGACGAGGAACTCGCCCCGGGCCTCGGCCGCGCCGCGGTTGCAGGCGGCGATGAACCCGCGGTTGGTGCCGTCGCGCAGGACCCGCACGCCCGCCACGAGGCTCTCGATGTCCCGCGTCTCGTCGGTGGAGCCGTCGTCGACCACCAAGACCTCGTAGGGCACGTCGCCGGAGCGCTCGAGGATGGACGCGAGGCAGGTGTAGGTACGCTCGAACTCGTCGAAGACGGGGACGACGACCGAGACGACTGGCGCCCCGACGGAGGGGAAGGCGAGGGCTCGCCGAGGGCCGCTCCCCACGGCCGCGGGCGCGGCGGTGGCGGAGGCGAGGGCCACGGCCTGGGGCGAGGGCGGGGCCGCCAGGGTGCCGTGGCGCAGGCGTCGGCCGAGCTCGCCGACGATGTCGGAGCCGAGGGCCCCGAGGCCGCGCGTAGCGACGGTGTAGCGCGCCCGCCGAGAGAACCCGCGCATCTCGCGCAGGAAGGGCGGCAGGCCCGCCAGGAAGCGCCAGGGAAGGGTGACGGGGAGCGCGAGGAGGCGCCACGGAGCGCGCGTGTTGCCCTTGCGGCTCACCGCAGGCCTCCGTAGGCCTCGAGGATCCTCGCACCGACCGCGGACCACTCATAGGGGCCCAGGCGCTCGCGCAGGCCGTCGGGGAAGGGGACCTCCGCGCGCAGGGCGGCGGCGAAGCCGTCGACTGGCGTGCGGGTGATCCAGGGGGCGAGCTCCTCGAAGCCGCGGGCGCCGAAGGGCGTCGAGACCAGGGGCAGGCCGTGGGCGAGGGTGTCGAGGAGCTTCAGGCTGCTCCCCGAGCCGCCCTCGACGGGGTTGAGTCCGACCGTGCCCGGGGTGGCGTAGTCGGCGAGCCTGCCCGTGGGGTCGAGGAGGACGTTGGCGGGCGAGCTCCCGGGGGCTCGTCGAGCGCAGGGACCGACGATGACGATCTCGACCTCGCCGGCCAGCTCCGGCGCGACGCGCTCGACGAGGGCGCGCACGGCCCGGCGGTTGTGGGCCACGTCGCTGCCGGTGAACACCGCCCGCCGGTCCAGGCGCGGCCGAGGCGGATCTGCGGCGGCCAGGGCAGCGTCTACGGCGGCGAGGTCGATGCCGTTGGGGGCGACGGTGCAGCGGTGGGGGGGGAGCCCGTAGAGCTCCTCGAACCGGAGCCGGTCGCCCTCCGTACAGGCCAGGACGAGGTTCGCGCGCTCGACCAGGCGCGCCTCGAGGCGGCCCATGCGCCGGGCGACGAGGCGGCGCACGGCCTCCGAGCGGCACTCGGCCGCGGTGTAGTCGACCTCGACGTTCTGGGAGCCGTACACCACCGGGAGGCGCTCTGGAAGCCGCTCGGCGAGGTCGCCGAAGGCGGGGTGGTCGATCTGGCACAGATCGAAGTCGGCGGGGTCGACCGGCAGGCAGGCGCCGTACCCGGGATGGACCGAGACCAGGGCGCCGTAGGGGAGCGGGCGATCGACGAGCAGGGGAGCCAGGCCGAAGGGCGGGTAGGGGACCTGGCGCAGGCGGAAGGGCTCGGCCGCCGCGAGGGCGCGCCGCTGGGTGAAGTGGAAGGGCGCCACGACGGTCAGGTCGACCCCGCGGCGCGCGAGGGCGCGGGCGAGCTGGACGATGCGGATCTTTCCCCCCGCGACCGGCGGCAGCACGGGGTAGGGGGCCAGCTCGAGGACGCGCAGGGGAGGGCTCATGGCCGACGCGTCGGCTCCCCTCAGTCCTCGCTGGGAGCCGGCGGGAAGGGAGCGTCGGCGGCGGCCTCTCCCTCCTCCTCCTCCTCCTCCGCGTCCCGCTCGGGATCGGCTGCCTCCACGTAGAGGGGCACGACCTCCTCGACCGGGCCCATCGTGACGATGCGCCCCTGGTCGAGCCAGATCGCGTCGTCGCACAGCTGCAGGATGGCGTCCGCGGAGTGGGAGACGATCATCCCCGTGTGCCCACTCTCCTTGAAGTGGAACAGGCGGTCGAAGCAGCGGCGCTGGAAGCTGAGGTCGCCCACGGCGAGCACCTCGTCGATGAGCAGGACGTCGGCCTCCATGTGGGAGGCGACCGAGAAGGCCAGGCGCATGTGCATCCCGGTGCTGTAGGTGCGCAAGGGATACTCGAGGAACTCCTCCAGCTCGGAGAACGCCACGATGGAGTCGAAGCGCTCCGCAACCTCGCGGCGCAGGAGACCGCCGCTGACTCCCGACGCGTAGATGTTCTCGCGCCCGGTCAGCTCGGGGTTGAATCCCGCCCCCAGCTCGAGCATGGCGCCGATGCGGCCGTCGACCCGGATCGTCCCGGAGGTCGCTCGGCCGACGCCGGCGACCAGGCGCAGGAGGGTGGACTTTCCAGCGCCGTTGCGGCCGATCACGCCCACCATGCGCCCGGGCTTGACCTGGAAGGTGACGTCCTCGAGGGCCCAGTAGCGCTCGCCGAGCTTGAAGCGCAGGCCGCGCTGGAAGAGCTCCTGCAGGGTCATCGCCCGGTCGCGCTGCCAGTGGCGGTAGCGCTTGGAGAGCTCCTCGACTTCGATCGAACCGCTCACACCTAGAGCTCCTCGACGAAGTTGGCGCTGGCGCGGTGGAACAGGGAGTAGGCCAGGGCGAGCAGCACCAGTCCACCGCCGGCCAGCAGCACCAGGGCGTTCAGGTCGGGGCTCTCCCCGCGCAGCAGGATGGCCCGGTAGGCGTCGATCATGTGCGTCATCGGGTTGAGCCGGTAGAAGCGGTGGTAGCGCTCCGGCACCATCGAGAGCTCATAGAGGACCGGCGTCAGGAAGAAGGCCAGCATCAGGAACACGCTCAACAGGTACTGCGTGTCCCGGAAGCGCACGTGCATGCAGGCTCCGATCAATGCGAAGCCCAGGGTCAACAGGTACTGGATCAGGATCACGGCCGGCAGCCAGCAGACGGCGGCGGTGAGCGGGATCTCGTTGTAGAGCACGAGCCCGAACAGGATTGGGAGCGTGATCAGGAAGTGCACCAGGTGCGAGCCCACGGTGACGTTGGGCAGGATCGCCGAGGGGAAGCCGGGCTGTCGGATCAGGTCGGGGTTGGACAGGATCGCGCCCGTCGCCTCGAGCACGGCGGTCTGGAACCAGTTCCAGGAGGTGATGCCGATGAACAGGTAGGCGGTGTAGTTGGGCGTCTTGACCTGGAACAGGACCCGGAACACGAAGTCGTACACGAACAACTGCATGAGCGGGTTCACCAGGGTCCATAGGATCCCGAGGAACGACCGCTTGTAGCGCAGCTTCATGTCCCGCACGACGAGCTCGAAGAGCAAATCGCGCGCATGGAGCAGCCTGCGGGAGGGCGTCTTGCTTGCGGTGAGGAAAGACATCCGGGATGGGAGGGGGAGCTCGCATGCCCGGACTGTCGGGCCGGCGGAGCGGCAGCGGACCGAGTCCGGCCCCGACCATCGTCGAGGTCTTCATTCCCATTCTAGAACGCTGCCGAACTCGAGGCCTCCTCTTATTCCGCCCGCGTAGCTCGTCGGGGGTAGGATGTACTCGGGCCTTGGTCCGTCGGTCCCCATCCCCTGCGACCGAGATGCCGAACAACCAACGAAAGGGAGCCGCAGAGGGTCCCAGCGATCGGCCAGAAGACTCCGAGCCGTGCGTCGTCATCGGCGCGGGGCCGGCGGGCCTCACGGCGGCCTACGAGCTCTCCAAGCTCGGCCGCCGAGCGGTGGTCTTGGAAGCCGATGACATCGTCGGCGGGCTGGCGCGCACCTGCGAGTACAAGGGCTACCGCTTCGACGTCGGCGGCCACCGCTTCTTCACCAAGGTCTCCTACGTAGAGGAGTTGTGGCGGGAGATCCTCGGCGACGAGCTCCTCGTCCGGCCGCGCCTCTCGCGCATCCACTACCGCGGCAAGCTCTTCGACTACCCCCTCAAGCCGTTGAACGCCCTGCGCGGCCTAGGGGTGGTGGAGTCCGTCTTCGTGGTGCTGAGCTACCTGCGGGCCCTCGTCCTCCCGTTTCGCAGGGAGAGCACCTTCGAGCATTGGGTTCGCAATCGCTTCGGCAAGCGTCTGTTCGAGGTCTTCTTCAAGACCTACACCGAGAAGGTCTGGGGCATTCCGTGCTCGGAGATTGGCGCGGAGTGGGCCTCTCAGCGCATCAAGGACCTCGACCTGGTCGTCGCCCTGCGCAACGCCCTGCTGGGCGCTGCGCGCAGCAAGGACGGCGAGGTCGTGACCAGCCTGATCGAGGAGTTCCTCTACCCACGGCACGGGCCCGGGCAGATGTGGACCCGCTGCGCCTCCCTGGTCGAAAAGGCCGGCGGCGACGTGCGGCTGGAATCGCCGGTAGTGCGCCTTCATCACCGTGAAGGCCGCATCGTGGACGTCGTCGTGCGCCGCCCCGACGGCACAGAGGAGACCGTCAGCGGCGAGCAGTTCCTCTCATCGATGCCGATCGGTGAGTTGGCCTTGAAGTTGGACCCGCCTCCCCCCGAAGAAGTCCGCAAGGCCGCGCGCACCCTGCGCTACCGCGACTTCATCACCGTGGCGCTGATCGTCGACCGCGACGAGCTCTTCACGGACAACTGGATCTACATCCACTCCCCGACCGTGCGCGTCGGTCGCATCCAGAACTACAAGAACTGGAGCCCGGACATGGTGGCGGACGACACACGGACCGCCCTGGGCCTGGAGTACTTCGTGCAGGAGGGGGACGAGCTGTGGACGGCGCCCGACGAGGAGTTGGTGGCCCTGGGCCGGCGAGAGATCGTCGAGCTGGGGCTGGCATCGGAGGGGGAGATCACCGACGGTACCGTCCTGCGGATGAAGAAGGCCTACCCCGTGTATGACGGTGCGTACAAGAGCGCCTTGCGCACTCTGTGTACGTGGATGTACGACTTCGAGAACCTGCAGCAGATCGGGCGCAACGGCCAGCATCGCTACAACAACCAGGACCACGCGATGATGACGGGAGTCCTCGCCGCGCGCAACGTCGTCGGAGCGGAGCACGACATCTGGGCGGTGAACGTGGAGCGCGACTACCACGAGCAGTTGCGCGAACCCGCCCAGCGACCCGCTGCCGAGGCCGCCGCGGGAGAGCGCCTCGTGCCGCGCCGCGTCGGCGCCTTGTCCCTCGAGCGCCAGCTCGCTCGGGCCTTCGGCCGCTACGACCCCCTCGCCCTCGGCGGCGCCCTCGGCATCATCGCCGGCGCGGTCCTGTGGCTGGCGACGGCCCTGATCGTGGTCTTCACGCCACAGGGCCAGCCCGTCGGGCCGAACCTGTCCCTGCTCGGTAACTACTTCCTCGGCTACAGCGCCTCCTGGGGCGGAGCGTTCGTCGGCCTGGCGGAGGCCGCCGTCGGCGGCTTCGTCGGCGGGTGGCTCCTGGCGCAGGTGATCAACCGCCTGACCGCCGCGGAACTGCGCAGGCTCCTGCGCCGCATCGAGCGGCGGAGCGCCCTGGGAGTCCTCGAAGGAGAGCACGCTTGAGCGAGGAAGAGGCGGTCCGCGAGGCCGAGCAGCGCCTGATCAGGGAGGCCGTCGTGCGTCTGCGGGCGCGGGTCATGGCCCTGGTCATGGGCAGCGCCTGCGGGACCGTGCTCTTCGTCATGACCGCCTGGCTCGTCGTGCGCGGCGGGGAGAACGTCGGCGCCCACCTGGGGCTCCTTTCGAACTACTTCCCCGGCTACACCGTGACCTGGGGCGGCAGCCTCCTGGGCGGGTTCTACGGATTCCTCTTCGGGGGCATCCTCGGGTTCAGCCTGGCCCACCTCTACAACCGCCTGGGCCCCGACTCGCGCTCGAACGGCGGGGACTGACGCGGCGATGGCGGAGGCGCTGCCCACGATCACGGCGGTCGTGCCCGCACACGACGCCCGAACCCATCTGGGGCACTGCCTCCCCGCCCTGATCGAGGCCGGTCGGGGCCTGCTGGAGGAGGTGATCGTCGTGGACGACGGCTCCACCGACGGGACCGGCGAGGCCGCCGCGGACCTGGGCGCGCGCGTGCTGCGCAGCGCCGAGCGGCCCGTCGGCCCGGCCGCGGCCCGCAACCTCGGCGCGGCGGCCGCCGGGGGAGAGGTGCTCCTGTTCGTGGACGCGGACGTGGTCGTCCACGCCGACGCCGTCGAGCGGGTGGCCCGGACCTTCACCGAGGACGGTCCGGCGGCGCTCTACGGGTCCTACGACGACTCTCCGGCCGCCCGCAACCTCGCCAGCCGATACATGAACCTGCGCCACCACCACGTCCACCGGATTCCGAGCGCGGACGCGGCGACGTTCTGGGCGGGCCTGGGAGCGGTGCGTCGCAGCGCCTTCGACCAGGTCGGCGGGTTCGACGGCACGCGCTTCGCCGAGCCCAGCGTCGAGGACATCGACCTCGGCCGGCGCCTGCGGGCGGCGGGGGGGCTGATCCGGCGCGACCCGACCCTCCTCGGCTGCCACCGCAAGGTCTGGACCTGGAGCTCGGTGGTGCGCACCGATGTCTTCCAACGCGCCTTGCCCTGGGCGCGCATGATGCGCGAACACCCCGGGGCCTTCGGAGACCTGAACGTGGGCGCGACCGAACGCGCGCGCGCCCTGCTCGCCCTCGCCTGGGCCGCGAGCATCCCCCTCGCCATCAGCGGTGCGACGGACGTGCCAGTGTTCCTGCCCCTGGGCGCGGCCGCCTTCCTCGCCAACCTTCCCCTGGCCGGGACGCTGCTCCGCGGCGGCGGCCCCCGATTGGCCGTGGTCGGGATCCTGTTCCATCAGGTCTACTACCTGTACTCGTGCGCGGCCTGGTTCGTCGCCCGTTTCGCCGGAGGCTCGGCGGGTGGGGGTGCGGCTGAGCGGCGCCCGCCGACCTCATGACGTCCGCCAGCGAGACCGCCCCCGAGCCCGGCACGCGGCGTCCCTCGACGCGGGTGTTCGGTCTGCTCTTGGTCCTGGCCGGGGCCGCGGCCTATTGGACCGCCATCCCGGCGGCCTTCGTGTTCGACGACCGCTACTTCATCGTCGAGGACGACACTCTCGAGCGGCTCTGGCCTCCGGGGGGCCGTCACGCCCAGCGACCGGTGCTGATCGCCACCCTGGCGGCCAACCGCATCCTCGGCGGGCTCGATCCGCGCTGGTTCCACGCCACCAACGTCGCGATCCACCTGTGCGCCGCGTTGCTGCTGTTCGGCCTGTTGCGGCGGACCTTGAGCGGGCCGCGCCTGGGAGAGCGCTTGGGGACCGACGCGGCTCCCATCGCCTTCGCGGTCGCCCTGCTCTGGCTCCTCCATCCGCTCGCGACCATGGCGGTGACCTACGTCTGGCAGCGCGGCGAGTCGCTGATGGGGTTGTTCTTCCTGGCCGTCCTGTACTCGATCGTGCGCGCCGCCCAGGGCGGGAGGCGCCGGGCGTGGTCCGCCGCGGCCCTGGCCGCGTTCTTCGCGGGGCTGGGCACCAAGGAGACGATGGTGACGGTCCTGCCGGTCGCCGTCCTGTTCGACGGGACGCTCATCGCACCCTCGGTGCGCGCCGCCCTCGCTCGCAGGCGTTGGCTGTACGGGGCGATGGCGGCCGCCCTGGTCGCCGGGGCGGCCGTCGTGGTCCCCGGCATGGACACCTCCTACGACGCGATCGGGCCCCTGCGCTACGCCGCGAGCCAGCCTGGCGTCGTGCTGGAGTACCTGCGCCTGGCCTGTTGGCCCGACCCGTTGTGCTTCGACTACCAGCGGCCCGCGGCCTACGGGCCGTGGGAGGTCGCGCTCCCCACGATCGCCGTGGCCCTCCTGGTGCTCGCCTGCGTGCGCGGGCTGGCGCGGGGCTCGTGGATCGGGTTGTGCGGCGTGACGGTGGTCCTGATCCTGGCGCCGACGTCGAGCTTCGTGCCCATCAACGACCTGATGGTCGAGTACCGCATGTACCTGCCCCTGGCCGCATTGGCGGCCCTCGCCGTGGGGGCGGGGCGCGCCTTCTGTCGCTGGGCGTTCCTCCCCCCGCCGGTCCTGCTCGGCGCCGTCGCCCTGGCGTCGGGCTGGGGTACGGCGCGGCGCAACCTGGACTACGCGAGCGAGGGGAGGCTGTGGCGCACGGTCGTCGAGGTCGCGCCCCAGAACCACCGGGCCCACTACATGCTGGGCGTGATCGCCTTGCGCGAGGGCGATCGGGCGGGCGCTTCGGAGGCGCTCGAGACCGCCCTGAGGCTGGGGAACTCGCACCGGGCGGAGGTCGAGGCCGGCTCCCCCGGGCGGGGGGTGAACTGTGCGGCCCTGCCGCCGCGCACCCTGGGCGAGGCGTTCTTCCGGCTCGGCCGCCTGGCCCCCGACCCGGCGGCGGGGCTGCACGCCTTCGAGCACGCGGTGGAGCTCGATCCCGACTCGGCCGCCGCCTGGATGCACCTGGGCGTCAGCCTGCGGGCCCACGGAGAGGTCGCGCGCTCCCTGGCCTGTCTGGATCGCAGCATCGAGCTCGGAGGGGGCGATTCCCGCTCCCGCTCCAACCGCGGCCTCGCGCTCCTGGAGCTCGGCCGCGCGGGGGAGGCGCGCGCGGCCTTCGACCGCGCCCTGGCCCTCGAGCCGGGGTTCGACGTCGCCCTCTACGGCCGGGGCCGGGCGCACCTGGCCATGGACCTCGAGGAGGAGGCGCGCCAGGATCTGGAGGCCCTCCTGCGCACGACGCACAACGAGAGCCTGCGTGCCCAGGCGCGGCGCCTGCTGGGGCGTTGAGCATGAGCGGCGCAGACGATTCGACCGCGGGCGAGCGCGGGCAGCGGACCGGGCTGCTCGCTCTGCTGCTGCTCTTGGCGGGGGCGGCGGTGTACTGGAACTCCCTGCCGGCTCCCTTCCAGTTCGACGACCGCTACTTCATCGTCGAGGACGAGTCCCTCGAACGCCTCTGGCCTCCCGGGGGCCGTCTGGGGACGCGGCCCGTCTTGAACGCCACCCTGGCCGTCAACCGCATCCTGGGCGGACTCGACCCGCGCGGCTACCGCTCGACGAACATCGCGATCCACCTCGCATCGGGCCTGCTGCTGTTCGGGATCGTGCGCCGCCTCCTGCGGGGGCCGCGCCTGGGCGCGCGCCACGGTGGGGGGGCCGATGGTTCGGCCTTCGCCGTGGCCCTCCTGTGGCTCGTCCATCCGCTCTCGACCATGGCCGTCACCTACCTCTGGCAGCGCGGCGAGTCCCTGATGGCGCTCTTCTTCCTGGGAGTCGTCTACTCGGTCACGCGTTGGGAGGAGGAGGATCGGCCGCGCTGGCGCGTCCTCGCGCTGCTGTGCTTCTTCGCCGGCTGCGGGACCAAGGAGACGATGATCGCCGTGTTCCCGGCCACGCTGGCGGTAGACGGCCTGCTGCTGGCGCCGTCTGTGCGCTCGGCCTTGCGACGCCGGCGCCTGCTCTACGGCGCGATGGCGGCGAGCATGGCGGCCGGGGCGCTCCTGGTCCTGCCGCGCCTGGGAACCTCGCACGCCGCCCTGGGGCCGTTGCGCTACGCCGCCAGCCAGCCCGGCATCGTGCTCGACTACCTGCGCCTGACCCTCTGGCCCGACCCGCTGTGCTTCGACTACCAGCGCCCGGCGGCCTACGGCCTCGCGGCGGTCGGCCTGCCGGCGATGGTCTTGGGCCTGGGAGCCATCGCCTGCGTGTCCGCCCGCCGCCGGCTTCCCTGGCTGACGGTCGCAGGTGCTTGGGTGCTCCTGACGCTGGCGCCCTCCTCGAGCTTCGTGCCGATCAACGACCTGATGGTGGAGTACCGCATGTACCTGCCCCTGGCGGGGGTGGTGGCCGCGGCCGTCGGGGCGACTCGCGGACTCTGCGCGCGCACCGGTGTGCCCGGCTTCGTGCCCCTGGCTCTCGCCGCCATGCTCCTGGGTTGGACCACCGTGCGGCGCAACCGCGACTACCTGAGCGTGGAGGCCCTGTGGGCCTCGGTCGTCGAGGTCGCCCCCCAGAACATGCGCGCGCACTACGAGCTCGGCGTGGCGCGCTTCTACGAGGGGCGTGGCGACGAGGCGCGCACCAGCTTCGAGCGCTCGATCGAGCTGATCGAGCAGGTATGGGCCGAGCGGGCGTCGGGGGCCGCGCCGAGCGGGGTGAACTGCGAGACGGTCGAGCTGCGCGACATCGCCGGGGCCTTCGTGGAGCTGGGTCGGCGGGACGTGGCGCCGGACGTGCGGCTCGGCGACCTGGAGCGGGCGATCGCGTTGAGCCCCGACGACGTCTTGGCCCACGCCCTGCGCGCCGCCCTCTTGCGCGAGACCGGTCGTGCGAGCGAGGCCCTCGCCGGCTACGAGCGGGTGATCGCCCTAGCGCCCGCGGATCCCTCCGCCCGCGAAGGCCGCGGGCGGTGTCTGCTCGAGCTCGATCGACCGGCGGAGGCCCTCGAGGCCTTCCATCGGGCCCTGACCCTGGCGCCGGCTCGGGGCTCGGCGGTCTTCGGCCGTGCCCGCGCCTATCGCGCCCTGGGTCGAGAGACGGAGGCGCGCGCGGATCTGCGGCGCATCCTGCGCGACAGCCCCGACGCGAGCCTGCGCGAGCGCGCCGCGGCGCTCATGGAGGAGTGAGGCGGACGGCTCAGGGCACCTCGTGCCCGGTGCCCAAGAGCTCGTTGCGCGCCCGGTTGGCGACGCGCACGATGTACTTGTTGGGCTGATCGAGCAGGGCGGCCTCGAGGGCGGGGAGAGTGCCGCGGGCGGCCTCGTCGAGGTCGTCGAGGACCCCGACGGCTTCGAGGCGCGCCCAGGGGTTGGGGCCGGAGAGCTCGGCGACGAGCACCGACAGGGCGCGCTCCACCCTCTGCGAGCGCGCCAAGGCCCGGGCGGCGGCGATGCGCACGCAGGCCGCGGGATCGTCCAGGAGCGCGGCCAACTCGGTGGCGGCCTCGCCCAGCCGCGCCTGGTTTCCCAAGCCGATCGCCCCCCAGTAGCGCAGGGCCGCGTCCTCCTCGCCGAGCAGGGCTGTCTGGGCTTCGCGCGCCGGTGCACCTGACTCGGCGGCCAGGGTGGCGGCCGCGATGAGCCGCCGGCAGAGGGCCTCGCCCCCCACGCCGCGCAGGACGTCCCAGCGCGAGCCGACCGCGCGCCCGCGCTCGTACAGATCGGACTCGGGGATCAACCCGAGGTCGCGGCGCTCGATCATCCAGTCGACGAGGGCCGTGCGCATCACCGCCAACCGCTCGACGTGCTCGGGCGCTGTGGCGAGGTCGTCCACCTCGTACGGGTCGGCGGCAAGGTCGTAGAGCTCCTCGCGGGGCTTGCCGGGCGCCATGAACCGCGCCGCGGCGGGGGGCAGCTTCCCGGCGGCGTGCAGGCGCCGCAGCTCGCCCATCGTCGCGCCCTTCTCGGCCGTGTTGAGGTACTGGGCGAAGGGCTTCCAGGGCTCGAAGTGGCGAACGTAGCGAAAGCGCGGGCCGCGCACGCTGCGCACCACGTCGTTGCGCTCGTCCATGCGATCGCGCACGCCGAACACGAACTCGCGCGGCGGCGAGAGCTCGTCCCCGAGGAACGCCCGCCCCTGGAGGTGCGCGGGGAGCGGGACCCCGGCCAGGCGCAGGACCGTGGGGGCGAGGTCCACCGAGCTCACGAGCTCGTCGGCGAGGGTGCCGGGCGCGCCGCCGAAGGCCTCCCGCAGGCCCTTGGGGATACGCACGATCAGGGGTACGCGGGTGCCCGAGTCGTACACCCACCGCTTGGCGCGCGGCAGCCCCGCCCCGTGGTCGGACCAGAAGAACACGATCGTGTTCTCGGCGGCGCCGCCGGCCTCCAGCTCCGCTAGGCGCCGCCCGACCCAGCGGTCCATGGCGGTGATCAGCTCGTGGTAGCGCCGCAGGTCCTCGCGCACCAACGGCGTGTCGGGGTAGTAGGGCGGCGGCGTGATGCGCCGGGGATCACGGCGCTCGGCCGGATCCAGGTCGGCGGTGACGCGGGCGTACTTGGCTTCGTCGGCGATGCTGCTCTCGTGGCAGCCCGTGAAGTTGAAGACGGCGAAGAAGGGCTGGCCGGGCTCGCGCGCGCGCCAGTGGGCGCCCTTGCCGCTGCGGTCCCAGGTGTCGGCGGGAGCGCGAAACTGGTAGTCGGTCTTGGAGTTGTTGGTGCAGAAGTACCCCGCCTTGCGCAGGAGGGCGGGGAACGGCCGCACGTGGTCGGGCAGGGCGACCTCGCAGCGCATCGGGTGGGTGCCGAGGGAGGTCGGGCTGACCCCGGTGATGATGCTCGAGCGGCAAGGCGCGCAGACCCCGGCGATGGTGAAGGCGCGCGTGTAGCGCACGCCGTCCGCGGCGAGGCCGTCGAGGTGGGGCGTGATCGCGTGAGGATCGCCGTAGCAGCCCAGGGCCGGCCCGATGTCCTCGCAGGACAGCCACAGGATGTTCGGCTGTTCGGCACGCGCGGCGGACGAGGTAGCCAGGAGCAGGGAGAGAGCGAGGCTGGAGATCATGGCCGCAAGCACACCGTGTGTGGATCCTCGCCCTTGCGAACTCCCCGGGCAAGGGGTGCGGGCCCGCTCAGCGCGCCTGGACCAGGCTCAGGACCGAGAAGAAGTGCAGGGCGCTGCCGAGCAGGACGCACAGGTGCCAGATGGCGTGGTGGTAGGGCAGGCTGCGCCAGGAGTAGAAGACGACCCCGCCGGTGTAGGCCAGGCCGCCCGCGAGGAGCAGCTTGAGACCGGGGGAGTCGAGGTGCTCGACGAGCAGGGGGAGGCAAGCCACGGCGAGCCAGCCCAGGAAGACGTAGGAGGCCAGGGACGCCTCGCGGAAGCGGCGCGGGGAGGCGACCTTGAACACGACGCCGGCGATGGCCAGGGCCCACACCAGGCCGAACAGGCTCCAGCCCCAGGGGCCTCGGACGTGGAGCATGAACGGCGTGTAGGTGCCGGCGATCAGGAGGTAGATCGCGGCGTGGTCGAGGATCCGCAGGGCGTGGTTGATGCGCGGCGAGAGGATCGAGTGGTAGAGCGTCGAGGCCGTGTAGAGCACCACGAGGGTCGCGCCGAAGATGCTGCAGCCGACGATGGCCCACGTGTCCTCGCGGAGGATCGTCAGGGTCACCAGCAGGGTCAGGCCCGCGACGCTCAAGAGGGCGCCTACTCCGTGCGTGACGCCGTGCGCGATCTCCTCCCCCCGTGTGTAGCGCTCGACGATCACGGCTTGTTGCTCGTGACGGGTTTCCATCGGGGGAACTCGATCATACCCCGCAACCGCTCCGAGCGGGGCTCGCGTTCGGGTTGGGCGTCCCGGCTCTCGCCGTCTCAGGGTTCGAACCGCAGGGTCGAGTGGGGAGGCAGGCCCTCGCGCTCCAAGAGGTCGGCAATCTCTCGCGCGGGGCCGGCAGCCTGCACGAGCAGGCCCTCGCGCTTCATGGCGACGAACTCCTCACGGCGCGGGAAGCTCCCGGCGCCGAGGGCACGCAGCTCGTCCTGCATGGCGGTGTCGACGACGTTCGGCGCGTAGGAGACCACGCGCAGGTCTCGCCCGGCGAGGCCGGGGGCCTGCTCTAGCTCGGCCGCCAGCACTTCGCCCGCCATGTGCAGGGCGGCCTTGCTCGCGCAGTAGGTCGCCCAGCCGGCCACGGGGGAGGTGGCGGCTCCCGAGGAGAGGTCGACGACGCGCACCGGACAAGGGGGAGCGTGGCGCAGGACCAGCCCGGTGAGCCAGACGGGGACGGCGACGTTGACGGAGAGGGCGCGGGCCGCCGTGGCGAGGTCTACGTCGCGCACGAGGCTGCAGGCCAGCACGGCGGCGTTGTTCACCAGACCCACGCGCCCCGCCTCGGCGAGGCGCGAGACGGCCAGGAACTCGCCCTCGAACCACTCCTCGACGGCCGCTGCGTCGGACAGGTCGAGCTCCCTGTGGTGGTAGCGCGCGCCCGCCAGGCCGTCGGCGGCGGGCCCCCGGGCGCAGCCCATCACGCTCCAGCCCCGCGCCGTGAGCTCGCGGGCGACGGCGGCTCCGATGCCGCGGCTGGTTCCGGTGACGATGGCGAGGTTCATGCTCGTGGGGGCGGGAGCCGGGGGTCAGAAGCGCGCGATCTCCTCGAGTGGGAAGGTGCGCAACAGCACCTTGAGGCGCGCCGGGTTCGCCCACTCGGCGGTCAGGGCGCTGGCGCGCAGCTCGACGGCGCCAACCAGGACGAAGTAGTGCTTGGCGGCGGGGATGGCCGGGAACGAGAGAGGCGCGCGCTCCTCCCTCCCCGTCCCCGAAGACGCCGGCCGGTACAGGAGCTCTTCCTCGCCCCAACCCGCGCGCTGCTCTTCGGTCAGGTCCGAGCGGTAGCGCAGGTGGATGCGGGCCTGGGGCACGTGATCGCTCGTGCGCGCCCAGAACAGCTCCGCGTAGCGGAACTGGGTGTCGAAGCGCACCTGCCACTCGTGCCCGCTGGAGTCGCCTTGCCCGGTGGCGGGCAGGATGTCGAGGAGCAGGGACTCGAGCAGGATCCGCTCCTCGTCGGCCACCTCGCTGCCGAGGTCGCTCGTGCGAGCGAGCAGCTCGCCGAGCTCGGCGAGCTGTGCGGCTCCCGCGGCGGGAGGCGGCGTGTGCCGGGGGTCCGGTGAGCAGGCGGGCGCGGCCAGGAGCAGGCCCGTTGCGAGCACCGCCGCGAAGGTGCGGCCGGCGGGAGCGGGAGCGGGGGCGTTGGGCATGGGGTGGGGGCGGCGCGAGCGGCGATTCTAGCGCCCCTCCCGGGAGCGTCGAGGGACGCGGGCCGCTATCCTCGGGAGCGCTTGACGGTCCGCCCTCCCTCCTCGCACGCGCGCCCCACCTCCCCCGCGCACCCTGCCGCGCTCGCCCTGGCGGCCTGCGCCGCTTGTGGCGGTACGCCGGGCGCGCAGGCGCCCTGGCTGGTCGACGCGACCGCCGCCGTCGGCCTCGACGGCCTCGCCCACCGGCCCTTCTCTCGCGAGTTCCACATGGCCGACAGCATGGGCGGCGGCTGCGCCCTGTTCGACCTCGAGGGCGACGGCGACCTCGACCTGTACCTGGTCCGGGGCGGCGCCGCGGGCTCAGGAGCGCCGAACCTGCTGCTGCGACAGGAGGCCGACGGGCAGTTCGTTCCGGCCGAGGGCGGAGGGGGCGCCGCCGACACCGGCTGCGGCATGGGCGTCGCGGTCGGCGACGTCGACAACGACGGGGACCTCGACCTGTACGTGACCAACCTCGGCCCCGACCGCCTGCTCCGCAACCTCGGCGGCGGCCGGTTCGAAGACGTCTCCGAGGAGGCGGGCGTAGCGACCGCGGGCTGGGGGGCCTCGGCGGGCTTCGTCGACTACGACGGCGACGGATTCCTCGACCTGTTCGTGACCCGCTACCTCGCCTACGACCACGACGCCGCGCGTCGCGGTTCGGACGGGCTGACCGACTTCCCGGGGCCGCAGCGCTTCGACGGCCTGCCCGACGTCCTCTATCGCAATCAGGGAGACGGGACCTTCCGCGACGTGAGCGCCGAGGCGGGCATCGGGGCCCGCGCGGGCAAGGGGCTGGGCCTGGGGTTGGGCGACCTCGACGGGGACGGGCGGGTCGACGCCTTCGTCGCCAACGACGGCGAGGCGAACTTCGCCTGGCTGCAGGTCGCGCCGGGGCGCTTCGAGGAGCGCGCCCTCGCCCTCGGTCTGGCGTTCAACGGCGTCGGCCGCGCGGAGGCCGGCATGGGCGTCGCCGCCGGGGACGTGGACGGCGACGGGCGCGAGGAGTGGCTCCTGACCCACCTCGCCGGGGAGACCAACACCCTCTACCGCCAGCGCCGGGGCGGCGGCTTCGCCGACGAGACGCCGGGCTCGGGCCTGGGGGCCGCCAGCAGCGACCGCACGGGGTTCGGCGTGGACTGGCTCGACCTCGAGCTCGACGGGGACCTCGACCTAGCCGTGGCCGACGGACGGATCCAGCGCGGACCGGCGCCGGCGAGCGCGGCCGGCGGCGACTGGGCCGCCTACGCCGAGGCGGGCCTCCTGTTCCTGAACCAGGGCGCGTGCCGCTTCGAGCTGCTCTCCTGCGACCGCGCCGGCGCCCTGAGCGTTTCCGGTGTGGGGCGCGGCCTGGCGACGGGAGACCTCGACCGCGACGGTGACGTCGACCTCGTCCTGACCTTCGCCGACGGCTCGGTGCGCCTGTTGCGGAACGAGGCGCCCCGCCACGGGCGGCCCCTGGCCGTCGTCGCCCTCGACCCGAAGCTCGGTCGCGAGGTCCCCGGCGCCGTCGTGCTCCTGGAGAGCGGCGGCCGCCTCCAGCACCGGACCGTCTCCCGCTGCAGGGGTTACCTCTCCAGCGGCGACGGAGCCGTATACTTCGGCCTGACCGCCCCGGTCGACGGCCTGCGCGTGCGCTGGCCCGACGGCCGCGGGGAGTCCTTCGCCCCCCCGACCAGCGACCAGACCGTCGTGCTCCGAAAGGGAACCGGTTCGTGATGCGCCAGAGCACCGTGCTCTCCTCTTTTGTTCTGCCGTCCGCGCTCCTGGCGATCGTCGTCTCCGCCTGCGGCGGGGCTCCCGATGCGCTCGCTCCCCCCGAGATCGATGCGCAGGCCCTCGAGCCCGCCGTCGCCGCCCTCCTCGCGGAGCGGAGCGCCGCGGTGGAGTCGGCTCCCTCGGCCGCCGCCTGGGGGGAGCTGGGGATCGCCTTCGACGTGCACGCGATGGTGCCCGAGGCCCTGGGTTGCTACCGCGAGGCGGTGCGCCTCGCCCCCGAGGAGTTCCGCTGGGCCTACTTCCTGGGGCTCGCCCTGCGGATCGACGCCCAGGCGGCGGCCCTCGAGCAACTCGAGCGCGCCGCGCGCCTGCGCGAGGGGCACGCGCCTCTGCACTTCCACCTCGGCCACGGAGCCCTGCAGCTCGAGCGCCTCGACGAGGCAGAGGTCGCGTTCACGCGGGCCCTCGAGCTCGACCCCGACCTGACCGCGGCGCACCTGGGGTTGGCGAAGGTCGCCCTGGGACGGGATGAGCCGGCCCTGGCGCGCGAACACCTCGCGCGGGCCCACCAGGGGACGCTGCGCAGCGACGAGGTCCACGGCCTCGCCGCGGAGGTCGCGCGTCGTCTGGGCGAGGAGGCCGAGGCGGCGCGCCACGCCGAGGGGGCGGGAGCGCGAGCCGACCGGGAGCCGGTCGCCGATCCCGAGCGCGACCACCTCGGCTGGGCCCACGGTCGCAGCCTGCGCTGGCGGCGGGCGCAGAGCGAGCGCCACCTGCGGCGCGGCGAGCCGGGCGCCGCCCTGGCGATCTGGACCGAGGCCCTCCGCGCCGAGCCGGACTCCGCGCGCCTGTGGGAGGCCCAGGCCCACTGCCAGGAGACGGCCGGACTGGGCGACGGCGCTCTGGAGAGCTACCGCAAAGCCCTGGAGCTCGAGCCGGGCGAGGCGCGCACGCACCTGGCCCTGGGGAATCTGCTGGCCGGTCGCGGCGACGGCGAGGCGGCGGTCGCGTCCATCGAGCGGGCCCTGGAGCTGGAGCCGACCCTGCACGCCGCGGCGAACATGTTGGGCTTGCTCCTGGTGGAACGCGGGGAAGCCGAGCGCGGGATCGAGCTGCTCGCCGAGAGCGCCGCGGCCATGCCCGACCAGCCCGACGCGACCTTCAACCTGGCCATGGGGCACAAGGGGCTGGGGCGCACGGTCGAGGCGGTGGAGGTCTTCGACGCTCTCCTGGAGGCGCACCCGACCTTCAGCCGCGCTCGCTACGAGCGGGGAGTCCTGCACGGGAGCGCGGGGAGCCTGGAGCTGGCGGTCGCTGACTTCGAGCGCGTCCTGGCCGAGCAGCCCGACCTCGCCTCGGCCTACACCAGCCTGGCCCGAGCCCAGGCGGACCTGGGGGACTTCGCCGCCAGCGCGACGACCCTGCGCACGGGCGCCGCGCGGATCCCGATGGACCCCTACACCCGCGGCCAGCTCGCCTGGCTCCTGGCCACCTGCCCCGACGAGGCGGTGCGGGACGGCGCGGAGGCCGTGCGCATCGGGCGCTGGCTGTGCGAGGGGACGCGCTACCTCGACCCGAACGCCCTGCAGATCCTGGCGGGCGCCCTGGCCGAGGCGGGGGAGTTCGCCGAGGCCGCCGAGACCGCGGAGAAGGCGATCGCCGAGGCCCGCAAGATGGACGGCAACCCGCTCTTGGACGAGTTCGTCGGGAAGCTCGAGGCCCACCTCTCGCGCTACCGCGAGGGGCGGGCCGTCCGGTCGGACTCCTGAGCCGCGGGCTACTCGCCCGCTAGGGTTGCGGAGAACTTCGTGCCCTCGAGGGCGCCCACGAGGGCCGCGGTGTCCGCGTCGGACGAGCAGGTCACGATGGCGCACTTCGCGCCGAAGTCGATCTCCACGCCCTCGACGCCTTCAACGGTGGCGAGTGCATCCTGCACCGCCGGGGGGCAGTTGACCTCTCATGTCATGCCCGTGATGTCGAGGGTGACGGTCTTGGCGTCTTCGACCTCGTAGGTCGCTTCGCTCGTGCAGGCGCAGAGGCCGGCGAACCCCAGGGCCAGCCCCAGGGAGAGCAGCGTGGTCGGCAGGTGGCGCATCGGTGTTTCCTTGAAGAGGTTGCGGCGGGAACGGGCCATCGCCCGCGGGGAAGGGAGAGCCTACCCCTTTTCTCCGGGCGGTACATGCCCCCGCGGTCGGCGCGAAGGACCGCCCGTGGAAACGGGGCACGGCGCTCGACGAGGGACGGCCGCCCGGCGAAGATCCCTCCCATGAGAAGACTGCTGTTGGGAAGCGGCGGCTACCGGGAACCCGAGCGCCGCGAGCTGCTCTTCGGGGCCATGCGCGAGCACTTCGCGGGGGTCGAGCGCATCTTGTTCGTTCCCTACGCCGTCGCGGACCACGACGCCGTCGTGAGCGCCATGGCCGAGAAGGGCTTCGGCGCGGGCTTCCCGCTCGACGGGCTGCACCGGGCCACAGACCCGGTCGCGGCGGTCGAGCAGGCCGAGGCGATCTACGTGGGCGGCGGGAACACCTTCCTGCTCGTCGACCACCTGCAGCGGCTCGGCCTCTTGGAGCCGATCCGCCGGCGGGTGGCAGGGGGCATGCCGTACATGGGCGTCAGCGCCGGGAGCAACGTCGCCTGCCCAACCCTGTGCACGACCAACGACATGCCGATCGTGCAGCCCGCCTCCCACGAGACCCTGGGTCTGGTCGACTTCCAGATCAACCCGCACTACTTCGCGGGGCAGGTCCTGGTGCGCGACGGCGACGAGCTCCAGGAGCACTTCGGCGAGACCCGCGACGACCGCATCGCCGAGTACCACCAGTGGAACGAGCGGCCGGTCGTCGGTCTCTGGGAGGGGACGCACCTGGTGGTCCGCGGCGAGTCCGTAGAGCTGTTCGGCGGTCCCGCGCGCCTGTTCCGCCCGGGCCGTCGTGCCCTGGACGTCGCCCCCGGCGACGCCCTGACCGACGCTCTGGGCGCATAGGGGAGCGCCCAAGCCCGCCGGGGATCGGGCGCGCGGGCGCAGCGCGCGGCGCCCAAGCGGGAATCGGGGAGTGCTGCTAGGCTGGGAATCCCCCGCCCCGCGCGGTCGGTCGGCGTGCCCTCGGCCGCCTCCGGCGGCGCCCGAGGGTTCGCCGGTCCCCCCCCCTTGAAGCAGATTCCGTCGATCGCCGCCGCGGCCTTGTGCCTGCTGGTCGTCTCCCCCTTCGGCCGCTCCCCGGTTCCCGATGGCCCCCTGGCGGCCTTCCAGCTGACCTCGCCCCAGGACGGCGCGGACGTGGCGGGGGGGAGCGTCGTCGAGTGGACGATCAGCGCCCGCGTCAGCCCCGAGGACAACTTCGGGCTGGCGTCCTTCGCCGTCGACCTCCGCCAGGACGCGGGGAACCCCGTCAGTTTCGACCTGCCCGCGGGTGAGGCGGCGCCGTCGGGCATGAACGAGTTCGACCGTCCGGCGGGTTTCACCAACCCCTCGGCCGATCCGTGGGGGTCGGGTTACGGCGGGACCCCCTGCGGCCCGGCCGGCCAGCGCGACCTGGCGCAGATCGGCGGAGCGCAGAACACCTTCGGCCGAGTCGGGCCGTGCGTCGGTCCCGACGAGGACATCTGTCAGGGCCAGGACCCCAGCCTCGCCCTGGGGATCGGCCACGCGCCCCAGGGCGAGCTCCTGGCACGCGGCCAGCTCAAGATCCCCCAGGCTTCGGGCGAGTACACCTTCCGCATCGCCGGCGCGCGGGCGACCTGTCTGGTCGAGGCCAACCCTACTCCGCTGTGGTCGCGGGTCGCGTGGGCGCGCGTCCGGCTGGACCAGCCCTCGATCACCGTGACGGTCCCGTGAAGCTCTCGTTCCGGTTCACCGCGCTGGTCTGTGCCGCAGCCCTCTGCACTGCCCAGCAGGAGGTCGTCCGGCCCGCGGAGGGCGCGGAGCTGAACCGTCTCCACCTGCGCTTTCGTTGGGAGCCCTTCCCACAGCACGCCGGCGCCTACACCCTCGAGTTCGTCGAGGACGACGGCAGCGCGGCGCCCTTCGACAGCGGCCTGCCCGTCACGGAGGTCTACGTCCCCGGGCCTCAGCCGCGGGCGGTCGTGACCGAGGGCCTGGAGTTCGGGCGCGACTACGCCTGGCGCGTGAAGGGTCGCGTGGGGCCGTCGGGCATCGGCAAGGAGAGCGCAGTGCACCGCTTCTCGACCCTCCCGGTACACCCTGGCGTGCCGCCGATGACCTTGGTCGTGCCACCAGGCGCCGATCCGCCCGAGCCCGGGGTGACCCTGTGGTCGATGAACCGCGCGGGCGCCTCCGACGGCTTCGTCCTGGGGGTCGACGAGTCGGCCCGGTTGGTGTTGCAGCTGCACGTGGCGAGCTCGACCGTGGGGGACACGCGCCTGCTCGACGACGGCACGCTCCTGACCAACCTGCAGACGCCCGATCCCGGCGCGGCGGACCTGTGTCGCACGGCGGCCGTCCTGACCCTCGACGGCCTTGCGGTCTGGGCTTCACCGAACAACTGGTGCGGCGAGTCCCTCGGCGACGTGGAGCGCGTGGGCATCCACCACGAGGTGCTGCAGATGCCGCGCGAGGGCGCCGGCGGCGCCTCGATGCTGTGGCTGGAATACCAGAACCGTTGGGTCTCCTACGGAGGCGTCCAGAACCGCTGGTGGCAGAGCGAGGTCGTCAAGGAGATCGATCGGCATACCAAGGAAGTGCTCTTCCAGTGGTCGCTGATGGACCACGTGGCTCTCGACGACCATCTGCCTCCCGACCACCCCAACTGGCCCGGACCGGGCGGGGACTGGACCCACACCAACGCCCTGGCCTTCGACCCCTCGAGCGACGTGATCGTCTGTTCCCTGCGACGCCAGAGCCGGCTGATCGCCGTCGACCGCGGCACCGGCGGCGTCCTGTGGCAGATGGGCGAGGACTCGTTCCCCTCGGGCGACGTGCCGACCGGGTTCGGGGACAACCTGTTCTCCGCCCAGCACGCGCCGCAGTTCCTTCCGGGCGGGAACCTCCTGGTCTACGACAACGGCAACTTCATCGAGCCCGAGAGCGCCGTGCGCCAGTCCCGTGCGGTAGAGATCGCCTACGATCCGCACGCCGATCCTCCGACGGCGGCCATCGTCTGGGAGTACGGCTTGACCCTCGACGATCTGGTGACGCCGGCCTACGCACCGGCGGTCGGGGACGCCGACCGCCTGCCCGGCGGGCACACGCTCACCAACGACGGCGCCCAGGCGAACATCATCGAGGTGGACGCCAACGGGGAGCCGGTCTGGTTCCTCGACGCCGGCCCCGCCTGGCCGTCGCCGGACGGCACGACGCCGGGAGCGATGATCTACCGGGTCGAGCGCGTCCCCTCCCTCGTGGTCGACACGCCCGGCGACGGGGACGGTGACGGGGACCGCGACCTGGCCGACTTCCAGGCCCTGCAGGTGGCCTTCACGGGCTTCGGACCGGCGGCGCTCGAGTTCCCCGCCAACCTCTCCGACCTCGACGGCGACGACGACGTGGACTGGGTCGACGTCGAGGAGTTCACCTTCTGGATGAGCGGCCCGGCCCGGCACGACGTCATGATGCACCCGCCTGAGCGAGGGCCGCTCGCCTTCTGCGCGGGGACCGGCGCCCACAGCGCCTGCCCCTGCGGCAACGAGGCGAGCGAGGGCGGCTGTGCGAACTCGACGGGCGCGGGGGCGGTCCTGTTGTGCACGGGAACGAGCAGCGCCTCCGCGGATGATCTGGTCGCGGGCGTGACCGGCGTCCCGGGCGGCCAGCCGGTCCTGCTCTTCAGCGGCGAGAACGCGGTCGAAGGCGGCTCGGGCGCGGCCTTCGGGGACGGTCTGCGCTGCGTGGGCGGTGACGTCCGGCGCTTGGGCGTGGGGATCGCCGACGGGGCGGGACGCGCCTTCTGGGGTCCGGACCTCGGCGGCGCCGGTGGCTGGGAGCGCGGAGACGTGCGCCGCCTCCAGGCCTGGTACCGCGACCCGGCCGGTTCGCCGTGCGGCGGCGGCTTCAACCTCTCCAACGGGCTCGAGGTACGCTTCGTACCCTAGCCGTCGCCGGAGCGAGGCTCAGCGCTCCCGGCCGCGCCAGCCGGGGCCGCGCACGACGCGGCCGGGCCTTGCGCCGGTGTGCTCGCCCGCGCGCAGGACCGCGACGCCGTTGACGAAGACCTCCTCGACGCCGGTGGAGAGTTGGTGGGGATCGTCGAAGGTCGCGTGGTCGGCGACCTCGTCGGGATCGAAGACCACGACGTCGGCGAAGTAGCCGACCTCCAGGCGACCGCGGCCCTCCAGGCCGAGGTTCTCGGCGGGGAAGGAGGTCAGGCGGCGCACGGCCTCCTCGAGGGGGATCAAGCGCAGGTCGCGCACGTAGCGGCCGAGCAGGCGGGCAAAGTTGCCGTAGGCGCGCGGGTGAGGGTTGGAGAGCAGGAACGGCCCGCCGGGTCGCAGGGAGGCGGCGTCGGAGCCGAAGGCGATCCAGGGGAGGGTGATCTGGCGGCGGACGTTCTCCTCCGACATCAGGAAGTAGACTGCCTCGACCCGGCTCCCGTCCTCGACGACCAGGTCCATGGCCGTGTCCTCGACCGAGCGCCGGCGCAGGTGGGCGATCTCCGCCAGGGACTTGCCGGTCAGCGACTTGAGGTTGGGGTTTTGGAAGCCGACCAGGAGCACCCGCGAGGGATCCCCGGCGGCGAGCAGGAAGTTCTCCCACTCGTCCGACGGGGTGCTCATCTCTCGCGCCACGCGCCGGCGCACCTCGGGGGAGCGCAGGCGCGCGGCCCAGGCCTCGTAGCCGCCCTCCTGCACCCAGGGCGGCATCGCGGCGTCCAGGCCCGTGGCGGCGGCGGTGTAGGTGTACATGTCGGCGCACAGGTCCAGGCCGGCGGCTCGTTCGGCCTCGATGCGCACGATGACCTCGTCGAGCTTGGACCAGTTCTCCCGGCCGGCGGCCTTGAGGTGGTAGACCTGTGCGGCCACGCCCGCCTCGCGGGCGATGCGGATCACCTCCTCGAGCCCCTCGAGGAGCCGGTTGCCCTCGCTGCGCATGTGGGTGATGTAGCGGCCGCCGTGGGCGCCCGCGACCCGCGCCAGGGCGATCAGCTCCTCGGTCTGCGCGTAGAAGGCGGGGGCGTAGATCAACGACGAACCCAGGCCCAGGGCGCCGTCCTCCATCGCCTCCTCCACGAGCTCGCACATGCGCGCGAGCTCGTCGCCGTCCGGCGCACGGTCGGCGTAGCCGAGCTCGTGGATGCGCACGGTCGTGGCGCCGACGAAGGAGGCCACGTTGGGGGACACGCCGCGCTCGACGAGCTGCTCGAGGTACTCCGCCAGGGTCGTCCACTCCACCGGGTAGACGAGGTCGCCCTGCTGCTCGAGCAGGTCCGCCTTCATGGCCGGGGTGAGCGGCCCGGGGGACCAGCCCTCTCCGAAGATCTCGAGGGTCACGCCCTGGCTGACGTCGCTCAAAGAGTCCCCGTCCACCATCAGGCTCTCGACGGCCCAGCTCAGCATGTTGATGAAGCCGGGCGCGACGGCCTTGCCCCTGACGTCGAGCTCGAGCCGAGCCGTGGCCCCGGAGAGGTCGCCGATGGCCGCGATGCGGTCGCCCTCGATGGCGACGTCGGCGGTGTAGGGGACGACTCCGGTGCCGTCGTAGACGACGCCGCCGCGCAGGAGGACGTCGAAGGTCGCCTCGGGAGCACTGAGGCAGGCGCAGGAGGCGGCGAGGAGCAGGGCGGAGGTGAGGCGTTGCACGGGGGAGTCGGGTTCGGGTGACGCGGCGCCACGGTGGCAGACGCGCCGTCCCGCGTCCAGCCGCTCCAGGCGACGATCGGGGGCTCGCCGCGGGAGGGACGCTTGAGGGAACGGCGCGGGAGCGGGAGAATGGCCGGGCGCCCGACGCCGCCGACGCTGCCATGGCCCACGACCCCGCCGACCGCACGACCGTGCTCCTCAAGCGCATGTCCGCCGGGGACGCCGAGGCGGAGGGGGAGCTCTACGAGCACCTCTACGGCGACCTGCAGCGCAGGGCGCGGGCGATGATGCGCGCCCAGGGCCCCGAGCACACCCTGCAGTCGACGGCCCTGGTGAACGAGGCCTGGCTCAAGCTGTCCGCCCTGGCCGACCCGGACTGGCAAGACCGCACCCACTTCGTGCGCGTCGCCGCACGAGCCATGCGCTGCGTGCTCGTCGACCACGCGCGGGCCAAGCAGACCGCCCGTCGCGACGGGGGCGTCCGGCGGACACTCGGCGAGCACATCGCCGACGGGGAGCGCTCCGCCTGGAAGGTGCTGGCCCTCGACGAGGCCCTCGAGCGCCTGGAGAAGAGCGAGCCCCAGCCCTTCCGGGTCGCCGAGCTGCGCATCTTCGGCGGGCTCTCCCACGCGGAGATCGCCACCGCCCTGGAGGTCTCCACGCGCACGGTCGAGCGCGCCTGGAGCTCGGCCCGCGCCTGGCTCCTGCGCGAGCTGGAGGCCGACCAGGAGTGATCGGGCGGCCGCCGCGCCGCCGCCGCCGACCGACCGAGAGGAAACGACCATGCTCCGCTACCTGCCGCTGCTCCTTCTCGCCTGGGCTCCTTCCCGGCCGGCCTCCGCCGCCGGGGAGCGCCCCAACATCCTGTTCGTCTTCTCCGACGACCACGCGGCCCAGGCCATCGGCGCCTACGGATCGCGCATCAACCAGACGCCCCACATCGATCGCCTCGCGGCGGAGGGGATGCGCTTCGCGAACTGCTTCTGCGGGAACTCGATCTGCGCTCCCAGTCGCGCGACGGTGCTCACGGGGCAGCACAGCCACCGCAACGGGGTGGTCGACAACGGGGCCGTGTTCGACGGATCCCAGACGACCTTCCCCAAGCTCCTGCGCTCGGCCGGCTACCAGACCGCGCTGATCGGCAAGTGGCACCTCAAGAGCGATCCGACCGGCTTCGACCACTGGGAAGTGCTGATCGGCCAGGGGCCGTACTACAACCCGCCGATGCTCACGGCGCAGGGACGGCGGCGGCACCACGGATACACGACCGAGATCATCACCGACCTGGCCCTGGAGTGGCTGCGCGAGGAGCGCGACCCAGAGCGCCCGTTCCTGCTGATGTACCAGCACAAGGCGCCCCACCGCGAGTGGGAGCCCGGGCCGCGCCAGCTCTCCCTGTACGACGACGTCGAGATCCCCGAGCCGGCGACGCTCTTCGACGACTACGGCGGGCGCGCCGCCGGGGCCCGCTCCCAGGAGATGACCCTGGAGCGCCACCTCTCGCCGCGCGACTTGAAGCTCGTGCCGCCCCCCGGACTCGACGAAGCCCAGTTGGCCCTGTGGAACGCGGCCTACGGGCCGAAGAACGCCGCCTTCGAGGCAGCGAACCTGGAGGGGGAGGCGCTGGTACGCTGGCGCTACCAGCGTTACCTCAAGGACTACCTGCGCTGCGTCGCTTCGGTGGACGAGAACCTCGGTCGCGTCCTCGACTACCTGGCGGAGAACGGCCTGGAGGAGAACACGATCGTCGTCTACAGCTCCGACCAGGGGTTCTACCTCGGTGAGCACGGCTGGTACGACAAGCGCTGGATGTACGAGGAGTCCCTGCGCATGCCGCTGATCGTCCGCTGGCCCAGAGCGGTGCGGCCGGGGAGCGTGGAGGAGCGCCTGGTGAGCAACATCGACTTCGCGCCGACGTTCCTCGAGGCGGCGGGCGTGCCCGTGCCGGAGGCGATGCAGGGTGCGAGCCTGCTCGGTCTCCTGCGGGGCGAGCAACCTCGAGACTGGCGCGAGTCGGTCTACTACCACTACTACGAGTTCCCCGGCGTCCACGCCGTCCAGCGCCACTACGGGGTGCGGGACGAGCGCTACAAGCTGATCCACTACTACCAGCTCGACGAGTGGGAGCTGTTCGATCTGGAGCGCGACCCGTCCGAGCTCGCCAGCGTCCACGCGGATCCCGCCTACGCCAAGGTCCGCGAGCGCCTGGAGGCCGAGCTCGTCCGGCTGGGTGAGCTGTACGGCGAAACGCCCCCGCCCCGAGGCGGCGCGCGATCTCGCTGAGCGGGTTGTGCGCCCCCGCGGAGGCTGCTACGGTCGGGCCGCAGCTCGCACGACGCCCGCCGGTGGGTGAGAGCAGCTCCCTGACCAGCGACACGTTCGAGTGAAGATCCCCCCCAAGTGTGACGTCGTCGTCGTCGGCGGCGGCCCTGCCGGGAGCATGGCCTCGGGCATGCTCGCCAAGGCCGGGTTCGACGTAGTCCTGCTCGACAAGGCCAGGCACCCGCGCCCGACCGTGGGCGAGAGCCTCCTGCCGCACTTTTGGAACAGCGCGGACCTCTTGGGCGTGACCGAGGAGATCGAGGCCGCGCGCTTCGTCGAGAAGGCCGGGGCCCTGGTCCTGTGGGGCGACAGCCTGCGCCGCTCGTCCTTCAAGGACTTCGGCCACTTCCGCAAGCCCCTCCACGTCGATCGGGACTGCTTCGACAAGATCCTGCTCGACGGCACGGCGCGTAGGGGTACGAGCGTCTTCGAGCGCGTGCAAGCAACCCGCGTGGACCTGGGAGGCACCTCGTCCAAGCGCGTGCACTACCGCTGCCTCGACGAAGAGGGCGAGGGTTCGATCGAGGCGGACTTCGTCGTGGACGCCAGCGGCCAGAGCGCCCTCGTCGCGCGCCAGGAGCGTTTCCGCGTCTTCGACGAGGACCTGAGGTTCTCGGCAGCCTGGGGCTACTACGCCGGCGGCGAGTACCTCGACTTCGAGAGCGAGATCCGCCCCGTCTCCCAGCTCCGCGACCACCCGCCGGTGACCGTCGTCACCGCCCTGGGCGACTGGGGCTGGGCCTGGCACATCCCGCTCAGGGAGACCATCAGCGTCGGGGTCATCCTGACACCCGAGCGCTGGAAGGAGGTGGGCAAGGACGCGGACATGGAGACGCGCTTCCTGCGCGCCGTCGACGCCTCGCCCGTGATCGGCAAGCTCGTGGGCGCCTCCGAGTTCATCGAGGGCAGCGCGAGCTTCATGCGCGACTACGCCTACAAGCCCGTGCGCCTGGCGGTCGACGGCTGCTACCTCGTCGGGGACGCGGCCGCCTTCGTCGATCCGATCAACTCGGCCGGCGTCACCTTCGGCATGTACGCTGGCATCCTCTCGGCCTGGGCCATCGAGATGTCGATGAAGAACCGCTCGCGCAGCGCCAACTACCAGGCGCTCTTCGAGCGCCAGTACCTCGAGCGCCTGCGCCTGTTCCGCCTGTTGGCGGTCCCCGCCGATCGCGGCCGGGGAGAGGACGACCACGAGGCCTCCCTGAAGTCCCTGCGCGCCTTCAGCGACAACGAGAAGCTGCTGGCCCTGACGACGTCGTTCCTGACGAACCGCTCCGAGCGCATCCAGCGCCTCTTCGAGGACCTGGAGCTCAACGCGGACCTGCGCTACGGGGACTTCCCGATCCCCGGGCGGTTGGCCTAGGGGCGAACAGGACCTTCGTGCAGCCCTCGAGCCTGCGATCGAACAGCTCGTAGGCCCGCGGACCCTCCTCGAGCGGGAGGCGGTGGGAGACGATGTCCGCGATCGGCGCGCTCCCGGCGGAGACGATGGCCAGGGCGCGCTCCATCAGGCTGCGGGCGGGGCAGCGCCCGGTCCTCAGGGTCAAGTTGCGGTCGTAGGCCGCGGCGGGGGAGAAGGGCAGGTGCTCGGCGGTGTGGACGCCGACGGCGGCCAGGGTCCCGCCGGGGCGCAGGACCGAGAAGGCCAGCTCCATGGACGCGGGGGTTCCGACCGCCTCGAGGGCGCAGTCGGCGCCGCGACCCGCGGTCTCGTCGAGGATCCGTTCCAGAGGGTCCTCGGCACCGCGGTCGACCGGCTCCGCACCGAAGCGCGCCGCGAGGGCCAACCGCTCGGGTACGGAGTCCACGGCGAGCACGCGCGAGGCGCCCAGCTCGCGGGCCGAGACGATCGCCATCAGGCCCACGGGGCCGCAGCCGACGACGGCCGCGACGCGCCCCGGGCCCACCTCCGCCGACTCGGCGCAGAACAGCCCGGTCGAGAGGACGTCGCCACACAGCAAGGCCGGCTCGAGGTCCATCCCGGCGGGCACCTCGACCAGGGTGGAGTCGGCCAGGGGCACGCGCACGCGCTCGGCCTGGGCGCCCTGCAGGCCCCGCCCGCCCTCGACCCAGCCGAAGAGCTGGCCGCGCTCGCAGCGCGCCGTCAGGCCGGCTCGGCAGGGGGGACAGGCGCCGCAGCTCGTCGAGAAGGGGCTCACGACCCGATCACCTCGGCGGAACCGCTCGACCCCGGCCCCGACCTCGAGCACCTCGCCGAGGAACTCGTGGCCGAGGACGGTCCCCGGGTCCAGGCCGCGCTCCCGCCCGTGGAAGACGTGCAGGTCCGAGCCGCACAGGGCGCCGAGCTCCACCTGCACGATGGCGTCGGTCGCCTCCGCGAGGCGCGGCTCGCCCACCTCCTCGAAGCGCAAGTCGCCGGGAGCGTGGAGGGTGAGGGCCTTCACGTCGCGGGCCCTTCCTCCCGGCGCCCGAGGATCCCTGCCAGGGCGGCGACGTGGGCCGGACCCGTCCCGCAGCAGCCGCCGACGATCGAGGCGCCCTCCTCCAGCCAGGTCCCCGCGGCCGCGGCGTAGCGCTCGACCGCGGGCGGGCTCGAGGCCCACCCGACCCGCTCGTCGGGCACGCCGGCGTTGGCGTAGCAACCGAAGGGGACCCCACCGGCCGACGCGGCCTCGGCCAGTGCGCGCGCGTAGTCCAGGGCGCGGGGGATCGGCAGACAGTTGACGAGCACCGCCGCCGCGCCGCGCTCGATCGCTCCCCGAGCCCCGTCCGCGACGGCGGCGGGCGTCAAGAGCGAGGCGTCCCACCCGGGCGTGAAGGAGCACCACGATTCCAGGCCGGTCTCGACGGCGGCCTCCAGGGCGAGCCAACCCTCCCCGACGTGGGGGAAGGACTCGCACAGGAGCAGGTCGCAGCCCGCCGCGGCGAGCACTCCCGAGAGGCGCGCGTGCTCCGCGCGGGTCGCGGAGGGCTCGCGGTCGGCGGGGCTGGCGTCGGGGCGGTAGCAGTCCTCCAGGGGCGCGATCGAACCGGCCACCCGCGCGCCCGGGCCGCAGGCCTCGCGGGCGAGGCGCACGGCGAGGGCGGCCAGCTCGGACCAGGCCTCGCCGAGGGTGGCCGCTCGGGTCCGGAAGGTGTTGGCCGTGTGCACCTGGGCTCCGGCGGCGGCGTAGTCGGCGTGGATCGCTCGCACCGCATCGGGGGCATTCAGAAGGGCGTCCGCGCTCCAGCGCGGCAACGGCGTGGGCACGCCGCGCCCGGCGAGCTCCGTCCC
Source organism: Planctomycetota bacterium (assembly GCA_030746555.1). Classification (GTDB taxonomy): domain Bacteria; phylum Planctomycetota; class UBA1135; order UBA1135. The sequence goes on along the minus strand of JASLMK010000130.1, from coordinate 78,803 downwards.
CAGGGGGCCGTCGAGCAGGATCGCCTTCACGGTCTCCTCCGGCCCGCGCCGCGCAACAGCGACAGGCTGCGATCCGCCGGGCCTCCAGGGTAGCGCTCGACGGCTCCCCCCGGCCAGCGCACCTCGATGCTCTCGACCGTCCGCGCCGTTCCCAGGCCGAAGCGCACCGACGGCTCGTGGGCCGCGGCGAAGCCGCCCCCGGCCTGGACCGTGGCGCTGCGGCGGCGCCCGCCGGCCTCGATCGTGACCCGTGCGCCGTAGGCGTCGCGGTTCCATCGGGGGTCGAAGGCGCGCACGGCCAGCCAGTGGGCATTGGCGGGCGGCCGACCCAGGAAGAGCTGGGCCGGCCCGTCGCAGTTGGCGAGCAGGAGGTCCGCCGCGCCGTCACCGTCCACGTCGCCCACGGCCAGGGCGCGGCTCACGAACGGCTCGCGCCAGGCCGCGGGGGCGCGCTCGCCCGCCGGCGCGAAGGTGCCGTCGCCCCGCCCCAGGAACAGGGAGTTGGGTTCGCCGTAGGCCGCCAGGACGCCCGTCGCCCGTGGGTCGAGCGGACCCCGGCGCACGCGACCGTTGGCGACGACGAGGTCGCGATGCCCGTCGAGGTCGAGATCGCAGAAGGCGAGACCGAATCCTGTGTGGGCGAGGCTGGCAGCGCCCAGGCCCGAGCCCGCCGTGCGATCGTAGAACGAGCCCGCCCCCGCGGGGCGATAGTAGGTGTTGGTCTCGCTCGCCAGGTGCGTCATCAGCACCTCGTCACGCCCGTCACCGTCCGTGTCGGCGAGGGCCACGCCCATGCCGGCTTCGGCCTTGCCGAAACCGTTGTGCGCCAGGCCGCTGGCGCGCGCCACCTGATCGAAGGTCCCGTCGCCGCGGTTGCGCCACACCAGGTTCGCCTGAGCGTCGCAGGCGACGAGGACGTCCGGCCAGCCGTCCCCGTCGAGGTCGTCGCACACCACGCCGAGGCTCCGGCCGGGCTCGCTCGTGATGCCGCTGGCGTGGGAGACGTCCTCGAAGGTCCCGTCGCCGCGATTGCGGAAGAGGACGTCCGACCGGGGCGGGTGGGTCAGGGGCCCGCAGTACTCCGCTCGCCCGGCGTCGTCGGTGCAGGACACCGACGGGTCGTGGTCGAGGTAGTTTGCGACGTACAGATCGAGCCAGCCGTCGAGGTCGTAGTCGAAGAACCCCGCGGCGCAGGCCCAGCCTGCATTGGCCAGGCCGGCGCTTTGGGTTTCGCGGACGAAGGCGCCACGCCCGAGGTTGCGGAAGAAGGCGTCGGGGCCGTGGTTGGCCACGTAGACGTCCAGGTCGCCGTCGTTGTCCACATCGCCCACGGCCACGGCCATGCCGTACCCCCGGTCGCCGAGCCCTCCGGCGGCCGTGGCCTCGCTGAAGCGGCCGTCGCCGTCGTTGAGGAACAGTCGGTTGGGAGCGCTGGCCGGCGGTCCCTCGTCCAGGTGGTCCCGGGAGCCCTGGAGCAGGTAGGCGTCGAGGTCTCCGTCCCCGTCGCAGTCGAACAGGGCCGCGCCCCCGGCGAGGTGCTCGGGGAGGAAGCAGGCGCCGCCGATGCCGGCGTCGTGGTCGAAGACGAGTCCCCTCGCCCGCGCCTCTTCGCTCAGGAGGGGGCCGGGCTCGACGTCGGCGCAGGCGGCGGAGGAAGCGACGAGGAGCAGGGCGCAGCGCATGCTCGCCTCCCCGCGCCCGACGGCGCGGGGCGCCGCCGCGGGCTGTCGGGCCGTCGCCATGGCCTCCACCGTACCCGGTAGCCTAGGATCGGCGCCCCATGATCCCTCCCACCGCACGCCCGCTTCCCCTGCTCTCGTCCCTGTTCCTTGCCGCGGCCGCCGCCTACGGACAGGATCCCCCCGCCTACGCGCCGCCGGTGGCCGAGGGGACCGAGCGCACCTGGATCGGCCCCGAGTTCTGGGGGGACCGCCTGGGAGACTGGCGCCTGTCGGACGGCCGTATCGAGTGCGTCGAGGCGGGCAAGGGCCGACCGGTGCGCGCCTTGCACCTGCTGACGGCGACCCTCGGCGACCGCCCGGGGGCCTTCGCCGTGCGCGCCCGCATCGGCGCCCTCGCCCCGGCGGTCGGCGGCGAGGGCACCTGGGCCGGCTTCCTGATCGGCTCGGGCGGCGCGGGCATCGACCACCGCCTGACGGCCCTGTGCCACCACCGCCCGGCCGAGGACGGGGGGATCCTGTGCGTGGTCGACGGGCGCGGCCAGGCCGTCTTCCGCGACTTCGAGCACAACGTGCGCCCCGGGCACTGGGGCGTCGCCGGACCCCTGGATCCCGACGAGGCCGCCGAGATCGCGGCGGACGACCGGGAGGGCTTCGGCTTCGGCGGGCGGGAGTTCCGCCCCGTGGACCTGGTGCTGTCGGGAGCGCCGAGCGCCACCGGCTACCGGCTCTCCCTCCTGGTGCTGGATGCCGAGTCGGGTGCCCTGTTGAGCCTCGCGGGCCTCGACGGTGTCGACCCGCGCCTGGTCGAGGGGAACGTGGCTCTCGCCTCCCACCGCAGCCCGAGCGGCACGGGCCAGGGCTACTGGTTTCGCGAGTGGAGCCTGGAGGGGGACAAGATCGACCTGCACCCCGAGCGCGCCTGGGGGCCCGTCCTCGCCACGCAGTACACCCTGGGTGCGGGGACGCTCAAGATGACCGTGCAGCTCCCGCCCCTGGGGGAGGACGATCCGCGCATGGCGGCCCTCGAGGTCGCCGACGGCGACGGAGGCTGGCGGGCCGTGGCCGTGGCGGAGTGCGACCCCGACGCCTTCAACGCCCTCTTGAGGGTGGACGAGTGGGACGGGAGCCGCGACACGCCCTACCGCGTGCGCGTCAGCCTGCGCCGGGGGCCGGAGACCGTGGAGGAGGTCGCCTGGGAGGGGACCGTGCGCGCCGAGCCCGGCGGCGAGCGTCCCTTCGTCTTGGCGGCCTTCACCGGAACCAAGCACTTCACCGGCGGGATCCGCTGGAACGGCGCGGGCGTGTGGTTCCCGCACACCGACCTGGTGGACGCCGTGGCCGCCCACGACCCCGACCTGCTGTTCTTCTCCGGAGACCAGCTCTACGAGGGGGACCTGACCGGCGCCCAGCGCTCTCCCGCCCTCGCCGCGCGCCTCGACTACCTCGACAAGTGGTACCGCTGGTGCTGGGCCTTCGGCGAGCTGAGCCGCGACCGGCCCTGCATCACGATTCCCGACGACCACGACGTCTACCACGGCAACATCTGGGGCGCCGGCGGTCGGCACGCCAAGCGCCCCGACGACGGCGGCTACCGCATGCCGGCGCGCTTCGTGCGCATGGTCGAGCGCACCCAGACCAGCCACTTGCCCGACCCCGTCGATCCACGGCCGGTGGACCAGGGGATCGGCGTCTACTTCACGAACCTGCGCTACGCGGGGATCGACTTCGCGATCCTCGAGGACCGCAAGTTCAAGTCCTCTCCGACGGTCATGGTGAAGGAGGGAGACTGTCGCAACGGCTGGTTCCACGCCCCCGACTTCGACCCCGCCGAGAGCGCGGACGTGCCCGGTGCGGTCCTGCTCGGGGAGCGCCAGTTGGCCTTCCTGCGCGCCTGGGGATCGGACTGGAGCGACGGCACCTGGATGAAGGTGGCCCTCTCCCAGACGATCTTCGCCAACGTGGCGACCCTGCCGGCGACGGCCAAGAGCGACGGCGTCGTGCCCTCCCTGGTGATCCCCGAGCCCGGCGAGTACCCCGCCGACGACCGCCGTGTCGCCGACGCGGACTCCAACGGCTGGCCGCAAACTGGCCGGAACCGCGCCGTGGGCGAGCTGCGCCGGGCCTTCGCCCTGCACGTGGCTGGAGACCAGCACCTCGCGAGCCTCGTGCGCTACGGAGTCGAGGACTTCGACGACGGGGGCTGGGCCTTGTGCGTGCCGTCGGTGGCGAACACCTTCCCGCGCCGCTGGTTTCCGCCCGAGCCGGGGGCGGGGCGGGAGGAGGGCGCGCCCGCCTACACCGGGCGCTTCCTCGACGGCTTCGGCAACCGGGTCACGGTGCACGCCGTCTCCAATCCCGTCCGCACGGGGCGGGAGCCCGCGGCCCTGCACGATCGGGCCCCCGGCTACGGGATCGTGCGCCTCGATCCGCGCACGCGCGAGATCACCCTGGAAGCCTGGCCGCGCTGGGCCGACCCGCGCGAGGCGGAGGCCGCCTGCTATCCGGGTTGGCCGCGCACGGTGCACCAGCTCGAGGGCTACGAACGCCGGGGCGCCGCCTGGCTGCCGGAGCTGCGCTTCCCCGGGGGAGCCGGGGCGGTGGTGAGCGTGGTGGAGGCCGAGACCGACGAGCCGCTCTACACCCTGCGGGTGCCCGGCGACTCCCTGCGGCCGTGGACCGTGCGTCCCGGCCCGCACCGCGTGCGGGTCGAGTCCCCCGACGGGAGCGCGCGGCGGGAGCTCGTGCTGGAGGCGAGCAGCGAGTCGGGCGAGCCCGTCGAGGTCTCGTTCTGACGGGGTGGGAGGCGCTTTACAGGGTCGAGACGGTCAAGATGGCGTGATTGTCGGAGGGACGCCGGGCGGCGGCCCTATCATGCGCAGTCACCTCGCGCGGGAGAGACCCGCGCCACAGACCTGCGACTCCCACCGAATCCCAGAGACCACCGATGAGACTGTCGATCTGCCTGACCGCGGCCTGCCTCGCCCTCGCGCCCTCCGCCCTCGCCGGGAGCGAGGCCTTCCTGGACGACTTCGACGAGGCCGTGGCCCTCGCCCGCGCGGAGAAGAAGGACCTCTTCGTGGACTTCACCGGGTCGGACTGGTGCGGGTGGTGCATCAAGCTCGACGAGGAGGTCTTCTCCCACGAGGCCTTCCTGGTCGAGGCGCAGAAGGACTTCGTCTTGGTGGCCCTCGACTACCCGCGCGGCGAGGAGGCCAAGGCGGCGGTCCCCAACCCCGAGCGCAACGACGAACTGCGCGAGGAGTACGGGATCCGCGGCTACCCGACCTGTCTCCTGATGACCGCCGACGGCGACGTGTACGGGCGGACCGGCTACCTGAAGGGTGGACCCGAGCAGTACGTCGAGCACTTGCGCGAGCTGCGGGCTTCGGGGCGCAAGTCCCTGGAGGAGGTGATCGCGCTCGTGAAGCGCTTCGATGCCGCACAGGGCGAGGCGCGCGTGGCGGTCTGGGAAGAGGCCGTGGCCATGCTGGAGTCCCTCGGCCCCGATTCGGCGGTCGCTCGGCGGTTGGCGGCGCCGGTCAAGGCGGCTTTGGAGTTCGACCCCGACAACGCTGCCGGACGCAAGCTGCGCGCGATCAAGGCCCTCATGGGCGCCGGCCTGGCCGAAGAGGCCGTGCTCGCGGCCGCGCGCGAGCTGGACCCCAAGAACGAGGCCGGCCTGCTCGAGCAGGTGGTCGCCGCCCAGATGGAGGCGGTGGACAGCGAGGAGGCCGTGCGCGAGGTGTGCAAGGCCATCGCCGAGCTCGACGCCCTCGGTCCGATCAAGGACCCCGAGCTCGCCTTCCGGTTCTACCTGAACGCCGCGGCCTGGAACGACCGCTTCCTCCAGGACGCCGAGGCGGCCAAGAAGTTCGCCGCCAAGGCCAAGGCGATCGGGACGGAGAACGAGCGCATCCTCGAGCTGCTCGACGGCATCCTGGACTCCTGATCAGGGGCCCGTCCCGGACCTCGCTCAGGGCAGCTCCCGCAAGCGCAGGTTGCGGAACTCGACCAGGGAGCCTTCGGATTCGAGCGCCAGGTAGCCCCGAGCCGGTGCGCACTCGTTCCCCCCGGAGACCTCCCGCCCGTTGACCCACAGGCGCACCTCGCCGTTCACGGCGCGGACGTAGTAGTGGTTCCACTCGCCCACGCCGCGCGTGAGGCGCGCCGAGGGGAAGCTGCGGCTGCCGTTTGGGGCGGCCGGTGCGAAGGGCTTCATAGAGGATGCCCCCACGGGGAACACGTCACCGTGGCTGGTGAACCAGTCCGACGGCTTGCCGTGCTGCTCTTCGTAGCGGGTCTCGTAGGCGAGGTCGAGCACCTGGACCTCGATCCCGCTGCGTGGCAGCTTCCCGGGGGGCAGGTCGGTGAAGGCGCTCTCGGGGCACCACAGGAAGATCCCCGAGTTGCCCGCCTCGGCGTGGTGGCGCCACTCGCACACCAACTCGAAGTTCTCGAGGGGCTCCACGCTGCGCGCGCCGCCCAGGGGGACGCCGGTGCACAGGATCGAGCCGTCCTTCTCCGACCACGTGTCCGCCGCGCCGTTGACGTTGACGAAGTCGGCCAAGGTCAGGGCACGCCAGCCCGGACCCGTGCCGTCGATGAAGGCGCGCGGCAGGTCGGGCGGGGGCGGCGGAGCAGGCTCGTCCTGGGAGGCGGCGGCGCACAGGCCCAGGATCACGGCGGCGGCGGACAGGCGGGTGCGGGGTCTCATGGATCGTCTTCGGTGGGGGATGGGGTGGGACGGCGGCGCTCACTCGCGGCGGCGCAGCCACAGGGGAGAGGACCAGGCGCGCTCGCCGTCTGCGCGCAGGACGCGGACGAAGGCGTAGCGCTGGCTGCCCGGATCGGGAGGCTGGACGACGGCCGTGGCCACCAACTCCCCGGCGCCGTCGAGGTGGGGGAGGCGCTCGATCGGAGTTCCGTCCACCCACAGCTCGACCGCTTCCAGGGGCGCGCCCGCTTCGACCTCGACCGTGAGCTCGAGCGGGGCATCCACGTCCACGATCTCACCCATCCAGCGCTCGCCGGCGCGCAGGATCAGGCGCATGGGCGTGGTCGCGCCGAAGGTCCGGCGCGCCTGCAGGGAGCGGAAGACCGGTTCGCGCTCGACCGCCGGGCTCCAGACGCAGGCGTAGCTGGCGCTCGTGGAGAGGTGGTCGCTCGATGCGATCAGGCCGAGGTGGTAGCCCTTGGCCAGGGGGACCTGGGCCTCCGCCAGGGAGCTCGCGTCCCGGAACCCCTGGTAGACCTCCAGGAGCGGGCGTCGCGCGTCGTCCTGGTAGTCCCAGATCTTGCCGTTGAAGGGCGAGCCGGCGGCGTTGGGCGTCGCGTGGGGGATGGTGATGGTGTCGCCGTCGGTGAGGGTGGCCCAGAATTCGGGCAGGGGCGGCGGGAAGTGCGCCAGCTTGTCGTCGCGCAGAGAGATCACGTTGTGGTCCGTGTCGCGGTGGCTGCGCTCGTAGGCGAAGAACGGCAGGAAGCGCCCCGGCGCGTGGTGGCGGGTCACCTGCTTGATCGAACGCCACCACAGCTGGCTCTGGACCGAGCCGCGGTCGATGTCGCGGGTGTGGTCGGTCACGCCGAGGAAGTCGAGACGCGCCACCTCCACGGCGTAGCGGTAGGCGTCGTCGAGGGAGCCGTCGAAGAACGGGAAGCACAGGGAGAGGTCGGTGTGGCGGTGCAGGTCGCCGAAGAGCAGGGTGAAGGCCTCTCCGCCGACCTCGGTGCGCGGTCTGGACGCGGGCGCGGGCGTGGCCGCGGGCAGAGCGACGGCGGTGGCTTCGCCCAGGCGCGGTGTTGCGGGGCCGCCGTCGTGGGCGAGGCGCGCGAAGGCCACGCCCCGGGGGAGCGGGTCCTTGCGCCGGTCGGTGCGGCCGGTGGTCCAGGCGGCCAGGATCCCCTCGGGGGCGGGCGCCACCGACAGGCGCTGGGCGCCGTCGCGCTGGGGGACGTCGAACGCGAAGAGGGGCGACCAGCCGGCGCCCTCGAGGCAGCGGGCGTCGATGCGCCAGCCCTCCTCGACGTGGTGCACGACCGGATCGGTGCAGCCGAGTTGGCGCTCGAAGAAGTGGCGGTAGACGATCCAGGGACGGTCCCGACCGTCGACGACGAGCTCTGGGCGCTCGTAGAACACGCCCAGCTCCTCGCCTCCCCCGCGGCGGTCGGGCAGGGCGCGGGCGCGCTCGAAGCTCGGCATGGGGAGGGGCTCGGCGAGGTGCCGGACGCCTCCGTCGCCGGTGAGGTGAGCGAGGTGGACCTTGCGGAAGCGATGCAGGGGACCGGCCGCGACGGTCGAGTTGTTCCACAGGAGCGCGTTCCCCCGGTAGGGATGGCCCCAGCCGCGGGCGCCTTCCTCCCATGCCACCCAGGCCCGCCCGCGGGAGTCGTGGGCGACCCGCGCCCGCGCCTGGAAGGCACCGGAGGCGGCGACGGCGGTGACCGGGCCCCAGGCGCTCCCGTCGAAGCGCCGCGTGACGACGTGGAAGGCCGCGCCGTCGTAGGTGTCCCAGACGGCGCGGACGGTGCCGTCGGGCGCGGCCGAGAGGTCGGGGTGCCAGTCGCCTCGCGGAGACGTGCTGATCGTGCGCCAGCGGGGAGCTTCCCTCCAGGCGAGCTCGACAGCGTCGCTGTCCTCGAGGCGGCAGACGACGATCTCCGGGCTGGTCGCCCCGTTCCGCTGGGCGGCGACCCACAGGCCGCCGTCGCCCGTCGCTGCGGTCGCGTGGAGGACCTCGTGGGAGCCCGGCGTGCGCAGGGCGAGGGGCCGCGGGCCGCCGTCCCCTTCCAGCAGGCGGCGCGCCACGACGTCCCAGTCGCCGGTGCGTTCGGTGCGGGTTTCGAAGGTCAGCCAGGGGGCGCCGCCGGGCGCGGCGGAGAGGGTCGGCCGCGCGCGCTGGGAACCGTCGGCGGGAGAGTGGGTGATCGTCTCGACGGCGCCGTGCTCGTCGATGCGCGCGACCTTCAACAGGTCGCCCGCGCCGGGCACGAACTCGAGCCAGGCGCGCCACTCGGCGCCTTCGTGCAGGAGCACGGAGGGCTCGTAGGCCTCGGGCGAGGCCGAGAGCTCCGCCCGGGTCGGAGACGCGACCGGGTCGTAGAGGAAGAGCGCCTCTTGCGCATCCTGTTCCCGCGCCTGCGGGGCCGGGTGGTCGCCGTCGTGGGCGACGGCGGTGGGGACGAAGGGCGCTAGGGCGCAGCAGAGCCGGAGGAGGGACGTCACGCCCGGATTCTACGCGCCCTCGTCCGGCCCGTCGCGGAGGAGTGCCAGGGTGCTGCGGATCGTGTCCTCGAGCGGGCGCGTACGGTAGCCGAGCACTCTCTCGGCTCGGGAGGAGTCCACGAAGGCCTTCCAGCCGAAGGAGCGCAGGAGCTCGGGTGTCCAGGGAGGGCGGGCGAGGCCCACGGCGTCGAGCAGGGTGGAGGCGGCCGTGAGGCCCGCAACGAGGGCCTGGGGCAGGACTCGCCGGGGAGGCGCCACGCCCGCGATGCGCGCGATGGTGCCCTGCAGCTCCAGCCAGGTGAGGTTGTGCCCGCCCAGGATGTAGCGTTGGCCGCTGCTCCCGCGGAACAGGGCCGCGGCGGTGCCGCGCGCCACGTCCTCCACGTCGGCGACCGAGGTCCCGCCCGGCGGCGCCCAGCGGCTCCTCCCGGAGGCGACGGCGCAGATCATGCCGCGCGGTGGACCGCCGTCGGCGGGCGGGCCGACCAGCATGCCGGGGTTGACGACGACCACGTCCATCCCGGCCCAGGCCGCGGCCAGGGCCCGCTGTTCCGCCTCGCGCTTGGTCAGCACGTAGTGGATGCGGTTGGGGTCGGGCCCTTGCCAGACGGCGTCTTCGTCCAGGGGCGTCCCGTCCCGCGTGGCCCCGATGGTCGCGATCGAGGAGACGTGGACGGTCCGGGCGACCTGCGCCGCGCGGGCGGCGCGCAAGAGAGCGGCCGTACCGTCGACGTTGGCGCGCCACTGCTCGTCGTCTTGGCGCGACCAGTAGCCCGTGCGGGCCGCTGCGTGTACCACGCCGTCACACCCGCGCAGGGCTCGTCGCAGGGCCGCTTCGTCGAGCAGGTCGGCCTCGACGGCATCGATGCCGGGGTGGGACGGAGCGGCGGAGGGCCGGGGGGGGCGCACCATGGCCCGCACCCGGTGCCCCTCGGCGGCGAGCGCCGCGCAGACGTGACCGCCGAGGAAGCCTCCAGCACCGGTGACGAGGACGAGCATGGGGGGACGGGCGCCGCTCGGGGAGCGTGCCGGCTGTGGATAGGCTACAGTTTCCAGCCGCAGAACCGGGAACCGGCCGAATCGGTAGGTTAGGTACGTCCCAGGTTCCACCATGGTCGAGGCCCTGAAGCGCTGGATCAGGAGGACGACGCTCTTGGAGCGGGTGGCCGCGCACACGCGGGCGGTGCGGCTGCGGGGTCGCCTGCCGGAAGGGCGCGTCTCGGACGCGCCCAAGCGCGTCATCGTCGAGCCCACCAACGCCTGCAACCTGGCCTGCGACTACTGCGGGAACAAGGCCATGATGCGGCCGGCGACCTACCTCTCCCTGGACCTCTATCGCCGGCTGATCGCCGAGATGGTCGAGCTGGGGATCCCGCGCATCACCCTGCACACGATCGGCGAGCCGACCCTGCACTCGGAGCTGGGTGAGATGATCGCCCTGGCCAAGGAGGCGGGCCGGGTGGTCAACGTCAGCACGAACGGGACGCTCTTGACCGAGGAGCGCGCCCGGGCCCTGGTCGCGGCCGGGCCGGACATGCTCAACGTCTCCGCTGACGCCGGGGACCCCGAGACCTTCGCCATCACCCGCGGCGGCGCCGATCTCGAGGTCGTGCTGGCGGGGATGGAGCGCGTGCGGCGGCTACGCGAGGAGGTCGGGCGCGTGCAGCTCACTCCCTGGGGAGAGGTCCGCCTGCCGACCCTGACCGTCACCTGCGTCGTGACGTCCCTGTTCACCCGCGAGGTCGAGCGGCGCTTCTTCGAGACCTTCGGGCCCCTGGTGGACGACTTCTACTTCCACTTCCCCAACAACCACGCGGAGTACGCCCACTTCGAGCCCTTCTACCACGGCGGCCTGCTCCCCAAGTCCTGGCGCGACCGCTTGTACCGCGCCCTGCGCTCGCCCTGCTACTACCCCTGGGACGCCCTGTTCCTCCTCAGCGACGGGACCATGTCGGTCTGCCGCTTCGACTTCGACGCGCGGGTGAAGGTCGGGCGCTTCGGACCCCAATCGATCCGGGAGTTGTGGCACAGCGAGGCGATGGCCAGCCTGCGCCGCGCCCACATGAGCTTCGACTTCCGGGAGTGGCCCCAGTGCGACAACTGCACCGCGACCTGGTATGAGAACCGGGCGGAGCACGTCCACGTCTCCGAGCGCTACAAGGCGCGCAACGGCTTCCGGCCGCGCCGCAACGCCTGGCTGGGCGAGAACCCCGCGGGCATCGCCATGGGGACCGGCGCTCAGCGCGAGAAGATCAGCGCCGTGTAGGGTCCGATGCTGAGGCTGCCGCTGGCGGGCATGCCGTCGTAGGGCGTTCCCGAGGCCCAGACGTCGTGGGTGGGCCAGCCGCCGTAGCCGGGGTCGTAGCCGGGCCAGTCGCTGTCGAAGCGCACGCGCCACAGGCCCTCTGCGGGGAAGCCGATCGTGTAGTCCGACCAGGCCTGGTCCCTGAAGTTGCAGACCACGATCACGTCGTCGCCCGCGCCCCCCTGGTCCCAGCGGTGGAAGGCGATCATCTTGTTCGAGTCGTTGACGTGGTGGACGTTGGTGTGCTGGCCCTTCAGGCCGCGGGTCGTCCCCCAGAAGTCCCGGCGCAGGTGGATCAGGTCGCGGTAGAGCGAGTGGATCCCGGGGAAGAGGGCCAGGCGATCCCAGTCGAGGGGATCGTCGTCGTGGAACCAGCCGTCCTCGAGGAACTCCTGACCCATGAACAGCATCGGGACGCCCGGCGAGGTCAGGACCAGGGTCGAGGCCAGGGTGGAACGCTTCTTCGAGTACCAGCTGTCCGCGTTCCCCGGCCAGATCTCCTCGGGGACGCGCTGGCGGCCGTTGGCCACCTCGTCGTGGGACTCGGTGTAGATCACGCGCTGGAAGGCGTCGCCGTTGTAGTGCTGGGTGATCGCGTTGCGCACCGCCCACATGTCCCGGTCGTCGTCCCAGACCGTCTCGACGGCGGCGCGCACCGGGTGCACGAACATGGCGTCCCACTGCATGTCGAAGCCCGCCCCGCCGGCGCCCGTGTCCTTGGTGATCCACTCGTTGGGGGCGTCGTACATGTCCTCGGCGACCATCAGCTTCCAGGGCTGGGAGCCGTCGACCTCGTCGTTGCACCACTGCAGGAGCGACCATCCCTCGGGGATGTCGCCGCAGTTGCCCATGCGGATGTTGGAGGTCGAGTCCAGACGCAGGCCGTCGAAGCGGCACTCCTCCAGCCACATCATGACGTTGTCGCGGATGTACTGGCGAACCTCGCCGCGGCCGAAGTCGGGGCGTGTGTCTCCCCAGGGGGTCGGGCCGTTGCAGGAGTCGTTGTAGAAGTAGATCCCGCCCCAGGGTCCCGTGCTCCAGCCGTCGTAGCGCCACAGGTCCATGTCGGAGGGACCCCAGTGGTTGTAGAGGACGTCGCCGAGGACGGCGATCCCGCTCTCGTGGCAGGCTCGCACGAAGAGCTTGAGGTCGTCCAGGCCTCCGTAGGCCTGCTCGACGGCGAAGGGGTGCGAGTAGTTGTAGCCCCAGGAGAAGTCCCCGGGGAACTCGCAGACGGGCATCAGCTCGATGGCGTTGACGCCGAGGTCGGCGAGGTAGGGGAGACGGTCGATGGCTTCCGCGAAGCCCGCCGGGAGCCCGGCGACGTGTTCGTTGAAGGTGCCCACGTGGAGCTCGTAGAGGACGATGTCGTTCCAGGCGGGCATCTCGAAGCTCCCGCCGCCCCAGTCGAAGGCGCCGGGGTCTACGGCGATGCTGTCGCCCACGGAGCTGGTCACCTCGCGCGCGCGCGGGTCGTTGCGCCACAGCTCCTGGGAGGCGTTGTGCAGGACGTAGCGGTACCTCGAGCCCGCGCTGAGCTCACGAACGTCCACGGAGAAGTTGCCGTCGCCTTCCGACGTCATGGGCGTGGCCGTGTCCGACCAGCCGTTGAAGTCCCCGACCAGGAAGGCGCCGTCGGCGTTGGGCGCCCAGGTCCGGAACGAGAAGCCCGCCGCGCCGTCCTGCCCGTCGTCGAACGGGTTGGCGCCCAGGCCCGGGTGGGAGGAGGGCAGGACGTCGAGGAACCAGTCGATGTCGTAGGCCGTGCCCGTGGGCCTGAAGACGCCGAGGAACCAGGGCCCGTTGCTCAGGGCGGGAGAGGTGCCCGCGTCCACCACCAGGGACTCGTCGCTCGTCCCGGGGGTGGTGCTCGCGAAGTCCCAGATCCCCAGGGTCGGAGGAGCGCCCCGGCGCAGGTACAGGTCGGCGTGGGGGCCGACGACCTCGGTCAGCTCGGCCCGCAGGCGTCCGTGCCAGCCCTCGAGGTCTACCTGGTAGACGTCGAAGTCGAAGCGCGACAGGCGCGGCCAGAGGGGCGTGCCGCCGGCCTGGGCCGTCGCATGGGGCGCCAGGCACAGGAAGGGAACCAGGCCGCCCAGCAGGGCGCGGAGGAACGAGAGCGGGGGATGACCCATGGGGTCCATGCTAGGCGGCCCGGCCGGGGACCGCCACACGTGCTCGCACCGCCTCCGGGCGGCGGGGGCCGCTCAGCACGATTCGCGCCCTCGGGCTACGATGCAGCCCACCTCGGCGAACCCACTCCCGATCCTCCGTCCAGCGGAGCTCTCCCCATGCAGGCCCGAACCCTCCTCCTTCCCGTGTTCCTGTCCGCCCTGGCCTCCTCCGGCCTCGGTCAGTCCCAGACCACGATCGCCTACGAGTCCTTCGACTACGCCGACGCGACCGGCATCGGCGGCCAGACCGGTGGGGTCGGCTGGGAAAACGCCTGGTGGTCGGGGGGCGCGGGGACCGACGCCATGACGACCTCCCCCGGCCACGACGCCGACGGGATCAAGGCCAACACCAACTTCGACGGCGGCGGGTCCTACCGCCGGCCGGCGACCGTCGGCTTCGAGTACATGCTCGACGGCAACGGTGACTTCGGCGCGGACAACTCGACGATCTGGTTGACCTTCAGCTCGCGGCGGATCGGCGGAGGGGACGACCAGTACGGCGGCCTGTCGCTCTTCCTGGGCGGTGTCGGCGAGCAGCTCTTCATCGGGTCTCCCTGGCAGACCAACGAGTGGGGCGTCCAGGACCACGCGGGCGGGGGAGCCAGCCACGTGGCCTCGGGCTCCATCGTCGACCAGCTGACGGTGCTCGTGACCCGCATCGACTTCCAGCCCGGGGACGAGCGCCTGCGCCTGTGGATCGACCCGGTCGATCCCTACCCCGCGGGCGTGCCCGACATCGACGTGCCCATCGGAGACCAGAGATTCGACGAGGTACGCATCCAGTCCGGCGGCCCCATCAGCCTGCACGGCTACGAGTTCGACCGCCTGCACCTCGAGACTCCCAGTCTCGAGGCCGGCACGGCGCTGTGCTTCGGCGACGGCGCCGGCACGCCCTGCCCCTGTGGCAACGACGACGCCGGCGGCACCGGCGGGTGCGCGAACTCGACCGGCGGCGGGTCGACCCTCGCCGCCAGCGGCAGCGACAGCATCGGCGCGGCGGATCTGGTCCTGGAGGCCTCCGGGGCCCTGCCCGGCCAGCCCGGCCTCTTCTTCCAGGGCGTCAACTTCATCAACGGCGGGAGCGGCGTGATCTTCGGCGACGGCCTGCGCTGCTGCGGTGGCAGCGTCGTGCGGCTCCAGGTCGTCGTCCCCGATTCCGCCGGAGACGCGGCGACGAGCGGCGACATCGGCGGCACGGGCGGCGTCGTCCCCGGCGATACGCGCTGCTACCAGTACTGGTACCGAGATCCCAGCGGCAGCCCCTGCGGGTCGGGCTTCAACCTCGGAAACGCCGTCCAGGTGGACTGGCAGCCCTGAGCGACCCCCGCGGGCGAGGAGCGGGGCACGCCGGTGCGCCGCTCCTCGCACGTTTCCCTAGGAGAAGCGCGTGATCCCCGGCTGAGCGACCGGGCGCGTCTCCAGGTCGGACCACTCATGCGCCGGCGGCGAGAGGTCCTCGGCGGAGTTCCAGGCCTGCTCCCAGGTGATCGTCTGGCCGGTGTAGGCCGACATGCGACCCATGATGGCCATCATCGTGCTGTTGCACATGTACTCGCCGTTGTTGATCGGCTCGCCCTTGCGGATCGAGGCGAACAGGGCGTCGTGCTCGTTCTGGTACATGTCGTCGGGACCGTCGCCCTTCCAACGCCAGCTCCAAGGGCCGGCCTCGATGCGGTGGCGCTGGATGTTGGCCGTCCCGCGCGTCCCGTAGACGTAGTCGGAGACGTCGCTGGCCGCGCCGCTCCACTGGCGGCAGGAGCTGAAGCAGCGCGCGCCGCTCTCCCACTCGTAGACGTTGTTGAAGTGGTCGTAGATGTTCCCGTACTTGGGGTCGGTGCGCACGATGCGCCCGCCGCTGGAGGTGCACTTGGCGGGGTAGACGTCGCCCATCACCCAGGCGATCTTGTCCAGGCTGTGGATGTGCTGCTCGGCGATGTGATCGCCGGAGAGCCAGGTGAAGTACAGCCAGTTGCGCATCTGGTACTCCATCTCGCTCCAGCCCTCCTTGCGGCCCCGGTGCCAGAGCCCGCCGGTGTTGTAGGTCGTCTGCATGCAGACGATGTCGCCGATGGCGCCGTCTCGGATGCGTGAGACGGTCTCCTGCTTGGCGCGCTGGTAGCGGTAGCAGAGTCCCGAAACCACGGCCAGCTGCTTCTCCTCCGCCCGCCGGCAGGCCTCGCGCATGGCGCGTACCCCCGGGGCGTCGGTGGCGATCGGCTTCTCGACGAACAGGTGCCGCCCGGCCTCGACCGCCGCCGCGACGTGCAGGGGCCGGAAGTGGGGCGAGGTGGCCAGGAGCACGACGTCGCAGTGTTCGATGACCCCCTGGTAGGCGTCGAAGCCGACGAAGCGCTTGTCCTCGTCGACGCGCACGCGCTCGGCGATGTCGGCCGTGTTGGCGAGGGTGTTCAGGCAGTTGTCGAGGTGATCGCCGAAGGCGTCGCCGAGGGCCACGAGCTCGGTGTCGGGATCGGCCCTCAGGGCGTTCGCGGCGGCTCCGGTACCGCGGCCGCCGCAGCCGATCAGGCCGACCCGCAGGGCGCCCTCCACGGGGCGTGGAGCGGGACGTGCTCGGGCGAGCGGGGCGATGGCGCCCGTCGCGGCGGCGGCGGCGGTCGCGTCCCGCAACAGGTCGCGTCGAGAGGGATCGAGGGGGGCGGCGTGTCGTTCACTCATCGGGGCCTCCAAGGGGCGCTGGGGACGGTTCGGGCGGCGTCGGCGTCGAGGCGGCGGGACCGACCGCTCCCCGTTCGCGGGTGGGAGCATCAGGGTCGACCGTCAGGGGGAGAGGATACCACCGCCGCGGGGAACCCGGCGCTCTCGAAGCTGCGGGCCCGCGCGCCCTTGCCGCAGACCAGGCGTGCCTCGACGTCGGGGAGGGACTCGAGCACCTTCAGGCCGCGCGTGGGGCCGAGAACGCACAGGGCGGAGGCCCAGGCGTCGGCGAGCATTCCGCTGGGAGCGACGACCGTGCTCACCGGCGAATCGGTGAGCCCCGCTCCCGTGCGCGGGTCGATCACGTGGGAGATGCGGACCCCGTCGATGACGGCGTGGCGGAAGCCGTCGCCGGAGGTGGCCACCGCCGCGTTGGCCAGTTCGAGGCGGACTCGCGCCGAGCCGGCTTCGGCGCCGGTCTCGACGGCGACGCGCCAGGCGGCGCGTCGGGGGGGCGGCTGGCCCAGGAGCAGGTCGCCGCCCCCGTCGACCATGGCCCGGGGGAGTCCGCGGGATCGCAGGGCGGCGAGGGCCTCGTCGAGGGCGAAGCCCTTGGCGATCCCACCCAGGTCGAGGCGCATTCCCTCGGCGTGCAGGCGCACCGCCCTGCTCGTCGGGTCGAGGGTGAGCAGGTGGGCGCCGGTGGCGGCGAGGGCCCGCTCCAGCCGCTCGGGGTCGGGGAGCGACCCGTGGCGCCGGGCGCTGCGCCACAGGCGCGAGAGCGCACCCACGCTCACGTCGAAGGCGCCGCCGCTGAGCGCGTGCACGCGCTCGGCCTCGGTGAGGACCCGCCAGAGGTCCTCGGAGACCGCGACCGCCTCGCCGACGGGGGCGAGGGACAGGCGGGAGAGCTCGCTGTGAGGGTCGTAGTCGGACAGCCGGGCGTCGAGGCTCTCGATGCGCGCGAAGGCGGCCTCGAGGCCGTCCCGCGCGGTCTCGTGGTCCGGCGCGTAGACGGTGATCGAAAAGCGCGTGCCCATGGCCGTCCGAGCCTCCGTATACGGCGCGAGCTGCGCCGTGGCGCAGGCGCCGAGGAGCCAGACCAGGGCGGCCAGAGAGGAGGTCGGCGGTCGGGGGAGGGACACGGCTTTTCGGCGTACCGAGGTTACGGTTCGCGTCGGGAGGATAGACTCTCGTCCCATACGGCCGCGCTCACGGCAGTCGAATCCCCCGTGCAATCCCACCTGCCCTGGCTCCTGGCGCTCGTCTTCGCCGCGCGCACGGACGACCCGATCTACCCCGATCCCCCCGAGGGCCCGGCCCCGCTGCTCGACGTGGAAGGGGCGGACGCCTCCGTGGAGGCCGACATGGGGGTCTACCGTGAGCGCCTCCCCGGTTCGCAGGTGAGCTTTGAGATGGTGCCGATCCCCGGTGGGCGCTTCTCCATGGGCAGCCCCCCCGACGAGGAGGACCGGGAGGACGACGAAGGGCCGGAGCACGCCGTCGAGATCTCCCCGTTCTGGCTCGGGCGCTGCGAGGTGACCTGGGACGAGTACTACGAGTTCATGCTGAAGCTCGACGTCGCGCGGCGCGAGGGCGGAGCCGCGCAGCCGCAGCCCTCCGACCCCTGGGCCGACGCCGTCAGCCGCCCCACGCCGCCCTACGTGCCCATGGACTTCGAGATGGGCGTCGAGGGCTGCCCGGCGGTCTGCATGACCCAGTTCGCCGCGCGCCAGTACACGCGCTGGCTCTCGATGAAGACGGGCCGC
Source organism: Planctomycetota bacterium (assembly GCA_030746555.1). Lineage (GTDB taxonomy): Bacteria > Planctomycetota > UBA1135 > UBA1135. The sequence continues at coordinate 60,996 of JASLMK010000130.1, read as the reverse complement.
TTCTACCGCCTGCCGACCGAGGCCGAGTGGGAGTACGCCTGCCGGGCGGGCACCGAGACGGCCTACTCGTTCGGTGACGACCCCGACGACCTCGACGAGTACGCCTGGTACTTCGACAACGCCGACGACGCCTACCACCCGGTCGGGAGCAAGCGGGCCAACCCCTGGGGTCTGTACGACATGCACGGGAACGTCGCGGAGTGGGTGCTCGACGGCCACGACGCGAGCTTCTACGGTTCCCTCGCCGAGGCGCCAGACGCCGTAACGCGCGACCCGGTCGCCTGGCCCACCAAGCTCTATCCGCGCGTCGTGCGCGGCGGCTCGTGGGACGACGACCCCGAGCTGCTCCGCAGCGCCGCCCGGCGCGGCTCCCGCAAGGGCTGGAAGGTCCAGGATCCCCAGCTCCCAAAGAGCATCTGGTACCTGACCGACGCCTCCTTCGTCGGGTTCCGGGTCGCACGCCCGCTCGCGGAGTCCCCCGAGCTCACTCGCGAGCGCGTCTGGGGGCCCGACCTCGACGCCGTTCGCAGAATCCTCGAGAAGCAGCGCACCGGTGGTCGCTGACGCGCCCCCCCGGACCCCATCGAACCGCCACCGCCGGAGTGCTCAGCCATGACCGACCGCAAGACCGATCTCGCCTCCTCCGCTCCCACCCGGCGCGGGTTCCTCGCGCGCGGTTCGGCCGCGACCCTGGCCGGTACGGCCCTCCTCACCGACGCTGCGCGCGCGCGGGACGACGCGCGCGGCGACGACACCCTGCGCGTGGCCCTGATCGGCTGCGGCGGCCGCGGCCGAGGCGCCGCCGGCCAGGCCCTGGTGACGGACGGCTCCGTCAAGCTCGTCGCCATGGCGGACGCGTTCGAGGACCATCTCGACTCCGCTCTCGACGTGCTCACGCGCCAGGTGGGCGATCGAGTCGACGTGCCCCCCGAGCGTCGCTTCGTCGGCTTCGACGCCTACGAGAAGGCCGTCGCCTGCGACGTGGACGTGGTGATCCTCGCCACGCCGCCGGGCTTCCGGCCGATCCACTTCGAGCACGCCGTGAACGCGGGCAAGCACGTCTTCATGGAGAAGCCCGTGGCGGTCGACGCTCCCGGCGTTCGGCGCGTGCTGGCCGCCGCCGAGGAGGCCAAGAAGCGCAACCTCAAGGTCGGCGTGGGCCTCCAGCGTCGCCACTCGGTCAAGTACAACGAGACGGTCCAGCGCCTGCGTGACGGCGCCATCGGCAAGCTCGTGTTCCTGCGCTGCTACTGGAACAGCGGAGGAGTGTGGGTGCGGCCGCGCGAGGAGGGCCAGACCGAAATGGAGTACCAGATGCGCAACTGGTACTACTTCAACTGGCTGTGCGGGGACCACATCGTCGAGCAGCACATCCACAACCTCGACGTGTGCAACTGGGTGATGGGCGGCCCGCCGGTGAGCGCCCAGGGCCAGGGCGGCCGCGAGGTGCGCGACGGCGTCGACCACGGGGAGATCTTCGACCACCACATGGTGGAGTTCACCTACGCGGACGGGACGAAGATGCTCAGCCAGTGCCGGCACATCCGGGGCTGTCACAACAGCGTCTCCGAGCACGCCCACGGGAGCGAGGGCAGCGCAGACGTCAGCGCGGGGAGGATCGGCGGAACGGGAGGTTGGAGCTGGCGCTTCCGTGGGGACGATCCCGACCACTACCAGACCGAGCACGACGTCCTGTTCCGGGCGATCCGCGAGGGCCGTCCCCACAATGAGGCCGAGTACGGCGCCACGAGCACGATGACCAGCATCTTCGGGCGCATGGCGACCTACTCGGGCAAGCGACTGGCGTGGAAGGACGCCCTCGCCAGCGAGCTCGACCTCTCGCCCTCAGCCTACGCCTGGGACGCGGACCCCGGACCGCGACCCGACGAGCAGGGCCTCTATCCCATCCCGATTCCGGGCATCACCAAGACCATCTGAAACGCCTCCCTTGCGATCCGCCATGAAGCATCCTCTCGCCGTCCCGTCCTTCGTCCTCCTCGCCTGTCTGGCCCTGTGCGTCGCCGCGGCCTCTCCCGCGCAGCCGCCCGCCCAGGACGGGGGAGAGGGCGACGAGCCCTTGACGCCCCTGGCCGCCCAGATGGAGGACCTCGAGGCCCACCTGGCCAAGCTGCGCCGCACCCTGCGCGACGAGACCAAGCGTGAGGAGAGCCTCGGCCACATCTCGGCCATCCAGAGCGCCGTCGTGGCCTCCAAGGCCGAGCGGCCGGTGATGACCGACGGCCAGCCCGAGGCCGAGCAGGCGGCGTTCGTGACCGCCTACCGGCGCGAGATGGTCGGCATGCTCAAGGAGCTGTGCGAGCTCGAGGTGGCCGTCCTCGACGGCAACACGGACCTGGCGCGCACCCTGTTCAAGGCCATCAAGAAGCTCGAGGACGGCGGGCACGAGCGCTTCACAGAGGACGGATGAGTGCGATCGGCGCGGCGCGGCTCGCCGGAGCGCTCCTGGCCTTGTCGTCCCTCGTCGTCGGCTCCACCTCCGCCGGGTGCGACCTCGGCCTGGCCGGGATCTTCGGCGAGCACATGGTGCTGCAGCGCGAGACGACGGCCCCGCTGTGGGGCCGGGCGGAGCCGGGCGCGGTGGTGACCGTCACCCCCGGCTGGAGCGCGGAGCCGGTCGGTGTGCTGGCCGACGAGAGCGGTGCCTGGCGCGTCGAGCTCGAGACGCCCGCCGCCGGCGGTCCCTTCTCCCTGGTGATCGAGAGCGGCGAGCGGATCGAGCTCTCCGACGTCCTGATCGGGGAGGTCTGGCTGTGCTCGGGCCAGTCCAACATGGAACAGAGCGTGGCGGACGTGCGCCCCGGCTACATCGGTGTGCGCGACTCCGAGGTCGAGCTGGCCGCCGCGGACCACCCGCGCATCCGCTTGTTCAACGTGGTCAACGCGATCTCCGCGACTCCGCTCGCCGATTGCGAAGGCGCCTGGCGCCCCTGCTCGGCGGAGTCGGTGGCCTCCTTCAGCGCCGTCGGCTACTTCTTCGGGCGAGCGCTGCAGGCCGAGCTCGACGTCCCCATCGGCCTGATCGGCGCCAACTGGGGAGGGACCGCGGTCGAGTCCTGGACCTCGCGCGCCACCCTCGAGGCACTCGGCGGCTTCGGCCCCGCCCTGGCCGAGGTCGATCGCCTGGCTGGAGCGGACGGCGCCGCGGACCTCGCCGAGCGTCGCGCCGCCTGGTGGGCCGAGCTCGAGCGCGTGGACCCCGGCGGGGGAGCCGAGGGCTGGCGGGCCGCGGACTTCCGCCCCGAGGGCTGGAGCACGATGGAGCTCCCCCGCGCCTGGGAGGAGGCGGGCCTGGCCGGCTACGACGGCGTCGTGTGGTTCCGCCGGACCGTCGAGGCGCCCGAGGTCTGGTCGGGCCGGCCCCTCACCCTGGAGCTGGGACCGATCGACGACATGGACACCACCTGGTGGAACGGGGAGCGCGTCGGGGGCATCCAGACCGGCGGCCAGTGGACCACCCCGCGCCGCTACGAGGTCCCCGCCGCACTGGTGCGCACGGGAGCCAACGAGCTGGCCGTGCGCGTCTACGACTGGGGCGGCGGCGGTGGGATCTGGGGGGAGCCCCAGCAGATGCGCTGCTTCCCCGCGGGCGCCCCCGAAGCCGAGCCGGTCTCCCTGGCGGGGCCCTGGCACTTCCGTGAGGGCGCCGCGAAGGGCGAGCTCGCCGCCTGGCCGAGCGCGCCGGCCCTGCACGCCAACCGGCCGACCGCCCTGTTCAACGGGATGATCGCTCCCCTGGCGACCCTCGCCCTGCGCGGTGCCGTCTGGTATCAGGGCGAGTCGAACCGTCCGCGGGCCTGGAGCTACCGGACCCTCTTCCCGGCCATGATCGGCGACTGGCGCGCCCATTGGGGGCGCGGGGACTTCCCGTTCTACTTCGTCCAGATCGCCCCCTTCGCCTACGGCGCTGACCGGGGGGAGGCGGCGGAGCTGCGGGAGGCGCAGTTCTTGGCCTTGGCGACGCCAAATACGGGCATGGCGGTCACGATGGACGTGGGCGATCCGGCCGACATCCACCCACGCGACAAGCGGCCGGTCGGCGAGCGCCTGGCCCTGTGGGCCCTGGCCCGCACCTACGGCCGCGACGACCTCGTCTGCTCGGGTCCCCTCTACCGCTCGATGGCCCTGCGCGGCGCCCGCGTCCATCTCGGATTCGACCACGTCGGAGGAGGGCTGCGGTCCCGCGAGGGCGAGCTGACCCACTTCACCCTCGCCGGGGCCGACCGCGTGTTCCACCCGGCCGTGGCGGTGATCGAGGGTGACGAGGTCGTCCTGACCAGCCCGTCCGTACCCCGGCCCGTCGCCGCGCGCTACGCCTGGGGCGCCGCCGACGAGCCCAACCTGATGAACGCCGAGGGCCTGCCCGCGCCGAGCTTCCGCACCGACGACTGGCCCGCCGTGACCGCGCCCTAGATCCCCTCGAGCACGCCGGTGCCGTCCCCGAGGGCCGCGGTGGGGGCGCCGAGGCGCTCCAGGAGGGCGAGGTGCAGGTTGTTCAGGGGCGTCTCCGCCGCGAAGCGCAGGTGGCGTCCGGGGGAGAGCGCCCCGTTGCCCCCGCCGATCAGGAGCACCGGCAGGTCGTCGTGGTTGTGACGGTTCCCGTCGCCCAGCCCGGAGCCGTACACGAGCATGACCGCGTCCAGGAGGGAGCCGGCTCCCTCGCGCACCCCGGCCAGCCGACCCAGCAGGTGGGCGAGCTGCTCGGTGTGGAAGCGGTTGATGGTCCTGATCTGGGCCTGCTTGGCCTCGTCCCCGCCGTGGTGCGACAGGGAGTGGTGTCCCTCGCGCACCTCTAGCTTCGGGTAGCTCTTGTTGCTCCCCTCGTTGGCGAGCATGAAGGTCGCGATGCGCGTGGAGTCCGTCTGCAGGGCGAGGACCAACAGGTCGTTCATCAGCCGGATGTGCTCACCATCGTCCTTGGGCACGCCCGTCGGGCGCTCGGAGTCGGGCACCTCCGCCACGTGGGCGTTCTCCTCGAACTCGATGCGCCGCTCCACTTCGCGGATCCCATCGAAGAACTCGTCGAGCTTGCGGCGGTCCTCGACGGAGAGGTAGCGCCGCAGGCGCGAGGAGTCCGCCCGAACGAAGTCGAGGATGCTCCGCCGGCGACGCAGGCGCTCGGCGATCGCCTCGGAGGATTCGTCCTCGTCGCCGCCGCGGAACAGGCGATGGAAGACCAGGCGCGGATCGATCTCCTTGGCGGCCGGGACGGTCTCCGACTGCCAGGAGATGTTGTTGGAGTAGGCGCAGGCGTAGCCCGAGTCGCACTCGCCCGAGCTGCGCCCGGCCTCGCAGCCCAGCTCCACCGAGCGCAGGCGCGTGCGGTGGCCGAGCTCGGCCGCGGCGACCTGGTCCGCCGAGCGCCCCAAGAGCACCTGCCCGTCGGTCTTGAGGGGCTGCACGCCGGTCAGGAAGGTGGCCGCTGCCCGAGCGTGGTCGCCGGGGCCGTCGCCGTTGGCCCGCCCCTTGTCGTGGGTCAGGCCGCTGAGCACGGAGAGGTGTTCGCGGAAGGGCGCGAGGGGCTCGAGCAGGAACGGGAGATCGAACTCGGCGCCCTCGGCGGCTGGCGTCCAGTCCGGCATGTGGATGCCGTTGGGGACGTACAGGGTCAGCCAGCGCGTGATGCGCGCCCCCTCGGGCGGAGACATCACGCGGGCGGGGAGCATGGCCTCGAGCCACGGCAGGGCCAGGCTCGCGCCGGCGCCGTGCAGGAGCGTGCGTCTGGAGAGTGTTCTCATCGGCGGGTGTTCAGCGGGAGGAGGCGCGGCGAAGGCGGAAGCCCTCGCTGTGGACGATGCCGCGGACGATGCTGGGGAGGTCAGGCGCGTCGGGATCGAGGCCCGCGAGGATGCGCGCCAGGGTGGGGCGGTCGCTCGGCTCGAGGCTGCGGCCGAGGGCGTAGACCAACAGGCGTTCGGTCAACCTGCGGACGAACCGCCCGTCGGAGCGCAGCAGGGCGGCCAGTTCGCGCGGCCCGCCGAAGGAGCGGCCGTCGGGGAGGACCCCGGATGCGTCGAGGGGGAATCCCGATGCGTCCTCCTCACGCCAGCGTCCGATGGCGTCGTAGTTCTCCAGGCCGAAGCCGAGGGGGTCCATGCTGACGTGGCAGCTCGCGCAGTCGGGATCGTCGCGGTGGCGCTCGAGGCGCTCGCGGAGGCTGGCGGCCGCGCTGGCCTCGGGGCTCTCGTCGAGAGGCGCGGTGCCCGGGGGCGGCTCCGGTGGCGGCGCGCCCAGGAGCGCCTCCAGGACCCACTTCCCGCGCCGGGCCGGCGAGGTGCGCGTGGGCGCGCTGGTCAGGGTCAGGACGCTGGCGTGGCCGAGGACGCCGCGCCGCTCGGTTTCGGCGAGGGAGACGCGCCGCAGCTCTGGCCCCTCGACATCCTCGATGCCGTAGTGCGCGGCGAGGCGCTCGTCGACGAAGGTGGTGTCCCCGTCGATCAGCTCCCACACGTCGCCTTCGCCGCGCAGGAGGGCCTCGAAGACCGCCAGGGTCTCCTCGACCATCGATCCGCGCAGGGCCTCGTCGAAGTCGGGGAAGGCCTCGGGATCGACTCCCTCCAGCCGCAGGCTGCGCAGGCCGAGCCACTGCCCGGCGAAGCCCTCGACCAGGGCCCGCGAGCGCCGGTCGGCCAGCAGGCGGGTGACCTGCTCGTCGAGGACGGCGCGCTCACCCAGGCGGCCGCTCCCGGCCAGGCGCGAGAGCTCCTCGTCGGGCGTGCTGCTCCACAGGAAGTAGGCCAGACGCGCGGCCAGCTCGAACCCGTCCAGCTCCCGCACGGCGTCCTCGGGAGTGCGGGCGTCGTCGAGCTCGAAGCGGTAGAGGAAGCTGGGCGAGGCCAGGATCGCCTCCAGGGCGATCTGCACGCGCTCGTCCAGGGGGCGGTCGGGGGGCGTGAGCCGCGACAGTCGGGCGACCTCGCGCTCGCTGGCGGGGCGGCGCCAGGCCCGGCTCGCCAGGTGGTCGAGGATCGCCCGCTCGCGGTCGCGCCCCAGGTCGGGCCCGAAGCGGACGAACAGCTCACCCTGGAAGGCGCTCGGCGGCGTGGGGTCCACCGGGCCCTCGATCTCGATCCACCCGACGAACAGATTGCGATCGCGGCGGTCGGGATCGGGATGCTCGGCCTCGTAGAAGTCGTTGAGGAAGCGCACGGCGATGCGATGCCACCCGCCCGGGACGTCCAGCGTCAACTCGACGACCTGGGGTGCTTCGCGCTCGGCGCTCACGTCGATGGGGGCCTGCTTCTCGCCGTGGACGACGAAGCACATCCGCGCCACCTCGTCGCCCGCCTGCTGGGCCCAGGTGCGCGCACGCAGCACGTAGGTTCCATCGCGCGGGAACTCGTGGCGCACGAAGACGTCACCGCGCGTGAGGAGCACCATCGCCTCCCCACGGCGTTTGCCCGAGAGCACGCCGGGGCCGAAGCGGCGGCGGGCGGGCGGTGCGAGCCCCTCGACGACGATCGCCGCCCGGGCGACGCGCCCGGCGGCATCGAGCACCTTGTCGACCAGCAGGTCGGACATGGAGAGCCCGTCTCCGCTGTTGTCGAACCCGTTGGAGACCTCGTCGGCGGGGAACTCCTTCTCCGCCGGGAAGTGCACGCCGTAGAGGTCGCGCACCGTGTTCTGGTACTCGGTGCGGTTGAGCCGGCGCAGGGTCGGCGCGCCGGGGGCCTCGGGCAGGTCGGGATCGAGCTCGCGGCCCACGGCGGCGTCGATCCACTCGACCATGGCCGCGCGCTCGGACGGGCTCGGCGCGGGCTCGTCCTCGGGCGGCATGTCGCCGGCGGCCAGAAGCTCCCTGACCGTCCACCACGTCTCCGGGTCGGCCCGGACCTGCTCGGAGAGCCGAAACTGCTCGAGATCGACGTCCCCCTTGGGGCGTGCTCCGCCGTGGCAGTCGACGCAGTACTCCAAGACGAGGGGGAGGACGGAGCTCTCGTACTCGTCGGGCGCCGCGGCGCTCGCCAGGGGGCCGCAGAGGAAGAGAGCCGGGGCTGCTCGTCTCAGAGGGCTCACACCCACAGGCTAGGCGACCCACCGGCGCCTGTCGATCCGGCGGCTGCGCAGGGCCGCCTTGCGGGATCCTCCGACCCGTCTAGAGTGGAAGTGGAGCACGCCGCCCCGACCGGATCACGCACCATGAGACAGGCCCTCGTATTCCTCCTCCTCCTGTGCCCCTCGCAGGTCGCCATCGCGGGCGACGAGCCGGAGGTCCTCGAGCTCGACCCCGACTGGCAGGAACTCCTGGAGTGGCGCTCACTCGGCCCCGCCAACATGGGAGGGCGCATCACGGCGATCGCCGTCAACCCCAGCGACGTCTCGGAGTACTGGATCGGGACGGCCTCGGGAGGGCTGCTGCACACGACCAACGCGGGCATCACCTACGAGCACCGATTCGATGACCAGGACAGCGTCTCGATCGGCGCCCTGGCCGTGGCGCCCTCGGATCCGACGACGCTCTGGATCGGCACGGGCGAGAGCAACCCGCGCAACTCCGTCTCCTACGGCGACGGCGTGTACCGCTCCACCGATCGCGGAGAGACCTGGACCCACATGGGCCTCGAGGAGAGTTTCCAGGTCGGCGCGATCGCGATCCACCCCACCGATCCGGACACGGTGTTCGTCGGCGCCCTCGGCCGGCTCTACGGGCCCAACCCCGAGCGCGGCCTGTACAAGACCACCGACGGTGGCGAGACCTGGGAGCTGGTCCTGTTCGTGGACGAGCGCACCGGCGTGATCGACATCGACCTCGACCCCGGCGATCCCGACACCCTGATCGTCGCGACCTACGAGCGCGAGCGCGACGGCTTCGACACCAACGACCCGGCGAAGAAGTGGGGGCCGGGAAGCGGGCTCCACAAGTCCACCGACGGAGGCGAGAGCTTCAGGCGTCTGGAGACAGGACTGCCCACCTGCACGCTCGGGCGCATCGGCGTGGACTACTTCGCGGCGGACCCAAAGGTCGTGTTCGCCATCGTCGAGACCGAGAAGATCGCCAGCCTGCCCGATGACGCGGCCTACATGGGGATCAACGGGGAGGACGCCGAGGTCGGCGCGCGCCTGACCAAGATCACCGAGGGCGGCCCGGCCGAAGCGGCGGACCTGCAGGAGGACGACATCGTGATCGAGCTCGCCGGCGAGTTCGTCTCCGGCTACCAGTCACTGATCAGGCTCCTGCGCGGCCACCGGGCGGGAGAGACCGTGGCCGTGGAGATCGTGCGCGAGCGCGAGGTGATCGTGGTCGAGGTGACCTTCGAGAAGCGCCCGGAGGACTCGGGGAGCCGGGCGCCCTACAGCAGCGGCTTGGGCGGGCAGCGCGAGAACCTGCAGGATGAACAGGGTCCGGGCGGCGGGGAGCTCGGCGGCGTGTTCCGCTCGGACGACGGCGGGGACAGCTGGACCCGGATCAACAGCGTCAACCCGCGCCCGATGTACTACAGCGAGATCCGCGTCGATCCTTCCGACGCCGAGCGCGTGTACGTGCTGGGGACGGCGCTCTACCGCTCTTCCGACGGGGGCGTGACCTTCACTTCGGACGGCGCGTCCCGGCGCTCCCGCGGCGGCAGGGTGCACGTCGACCACCACTCCTTGTGGATCGATCCGGCCGACGGCCGCCACATGATCCTCGGCAACGACGGCGGCGTCTACGTGACCCACGACCGCATGGAGCAGTGGGACCACCACAACCACATGGCCATCGGCCAGTTCTACCACGTCACCACGGACAACCAGCTGCTCTACCAGGTCTACGGCGGGCTGCAGGACAACGGCTCGTGGGGCGGTCCCAACCGCACGCGTGGGCGGACGGGCGTGGTGAACTCGGACTGGATCAACGTCGGCGGTGGTGACGGCTTCGTCTGCCGGGTCGACCCCGAGGATCCCGACAGGGTGTACACAGAGAGCCAGAATGGCGGCATGGGGCGGCGGCACCTGAAGACGGGCGAGCGGGGCTTCCTGCGGCCTCGCGGAGAGCGCGGCCTGCGATTCCGCTTCAACTGGAAGACCCCGTTCCAGCTCTCGGCCCATGCCGCGCGCGTGTTCTACGCGGCGGGCAACCACGTCTTCCGCTCGGTCGATCGCGGGGAGAACCTGCGAGCGATCTCGCCCGAGCTGACCCTGACCGAGCGCGGCAGCGGGACCGCCCTGAGCGAGTCACCGCTCGATCCCGACCTGCTGTACGTCGGGACCGACGACGGCGCCTTGTGGTGCACCGAGGACGGGGGCGAGAGCTGGATCGATCTCTTCGAGCCCTACGCCGCCGAGGACGACGACGCGCCCCAGCGCCGGCGCCAGGTGATGGAGCAGCTACTGCGAGAGCTCGACGCGGACGGGGACGGCCGCCTGGTGGCCGACGAGGTGCCCGAGGTCTGGACCGAGGTGTTCGTGCGTGCGGACGCCAACGGAGACGGGCTCCTCGACGCGGTCGAGCGTGCCGAGTTGCTCGACGAGGTCCCGCCGGTCGAGGATCCAACCGCCGCGCCGCCCGCGGGGGTCTGGGCGGGAACCGCGAGCGGCGCGGGCGTGCCCGAGGGCGAGGGCGGGTTCACCCTGACCCTCGCGCGTGACGAGGACGGCGCCTTGAGCGGCGAACTGACCTGTCCCGCCGGCGAGGGGAGCGTGGACGGGTCGGCCTTCGACGAGGAGACAGGCCGTCTGACCTTCACCTTCGCCAGCGACCTCGGCGAGCTCTCGATCGCGGCCCTCGTCGAGGGTGACGGTCTGTCGGGCACCGTCGAGGGCGAAGGCGTTGGCAGCCTCGAGATCACGGCGGAGCGGGAGCAGAGCGAGGAGGAGGAGCGCGCCGAGCGCGAGCGCGAGCGGGCCGAGCGCGACCGGCGGCGGGCGGCCAAGGAACGCGAGGAGGCGGGGCCGACCATTGCCGAGCTGTTGCCCAAGCGCATGTGGATCAGCTCCCTGGAAGCGTCGCGGCACGAGGAGGAGCGGGTCTACGCCTGCTTCGACGGTCACCGCTCCGATGACGATCGGCCCTGGTTGTTCGCCAGCGAGGACCGGGGACGGTCCTGGCGCTGCCTGAGCGAGGAGTTGCCGCGCGGCTCCTCTCGAGTCCTGAGAGAGGACCGGGTCAATCCCGACCTGCTCTACTTGGGAACCGAGTTCAGCATGTGGGTCTCCCTCGACCGGGGCGCGAGCTGGGCGGAGATCGAGGGCCTGCCGACGGTGGCGGTGCACGAGATCGCCCAGCACCCCCTCGGTGGAGACGTGGTGGTCGGCACCCACGGACGCAGCCTGTGGGCGGGCGACGTCACCCTCCTGCGCCAGCTGACCGCGGACAACCTCGAGGCGGACTTCACCCTGTTCGACCCGCGAGACAGCATCCTGTGGGGGAGCGAGGCTTCCCGCGGCTCCAGTGGCCTGCGGCGCTTCGTCGGCGACAACCCCGCCGCGGGAATGGGGATCGCCTACCGCCTGAAGAAGAAGGCGCGCTCGGTGTCCTTGACGGTCACGGGGCTGGGCGGGGACACGGTCGCCGAGCTCGAGGCTCCCCGGGACCGCGGCCCCCAGCGGGTCGTATGGGACCTGCGGCGCAGCGGGGAGGGCGCGGGTTCCAGGCGCCGGCGCGGCAGGATCGAGCCCGGGGCCTACCGCATCGTCTTGGAGGTGGACGGGGTGCGCCAGACGCGGGACGTGGAGGTGCGCGCCGATCCCGACCGGGCCGCCGGACACCGGGCCGCCCAAGAAGAAGAAGAGCGACGAGCGCGGGAGCGCGCGGGGCCGCGGTCTGCCGCCGCGGTCGGCGGGGGTCTTGGGGACGCCTAGGGGCCAGCGGAGCCGCCGGCGCCCCCGGAACCGAGGGTGGGGGGATGCGCTTTCGCACGTGAGCCATAGACTGGGATACTGACTGTCGCCATCGCCCGCCCACGGCTCCCTGAACCCGACACGAGATGCACCCGCTGATCCTCTCTCTCGGCGCCCTGATTCCGTTCGCGACCCCTGCCTCCGCGCTCGTCCAGGACCCGGTGGACGTCCCCTTCGACGACCAGGCGGGCCGCTGGATGAATTTCGAGCTCCCGCCTCAGGACCCGATCTGCTTCAGCAACGACGGGGGATGGGTGTGGGTCGCCAACCAGGTCGGCCGCCAGCTGCACCGCTACCGCCTCGGCCACGCCGGCCCGGAGTTCGCCCTGCCCCTGAGCCCCGGCGTCGTCAAGGTCGTTGCGCGGCCTGAGTCCGAGGAGCTGTGGTGCGTCGACCGGCTGACCTCGTCGATCGGCGTGCTCGACAGCACGACCGGAACCCTCGAGCGCACGGTCCACGTCTCCGGGGCGCCCCAGGACCTGGTGTTCTCCCGGGATGGTTCCCGGGCCTGGGTCTCCTGCTCCATCGGCCGCTGCGTGGACGTGCTCGACGTGGGCACCTACTCCGTCAGTCGCTCGATCGCCCTGCCTTGCGTCGAGCCGCGGGCCATGACCCGCGTGGGGGACGACCTGTTCGTGGCTTCGTTCCTCTCGGGCAACGGCACCGCCCCGATGGGGAATCCGGCGACCTCCGACACCGGTGACGTGCGCACGGTGGAGCGTGTGGAGGACCACGCGCAGGCGACCCTCTTGCCCGACTTCGATCTGCTGAAGATCCGTCTCGGCGCGACGGCCGCAGACGACATCTTGGTTCCCCAGGCGACCGTGCGCGGGATCGGGACGCTGCTCTACGACGTGGTGCCCAGGCCGGGGACCCAGGAGCTGTGGATCCCCCACACCGAGGCGCTCAACGCCGGCCACCGCGGCGAGGTGAGCTTCGTCGCGGGCCAGGTCGTGCGCAACCGCATCGCGGTCGTGCGGCCCCAGGTTGCCGGAGGAGCTCTCGAAGCCGAGGGCGTCACCTACATCGATCTCGACGCCCTCGCCCCCGAGCGGGACGTGCGCTGCGCCGAGCCGACCGACGTCGCCTTCTCGCGCGCCGGCGACCGGGCCTTCGTCTGCGGGTACGGTTCGAACAGCGTCGCGGTCCTCGACATCGGCTCGGACGGCGTCACTTGGGCGGGCACGATCCGCATCCAGGCCACGGCCCTCTATCCTGACGGCGCGGGGCCTCGCACCTGCACCGTTTCACCCAACGGCCGCTGGCTGTACGTCTTCAACAAGGGCGAGAACTCCCTCTCCAAGGTCCCTCTCGACCTCCTCCCGGCACAGCCCGATTTTCGCTACGAGGCTCCGATCGCCCGCTCCTTGGGATGGGACCCGACGCCGGTGGACATCGTCCAGGGGCGCATCCACTTCATCCGCACGGCCAACTCCCTGTCCCACACCTCTTCGTGCAACTCCTGTCACGTAGACGGCCACACCGACGGGCTGGCCTGGAACCTGGGGCTGTTCATGGATCCCGAGAGCACGCCGGCAGAGGAGATGATCTTCCCGCTGGACGACAAGGGGCCGATGGTCACCCAGAGCGTGCGGCGCCTGAAGGAGGTCGGGCCCTACCACTGGCGCGGTGAGCGCAAGGAGCTGACCGACTTCGACGTGGCCTTCCCGGGCCTGCTCGAGCGGCCGGGAGAGGACGGCCCGGAGGGCATCCAGCAGAACTTCCCCTACATCTCCCAGTACATGGAGACCCTGGCGATCCCGTCCAACCCCAAGCAGAGCCGCAATCGCCTGTACGTGGGGACCGAGAACCTGGGCGCGGACGTGTTCATGAACCGCGTCCTCGCCAACGGCCTGACCTGCGCGAGCTGCCACGTCCTGCCCTTGGGGACGGCCGGCGAGATCATCGACCACGGCGGCGGCGGACTGGCGCCGACGATCGTCGTGCCCTCCCTGCGCGCGGTGTCGACCAAGGGGGCGGAGGCCTTCACGATCGGCGGCGACTTCGGAACGCGAACGGAGCTGGGCGCTGGGTGGGGCCACGGCGGAGCCTGGCCGGACCTCGAGACGGCCCTCGATCACGGCGCCGGCGACCTTCCCTCCCTGGGGCTTACGGCTTTCGAGCGGTTCCAGCTCGGGATCTTCCTGGGGGCCTTCGACACGGGGCTGGCGCCGGCCACGACCTTCCAGGGCACGGCGCACGCGGGCAACGCGGCCCCCTTCGCGGCCGTCGAGCTGCAGTACCTGCTGGGCGAGGCCGAGGCCGGGCACTGCGACGTCACCTTCTCCTACGGGCCGGTTCCCTGGGGCGACGGGGTGCGTCACATGCAGGGGCTCTACCGTCCGGGCACGGGCTCGTTCGAGCAAGCCTCCGCGAACCTGGACCGCATCCTGCCCTCTGAGCTGATCGCCCTGGCGGCCGGCGGCGAGCCGGTGACCTTCTACGGCCTCCCGCGCCTCATGGGCAGGCCCACGGCCCTCGATCGCGACCTCGACGGGTTGCTGGACCTGGACGAGGCCGCCTGGGGAACGGCCGAGGGGATCAACGACAGCGACGGGGACAAGATGCCCGACGGCTACGAGGTTGTCTGGGGCACCGACCCCCTGGTGATCGACGCGGACCTGTGCGCGGACCAGACGCCGCCAGCTCTCCTGGCTCCGGTGCGGATCGTCTACACGACCACCAACGCGGTGAAGTTCGAGTACGAGACCGACGAACCCGTGCGCGTGCTGATCTCCTACGACGACGGTCCGCCGGTCATGCGCGAGCCTCTCAAGCCCAAGCGCGGCGTGTCGTTCTCGACGGTCATCAGCGAGCTGGAGCCCGGCCGCGACTACGTCTTCCACCTCGACATGGAGGACCCCAAGGGGAACCAGACGGTCGTGGACTTCGGCGTCTCCACGTTGCCCCTGGTCCTGGGGGCTCCCGTGCGCATCGAGAACGTCGACATGGCGGTCTTGCGCTCCACGGCGTCGCGCATGTTGATGCGGGCCCGGGTCGAGCTGGCCCGCGGCGCCGGTACGCCGGATCCCGGTTACGTGGTGGAGGCCTCCCTCTACCACGACATCGGCGGCCAGTTGAAGCTGGTCGCGGGCGACCTCCTGTCGACTCCTTCGGGGAGCGACGGGAGCGCGCGTTTCCAGATGGTCCTCCCGCCCGGCTTGAGCGTGTCCACCGGCACCCTCGAGTTGGTGCTGCGCGAGGTCCACGCTCCGCCGGGAGCCACGCCCCACGCACGCGGCGAGGACATCGAGTTCACCGCTTCCGCCCCCCTGTAGGCACGGGGGCCGCGGTGGCGCGCTCCCCGCGCGCGGGTCGAGGGGAGCCTCGGCGGCGGTCGCCGTGCCGGTCAGCCCCCCGACCGCACTCCGTAGCGGTCGAGCAGGTAGAGGCGCAGCTTCTCCCGCTCGGCCTCGACGCGACGACCGAGGGTCTGGGGGAGCGGAGCGCGGCCCGCGGCGAGCGAGCTCGCCACCAGGACCCGCTCGAGCTGCTCTGTGACGAACGAGGCCACGGTCCGCGCGTCGAGGGGCTCGGCGCCGATCGTGATCCGGGGGCTGCCGTCGTGGGTCGTGGATTGGAAGGCGACGCCCATGTCGATCCAATAGAGCTGCTTGCGCCGGGGTCGCACGTCGGCGAACAGCCAGTGCTCCGCCATCAGGCCCTTCTTGGCGAAGGCGCGCGCCTCGGGGATGCGCTTGCGGCAGTGGGCCAGGAGGCGCTCGTCCCCCAGGGCGAGCTCGGCGAGGGCCGGGGTCGGGCGCCGGTGGCAGAACGCGTCCAAGGCGCGCTCGAAGGCCCCGTCGGCGAGCAGGGCGCCGAGCTCCTCGGCCGTGAGGGGGTAGGCCGTCCCCTCGGTCGCGCGCGCCCAGGCGCGCAGGTCGAAGTCCTCGGCAGCCGGAGCGAACAGGCGCGCCAGGCAGGCGGCCGAGGCCTCGGCCCGCCCCGCGCGGCTCTCGTTCACGGCGCGGGTCAAGAGCTCCGCGGCCGAGAGGGGATCCGTTGCGGGCTCGCTCTCGGCCGCCTCGGACTCGGAGGCGGCGCGGGACTGTTCGCGGGCCCAGGCCGAGAGGTCGAAGGACCGCGGTGCCAGGGCGACCAGTTGCGCGAGGGTCTCGCGCGGGTCCTCAGCCCCCCTCAGCCAGCGCTCCAAGAGCGCCCCGGCGTCCACCGCGCCTCCCAGGGCGGTCCGGATCGCCGGCTCGACCTCGTCGGGAAACCCGTGGTAGCGGATCACGCCGTCGGCGTCGATCACGCACGCGGTGGGGACCTCGGGAATGCCCCAGGTCCGGTAGGTCGACATCTCGGCGCTGCCCATCGGCACGCTGATCGAGCGCTTGGTGAGCAGGTCGCGCAGGACCTGTTCGGTGTCGTAGGAGACGACCAGCACCTCGAGCCCGGCAGCCGCGTACTTCTCGTGGAGGACCTGGGCCAGGGGCTCCATCTTCATGCAGTCCTTCTTGCAAGTCCCCCAGAACTCCAGCATGACGACCCGGCCGCGCAGGCTCTCCAGGGTCGGGGGTGGGCGGTCGCCGTGGTTCAGCCACGCCTCGACGACGAGCTCCGGCGCCGCCTTGCCGCGCCAGCCGTGGCTCTCGTCGGGACCGGGAGCCTGGAGCGTGGGCAGGCAGCCGAGCAGGCCGAGGAGGAGGGTGCTCATGGTGGAGAACATCGGGCGGCCGGCGGGCGGGACCCCTGGTGAAGTCCGGAATCGCTCCTAGGGCAGTGTAGGCCCTGGCGGCCGGGGTCCCAAGGCGGGCCGGGGGGCGCCGCGGGGCGGTGCGTCAGCGGCCCCGGCGCAGGACCCGGCAGGCGCAGGCGCCGACCGCCGCGAACAGGAGCAGGGCGCCGACGGGAACGAGGAGGATGCCGCGCCCGGGGTCTCCGCCGTAGATCCAGATGCCGCCCAACAGGAATCCGCCGGGCAGGAGCAGGGTCGAGAGCGCGAGGCAAACCGAGGCCCGTGCGCGCCACGGCTCGCCGCGCTCGCCGAGGTGGGGGAGCGAGAGGGCGAAGGCGAGGTTCACCAGGCCCAGGAGCGCGCCGTGGGAGTGGGCCAGGCGCCACATCATGCGCCGGGTGTCGTTGGCCACGTTCAAGAGCCAGTCGACCTTCAGCCCGTGCATGGCTTCGAGCGCGGCGCCCAGGGAGAGGAACAGCAGGAGCGCCCACCAGCCCACCAGCAGGTGGCGGCGCGCGAGCGGGTCGGTGGCGGGTGAGGGGTTCACTGGGGTTCGCAAGGGTTGGAGAGGCGCCCGCTCACTCGTTGAGGGTCACGGGAGTCAGGTCCCGCTCGGACACCAGGCGGTTGAAGACGTCGAGCATGAGCTGGCCGTCCTCGTCGATCAACAACTCAGGGCCACTCCGCCGCCCCGGCCGCGCGCGGGCGCCCCAGCCCTCGAAGATCTCCAATGTCTCGCGCGAGCGCGTCTCGAAGGGGGCGACGCAATCGTAGGCCAGCCCCAGGCGCGCGCTCTCGGGCTGCTTGCGGAAGGAGCGCTCGGCGACGTAGCGCACGGCGTGGTAGGGATCGGTCATCAGGAAGGTGATCGCTGGGGTCATCCACTCCGACCCGGAGGCCTCCCGGGCGCTGTCTCGACCGAAGGCGTTGGCCGCGATGACCCTCAGGCCGGCGTCGCCGCGCAGGGCCCACAGGATCGAGGCCGCGATGGAACGATCGTCCTCGTCGAGTTGGGGCTGCGGGGTGCCGTACCAGTCCTCCATGTGCTCCGCCGTCCACGCGAGGGTGCGGTCGAGGTGGCAGAGGTTGCACGCGTTGGGGCGTCCCACCTCCACGGTCTCCGCCGCGCTCGGCTCGGTGACCGTGTGGCTGCGGATCGCCTTCAGGAGCCCCGTCGTCGTGTAGGGCATGTGGCAGTTCATGCAGCGGCTGCCCGACGAGCCCGGGGGGTGATGGGAGTGCGCCGCCAGGGTCTCCTCGTCGGAGTACTCGTCGTGACACTGCAGGCAGGCGTGGTCGGTGCGCATCAGGGGCTTGAGCTGATCGTCCGCCCACTCGGCGCGCGTGCGCGGATCACCGGGCTTCTGGTGCGACTCGTGGCACGTCAGGCAGGACATCTCGCCCTTCAGGTAGCAGGGCGTCTTGAACAGGCCGTTTCCCTCGCGTCCGGTGACCCTCACGACGTCGTCGGGCCAGAACTTGTCCAGACCATCCTGGTCGATGTCGACCGTGTCGGTCAGCAGATCGCCGGGGCGGTAGCGGAATCCGTGTTCGGACCAGCGCTCCCGGTCGGTGTGGTTCTTGAACCGGTGCACCCCGTGGCAGCGTGTGCAGACGTGGGTCGCGCGCTCCTTGTCGAGCAGGGCCGGGTTGACGACCGTTCCGTCCGCCGCGCCGGAGGCGTGCAGGTCGTAGCGCCGGCGCGGGTCGCGGTTCGCGTCCACGTGGGCCTCCCCGGGGCCGTGGCACGCCTCGCAGGCGATGCCGAGCTCGGCCACGTGGGTGTCCATGACCGCATCATCCGGCGGGCCGCTGACGCGCGGGCGTCCGTGGGTCGCGTGGCACTTGTTGCAGCTCGTGCTCCAGCGTCCCGTCCCCGCCTCCTGGCGGTGGTTGGGGGGGGCTGATGCAGCAGCCGTCCAGGGGCATCCAGCGGGGCTCGTCGGCGATACGGTAGGTGTAGGGGAACAGGCTCAACTTGCGATGGTTGAGCGTCTCCGTCCAGTAGAACTGGTAGTGGTGAGACCCCGTCGTCTGGACGACACGGCGCCACACCCGGGGGCGCTCGCCGGGGGGCAGGTCGCTCTCGGTGTCCTCGGTCTCGACCCAGAACTCGTCTCCGCGCCGCTCGATGCGCCAATCGCGTTCGTACGCGCTCATGGCCTTGTCGTCCCAAGGAGCGAGGACGGTCTCCGGAGTCGCGAGCTGCGTCATCGTGCGGTGGTAGCTCGCGTACCACGTGTCGTACTCGTGGGGATGGCAGGACTTGCACGAGCGCGAGGTCACGAACCCGTCGCCGGGCACCTCGATGGGCTGAGCGTCGAAGCGCGGTTCGGTGGGCGCGTAGAGCTTCCCGGCGAAGGCGGCGGCGCCCAGGGTGAGCACCCAGGCGACCAGGGAGCCGACGGCCGCCCGCCGGGTGCCGCGCCGCACGGCTGAGACCACCAGGGGCGTGGCGGCCAATGTCAGGGTCACGAAGACCAGCAGGATCTCGGTGCTCAACGATGGGACGCGGGGACGGGTTGCCGCGCAGGACGATGGTAGCTGGGAGGCGACGGGATTGCAGGGAATCCCGCTCTCGGGGTGCCGCGGCCCGAAGGCGGGGCGCTGGACGGTTCGTCGGGTGCCGCTTAGCATCGATGGATCGATCCGAGAGGAGCGCCATGATCCCGACCCCCGCCGCCGCGATGCTCGGCCTCGCGTGCCTTTGCCTGCACGCCTCTCCCGCGCGAGCCCAGGGGAACCAGTCCCCGACACCGCCGGTCATCCTGGAGCCGGAGACCGACGGTGACGTGGCGCATCCAGCGTCACTGCGGATGGAGACCGGCCCGTTTACGGACCCCGATCCGGGTGACCTGCACGCCTGCAGTGACTGGGAGATCTACCTGCACGCGGCGTCGGTCCGGATCTGGTCGGCACCCTGCATGGACGGCTCGGAGCGGCTGAGCGTCCAACTCGGCGACGGCACCTTCGAGGGCTCGCACGCCGGGCGCAACGCCCTCTACGAGAGCACGACCTACCGCCTGCGCGTGCGGCACTCCGACGACAGCGCAGACCCGCAGACCCAGTGGAGCCCCTGGTCGGAGCGCGTGTTCGTCACCGGCGATGCGTCGTCGATCTACCCCCTGGAACTCGCCGACGTCGGGGAGGCGCCGCCGCTGGCCTGGGTGTACGAGGCGGACGGCTTCGACGTCGAGCTGCCGGGAGCGGCGACGGCTCCGACCCTCATGGTGGAGTCCGCCCAGGGGGCGCTCTTGCTGGAGATCGCCGGCGACGGCGCGCCCGGAAACGCGGTCACCAACCCCGCCGCCCTTCCAGGGGCCGTCGAGGTTCGACTGCACCTCAACGGAGGGAGCAGCGGAGTGAACATGCCTGAGTCGAACCTGTCGCTGATTGGCGACGGCTGCGGCTCTCACGAAGTCCTGCTCCCGGCGATCCAGCTCGCCCCGGGGCAGGAGAGCTTCTACTGGGTGGGCGAGGCGGGCGCGACCTTCGTGGCATCGCCGGGCCAGACCGATCCGGACTTCTCCAACCTGGCGCGGGGCGCGATGTGGTGGCTGCGCCAGCCGGGGTACAGCGTGGAGCGCTTCAGCACCGGCCTGCGGATGCCGGTGAACATCGCCTTCATCCCCGGGGCCGGTGGTGCGCCAAGCGACCCGTTCCTGTACGTGACCGAGCTCTACGGGAAGATCAGGACGATCGCCCGGGACGGCACGGCGAGCGACTACGCCACCAACCTGTTGAACTACAACCCGACCGGGTTCTTCCCCGGCTCGGGAGAGCAGGGATTGACCGGGATCGCCGTGGACCCGACCAGCGGAGACGTCTTCGCGACCATGCTCTACGACGCCGGCGGCCCGCACTACCCGAAGATCGACCGCTTCACGAGCCTGGACGGCGGCCGGACGGCGGCCTCCCAGGTCACGATCCTCGACATGTTCGGTGAGTCGATGGGGCAGTCACACCAGATCTCCCACATCGAGGTGGCGGACGACGATCGGCTGCTCGTGCACCTCGGCGACGGCTTCCACATGCCCTCGGCACAAGACCTCACCTCCTTCCGCGGCAAGATCCTGCGTCTGAACTTCGACGGGTCCCCGGCGGGCGACAACCCGTTCTACGATCCCACCGACGGAATCGACTCGGAGGACTACGTCTTCGCCTACGGCCTGCGCAATCCCTTCGGCGGCGCACGGCGCGGCGCGGACGACACGCTCTACCAGGTCGAGAACGGGCCGTCGGTGGACCGCTTCGGCAAGGTCCTGGCCGGACGCAACTTCGGCTGGTCTGGCGGGAACACGTCGATGCAGATCTTCGCGTTGTTCAACTGGTCCCCGGCCGTCGGTCCGGTCAACCTCGCTTTCGTGCAGCCGCAGACCTTCGGCGGCAGCGGCTTCCCGATCGGCAAGTGGGACCACGCGTTCGTGACCGAGTCCGGTCCGACCTACGCCGCCGGCCCCCAGCTCAATGGCAAGCGCATCACCGAGTGGGTCCTGGACGTCGAGGGCGAGCTCGAGAGCGGTCCCGCGCCCTTCCTGGACTACATGGGCAGCGGGCGCGCCACTTGCGTAGGCCTCGCGGCCGGTCCGGAGGGCCTCTACTTCACGGACTTCTATCGGGACGCGGGCAGCAGCCCGACGGCGGCGGGTGCCTCACTGTGGCGCGTCGTCGCCGTGGAGGAGGTGGACTGCAACCAGAACGGTGCGCACGATGCCTGCGACATCGCGACCGGGAGCAGCACGGACGTCGACGGCGACGGGGTTCCCGACGAGTGCGCCTGCGCCGGAGCGAACTTCTGCCAGGCGACGCCGAACTCCACCGGGAATCCGGCGTCGATCAGCTCCAACGATCGCTGCATCGTGGCGGACAACGCCTTCGTGCTCACGGCGGGACCCGTGCCCGACCAGCCGGGGATCTTCTTCTACGGCGACGGTCAGGCCGGTGGCGGGGCGGGCGTGCCCTTCTTCGACGGCTTCCGCTGCGTGGGAGGCACGAGCCTGATCCGCCTGCCGTTGGTCGTGGGATCGGGCGGACAGGCGACCTTCGCCGTGGACTTCGGCTCCCTGCCGCCGGCCGGCCCGATCACTCCCGGCTCGCGCCGGTTCTTCCAGTTCTGGTTCCGCGATCCCGGAGGCGGCCCGACAGGCGTGAACCTCTCCGACGGCCTCGACGTCACCTTCCAATAGGCGTCGCGCGGGGGGCGAGACGGACCCTGGTCGCTCCCCTAGAATCTGGGGGACCTTTGCCGCGGGCGGGGTCGAATGCGAGCGATGGGAGCCCAAGATCACGGTGAGCAGGAATCCTGGGACGACGACCTGTTCTCGCGCTTCTTGGAGCGCCTGGGTCCGGAGGACCTCGAGCCCGCCGGCGCGGGAGCCGACCTGCCCGCGGCGGGCGGGTCTAGCGAGGCGGCGACGCCGCCCTCCGCGCAGCTGATCGAACGGCTCGGCGAAGAGCGCACCGTCGCTTCCCGCTATCGCATCCTCGAACACGTCGCCTCGGGGGGCATGGGCGCGGTCTACAAGGTCTGGGACGAGGACCTGCGCCGCAGCCTGGCGATGAAGGTCGCCCTGGTGGGCGAGCACGACCGCCCCATCGGCGGCCAGGCAGCGGACAGTCAGTCGCTCGGCCGCTTCCTCGAAGAGGCGCAGGTCACCAGCCAGCTCGACCATCCCGGGATCGTCCCCGTCCACGAGCTGGGGCGCGACGAACAGGGACGGGTGTTCTTCACCATGCGCCTGGTGCGCGGGCAGCATCTGGGCGAGGTGTTCTCCCTGGTCCGCGAGGGGCGCGAGGGCTGGAGCATGACCCGGGCCCTGGGCGTGCTCCTGCGCGTCTGCGAGGCCGTGAGCTACGCGCACACCAAGGGCGTGGTGCACCGCGACCTGAAGCCCGCCAACATCATGGTCGGCCGCTTCGGCGCGGTCTACGTCATGGACTGGGGGCTGGCTCGGGTCAAGGGGCGCGAGGACCGCCGCGACCTGCGACCGACCCCGGACCTGCACCAGACGAGCATCGTGCGCAGCGTGCGGGCCCAAGAGCGCGACCTCGATCCCAGCGCCCCCCTCATGACGATGGACGGCTCGGTCGTGGGCACGCCGGTCTACATGCCCCCCGAGCAGGCGCGGGGCGACCTCGAGGAGGTCGGCGAGCGCTCCGACGTCTACAGCCTGGGCGCGATCCTCTACCACCTGCTGGCCGGTGCGATGCCGTACCTGCCCCCGGGCGCCAAGGCCTCGGCGCACACGGTCCTGCACTGGGTCATCAGCGGCCCGCCCAAGCCGCTCGCCCAGGTCGCGGCCAATCTGCCCCAGGAGCTGGTGGCGATCTGCGAGAAGGCCATGTCCCGCGAGAGCGCCGACCGCTATGCCAGCGTGGCGGAGCTCTCCGACGACCTGCGGGCCTACCTGGAAGGCCGGGTCGTGGCGGCCCACCAGACCGGCGCCCTGGCCGAGGCGCGCAAGTGGGTCCAGCGCAATCGTGCGGCGGCCGCCGCCTCCGCCGGCCTGGCCCTGGCCCTGGGGATCGGGGCCGTGCTGACGACGTTCCTGTGGCTGGGCAAGACGCGCTCGGAGGAGGAGCTGCTGCGCGCGCGCCCCGCCGTGGACCTGAACCTCCTGGAGCGTTTGGAGCGGGAGGCGGACGGGCTGTGGCCCCTGGATCCGGCCCTCGCCGGGTCCCTGGCCGACTGGCTGGAGCGGGCGCGGGACGTAGGCTCGCGCCTGGGAGGCCACCGGGAGGCCCTCGAGCGCTCCCTGGCCCTGGGCGAGCGCTCGGGCCTGTCCGAGGACGAGCGCAGGCGGCGAGACCTGCTGGAGGTCGTGATCGAGCGCCTCGAGGGGCTCCTTGCGCCGGAGCGCGGCCTCCTCGACGGCACCGGCCCGCCCTTCGGCCTGGGCATCGCCCGGCGCCTGGATCTGGTCGAGCGCCTCCCGGCCGATACCGTCAGCGGCGAGGAGGCCGCCAGGGCCTGGGCGGAGGCGATCGCATCGATCGCCGACCCGGCCCGCTGTCCGCTCTACCGCGGGCTCTCGATCGAGCCCCAGCTGGGGCTGGTTCCCCTGGGCCGCGACCCGCGCAGCACCCTCTGGGAGTTCCACCACGTCGCCTCCGGCGCGGCCCCAGGCCGGGACCCCGAGAGCGGGGGCCTGATCGTCAGCGCCGAGACGGGGCTGGTGTTCGTGCTCATTCCTCCGGGGAGCTTCACCATGGGCTCGCAGAGCGACGACCCCGAGGGCCCCGCCTACGAACCCGAGGCCGTGCCCGAGATCTTCGCGGCGCGCGAGAGCCCGCCGCGCTCCTGCGCCGTCGCGCCGTTCTTCCTGTCGAAGTTCGAGATGTCCCAGGGCCAGTGGCTGGCCCTGGAGGGGACCAATCCGAGCCTGCTCGGGCCGGGTGCCCTGCGGGGCGGGATCCGCCACGACCTGAGCCACCCCGTCGAGCAGGTGAGCTGGGAGGACGGCTCGCGCGCCCTCACCCGCCTGGGCCTGTGCCTGCCTACCGAAGTGCAGTGGGAGTACGCCTGTCGGGCGGGGACGCAGGGGGCCTGGTGGACCGGGAACGACTCCGCCGACCTGGCCGGCGTCGCCAACCTCGCGGACGCGACGGCCCTCGCCGCCGGGGCGGAGGACGGCGTTCGCGAGGGGCGCGCGCCCTTCGCCGACGGCTACGTGGCCCACGCGCCGGTGGACGCCTTCGCACCCAACCCCTTCGGCCTGCACAGCACCCACGGCAACGTCTACGAGTGGTGCCGGTGCCCGTTCATCGGGAGCTACCAGCCGCGGGCGGGCGATTGGAGTCGGGGTGACGGGGCGCGGGAGGGCGAGGGCGACGGCCGCCGGGTCCTGCGCGGCGGCTGCTACTACTCCGACCTGGTCCACGCTCGGGCCGCCTTCCGCATCGGCCAGGCCCCCGACGCGCGCGTGCCGATCGTCGGCCTGCGCCCGGCGCGGGCCCTCGACTAGCCGGGGTTTCTCCGGGATTCCTGTCGGCCTCCCGCGTGGGTTCTCGTCATGGGGAGCGAGAGGACCGGTTGACAGGTGGGGGGCTCCCCCGACACTGGACTTGGGGCAACAGCGGACACATGAGCACACTAGCGAGGGCCACCGCTCTGTGGGCGGCACTGCCGGCGATCCTGGCGACCGGAGCTGTCGGTGCGCCCCAGGGGCAGCCCGTCGTCCTCCACGCCGGTGACGACGGCCTGACGACGCCGCCGCCCGAGGCGCTCCTGCAGATCCCCGCGCACTTCGACTTCAGCGCCGCGCCGATCCCCGCGGGCGCCGTCGGCAACAACTCCGACCCGTTCAGCGGCAAGATCGCCTTCCAGGGCAGCCCCCTGGCTACGAATCCGCCCGGAGCCCTGGGCTCGACCGACACGATCATCCGCCGCCTCGACGATACCGCGCCACTCGACATCAACGGCGCGGACACCGTCGGTGTGGAGGTCGTCGCCCTGAGCCTGCGTTCCGCCGAGCCCGTGGTGTTCAGCTTCAACGGCGGCCAACGGCTCGAGGCGCTCGACGTCGAGCTGAGCCTCTTTCCCGGAGCCGTCCAGCCCGGCGGCGCGATGACCATCGTGCGCACCCACGCCGACGGCGGCTCGTTCCACTACGACGTCGGGGTGCGCGTGGCCCTGCGCTTCTTCGATCAGGGCGTCCTCGTGGGCGGCCCCTTCGATCCCGGCACGGCGCTGCAGCTGATCTCCGACGAGTCCTCCTGGACCCTCAAGTTCGGCCCGGCCGGGTTCGACCCCCTGGCCTTCGGGATCGCGCCCCTGCCTCCGGGGATCGGCGTGGACGGCGACGGCGACTCCGGCTTCGAGCTGACGACCCTCGGCGAGTCGGAGCTGCAGGTCGGGATGTCCCGCGTCTGCAGCGGTGGATTCCTGCCCACGCCGCCGGCCCTGCTCGGCCAGACCCCCCTGGCCTACCGCACGACCGGCATTCCGCCGGGTGACTCCGACGGGGACGGCTGGCCGGACGTGAGCGACAACTGCCCCCTGGACCCCAACCCGCGCCAGGAAGACAGCGACGGGGACGGTATCGGCGATGCCTGTGACCTGTTCGTCGACAAGGGACGCATCAACGAGATCTACTCGGCCACCGCCGACGACGGCCGCGAGTTCATCGAGGTGACCGGCGGGGCCGGAGCCTCGCTCACGAACTCGATGATCCTGATCGTCGAGGGGGACGACAGCGAGACGCCCGGCGTGCTGGAGGCGGCGATCGACCTCAGCGGGCACGCCATGCCCTCCGACAGCCTGTTCGTGGTCGGTGACGCCGCCGTGCCCGGAGTGGACCTGGTCGTCGCGGGCTTCGACCTCGAGCCGGGCTCCCAGACGGTGTACCTCGTGCAGGACGCCGCTGTAGGTGTGCTCCTGCAGTTGGTGGGCACCCCCCTCGACCCCGACGGCGACCGCCGGACGCCGATCCCCTGCCTGGCGACGGTGCTCAACGTCGTGGGGATGACCGACGGCGATGACCTCGATCGGCTCTACGACGACGCGATGTTCACGGCCCTGGGTCCCGACGGTGGCCAGGCCCCCGCCGGTGTGTTCCGCTCCCTGGGCGACGGCGACACTGCGGTGGTCTGGAGCGCGACGGACTTCCTGGATCCGCAGCCCGGCGTGGACGACACCCCCGGCGCGCAGAACGTCCCGCAGGAGCCCGCGGCGGCGACCGCGGCCTGCTTCGGGGACGGCGGAGGTACGGCCTGCCCGTGCCAGAACAACGGCGGCGCCGGGGAGGGCTGCGCGAACAGCAGCGGAGCGGGGGCCCGCGCCGACGCCCTCGGCCACCCCAGTGTCGGCTCCGACAGCCTCGTGTTGAGCGTGGGCAACGCCATACCCCAGCAGCCCGGCCTGTTCTTCGTCGGCACCTCGACCCTGGCGGGCGGCGCGGGGGTCACCTTCGGCGACGGCCTGCGCTGCTGCGGCGGCAACGTCCTGCGCCTGCAAGTGACCTTCCCCGACGGGGCGGGCTCGACCGCCAGCGACCTGCCGATCGCCGCCGCGACCGGAGTGCAGGCCGGTGACTCGCGCTGCTACCAGTACTGGTACCGCAATCCAGCCGGCTCGCCGTGCGGCTCGGGCTTCAACCTGACCAACGCCCTGGAAGTGGTCTGGCAGCCCTGACCGCGCGCGCGGCGGATGCCGTATGCTCTCGTGCGTGGCGGAGGGCGGCGAGAAGGACGGAGCGTGGCTCGCCTGCCTGATCGGCGGAGCGCTCTCGAGCTGTGCGACGACAGGGGAGGTCCTGGTGAGCCCGATCTTGGAGCGAGTGACCCACGGGACGTGCGAGAACGGGAGCGTCCGGCTCCACTACGCCTCGTTGGGGGAGGGTCCGCTGGTGGTGATGCTGCACGGCTTCCCCGACTGGTGGTACACCTGGCGCCACCAGATGGAGGCCCTCGCCGCCGACCACCGGGTCGTGGCCCTGGACATGCGCGGCTACAACCTCTCCGACAGCCCGGCGGGGGTCGAGAGCTACGCGATCGATGTGCTGACCGGCGACGTGCTCGCCCTGCTCGACGAACTGGGGAGCGAGCGGGCGGTCATCGTCGGGCACGACTGGGGAGGCGCCGTGGCCTGGAGCTTCGCCATCCAGCACCCCGAGCGGACCGCGGGGCTCGTCGTCTGCAACATGCCCCACCCCGGCTGCCTGCAGCGGGAGTTCTCGCGGGCGGGGTCGGGGCAGTTCGAGGCCGGGCAGTACGCCCGTGACTTCCAGGCCGAGGGCGCCCACGAGGCCCTGAGCGCCGAGAAGCTGGCGAGTTGGGTGACCGATCCCGAGGCGCGCGCCCTGACGATCGAGGCCTTCGAGCGCTCCGACTTCGAGGCCATGCTGCACTACTACAAGGCCAACTACCCGCGGCCCGACTCTCCCCCGGTCTTTCCCGACGACCCGCGCTCGCTGCCCGCGGCGGCTAGGGTCGCCGCGTCCGTATTGATGATCTTCGGCCTCGAGGACACTGCGCTGCTGCCCTCGACCCTCAACGACACCTGGCGCTGGTTGGCGGGAGACCTGACCCTGGTGACGATCCCCGGCGCGGGACACTTCGTGCAGCAGGACGCGGCCGACCTGGTCAGCCGCTCGATCGCCGCCTGGTTGGCGCGTTAGCCCTCGGTCTGCTCGATGCGGTAGAGGTGCGTCTTCGTGCGCAACAGGAGCGCGTCCCCGACGACGAGGGGGGAGGCCATCAGGCCGCTGTCGAGCTCGTTCTCCGCCAGGACCTTCAGCTCGTCGGCGGGCTCGATGACGGTCGTCAGGCCCTCGCGATCGCACAGGTACAGGCGCCCGGCGGCCAGGAGCAGGGAGGCCGAGTACTGGCCGCCGACGCGCTCGCGCCACAGCTCCTCACCGGAGGCGGCGACCAGGCAGGAGACGACGCCGCCGTCGCTGGTCAGGAACAGGCGGTCGCCGACCACCAGCGGGGAGGGCATCGTCGGCACGGCCCGGCGGCGCTTCCAGAGCACGTGGCTGCCGGTGACGTCCCCCTCACCGTCGGCTCGCACGGCCCACAACTCCGGCCTCATGTAGCCGGTGTTGAGGTAGACGACGCCGCCGGCGGCGACCGGGCGGGAGGACTGGGAGAAGCCGGAGAAGAGCACGCGCCACAGCTCGCTGCCGTCGCGCGGGTCGTAGGCCATGGTCGCGTCGGCGCCCGTGCTGATCAGTTGCTGCCGCCCTTCGAGCGTGACGAGGATGGGCGTGCTGAAGGCCTTGCGGGTGTCCGGCGACTTGCCGCTGAGGTCCACCGAGCGTTCGGTGCGCCAGAGGGTCTCTCCCGTGTCCTTGTCGAGGGCCACGACGTACTGCACGTCCATGCCGTCCACGTGGAAGATCAAGCGCCCCCCGTGCAGGACCGGCGAGGAGCCCGGGCCGACGCCGTGTTCGCAGCGCAGGTCCCGGCGCTCCCAGAGGGTGCGCCCGGTCTCCGAGTCCAGGCAGGCGGTTCCCTCGGCGCCGAAGTGCACCCACACGCGCCCCTGCTCGATGACCGCCGACGGGGACGCGTAGCTGTTGAGGGCCATGCGCTCCTGGGGCTTTGGCACCTCGAACAGCACGCGGTCTTGGAGCACGGCGCCGGTGACGACGTCCACGCAGACGACGGACAGCTCGTGGCCGCCATCGTCCGCCGTGGTCATCCAGGCTCGGCCGTCCCAGACCACCGGAGTCGACCAGCCGCGTCCGTGTATGGGGGTCTTCCAGGCGACGTGGCGCTCTTCGCTCCACTCGACGGGGGGGTCGCCGGCGGCGGCGTGGCCGTCGGCGGTCGGCCCGCGGAACTCGGGCCAACGGTCACCGGCCAGGGCGAGGAAGGCACTGAGGATGATGGGCGAAGTCATGCCTTGCTCGGGGGTCAGGAGTCGGCGGTGTCCTGCCAGGCCTCGGGCAAGAGCTCTGGAGGGACTCGGTGGGGAACGCGCCGCAGGGCGGCGAGGTCGCGGGAACCGGTCAAGAACATGCCGGTCACCAGGGCCTTGCGGAAGGCGGCCAGCTCCTCGATCACCGCGGCGGTCGAGCGCGCGGCGGCGCGCACAAGGGGCAGAGCCATGGCCGTTGCCGCGGCGCCCAGGGCCAAGGCGCGCGCGGCGTCGAGCCCGCCGCGCAGGCCGCCCGAGGCGACCACCGGCGCGTCGCCGTGGCGCAGGCAGACCAAAAGGCTCGTCAGGCTGTGGGTGCCCCATTCCGCCAGGGCGGCGGCGAGCTCTCGGTCGTGCACGCCACGGGCGCGCAGGCCCTCGATGGCGGGCCAGGACGTGCCGCCGCGGCCGGCGCTCTCGATGAAAGCCAGGGGGAGCTCCGCCAGGCGGCGCGCGTCCGCTTCGGAGAAGCCGCAGCCCACCTCCTTCACGCCGCAGGGCAGGTCCAGGGCCTCGATCGTGCCGGCGAGGGCGGCCGTGAGCCCCCCGAAGCGCGTGTCCCCCTCGGCTTGCACGGCCTCCTGGGCGGCGTTGTGGTGGAACACGACCGCGTCGGCGCCGACGGCGGCCGCCAGCTCGCGCACCTGATCCGCCCCCACGCCCTCGCGCAGCTGCACGGCACCCAGGTTGGCGACGAGCGGGATGTCGGGGGCCACGTCGCGCACGGCGAAGGTCGCGCTCAGCTTCGGATCCTCCAGGGCGGCGCGCTGGGAGCCCAGGCACATGCCCACGCCGCAGTGCTGGGCGGCGGCGGCCAGGCGGCGGTTGATGGCGCCCGCCTCCGCCGTCCCGCCGGTCATGCTGCCGATCAACAGGGGGAAGGCGAGGCGCCGCCCGAGGAACTCCGTCGAGGGATCGACCTCGTCGCGGTCGAGCTCGGGGAGGGCCCGGTGGGCGAGCTCGACGACCTCGAAGGGGCCCTTGTCGGCCAGGGGGCGCTCGACGTCGCCCTCCAGGGCGAGGCGCAGGTGCTCGCGCTTGCGGATCGAGATGGGCCCTTCCACGGCCTCCAGTCTGCCGGTTCGGGGCCGATCGCGCACCCTGTCCGCTCGGGGGAGAGCGCGAGAGCGGTCGACCCGGCTCAGAGCACCTCGCGCAGGGTCTGCGGAGCGATGTTCGCGCCGCACAGGACGATGGCGACCGTGCGCCCGGCGTACTCGGGTCCGACCGACTCGAATCCGGCGACGGCCACCGCCGCCGCGCCCTCGATCAGGGTGCGGTGCCGGGCGACGACCTCCCGCAGGGAGCGGCGGATCGCGTCCTCCTCCACGAGCAGGGAGCGCCCGACGACCTCGCGGCACAACTCGAAGGTGATCGAACCGGGCTCGACGCCACCCGCCGTGCCGTCGGAGAGGGTCGGCAGCGAGGGCGCCTCGACGATGCGGCCGGCATGGAGAGAGGCGTGCATGACGCAGGAGTTCGCCGGGGAGCAGGCGACGACCTCGAGGTCGTCCCGCGCGGCGGTCAGCGCTCCGCCCATCCCGCCGATCAAGCCGCCTCCGCCGAGGGCGACGAAGACCGCGTCGAGGTCGGGGACCTGCTCCTCGAGCTCGAGGCCCAGGGTCCCCTGTCCCGCCACGACCAGCGGGTCGTTGTAGGGCGAGACGTAGGCTCGGCCTTGCGTCGACGCCAGGGCCCGGGCGGCCTCCTCCGCGACCAGGCAATCGTCCCCGGCGACGCGCACCTCGGCTCCGAACGATCGGATCACGTCCACCTTGGCTTCGGACGCGCCTCGTGGAACGAAGACCACCGCCGAGATCCCCGCCTCGGCCGCCCCGCAGGCCACCGCCATGCCGTGGTTGCCCGAGGAGGCCGCGACGACGCCCCGGGCGCGCTCGTCCGGCGCGAGGGCGAGCAGGCGGTTGAGGGCCCCGCGCAGCTTGAAGGAGCCCGTGCGCTGGAGGTTCTCGAGCTTGAGGAACACCCGCGCCCCGCTGCGCTCCTCGAGGAAGGGTGAGCGCTCGACGGGAGTCCTACGGACGTGTTCGCCGATGCGCTCGCGCGCCGCTAGGACTCGGTCCCTGAGGGTCATGGCGGGGAGTCTAGCGCCGTGGTCGCCCGCGCGCCTCGGCTCCCTCAGGCGAGGATCCCTCGCATCAAGCTCGGCTCGATCACCCCGGTCAGCTTGCGGTCGAAGCCGGCGTGGTGGTAGGTCAGGCGCTCGTGGTCGAACCCGAGAAGGTGCAGCACGGTCGCGTGCAGGTCCCGGACGTGGTGGCGGTCGACGACGGCCTCCGAGCCGATCTCGTCGGTCTCGCCGTAGGAGCCGGGACGGATCCCGCCGCCCGCCAACCAGACCGTGCAGGCCTTGGGGTTGTGGTCGCGTCCGAGGGAGGCGGCCACTTGCCCGTCCCCGGCCTGCTGGCTCACGGGCGAGCGCCCGAACTCCCCGCCCCACAGGACGAGGGTGTCCTCCAGGAGGCCGCGCCGCTGCAGGTCGGTCAGGAGCCCGGCGATGGGCCGGTCTACCTCGGGGCAGTGGATGGCGAGGTTCTCCTCGACTCCGTGGTGGGCGTCCCAGGTCTGCTGCTGGTGTCCGCCGCCGTGGTAGATCTGGACGAAGCGCACACCGCGCTCGAGCAGGCGGCGCGCGATCAGGCACTGGCGGCCGAAGACCGCCGGGCCCACCGAGAGCGGATGATCCGGCCGCGGGTCCTCCAGGCCGTACATCTCCCGCGTGGACTGGTCCTCGCGGGAGAGGTCGAGGGCCTCGGGGGCGGTCGTGCGCATGCGCTGGGCCAGGTGGTAGGTGCGCGTGCGCGCCTGGAGCTCGGAGTAGCCCGGGCGGTCCGCCGCGTGGCGCTCGTTGAGTCCGGCGAGCAGGTCCAGCCGCTCGCGCAGGAGCTCGTCGGGCTCCCGTGCCCCGCCGGCCGCGGGCCCCGGCCCCATGTGCAGGAGGGGGTCGCCGGTCGAGCGGAACAGGGTCCCCTGGAAGCTGGCCGGCATGTACCCGCTGGTCCAGTTCGCCGGCCCGGAGATCGGTCCGCCGCGCGGGTCGTGCATGACCACGTAGGGCGGGAGGTCGTCGGTCCCCGAACCAAGGCCGTAGGTCACCCAAGTCCCCAGGGACGGATGTCCCTGGAAGATCTGGCCGCTGTTCATCTGCAGCACGGCCGAGCCGTGGGCGAAGGAGTCGGTGTACAGGCTCTTGACGACCGCGAGCTTGTCCATGTGCCGCGGCAGGTGCTCGAAGGCGTCCGAGCACCATTGGCCGGTCTCTCCCCAGCGACGGAACTTGCGGGTGGAGCCCAGGAGGTGCGCTTCCCGGAAGCGGTTGCGGCGCCGCTCGATGTCGATCGACTGTCCGTGCCGCGCCTGCAGCTCGGGCTTGTGATCGAAGAGGTCCATCTGGGACGGACCGCCGAACATGAACAGGTACAGGACGCGCTGGACCCGCGGAGCGTGGTGCGGCCCCGCGCCGGCGACGTTCCCCTCGTCGGCGCGGGCGAGGGCGGAGAGCAGCCCGCCACCGGCGAGGCCGGCGCCGGCGTGGCGCAGCACGTCGCGCCGGCTGGGGACGAGAGGGGAGGGAGGCTGCGCGGAGCTCATCAGTCGACGTAGGCGAATTCGTTGAGGTTGAGGAGGACCAGGCACAGGGACTCGAGGGCGGCGAGGGCCGGCTCGGGGCCGGGATCGGGCTCGAGGGCGAGCGGGCGGCTTCCCGCGGGCTCGAGCGATCCGTGCTCGACCACCAGACCCGCGCCCCAGGCGCGCAGGCCGCACAGGCCTGCCCGGGTGCGCGTCGTCGTCGCCTCCAGGGGAGCGTCGAGCAGGTCGTCGAGGCGCGCGCGGACCCGCGCCCCGGTCACCTCCAGGACGACGGACAGCGGGAGCTCGGCTTCGATGTTCGCGGGCGCCGCCGCGAGCACGCGCGGTCCGACGAGCGGAGCGTGCTCCACGAGGCGTACCTCGGCGGCGGTCGGATCGAGCACCAGCTCGATCCCGGCGAAGGCGTTGCGGAAGGGCTCGCCACGTAGGATCAGGCCGGCGCGCTCGGTGCCCTCCTCCAAGAGCAGGCGCGCCGTCACGCGACCGTCGGCGAAGGAGGGCTCGTCGAGGAAGGCCGCGGGTCCGCGCTCGGGATCGACGCCCAGGGTGGCGTTGTACTCGCCTTGCCAGACGCCGCGCGTCACGCTCCAGCCCTCCCGCGGCGCGTGCAGGACGTCTTCGCCGCTGAGCTGGGCGAGGTACTCCGTCGCCAGGCGGGAGGGGACCAGGCCCTCGATCCGCAGGGGTGCCGGCGTCGCGGTGTCCTCGTGGGCGGTGAGGTAGTCCCGGGCCGCGGCGAGCTCGTCGGGCTCGGGCAGGCGCGAGAGGACCCGCTGGTACAGGCGCGCCAGGCGCGCGCGCGGGTCCGTCGGCTCCTCGGTCATGACGCGCCGGGCGAGGGCCGCCGCGGCGCGGTTGGGCAGCTCGGAGTGCAACAGGGTCAGGGCCTGGGGCGCGACGGTCGTGACGGCGCGGTCTCCGATCGGGTTGTTGGGGTCGGCGAGGTCGAAGACGTCGAGCAGCGGGACCGCCAGGCCGCGCTTGGCGAACCCGTAGATCGCGCGGCGGTTGCGCTCTGCCAGGGGGGAGAGTCCCCAGCCCGCCCCCGGCCGGGAGGCGCTCGCCAGGGCCTCGCGGCTGATGCGCGGGAAGAACCCCCGACCGCCCATCTCGAGGGAGAGCTCCCCGCTCACGGCGAGGAGCGAGTCGCGCAAGGCCTCGGCCTCCAGGCGCCGCAGGTGCTGGCGCCACAGGAGCGAGCTCTCCGGGTCGGCGGCGCGGGCGACGGGGTTGGCCGTCGAGGAGGAGCGACGGTAGGCCTGTGAGGTCAGGATCAAGCGGTGCATGGCCTTGAGGCTCCAGCCGCGGTCGATCACCTCGCAGGCCAGCCAGTCGAGGAGCTGGGGGTGGGAGGGCGGCGCGCCCTGGGCGCCGAAGTCGCCGGGGGTGGCGACGATCCCGCGCCCGAAGTGCCCGAGCCAGAGGCGGTTGACCAGGACGCGGGCCACGGTCGGGTGTTCGGGGGAGACGAGCCAGTCGGCCAGGAGGCGCCGCCGGCCGCGCGAGGTCTCCTCCGAGAGCGCCGGGGCGCCCCCGTCCCCGGGGTCGGGCGGCACGCCGTCCCCGGCGGGGAACAGGACGGGCGGGAAGTGGGGCGCGACCCGGCGGCCGGGTCGGCGGGCCTGGCCGCGCACGAGAACGCGCATCGGTTCGGGCGGATCCTTGGCGGCGCGGACCGCCAGGGCCCAGGGCAGCGCGCCCTCGAAGGAGGTGCGCGCGAGCTCGATCTCCTGATCGATGCGGAAGGCCTCCTTGCGGATCCTGTCCTGGAGGTCGGCGGGTCGCTCGCGGATGGCGGTGCCGGCCTCGCTCAGGGCGCCCAGCAGCCGCTTCTGCTCGCGGGTCCGGCGCTGCTCGGGCAGGGCGAGGGCGGCCCGCGCCTCGGCCGGGAGGTCCTCCGCCAGGGTCGCGAGGCGCTCGCTCTCGAGCACCTCGCCGAGCGCGCCCTTGCGCCGGACGAGCTCGGCGATGTGTTCCTCCCGCAGCCGCTCGTGTCGCTCGAGGTCGGCCGCCTGCACTTCCAGCAGGGCGACGGTCGCCGAGTCGGGCGTGAAGCGCGTCGGCTTGTAGGGCTGGACGTCCCGCAGGAACGCGAGCAGGCCGTAGTAGTCCTCCTGGCGCAGGGGATCGAACTTGTGGTCGTGGCAACGCGCGCAGCCGACGGTCAGGCCCATGACGCCCTCGCCCACCGTGCGCATCACGTCGTCGTAGCCGTCGAAGACCGCCTGCGGGCGGTCGTCGGGCTCGCTGTCCCAGACGCCGAGGTGATGGAAGCCGGTGGCGATCACGGCTTCGTCATCGGCCCCGGGGAGCTCGTCTCCGGCGAGCTGCTCGCGCAGGAAGCGGTCGTAGGGCTTGTCGGCGTTCAGGGAATCGATGACGTAGTCGCGGTAGCGCCAGGCGTAGGGCTTGGGCGCGTCCATCTCGTAGCCGTTGGTCTCTGCGAAGCGCACGACGTCGAGCCAGCGCCGGCCCCAGCGCTCGCCGTAGCGTGGCGAGGCGAGCAGGCGCTCGATCAGGCGCTCCCAGCGACCCGGTCCGTCGTCGGCGAGGTAGGCCTCGACCTCCTCGTAGGTGGGCGGAAGCCCCCACAGGTCGAAGGTGATGCGGCGCACGAGGGTGCGGGGGTCCGCGGGCGGATTGGGTTCGAGCCCGGCGGCGGCGAGGCGGGCGTCGACGAAGGCGTCGATGGGGTGGGAGGTGGCGGCGCCGCCAGCGGGCGCCGGGACGGGCGGGCGCTCCAGGGGCTGGAACGACCACCACGACCTGCCGGCGTCGATGTCGACCCCTTCGTCGGCCAGGGCCGCGGAGCCCGCGGGCCAGGGAGCGCCGAGGTTGATCCAGGTCGCGACGGCCTCGATCTCCTCCTCGCTGACCGGGTCGTCGGGAGGCATCGCGAGGTCGGGATCCTCGCGTCGCAGGGCGCGCACGAGGAGGCTGGCCTCCGCATCGCCGGGGACGATCGCCGGTCCGCTCGGCCCGCCCTCCAACAGGGCGGCCGCGGAGGTGAACCGCAGCCCTCCCTCGGGGTCGGTGACCTCGGGGCCGTGGCACTCATAGCAGCGGGCGGCGAGCACGGGACGCACCTCGGCCTCGAAGAAGCGCAGGGCCTCGCGTTGGGTGTCCGTGATCGTCTCCACCGGCCAGGGAGCCCCCGCCGCGACCCAGCGCTCCAGGTCGGCGAGCTCGTCGGCGGGGATGCGCCCCTTGGGCGGCATCTCGTAGTCCGGCTCTGCGTACCGGACGGCCCGGATCAGCAGGCTGGCATCGGGGTCTCCGGGGACGACGGCCGGGCCGCTGTCTCCGCCGGCGATCAGGGCCTCACGCCCGGTCATCGAGAGCCCGCCCTTGATGCGCCGAGCGTCCGGCCCGTGGCACCGCCCGCAGCGATGCTCCAGGATCGGCGCGATGCGGCCCGTGAACAGGGCGTCGCCGTCGAGGACCGCCGGCCCCTCTTGTGCCAGGGAGGCGCAGGGGAGCAGCAGGAGGACGGAGAGGAGGGGCATCGGTCTGGACGGGGGGCTCCCGCGTTCCGTTGGAGGGGGGGGCGGGGCGCTCAGGGAGCGCGCTCCCCATCCATTGTAGTCGGCTCTACGACCACGCGGGAACCGCGGATGGTGCGCAGGGTGCCGGCGACGAGGCGCTCGGTGTCGTAGCCGCCGTGGAAGGAGTTCACGTCGGGGGCGTCGACGCGCCCCCAGAGGTAGGTCAGCCACTCCAGGGCCACGACCAGGGCCAGGCGGCGCTCGAGGAGGGAGCCGGCGGCGGGGACCTCGATGCGCCTGTGGGCGGGCACTTCGGGTGGGGCCGCGTCGGCGGTGCACAGCACCAGCACTCGCGCTTCGAGCAGCTCCTCGAGGACGCCGACGATCTCTCCGGCCCGGCGGCCCGCGTCGGCGTCGTCGATCACGCACACGACCGCCGACCCGGGGCGCGTGACGAAGTAGTGGGTGTGGCAGTACTCCTCGATGTCGGCGAAGTGCGCCGTGCGGTTGAACTCCATCAGCTTGTAGGCCGCGAAGCGCGCCAGGGGCAGGGTGCCGGCGCCCCCCAGGAAGAACGCCGCGCCCGCTCCGGCGCACTCCTCGGCCGGGCCCCGCAGGCGCTCGTAGAACGCGGGCGCCACCAGGTCGGCGATCGTCCCCGCGAGCCGACCCCAGTCCGTGCTCCCCGCGCCACCCTCGCGCGCGCGCGCGAGGAGCGTGACGGCGGCCAGGAAGGTCTTGGTCTGGGCGACGTCGTGGTGGTAGCCGACGTACTGCCGAGCCTGGGGGCACTCGTAGTCGGTGCTCCCCACGGCCTCGGGAGGGGAGGCGCCCAGCCACCAGGTCTCGTCGGCGCCGCGGGCCAGGGGGCCGTCGGGGTCGTCGGTGACGGCGACGGTGTGCGCGCCGCGCGCGGCGGCGCGGCGACAGGCCTCCAGGATGCGCGGTGTGCGCCCCGAGACGCTGATGCCGATCAGGGCGTCCCCTTCCTCCAGGGAGCTCGCCGCGGCCGAGGCCGCCATCGGCGTCAGGGCCTCGATGTGGGGATAGAGGCCTGCGATGAGCTCCGCCGCGCAAAGGGAGTCACCCGCTCCGGCGAGCAACACCCGCCGGGCAGCGGTGGGCCAGGGCGGTAGGGGGGCGCCGCCGTGCCGGGCGACGATGGCCGGTTGCTCGACGATCTCGCCGAAGATGTACTCGCCGATCAGGTCCTCGCTCGCCATCGCGTCCGGGCTAGGCCAGGATCTCGTGGACGACGCGCGCCTCGTCCTCGACCCCGGTGATGTTCTGATCGAGGCCCTGGAACGGGTAGGTGAAGCGCTCGTGGTCGACGCCCAACAGGTGCAGGATCGTCGCGTTCATGTCCCGGATGTGCACCGGATCGCGGACGATGTTGTAGCAGTGGTCGTCGGTCTCACCGTATTCGAACCCGGCCTTGACCCCGCCGCCGGCAAACCAGGTGTGGAAGCAGCGGCCGTGATGGTCACGCCCGTGGTTGTCGGCCGTCAGGTTCCCCTGGGAGTAGATCGTGCGCCCGAACTCTCCGCCGCAGATCACCAGGGTGTCCTCGAGCAGGCCCCGGCGCTTGAGGTCGATCACCAGGGCGGCGGAGGCCTGGTCGGTGTCCTTGCACTGCCCGCGGATCTCCCGGGGGAGGTTGTTGTGTCCGTCCCAGCCGCGGTGGAAGAGCTGGACGAAGCGCACGTCGCGTTCGGCGAGCCGCCGCGCCAGGATGCAGTTGGCGGCGAAGGTGCCCGGCTTGCGCGAATCTGGCCCGTACAGCTCGAAGACCTCCTCGGGCTCGTCGGAGAGGTCCACCAGCTCCGGCACGGAGGTCTGCATGCGGTAGCCCATCTCGTACTGGGCGATGCGGTCGAGGATCTCGGGGTCGCCGGTCTCCGCGTGCTTCTCGGCATTGATGCGCGCAATGCCGTCGAGCATCCGCCGCCGCGTGGCGGCGTCGATGCCGTCGGGGTTCGACAGGTACAGCACCGGATCCCCCCCGCTGCGGAACTTCACGCCCTGGTGCTTGGAGGGCAGGAACCCCGCCGACCACAGGCGTGCGTAGAGCGCCTGCAGGTTGCCTTGCCCGCGGGAGATCATGACCACGTAGTCGGGCAGGTCGCTGTTCATCGATCCCAGACCGTAGGAGAGCCAGGCGCCCAGGCTCGGCTTGCCGGGCTGCTGCGTCCCCGTGTTGATGTAGGTGATCGCCGGGTCGTGGTTGATGGCCTCGGTGTTCATCGTCTTGACGATCGTGATGTCGTCGACGATGCCGGCCGTGTGGGGCAGCAGCTCGCTGACCCAGGTGCCGTGCCGGCCGTGGCGGCGGAAGTCGAACATGGGCGCGACGCAGGGGAAGGAGCTCTGCCCGCTGGTCATCGTCGTCAGGCGCTGCCCGCGCCGGATCGACTCGGGGAGTTCCTGGCCGTGGATCTGGCGCAGCGCGGGCTTGTAATCGAACATGTCGA
Source organism: Planctomycetota bacterium (assembly GCA_030746555.1). Classification (GTDB taxonomy): domain Bacteria; phylum Planctomycetota; class UBA1135; order UBA1135. The sequence continues at coordinate 22,551 of JASLMK010000130.1, read as the reverse complement.
TGTGGGACGGCCCGCCGGCCATGAACAGGTAGATCACGCGCTTGGCCGCGGGCGCGTAGTGCGGCAGGTCGTCGGCGGCTCCGGGAGCGGCGGCGGCGCCGCGCCTGGCGAGCACGCCCAGGGCCAGGGCGCCCAGCCCCCGTGCGCCGCCGCGCAGCAGGGTGCGCCGGGTCAGGTCGCGGCGGCTCTCCAGGAGGGGGTCCATCGGCTACTCGCGGTTGAGGGTCTCGTCGAGGTTGAGGAGCATCGAGGCGACGACGGTCCAGGCGGCGTGTTCCGCGGGCTCGGGGCCGGTGGTCGCCGGCGAGTCGCCCACCGCGAGCAGGGCAGCGGCGCGGTCGGGATCAGCGGCGAACTCGCGGCGCTCGCGCTCGAGCACCGCGCCCATGATCTCGCGGCGCGCCGCGTCCGCCGGGCGCCCTGTGCAGAGCTCGAAGCCCAGATCCAGGCGCTGCTCCCAGGCGGGGCCGGCGTCGATCATGCGCGCGGCGAGGTGCCGGGCGGCCTCGACGAACTGGACGTCGTTGAGGGTCACCAGGGCCTGCAGGGGGGTGTTCGTGCGCTGGCGCTCGACCAAGCACTTCTCGCGCGTGGGGGCGTCGAAGGTGGTCATGGCCGGGTGGGGAGCGGAGCGCTTCCAGTAGGTGTACATCGAGCGCCGGTACAGCTTCGCCCCGCTGTCGGGCGAGAAGCGCACGTTCTTGTTCAACGAGACCTCGTTCCACAGCCCCGGCGGCTGGTAGGGCTTGACCCCCGGCCCGCCGACGGTCGCATCGAGCAGTCCGGAGACGGCCAGGGCCGTGTCCCGCAGGAACTCACCCTGGAGGCGCATGCGCGGCGCCCGCCCGAGGAGGCGGTTCTCGGCGTCCGCCGCGACCAGGTCCGGCGTCTGGAGGGAGGAGATCCGATAGGTGTGGGAGGTGAGGATCTGGCGCAGGGTGCGGCGCACGTCCCAGCCGTGGTCGACGAAGTCGGTCGCCAGCCAGTCGAGCAGGTCGGGGTGGCTCGGCCAGTCTCCCTGGGAGCCGAAGTCCATGACGGTCTTCACGATCCCCGTGCCCATCACCATGGCCCACAGGCGGTTGACGGCGACGCGGGCCGTCAGGGGGTGGTCGGGGGAGACGAGCCAGCGGGCCAGCCCGAGCCGGTTGCGCGGCGCGTCGTCTGGAAGGGGCGGCAGGAATGCCGGCACGTCGGGGGCGATCACCTCGTCGGTGCGCGGTGCGTCGTACTGGCCGCGCTCGAGGAGGTAGGTCGGCCTGCCGCCGGGGAGGTCCTCCATGACCATCACGGTCGGGACGGCCTTGGCCAGGGCCGCGCGCTCGGCCTCCAGGGCGGCGACGGCCGCGACACGGGCGCGGCCGGGTTCCCAGACCTCGCGCAGGAAGTGCTCGCGGATGCGAGCGCGCTCCGCGTCGCCTCGGGCGTCCGCTTCGATGGCGAGGGCGGCGCCCACGCCCTCGGGCAGGCCGATGCCGCGCAGGTCGAAGTAGAAACCCGAGGCGCCGCCGCCGTTGCAGATCTTGAGGAGCAGCGAGTGCTCCCCAGCGGAGAGCTCGAGGTCGGCGAAGTCCTGGTCCGCGGCGGCGCCGCGGCCCACCTCGCGGGCGAGGACCTCCTCGCCGTCGAGCCAGACCTGGAGGGTGTCGTCGCTTCCCAGGGAGACGCGGCGGAGCGTGGGGCGTTCGACCGTGAGGGTGCGATGCAGGTAGAGGGCGCTGTTGTTCGGCAGGCCCAGGGAGTGCACCTGTCCGTCGCCGAACTCGCTCCGTTCCCGCCAGCCCACGCCGTCGACCTCCCCGGCGAGGTCCACGCCCTCCTCGGGGCCGTGGACGGCGCGGAACGCGGCCGCCTGGGAAGGGTGGGCGAAGGGCCCCAGGGAGTGCCAGGCGGTGAGCTCTGGCTCGACGAGACTCGCGACCAACGCCTGCTGCTCGTCGGTCCAGGTCCGCAACGCCTCGGGCGGAGGGACCGCCTCGGCCAGCCACCGCTCCTGGGCCTCCGAGTCCGCGTCGATGCGCTCGAGCTCCGCGATCTGGTCGGGCGTGGGGGTGCGGACCAGCGGAGGCTCGTTGCCGTTCCGCGATTGCATGCCCTTCTCGCGGCTCTGGTTGAAGAACGCGAACAGGCCGTAGTACTCCGCCTGGCTGATCGGATCGAAGATGTGCGGGTGGCACTGGGCGCACTCGGTGGTCAGGCCCAGCCACACGTTGCCCACGGTCTTGACCCGATCTACCGCGTAGCGCACGCGGAACTCCTCGTCGATCGCGCCGCCCTCGTCGGACGTACCGTTGTTGCGCAGGAAACCGGTGGCGACGCGCTGCTCGAGGGTCGGCTCCTCGAGCAGGTCCCCGGCGAGCTGCTCGATCGTGAAGCGGTCGAAGGGCATGTTCGAGCGGAAGGCGTCGATCACCCAGTCGCGCCAGGGCCACATGGTGCGCGGCCCGTCGGCGTGGAAGACGCTCGTGTCCCCGTAGCGCGCCGCGTCCAGCCAGGCCAGGGTCATGCGCTCGGCGTGGGCGTCGCTCGCGAGCAGGCGGTCGACGGCGCGCTCGAAGGCGCCCGGCGAGCCGTCCGCCTCGAAGGCCCGCAGCTCGGCGGGGCTCGGCGGGAGCCCGGTCAGGTCCAGGCTCGCCCGGCGCAGCAGGGTGCGGCGGTCCGCATCGGGGTTGGGCCGCAGGCCCCGCTCCTCCAGGCTTGCGAGGACGAAGCGGTCGATGGGGTTGAGGACCCAGGCGTCCCCCGCCACCGCGGGAGCGGTGGGCTGCTTCAAGCTCCTGAACGACCAGTGGTCCTCGAACTCGGCGCCCTGCTCGACCCAGCGCTCCAGGATGGCGATCTCCTCGGGCTCGAGGAGCTTCTGGCTCTTTGGGGGTGGCATGCGCTCGTCTGGATCGGCGCTGGTCAGGCGGTAGACCAGCTCGCTGGCCGCCGGATCGCCGGGCACCAGGAGCTCGTGCTCTGCGTGCCGCGCCTGGGGGCGGTCGAGGCGCAGGCGCGCCTCGCGGGTCTCCTCATTGGGCCCGTGGCAGGCGTAGCAGTTCTGCGAGAGGATGGGCCGCACGTCGCGCGTGAACTCCACACGGCCCGCGTCCCCGAGGAGGAGGGCCGACAACAGCGGCGGGAGGGCGGCGACCATGGGAGGCGGGGGAGCGAAGGGACCAGAATAGACCGGCGTGCGGGGACGCGGAAGGGTGCGGGATCAGGGGAACACCTCAGGGCTCGAGGAGGGTCCCGAGGAACCGCGCCAGGGCCCGTCCCGCGACCGCGTTCCCACGGGCGTTGAAGTGCGTGTCGTGCAGGTGGTAGAGGTGGCGCCTGCCGTCCTCACCGGGCCGAACGGCGCGCAGCTCGGCGAGGAGGTCGAGGGCGGGGATGCCCTGCTCGTCGAGCCAGGTGCGCAGCAGGCGCTGGGGCCGATCGCGCTCCAGGGGGACGCCAGCCTCGGCCTCGACCGCGGCCCACAGGGGATCCTCGACCTGGAACTCGTCGGGGATCAGCATCACCCCCAAGGGGATCGGGCCGCAGGCCTCCCGCATGCGCGTGAGGCTCTCGAAGACCGACGGCAGGGAGGCCGGGTCCTCGCCGCAGACGGCCCGGGCGCGATCGGTCTCCAGGCGCAGGAAGGTCTCCTCGGCGAGGGTCCCCTGCTCCAGGGACGGGTCGTCCAGCCAGGGGAAGCGCTCGAGCACGGCGCGCTCCCCCTGAACGATGGCCACGCCGCGGCGGCGCTGCTGGAGGCGCGCACGCTCGCGGGCGATGCGTGCTAGCCTGCGCGAGACGACCCAGGTCAGGGCGCGCTCGCGCTGGAACCAGTCCCGCAGGAGCGCATCGGGCAGGTCGCGCTCGACGTCGGGTGTGCCGAGGTCGTTCCCGACGAACAGGTCGACGACGACGGCTGCGGGCGCGAGGGGCAGGGCCTCGTCGAGCAACAGGGCGAGGTACTCCGACGGGCCGATGCCGGCGACGCCGAGGTTGTGCACGGGCAGGCCCAGCTCCTCCTCGCAGACGGTCGTGAAGTGGCGCGAGTGGGGGACCGAGCCGAGGTTGAAGGAGTCGCCGATCGAGCAGACGAGGCGCTCGCCGGGCGCGGAGCGGAAGAACTCCTCGTCGTAGTGCCCGCTGCTGTTGCAGGGGAAGCCGAAGCGGGCCTGCCCGGGGCGGCAGCGGAAGCGCTCGATGAGTCGGCGGGGCGCCTGGGACGAGCGCGCGAGGAGCTGCGAGGGGGCCAGCGCGGAGGCCGCCCGCAGGGCCAGTTCAGCGCCGAAGGTGGCGAGGGCCACGCCGAGGGCGACGGCGCACGCAGCCCGGACCGCACGCCTGGCGCGCGGCGCCGCCGGCCGGCCGCGGACCCACAGGGCGAACCCGGCCCAGACGCCGGCGGCGGTCGCCGCGGCGGCGTCGAACCAGATGCGCTGGAAGGGCTGCGCGAGGAGCAGGAAGGCCTGCCAGCCGACGACGGCGATGACGACGGCCGCGCCGAGCTCGACGGTCGGACGGCCGGGAAGCTCGGCCCTCACCGCCGTGGCGACCGACGCCACCCCGGCGGCGGTGCAGAGGGCGAGGGAGAGCAACAGCAGCCCGGCGAGGAGCATGACCTGCCAGTCCTCTAGCAAGGCCCCGATGCCCACGCGCCGCTCGAGCACGGCGTGCGTCCCGGCCGCCGCCGCCCAGACGGCGCCGGCGGCGAGGACCACGGAGATGGCGGGGCCGACCGCCGGTGAAGTGCGCGGCCTCACGGCCGCTCCGCTCCGACGGCGCGCAGGGCCGCCTGCAAGGCCCGCCTTCGCTCGGTGGTCATGAACGGATCGGTGCTCAGGCGCTTGCGCAGCTGGTTCGGCGCGATGCGGGCGGGGATCTCGAGGCTGCGGGCCGCGACGGCACCCAGGCCCAGCTCGCTGCGGTCCACGGTCTCCAGCAGGACGTCGAGGGCGAGCGGCGCGCGCTCGGGGGCCTGCTCGCAGAGGGCGAGGGCCGCCAGGGCGCGCTCGAAGGGGTCGGGATCGGCCAGGGCCTCCACCCACCGATCGTCGCTGCGCGCGCAGGCGACGGTCAGCGCAAGCAGCGGGACGAGGGCGCGCACGGCCGGGGATGATAGCGCCCCCGGTGGCGGCGCGCAGACGGCCGGAGGTCCCAGGCCCTCACTCGGCGTGTCGTCCGTAGCGCAGCCAGTACCACAGGGTCGTCCCGCCCACCATCAGCCAGGGGACGAACAGCAGGACCAGGGTGGCCTGTTGCAGGCCGCGGGCCACGCCCGCGGTCTCGGGGCTCTCCCCCAGACGCGGTCAGCAGCCCTGGGCCATGGCCGGTTCGCACCACCAGAGGGCGCAGACGACCAGGAGCAGGAGGGAGCGCCTCACATCGCCGCCCCGTCGGGGGCCACCAGCACCACCAGCACGGCCGTGGTGGCGAAGATGCCGATCAGCACCGTGTAGACCAGGCTCTTCTTCTCGAAGGCGAGGTGCATGAAGAACATGGCGATGATCGCCGCCTTGACGACCATCCCAGCCGCCAGCACCGGCTTGCTGCCGATGAACACCATCGCCAGGGTGATCAGGAGCAGCACGAACCAGGCGATCCAGTAGGACCCGTAGGAGTGGGAGGCGTTCTGGGACATGACGGGTTCCTAGAGGAGGTAGAAGCAGCCGAAGATGAAGACCCAGACCAGGTCCACGAAGTGCCAGTACAGGCCGACGACCTCGACCTTGTCGGCGATCAGGCGGTCGGACGAGGTCCGCAGGAACGTGATCAGGAGGATCACCACTCCGATGAGGACGTGGGTCCCGTGGAAGCCGGTCATCATGAAGAAGTAGGCGGAGAAGGCGCCGGTCCCCCAGGGGTTGCCCGTCAGGCGCGCGCCGTCGCCGATGAAGTGGCTCCACTCGACGGCCTGCATCCCCAAGAAGGCCAGGCCGATCAGCGTGGTCAGCAGGAGATAGCGGCGCGTCAGCTTCGGATCACCGTCACTAGCGGCCTTGACGGCGCAGGCCATGGTCGCGGAGCTGGTGATCAGCGTGAACGTCATCAGGGTGATGAAGTTCATGTCGAAGACCTCACTCTGGACGGGCCAGCCGATGTCGCTCGCCAGGCGAGTGAACATGTAGCTGGCCAGGTAGCCGGAGAAGAGCAGGGCGTCGGTGATGATGAAGGCCCACATCATCAGCTTCTGCCAGCTGATCTCGAAGATGGGGGGCTCCAACTCGTCGGCGGCGACGGCTTGGACTTCGGTCATGGCGTGCTCGGGTTCAGGAGGCGAGGAGGAAGAGGACGTACAGCCAGATGAGGCCCATGAAGTGCCAGTAGGCGGCGACCAGCCGCACCGGACGCTCGCGCAGGGTCACCCAGACCAGGGCGCACAGGCCGCCCACCAGGTGCAGTCCGTGGACGGCGGAGAGCATGAAGTAGAAGGCGCCGTGGGGCGTCGTCGGCAGGGTTGTCCCGCCCTGGGCCAGCTCGCTCCAGGAGAAGAGCTGAGCCGCGAGGAACCCACAGCCCAACAGCAGGCTGACCCGGGTCAGGCCCGCGCTCTCGCGCTTGCGGGCGAACTCCAAGGTGACGCTGCTCACCGCCAGGAAGCCGGTCCCGATCCAGCTCCACGCGGGGATCGCCACCGGAGTCCAGTCCGGAGAGGGGCGGCGGATCATGTAGGCGGCCGTGAAGCCCGCGAAGAGCATGACGACGACGCCCAGTAGGACCAGGAAGAGGACGTCGCCGGCCCGCGGCCGGGACAGGGCGGCGGTCTGGCTCACGCGACCGTTCCCTGGGGCTTGAAGTCACCCTCGGCCGGTGCCGAGGGATCGTAGTCGTAGGGGTGGCGGTCCACGACGGGGAGGGCGCCGGGCCAGTTGCCGTGGGGCGCGGGCGAGGGTGTGGTCCACTCCAGGGTCGTCGCGTTCCAAGGGTTGTCCGAGGCCTGCTCGCCGCGCTTCATGCTGACGAAGAAGTTGTAGACGAACACCAGTTGCGAGGCCGTGACCACGTAGGACAGTACGGTGATCGGCAGGGCCAGGGCGATCCCCGGGCTCTGGAAGTCGTAGATCGTGTGGTCGTAGTAGCGCCGCAGGAGCCCGGAGAGACCCTGGAAGTGCATCAGGGCGAACACGGCCACGATCGGCACGTACGTCGTCCAGAAGTGGAGCCTCGCCAGTCCCGCGTTCATCTTGCGACCGAACATCTTCGGGAACCAGTGGTACAGGCCGCCCAGGGTCGAGAGCACGGTCACCACACCGATCATCAGATGGAAGTGCCCCACCACGAAGAACGACTCGTGGAAGTAGATGTCGGAGATCGAAGTGGCCAGGAACAGGCCGCCGAAGCCTCCCAGGCCGATGACGGCGATCGTCCCCAGGGCCCAGTACATCGGGACCTCCATGCGGATCCGACTGCGCCACAGGCTTGCCACCAGATTCAGCCCAAGCACGGCGAAGGGCGCGGTGATGAGCACGGTCGCGATGGAGAAGTACTCGCCGACGTAGGGGTTCATCCCCGTCACGTACATGTGGTGGCCCCAGACGATCATGCTCAGGAACCCGACCACGATCAGGGCCCAGACCGAGGTCTTGTAGCCGAAGATGGGGCGCCTGGCGAAGGTCGCCAGGATGTCGAAGGTGATGCCGATTCCCGGCAGCACCAGGACGTACACCTCGGGGTGCCCGAGGAACCAGAACAGGTGCTGGAACAGGAGGGGCGTCCCGCCCTCGTGGGGGAGGGTCTCGTTGCCGAACACGAGGCCGCCGGGGAGGAAGAAGCTCGTGCCGCCGTGGCGGTCCAGCAGCAGCATGATGGCCGCGGCTGTCAGCGGGGGGAACGCCAGGACGCCGAGGATGGCCGACATGAAGTAGGTCCAGACCGTCAGCGGCATGCGCATCAAGGACATGCCCCGGGCGCGGCAGTTGAGGATCGTGGCGATGTAGTTCAGACCGCCCATGGTGAAGGAGGCGATGAAGAGCGCCATCGCGAGGAGCCACAGGGTCTGTCCCAGGCCCGATCCCGGCACCGCCTCCGGCAGCGCCGAGAGGGGCGGATAGGCGGTCCAGCCCGCGGCCGCGGCGCCGCCCTCCACCAAGAACGACGCCAGGATCAGGATGCACCCGGGGACGACCGTCCAGTAGGAGAGCATGTTCAGGAACGGGTACGCCATGTCCCGCGCGCCGAGCATGAGAGGGATCAGGAAGTTCCCGAAGCCGCTGACCAGGGCCAGGGAGACGACGAAGAAGACCATGATGGTCCCGTGCATCGTCACGAGGCTGATGTAGCTCTCCGGCGTCACCAGGGCCTTCTCGGGCCAGGTGATCTGGGTGCGGATGAGGACCGCGAGGGCGCTCCCCACGATCCCCATGAACAGGGCGGTCAGGATGTACTGCAGACCGATCATCTTGTGATCGGTGCTGAAGACGTACTTCGAGACGAAGCTCTGCGGGGCGTGCTCTTGTGCTACAGCCATGGTTCCTGCTCGCTCAGCCACTCGGCGAGGGCCTCTTCGCTCTGGACGGTGACGGTCCCCTGCATGCGGTAGTGGCCCAGACCGCAGAGCTCGGCGCAGGCGAGCTCGAAGGTGCCCTCGGCCTCGGGGATGAACTGTGTGTAGGCCGTGTACCCGGGCAGGGTGTCCTGCTTGGACCGGAACAACGGCACGGTGAAGGAGTGGATGACGTCCAACGACCGCAGGTGCACGATGGACATGCGGTCGACGGGGACATGCAACTGCCCGCGCACGACCACGTCGTCGCGTGCCGCGGGGTCGCTCTTGACGAGCCCCAGGGGATTGCGGGAGTCGTGGACCTTGTCGTGGTCCACCTCCCCGAAGACCCCGTCGGGGCCGGGGTAGCGGATCAGCCACTCGAACTGCTTCCCGACGACCTCGACCTCGAAGGCGTCCTCGTCGGCCTCGCCGTAGACCTGGCCGAAGACCGGCAGGCCCATGACGAGGACGCCCACCTCGGAGATGGCGCACATCAAGAGCACGGGTACCACGGCCCACAGAAGCTGGGTGCGTTCGGACACCAGGGCGCCCTCTTGGGCCTCGCCCTTCCCGTAGGTCAGGATGAACCGTCCCAGGACCACGCAGCCCACGAGGAAGAGGGTTCCCGTGGTGAGCAGGAGGTACTTGATCACCCGGTCGATGCCGTGGCCGTGGGCGGAGGAGACCTCTGGCAGCCAGCCGAGGGCGAATCCGGCTACCACCAGGGCTCCCAACAGGTAGAAGAGCAGCCCGAAGGCCGGCGAGCGGGGTGCGTCACCGCTGGTGCTCATCGTCAGTCCTCCTCCGTGAAGCGGAACTCCAGGTTCTGCGCGGCGCCGTCGGGGCCGATGGTGACGTCCTGCTTCTGCAGCCCGAAGACCTCGTGGCGTGCGGCGACCTGGTAGTCCCCCGGGGGAAGGAGCCCGAGATCGAACCCGCCGTCCTCGCCGCTGACGGCGAAGAAGGGATGCTCGACGATGGCGAGGTTCGTGTTCATCCAGCCGTGGATGTCGCACTTGAGGGTCACGAAGACCTCCTCTCGAGCGAACACCTTGGAGATGGAGCTCGAGCCGGGAGCCTGGGTCTGGTTGAAGCCGGTGTTCTTCTTGCTGTAGCCGTGGACGTTGTGGGTGATCGGGTCGCTGTTGCGGATCTCGACGGGCTGCCCGACTTGGGCGCCGAGGACGTGGGGAACGTAGGCGCACCCCTGTTGGTCGATCGTCGCGGGCTCGCTGGGGGGCGTGAACTCCCAGGCGTCCAGGCCCTTGCGAACCCAGACGAACACGTTGGCCAGGCCGCCCCCGGCACCGACGATCACCGACTCGTCGAGGGGCTTCTCCTCGTGGAGGTCGCTGCACTGGGCGTCGCTGCCCATGTCGACCTTGCGCCGCCGGGGAGGATCGCCGTCGAAGGCGATCTTGCCGCTGACCCGCGCCACCCCGGCCCCGGGATCCCAGGGCTTGGGTGCCGCCGCCGGGGCCGACGAAGTCTTGGCGGCAGCGTTCTCGCTGCCGGAGGGCTCGGGCGTCTCGGAGGCGGCCACGCCCTGCCGGTCAGCGTCCCCCCCCCCGCAAGCGGGGACGAGCACGAGGGTGAGGGCGAGCGGGAGGAAGCGGATGGGTCGCATCGGGGACTCCTGACGAGATGGGTCGCACCGGGCGGCGGACCGGGGTGGAGGGGGGAGTGGCGTTGTCAGGCAGGGGAGGTCGGGCCGATCCACGATCAGCGCGCACCGTCCGATGCCGGGTCTGAGAGTCTTGCCAGAGGGGCGGGCCGTCGTATGGGCCCTGGTGCGGAGTCGGGTCCGAATCAATGCGCAGGACCCTACGCAAGGGCTCGTACTCCCTCCGGGTGCTCGCCGATGTCCCTGCTTCGGGGACGGGAGCGGACAGCCGAGCCAGTGCCGGCGGGGGCCCCGGGTAGGCCGCTCGGACGGCCATTCCGGGCTCTCGCGGGGGTCGGAGGCCCAGGGAGGCCATCCAAACCCTGCAAAGAAACTCGCGAATCCCGGTTTACAGGAACCATCTACGACCTTGCAATGACGGGACCAGGTCCGGCTATGGGCCCCGGAGGGGTCGTCGGACCCTCCACAGAAGCGGATCCCAGCCCGCAGATCCCCATCCCCGCAGATCCTCATCCAATGCATCACCGAACCGCCGAACGCCTCTCCCAGCGCCTGCTCCTCGTTCCCGCCGTCCTGCTCGCCATCGGTCCCTCGGCCCTCGCCGGGGCCCTCATGGGGAGCGGGGACTACCATGTTCGGGGTACGGGCAGCGACACCACCGGCGACGGGAGCGCGGCCAACCCCTGGCGCACCATCACCCACGCGGTCGACCAGGCCGGCGGCGGGCAGCCCACGATCCACGTGGGCCCTGGCACGTACGACGCCGCCGCGGGCGAGGTGTTCCCGATCCGCCCCGACGAGCACGACGACCTGGGAGCGATCTTCCTGGGGACCGGCGACTTCGGCGCCGACGCGTCCCTGATCGAGAACTCGATCGACGGCTCCCCCATCTTCGACACCGACGACATGGTGGAGGGGACCATCGTCATCTCCGGCTTCCTGGTCCACGGCAACGCGTCCACCAAGGAGCTCCTGGACATCGACGCTGGTGCCGAGCTGGTCGTGGTGGCCAACAACGAGATCTCGGACATCGGGATCCTGGAGGTCCATGCGGACAGACCGGGCGAGTACGTGATCGTCCAGAACAAGGTCGTGTCGTGTTATCAGGGCGTCGACTTCAATCCGGCTGCGACGACCGGGACGACCGCCGGGGTCGATCTGCTGGTGTATGGGAACCAGTTCATCGACGCTGACAACGGAGTCGACATAGACGCCAGGGCCTCGACGACGAGCGAGAACCTGCGCTTCCACCTCGACGTGAGCGAGAACGTATTCCTGAGCTGCGAGGATGCGGTCCAGCTCTCGGCCGAATTGTACTCATCGGCGAGCCTGTTCCTCAATGGGGGGATCAAGGGCAACGAGTTCGAGGACTGTGGCGTAGGCCTCTCGGCCGACCTCTGGATGAGCTCGGACGTGAACTGCCAGCGCTTGTTGCAGGTCAAAAACAACGACCTCGCCTGCTCGGAGACGGCCATCTTGCTGGATACGGGTGTATCCAGCTCTGCCGCACTCCTTCAAATGCTGGTCGTTGAGGGCAACCGCCTGAGTGCGCAGGACCGAGCGGGGGTCCACCAGTCCCTCACACTGCACGGCTCCGCGGCATCCGTGGACCAGGAGGTCTACATCGCCGCGAACATCATCGAGGAGTGCGGCACGGCGGGCGTGAACCTCGAGTGTCTCGCCAGCTACTCCGGGAACGCGGTCGCCAATGACGTCGCGATCATCGGGAACACCATCCGCGATTGCTGGTCCGAGGGGATCCACATCCTCACTAGTTGCTCCGGCTCGGTCGAAGTCGAGGCGAGCCACTCGATCCGTTACAACTCGCTTCTGGGCAACAGGGTCGGTGTCCGGCTCGCCTACGTCCAGGACGGCCCTGGAGCGGGTGCGGCAACCCACGACGTGCGCGCGAACTGCCTGGAGAACGACTGGGACAACTTCATCGTGATCTACGACGTGGACGGCGCGGCGAGCGACGTCACCGCCGACCTGGAAGCGGGGACCTGGCCCCTGATGGGCTACAACACCATCGTCAGGCCCAACGGTCGCAGCGGCCAGGCCGACTCGACGGTCAACATCCTCTGCCAGGAGGTGTCGGGCGCCGGCGTCCCCACTGCCGACCTCATCGGCAACTGGTGGGGCACCCAGGACAGCGCGGAGATCCAGGAGCGCATCTACGACGGCAACGACCAGCCGGTCTACATCGTCGCCGACGCCAGCAACCCGCTGGCCGACGACCTCGACTTCACCGTCTCCAAGGTCGGCACCGACCTGCGCCTGGACGCCGGACCGGACGCCGGCTTCGTTCCCTACGTCGGGCGCCTGCTTCCCGGTGGACCGGGGGCGTCGGAAGTTCCGGTCGGGTACAACAAGATCAAGGTGTTCGTCGACGGGGTGCAGCAAGACCCCGATCTGGTCGACGTCGCCGATGACTACCGGTCCCTCGCCTTTCCGATCCCTCCCGGCATGACGGGCTCGGGCTCGATCTGCGTCATGAACCCCTGCGGGCAGATGGGCTGCACGGACTTCGACTTCTGCGTCAACAACGTCATCCCCACGGCGCAGTTCGACGGGGTCGAGACCGAGATGGAGACGCCGGTCCTGATCGACGTGCTGGCCAACGACTTCGACCCCGAGGGCGGCCTGAATCCCCGCTCCATGGTCATCACCCACATGCCCGAGCACGGGACGCTGGTCGTGAACCCCGACGGGGAGAGCCCCGGCACGGTCCTCTACACTCCCGATCCCGGCTGGACCTCCTGCGACACCTTCAACTACACGGTCGCCGACTGGTGCGGCGAGGTCTCCAACGTGGCGACGGTTCAGGTGTGCATCGTCAATGCGCCCCCGCCGAACCACGCTCCCAAGGCGAACTACGACGCGGCGGCCACGGACCCGATGATGGCGGTCACGGTGGATGTGCTGGCCAATGACGCCGACGTCGACGGCGACCCCCTCGACCCGGGCTCCGTGGTGATCGAGTGGGCCGGAAACAAGGGGCACGCCGCGGCCAATCCGGACGGGACGGTGACCTACACGCCCCATCCCGGAACGCGCTCGACCACGGACACGTTCAACTACTCGATGGCCGACATACACGGCGAGCGCTCGAACATCGCCACGGTCGAGATCACCATCTCGGGCGGAAGCGGCAAGGCGGGCGGCTGATCCGCCGGTAGGGGTGGTAGACTGTGGACGGGTCGCCTGAGGGCGTGTTCGCGGGGGGGAGGGACGCGCCCAGCGTGCCCAGAGCAGACGGCACCCCCTCCCCTCCAGTGGCTTCGGAATCCCAGCAGAGCTCCTCCCAGGGGCCCACGAGCACGGCGTCCGGCCCGGAGGCCGTCCTCAGGCTGCCCGGAGAGTACGGGAGCACGCCGATCGAGGTCCTGCGGGAGCTCCGGCGGCGGCACGGGGACGTCGTGGCCTACCGGACCCTGTTCGGAGAGGTCCACCTGTTCAGCCACCCCAGGGAGGTGCGCGAGGTCCTCGCCAGCCACAACTTCATCCGCACGCCCCTGGTGAAGACCGTGCTCGGGGACGGGCTGCTGGCCAGCGACAGCCCGCACTGGAAGCGGCAGCGACGGCTGCTCGCGCCGAGCTTCCGTGACGCGCGGGTCGAGGAGCTCGTCTCCCTCTTCGGGGAGGTGTTCCGCGCGCGGATGGAGGCCTGGCCGGCCCTGGTCGAGGGGGGGGCGGCCCTCAACCTCGCGCGTCAGATGGAGCTGGCCGCGCTCGAGAACGGGACCCGGGCCCTGTTCTCCGCCTCCGTCGAGGAGCGCTTCCTGGACGACTTCGCCCTCGTGCTGCGCCAGATGGGCGAGATCGGTTGCGGGGCGGCGTTCGGCGCCAGCCTCGTCCGGACCCCGGAGGCGAACCGCGAGTTCAAGGAGACGATGGGCCGCATCGAGGAGGACGTGGAGCGGATCATCGCGGACAGGCGGGCCGACCCCGGGGGTGCCCCCGACATGTTGAAGGTCCTGCTCGACGCGCGGCCGGGCCCGGGGGGAGCTCCCCTGACGGAACGGCAGCTGCGGGATGAGGTCGTGACGATGCTCGTCGCCAGCCACGAGACGACGGCGGTGACCCTCACCTGGGCCTCGTACCTCCTGGCCACCCACCCGACCGCAGCGGCGGAGCTGCGTGCGGAGGTGCGCGGGGTGCTCGGAGGGCGGGCGGTCGCGGCCGCCGACCTCGAGGGTCTGGTCTACACGCGCATGGTCGTGGACGAGACCCTGCGGCTGTACCCGCCGGTCTGGAACATCGCGCGCGAGGTCGTGAACGACGACGAGCTGGGTGGCGTGGCCCTGGGAGCCGGAGCCGGTGTCCTCATCAGCCCCTTCCTGGTCCACCGCCATGAGGAGTTCTGGGAGGACCCCGAACGCTTCGAGCCGCGACGCTTCGAGGGCGGCGAGGGGCGCTTCCAGGGCGCCCTCGCCTACATCCCCTTCGCCAGCGGCCGCCACCTGTGCCTCGGCCGGCGCTTCGCCCTGACGGAGGCCGTCGTGGGCCTGGCGACCATGGCGCAGCGCTTTCGCTTTCGCCTGCGCGAGGAGCGTGCGGTCGAGATCGACCCCCTGCTGACCCTGCGCGCGCGGGGCGGTCTGTGGGTGGACCTGATCGATGCGCGGGACGAGGGAGGGGCAGGGACGTAGCATGACGGATCTCGCCCCCGCATCTTCCGTGGCGTCCCCGGTGAGCTGGGCCGACCTGCTCGAGCGGCGCGCCGCGGCCCAGGCCGATTCGGTGGCCGTTCGGTTGCTGAGCGACGGGGAGGAGGTCGACCAGGAGTGGACCTACGGAGATCTCGTGGCCCGCTCGCGGCGCCTGGCCGGGCGCCTGCGGGGTGCCGGGGCGGTCGGCGAGCGCGTGCTGCTGGTCTACCCCTGGGGTGTCGACTACCTCGTGGCCCTGTTCGCCTGCTTCCTCAGCGGCGCGGTCGCCGTGCCGCTCTATCCGCCGCGACCCAGGCGCGGGTGGGGGCGTCTGGAGGCGGTGGCCGTGGACGCTCGCCCCGCCCTGGCCCTCTGCGACGCGCCGACCGCCGAGCGCGCCGCGGCGGAGCTGGCTGGGGGTTCGGTCCTGGGGGCGGTCCCCTGGCTGGCCGCGGCGGGGGCGGAGCTGGACGAGGGGGAGGGCTGGAGCCGGCGCGACCTGGGCCCGGACTCCCTCGCGCTCCTGCAGTACACCTCCGGCTCGACCGCGGCGCCCAAGGGCGTGCGCATCCGCCATGGGAACCTCTTGCACAACCTCGCCGCCCTCGAGTCGGCCGGCGCGACCAGGCCCCTGGTGGAGGGCGGCGGCTGGCTGCCCTTCTTCCACGACATGGGCTTGGTCGGCCTGGTGCTCTTCCCCGTCCACCAGGGTCGTCCCGTGAACCTGATCCCCCCCGAGGCCTTCCTCTACCGGCCCCTGCGGTGGCTGCGGCTCATCAGCCGCTTTCGGGTGAACTACTCCCCCGCGCCGAACTTCGCCTTCGACCTCTGCCTGCGCCACGCCGTCCCGGAGAAGCTGGAGGGGCTGGACCTCTCCTGCTGGCAGGTGGCCTTCAACGGCGCGGAGCGCGTCGACGCCGCGACCCTGCGTCGCTTCGCGGAGACGTTCGCCCCCTACGGGTTCCACCCACGGGCCTTCTTCCCCTGCTACGGCCTGGCGGAGTCGACCCTCTACACGACCGGCACGGCGCGGGACGGAGTGCCCGTCACCGCGACCTTCGACCGCGCCGCGCTGGAAGAGGGCCGGGTCGAGGAGGTGCGGACGGGGTGCGGGGCCGCGGTCGAGTTGGTGGCCTGCGGTTCTCCCACCAGCGTGCAGGCTGTGGAGATCGTCGACCCGACGACCCACGGGGTCTGCGGGGCTGGGGTGGTGGGGGAGATCTGGACCGCCGGGGAGAGCGTGGCCGAGGGGTACTGGGGCAGCGCCGAGCTCTCGCGAGAGGCCTTCGGCGCCCGCCTCGAGGGGGACGACAGGGCCTTCCTGCGCACGGGGGATCTCGGCTTCGTCCACGACGGCGAGCTGTACGTCGCCGGCCGCATCAAGGACCTGGTGATCCTCGCGGGGCGGAACCACTATCCCGAGGACATCGAGATCACGGCCGAAGCGGCCCATGCGGGCCTGCGGCCCGGCGGCGCGGTCGCCTTCGCCGTCGGGGGCGAGGGAGGCGAGCGGCTGGTGCTGGCCGCGGAGGTGGACCGGCGGGCTCTGCGGGCGGGCGGCGGCGACCTGGAGGCGCTGGCGGCCGCGGTACGCGAGGCCGTGGCTCACGAGCACGAGATCGCGGTCGGTGACCTGGTGCTCCTGCGCCCCGGCGCACTCCCCCGCACGACCAGTGGAAAGAAGCGTAGGGCGGCCTGTCGCTCGGCCTACGAGGGTGGAGCCCTCGAACCCCTGGAGAAGGCCTGAGGCGCCGCAGACGAGGCGATGGACGCAAGGGAACTGAAGACCTGGATGGTGCGGCGCCTGGCCACGGAGCTGGACAGGCCCGTGGAGGACGTGGACCCCGAGGCCAGCTTCCAGGCCCTGGGCCTGGACTCGATGACGCTGATCGGCGTCACTGGAGAGCTGGCGGAGGTGCTCGGCCGTGACCTCCCGGTCGAGATGCTCTGGGAGCACGAGACGATCGCCGCCCTCTCCGAGGAGTTGGCGCGCGTCGTCGGAGAGGCGGAGGAGGCCGTCTCAGGCCCGCTCTCCGGCGCGTCCCCCGCCCAGAATCCGTACCTGGCGGAGGCCGCGAAGTTCTCGCCCATCGAGCCGGTGCAGCCTCACGGCGGTCAGCGGCCCTTGTTCCTCGCTCACGGTCTGACCAACCTCGTGGTCGAGTACCGGCTCTTGACCCAGCACCTCGGGGAGGACCAGCCGGTGTTCGCCCTCACGGCGCGCGGCGAGGGCCCGGCGAGGCTGGAGGAGATGGCCGCGCGCTACGTCGACGGGGTGCGCACGGTCCAGCGCCGCGGCCCCTACCGCCTGGGGGGCTACTGCTTCGGCGCGATCGTGGCCTTCGAGATGGCCCGCCAGCTCCAGGCCGCCGGGGAGGAGATCGAGTTCCTGGGCCTGATCGACGCCGTGCCCCCCAATCCTCCCCGCCTGAGCGCGGGGCAGCGGCTGGCGCGGGCGGCCATGCTGGGGGCCAACGTCCTGCGCTTGCCGGCGTTCGTGCTGGGGCGCGCCCTCACCCAGCCGGCGTTGCTTCCCCGCTACCTGAGCCAGGTCCGGTCCCGGACGGCCACGAAGGTGCGCTCGATCGTCGGCCTGCCGGTGGCCACCTCCTCGGAGTGGGCTCGCGAGCACTTCTGGGCTCCCCACGTGGACTCGGTCCAGGCCAACCTGGCGCTCTTGGGCGAGTATCGACCCGAGCCCCTGGCGGGGCGCGTGTGCCTGTTCCTCTCGGCGGCCCCGACCCTCTCCCGCGCCGACGCCGCGTGGCGCTGGAGGCGCCTGTGCGACGGGGTCGACGTGGTTCGCGTCGGCGGCCTGCACGGTCTGATGCTGAAGCCGCCGGAGGTGGAGCAGCTCGCCGCGAGCATGCGTCCGTTCCTTCCGGCGGCCGGCACCTGAGCCCGGCGCCGGGGCCACGCAGCACCGGGGGGTTCTCCCCCCCGTCGGGCGTCACGGCCTGCCCGTGGCTGGACCTCGGGCGTGCCCGGCTGGAGGATGGGGGCGTGCCCGCCGACGGACCCTCACCCGGCCTCGACGTCCTGGCGACGCCGCGCCTACGCGGCGAGCGCCTGCGGGCGGCTCACGGCGAGCTCCTGGCCGGGGAGCTCTATCGGGACGAGCGCGTGATGGCGACCCTCGGCGGGCGCGTCCTCGGAGAGGCCGAGCAGGCCGCCGCCTTGGAGCGCGGCCTCGCCCACTGGACCGACCATGGCTTCGGCACCTGGGTCTTCACCGCCGCCGAGGATCGCTTCGTCGGCCACGGGGGCCTCCGGCGCTACGAGCTGCCGGAGGAACCCGCGCCCGTCGTCGCCCTGCTCTACCACCTCGCCGCCGATGCCTGGGGCGCGGGCTACGCCACGGAGATCGCCGCCGCCTCGACGCGCGTCGCCTTCGAACACCTCGGCTCTGACGTCGTGTGGTCCTGGACCCAGCCAGCGAACCACGCCTCGCGCCGGGTGATGGAGAAGTGCGGCCTGCGCTTCGTCCGCGAGGCCCCCTTCGCGGGCCTCGCCCACCACTTCCTCCGCGTCACGCGGTCGGAGTGGGAGGTGCGAACCCCTGGCGCGCGCACGGGCTCGTAGGGACGGCGGCGCAGCCGCCGGGCGGGTGCTCGTGCGGCGCCGAGCGCCTCTCCGCCACCCTCAGGGCTGGCCGGCTGTGGTTACATGGGTTTCTTCTGGCCACCACACGCGTAGCAACTGGAAGAGCACCAGGAACACTGCACCGAGCCGCACTTGATGCACTGGTAGAGGACGATCGCCGACTTGCTGCAGTTCGGACAGGTTCCGTAGGTCATGGCGGTACCGCCTCAGGGGCAGAACGTCACCTCCAGGCCGTCCGACAGGTTGAAGCCGATGGCGAACAGGGTGCGGAGGTGCATCGTCATTCGTCGGGCCGGGGTTGTGGGGGTGTGGCGCGGGCCGTGCGACCGTCACCACACGAGCCTGAAGCGTGAGACTCCGCGGGGTGTGACGCCGGAATCGTCGGAATCGCCACCGCCGCGGCGGGGGCCCCAGGCGCTATGCTCCTCCCGGCGGGGGCGGGCCCCGCCCGACGCCCCACCCCACAGGAGACCGACCGCCGTGATCGTCCCCCGCACCTCCCGCGAGGAGATCCTCGCCAAGCTGGCCGCCAAGCGCGCCGCCGACAAGCCGATCTGGATCGCCAGCGCCGGGAGCGGTCTGGTGGCGCGCCTGCTCGAGGAGGCCGGCGTGGACTGCGTCAACACCTTCTCCGGCGCTCGCCTGCGGGCCAACGGGATGGGGACCATGGCCATGCTCTGGCCCATCCTCGACTCCAACCGCCAGACCCTCGACTACACCGCCGAGGACATCCTGCCGGCGATGACGGGCTCGGCCTTCGTCTGCGCCTGCCTGAACGCCAACGACCCGCTCAAGGACATGGTGCGGGTGATCGAGGAGTGCCGGGCCATGGGGGTCGAGTCCGTATCGAACATCGGCCCCTCGATCAGCTACGTCGACAAGGACAGCCAGGTCTACCGGGTGCTGAACAACAGCGGCATCACCTTCGCCAACGAGGTCGAGTTCCTGCGCGTCGCCAAGGAGATGGGGATGGTGACCGTCGGCCTCGCCTTCGACGAGGAGGACTCCGAGCGCCTCGTCGGCGAGGCCCAGCCCGACGTCTTCTGCTTCCACGCCGGCACGACCAAGGGCGGTCGCGTGGGATTCGACTCGGGCGAGACCATCGAGCGGACGGCGAGCCGCACCGAGGCGGCCAACGAGAAGCTGCGCGCCCTCTCCGACGACGTGCTGCTGGTGGCCCACGGCGCGGCGATGGAGACCCCCGAGGAGACCCAGTTCCTCCTCGACCACACCACCTGCGACGGCTTCTGGACCGGCTCGTCCACCGAGCGCCTGCCCATCGAGCAGGCCGTCTCGAAGACCGCGGCACGCTTCGCCGCGGTCGGCTTCGGCAAGAGCGAGGAGGGCTGAGCCGTGGGTGGCGAGAAGACCGTCGCCGTGCTGGCCACCCTCGACACCAAGGGGGCCGAGGCGGCCTTCCTGCGCGAGCAGCTCGAGCGCCTGGGCAGCCGGGCGCTCGTCGTCGACATGGGCGTCGTCGGCGAGCCCGCCTGCCCGGCGGACGTCCCACGCGAGGAGGTGGCCGCCGCCGGCGGCACGCCCCTGGCCGAGCTCTCAAGCGATCCCAGCCGCGAGGTCGCCGCCCCGGTCATGGTGGCCGGAGCCACGCGCCTCTTGCGCGAGCGCCTCGACGCCGGCGAGCTGCACGCCGTCCTGGGCATGGGCGGATTCCAGGGCACGGCCGCCTCGTGCGAGATCATGCGCGCCATGCCCTACGGCCTGCCCAAGGTCATGGTCTCCACCGCCGCCTCGGGGGACACCTCGTCCTACGTCGACATCAAGGACGTCACCATGATGTTCTCCGTCGGCGACATCCTGGGCCTCAACGCCTTCACGCGGAAGATCCTGGCCAACGCCGCCGGGGCGGCCCACGGCATGGCCCTGGTGGACGTGTCCCTCGAGCCCAGGACCGGCGACAAGCCCCTGATCGGCATGTCGAACCTGGGCGTGCTGACCACCGGCGCCCTGGAGGCGGTCGCCTACCTCGCCGAGCGCGGCTACGAGGTCGTCGTCTTCCACGCCATCGGCTCGGGCGGCCGCGCCATGGAGCAGCTCATGAAGGAGGGGGTGATCGGCGCCGTGTTCGACTACGCCATGGGCGAGATCGCCGACGACGTCTTCGGCGTCCTGCGCGCCGGCGGGCCCGAGCGCATGACCGTGGCCGGCGAGCTCGGCCTGCCCCAGGTGCTCGTCCCCGGCGGGGCCGAGCACCTCGGCATCCTCGTCGAGCCCAACGCCGTCCCCGAGGAGTGGGCCGATCACGACTACGTGTTCCACAGCCCCGTCGTCTTCGTCCCGCGCCTGCGGGCCGCCGAGCTCGAGCGCGTCGCGGCCGACGTCGGGAAGCGCCTGGCCCACACCAAGGGGCGTGCCGTCCTGATGATCCCAACCGACGGTACCGGCAGCTACGCCCGTCCCGGCGGCGATCTGCGGGACACCGAGGCCGACGCGGCCTTCTTCACCGCCCTCGAGGCCGCGGTCGGCGACGCGATCGAGGTCGTGCGCCGCGACACCCACGCCGAGGACCCCGCCTTCGTGCGCGAGTGCGTCGACAGGCTGATCGCGCTCATCGAGGACGGCGCTGGGGCGTGAGAAGGCGGTGAGCACCGACACGCCGCAGGCTCCGCCCGTCCTGCGCGGCGGGCGCGGCGAACGCCTCGACTTCGCCTTCACCCCCGGAGCCGGCGACGGCTCCGCCGTGGTCGTCCTCGGCCACGGCGTGACCTCGGCCCACGACCGCCCCTACCTCGTCGCCCTGGCCGAGGCCCTGGGAGCGGCGGGGCTGTCGTGCCTGCGCTTCTCCTTCGCGGGCAACGGCGCCAGCGAGGGGGCGTTCGTCGACGCCACGATCTCCAGCGAAGTGGCCGATCTCGGCTGCGTCCTCGACGCCCTGGCGGGCCGGCGCGCGGCCTACGTCGGCCACAGCATGGGCGCGGCGGTCGGCCTCCTGCGCGCCGTCGAGGACCCCCGCATCGCGGCCCTGGTCTCCCTGGCGGGGATGGTGCGCGTGGAGGCCTTCTTCGAGCGCCACTTCGGCCGCCTGGTGTGCGGGCGGGACTTCCTCCTCGACCGCTCCGACTGCCCCTACGACCGGGCTCTGCGCGACGACGCCCTGGCGCAGGGAGACCTCGTCGGGACGGCGGCGCGCGTGCGAGTCCCCTGGCTCCTCGTCCACGGCACGGCGGACGAGCTCGTGGAGGCGGACGACACGACGGCGGCGTCCGCTGCCTGTCCGGGCCACGCGGAGACGGTCCTGCTGGCCGGCGCGGACCACCGCTTCAGCGGCCGCCTCGACGAGCTGTGCGGGACGGTCGTGCCCTGGCTGGTGCGCGCGCTCGACGTCGGCGGCGCCCGGCGGGGCGGGTCCTGACCGACGCGATCGGCAGGGGATCCAAGACCCGCCCTGGAAGCGTCGGACTCAGCGCCCGACCCGCGCGGCGAGCCAGTCGCGCTCGGCGAGGAGGGCGTAGAAGTCGGGGTACTCGGCCAGGGGCAGGCGCGCGATCTGGGCGTGGGAGGAGGCCGAGGCGGGGTCGGTGACCGAGCGCACCTCCTGGAGGGGCAGCCTGCCGTCCGGATCCGGCTGGGGCGGGATCGGGGGCGGGTCGCCTGGGTAGACGACGGTGGTGCGCCCGCTCTCGAAGCGGGCGTCGAACAGGCGCACCCGCTCGGCGCGCACCCGTTCCTCGAGCGCGGCGAGGGCCTCTGCCAGGGCCGAGGGGGTGAGGTGCTCGTAGGACGCGGACCAGGGAGGCGAAGCGGGGGACGGGGGAGGGTCCGGTGTCGCGGTGGAAGCGTCCGCCTCCGAGAGCGAGCGGTCGGGCTCGTCATGAGGGCTCGGCTGTTCGGCGGCGACCGGGCGCGGAGCACGCAGGGAGTCCACCGGGAGATCGGTGGCGTCGGCGGCGGGCGGGCGCGCTCGGGCGGGCAAGGGGCCGGTCCCCTCGGTGCCGGCCGCGGGGGAGCGCCCGCGCCACCACAGGCCCAGGGCGGCGACGCAGGCCAGGAGGACGATGGCGAGGGTGCGCGGGAGGGGGGACGACATGGCGGCCCGACCATCCTAGCCCGGCTGATTCATGAACACGCACACCAGACTTCGCAACCGGCCGTCTTCGACGGCCTCTCGGCCCCTGGCGGCGCTTTACGGAACCTGGCTTCCTCGACGACCCGTTCAGGGTCGCCTGCGTCGCCAGAACCCGCAAAGCACCACC
>JASLMK010000129.1 GCA_030746555.1 Planctomycetota bacterium | reverse complement strand
CCCGGATTATTCATGAAGACGTGCACGAGACACAGCAACTCGGTTCCTGGTGGTGCTTTGCGGGTTCTGGCGACGCAGGCGACCCTGAACGGGTCGTCGAGGAAGCCAGGTTCCGAAAAGCGCCGCCAGGTGCCGAGAGGCCGTCGAAGACGGCCGGTTGCGAAGTCTGGTGTGCGTGTTCATGAATAATCCGGGATGAAGCTGATCCTCCTCGCAGCCGGTTTCGCGACGCGCATGTACCCGTTGACCCGCGACCGCGCCAAGCCCCTGCTCGAGGTCGGCGGCGAGGCGATCCTCGACCACATCGTGCGGCGCGCCCTGACGATCGAGACCATCGACGCCGCGGTCCTGGTCACCAACGGTCGCTTCCGCGCCGACTTCGACCGCTGGGCCGCGTCGGGCGAGTGGCGCGTGCCGGTGACGGTCATCGACGACGGCGTGCTGGAGGCCGACGAGCGGCTGGGGGCCGTGGCGGACATGCAGCTCGCGATCGAGGCCGCGTGCCCGGCCGAGGACGAGCCCCTGTTGGTGATGGCTGGCGACAACCTGATCGGCTTCGACCTGTCGCTGCTCGACGAGGAGTTCCGCCGACGCGGCCACTCCCTGGTCGTCATGCGTGAGCTCGACGGACCGATGCCGCCCTCGCACTTCGGCGAGATCACCACGGACGGAGAGGGCATCGTGACCGCCTTCCGCGAGAAGCCCGCCGACCCGCGCTCCCCCCTGGCCTCGACGGGGATCTACTTCTTCGCCCCGGCCGTCCGGCCGCTCTTGCGCGAGTACCTGGAAGCGGACGGCGAGGGCGACGCGCCGGGCCACTTCCTCTCCTGGCTGGTCCACCGCATCCCGGTCGCCGCCGCCCCGATCCCCGGCCCCTGGTTCGACGTCGGCAGCCTCGCCACCCTCGCCGAGGCCCGCGCCGCCTTCGGCGACGCGGACGACCCCGCGGCGAGCGGCGCGCCGGAGGGGCAGAGCGACGGAGACGCTCACGAGGTGATGAAGGCGGCGCTGCGCCTGCTGCGGAGGAACCTGGGCCTGGGGGATTCGTCGGGCCCGCGCCCCCCTGAGTGATCGGCGGCCCACCGACCCCGACCCCGACCCCACCCTCGGCGCATCGCCGGGGAGCGAAGGGGTCACAGGTCGATCCGGCTGCCCTCCTCCGCCGACGCGTAGGCCGCGTAGACGACGCGCGTCACGTCCAGGCCGAGGCCGCCGTCGGCCAGGGCCGGGCGGCCTTCGGAGACGGCACGCAGGAAGTCCGCGCACATGGCGATGTGGCCGGAGCCGTAGTCCTCGTCGGGGATCGGCGTCGTCCACCCCGCGCCGGAGTCGAGCTTCTCCATGACGTACTCGTCGCCGAACACGCCTCCGTCGGGAGTGAACGCGCGCAGGAGGTCGTTGGGGCTCAGGTTGCACTTGAGGTGACAGCGGGAGCCCAAGAGCTCGAGCTTGCTCTCCATGCCGCCGAGCATGTTGTCGGATCCGTAGGCGACGCCCCGCGTGCCGTCCGAGAAGGAGAGGATCACACAACCCCAGTTCTCGACGTCCTCCCACCCGGTGGCGAGGTCGGTGCCTCCCGCCGCCACGCCTGGCACGCGCGAGAGGTCTGCGACCTCGGCGCTGACCGCCACGGGCACGATCGGTTCGCCGTCGCGCTCGAGACCCTCCTCGCGTTTGAGGTGCAGCATGGCGCCGATCGGGTGGGCGGCCAGGCGCAACAGCGCCCCGCCGCCGGTGTTGCGCCAGACCTTGGAGTAGGGCGAGTGGGAGCCCGAGTGGGACTCCCAGCCGCGCATCTCCAACAGGGCGCCGCCCGCGGCCTGCAGGAGGTCGGAGGCGCGGGTGATCGAGGGCGCGTAGACCCAGTTCTCGCCGTACATGAGCTGGACGCCGGCCTCGTCCGCCGCGTCCACCATGGCCTGGGCGTCGGCCACGGCGACCTCCATCATCTCGCGCCGGCCGCGGGCGGAGACGGCGGCGTCCTCGACGTCCTCGGCGAGGTCCTGGCCGACGTAGGCCGCCAGGGGCTTGGTGCAGACCACGTGCTTGCCGGCGCGCGCCGCGGCCTCGGCCATGGGCCGGTGCAGGAGGTTGGGCACGCACAGGTCGACGACGTCGACCTCGTCGAGGGCGAGGAGGGCCGCGAGGTCGTCGAAGGCCGCTGGGACGCCGTGGTGCTCGGCCCAGGCGCGTGCGCCTTCGATGGTGCGCGAGGCCACGGCCACGATGCGGCCGCCGGCGCCGGCCTTGGCGTAGCAGCGCGCGCGGGTCTCGGCCAGGAAGCCGGAGCCGACGATGCCGATGCCGATGGAACTCTCTTCGTTCATGCTGGATCCAGGGGGGTTCGACCCACAGGATACGACCTGGGCGACGGAGAAGGAGGTGCGAGTGAGCCAGCAGGCGACGCGAACGAAGGTGACCGGTGGCGACGACCCCTTGGACCTCTGCGAGGCGGCGGAGCGCTTCGGCATCGAGGAGCGCGAGCTGCGCCAGTGGGTGAACCTCGAGCGCATCCGGGGCGAGCGCGCCGTGCGCGGGGGCCGGGTGGCGGTGGTCGTCCGGCCCAGCGAAGTGCGCGCGTTCCTCGCCCTGCGGGAGCGCGAGGCGGCACGGCGGCGTGGAGCGAGGACGGCGGGACCGCGGCCGGTCGCGGCCGGGGAAGCTGACGCACGAGCGACGGTCCCGCGAGAGGCGACGCCCGCTGCGGAGCCTGCGCCCCGAACCGATCCCGGTCGAGAGTCCCAGAGCGCGCCCGATCCGGTGCCCGCGCCGGGCCCGACCTCCGAACCCGCGGTCCGCTCCGAGCTCCCGGCTCGACGCCTGGAGGACCTGCTCGCCGAGCGCGACCGTCGCCAGCGGACCGAGGTGGCCCTGGCCCGTTCCGAGGCGCGCTGCGAGGCGCTGGAGCGGCACCTCGATGACCTGCGCATCGAGCTCAAGGCCACCCGCGGCGAGAAGCTGGCGCTGCTCTCGCGCACGGAGCTCCTGTCGGCATCGCCGGAGGACGCCTCGCCGCCGCTTCCGGGTCGGCGCTGGATCCTCGCCGCGGGAGCGGTCGTCGTCCTGGGCCTGGGGTCTGCCCTCGCCATGGCCCTGATCGAAGCGGACCGCGTCGGGCGGCGCGCGGACGAGATCGCGGGCGAGTCGCAGGACTGGTCGCAGCGGGCGCGGGATCTCGAGCAGCGCGCGGACGGCTTGAGCGCCGGGATGGAGACTCTGCGCGGGGACGTGCGCGCCGCCGAGCTGGCGACGCTCGGGGTGCGCCGGGAGCTCGTGGCGGCCGAGGGGCGGGCCGAGCTGGAGCGTCGCGCGGGCGAGAGCGCCACCGCCGAGCGCGAGCGAGCCCTCCTCGACCTGTCTGCGGCCCGCGAGGCCAACGCGAACCTCACGGGCGCCAACGCGGCGGCGATCGCCGAGCGCGACAGCCTGGCGCGGGAGCGCGACGGCCTGCACGCCGAGATCACCGGCCTTGCGCGCGAGCGTGACGCCAACGCCTCCGAGCGCGACGCGGCCCTGCGGGATCTGGAGACCGCGCGCCTGCTGATGGGCGACGTGCGGCGCGTCCAGGAGCTGGTCACCGGCGAGCGCGACGCGGCCCTCGGGGAGCTGCGGGAGGCGCGGGCGCGGTTGGAGGGTCTGACGCTCGAGAGCGTCACCCTCGCCGCCGAGCGCGACCTCTTGGCTGCGGAGTTGGCCGAGCGCCGCGCGGCCCCGCCCGTCGAGGCGCCGGCGGACGAGGCGGACGGGGCGGACGCGGTGCGGTCGGGCGCTTTGCCTGAGCGAACGGAGGGAGGAGCGGACCTGGAGGCGTTCGACCAGCCGCGTGCCACCGAGCCGCCGACGAAGAGCGCCACCGGGCGGGCCGTCGGCGAGTTCGTCTGGACCCGCCTCCTCGAGGGGATCGAGTACATCGCCCGCCGCATCGGACGCTGACGGCGCGAGCCGCCCGTCCCCGCCCCTTATCATGGCGCCCGTGCGCTCGCCGTCCCCCACGCCCCTTCGCCTGATGGCCGCTTTGCTCGGCGGGCTCGCCTGGCTGTGCGGTGCCTGCGCGTCCGAGTCCAGGCCGGCCGCCGAGGGCTGGAGCGGCCAGCTCGTCCCCCTCGAGCTCGCGCCGGTCGGCGAGCGCGAGACGCCCCCGCCGCGGATCGTCGAGCGCCTTCATCCGCCCGAGGGGCTCGCTCCCTGGACGTCGGACGCTCAGACCGCCGTGCGCGCCCTGGTCCCGGTCGGCCGCGGCGACGGCGAGCTGCCCGGCTTCACCCTCACCGACGGCGTCCCCCACGCCCCGGCGGCGGTCCTGCTCGGCCGTGGCGCGCGCAGCCTCTCGGTCCCCGTCGCCGTCGAGCCGGGCTCGGTGAACCAGGTCGCCCTGCGCCTGTCCTGCCCGACGCGGGAGGAGCTGACGGTGGCGTGCTACAGCGCAGACACGCTGCTCGAGCGCTCCGTCCCCCTGGTGTTCCTTGGCGCCGACGCCCCGCGCACGGTGGTCTTCGACCTGCCGGGGCTGCGCCGTCATGACGCCGCCGCCGACCGGCTGACCGTCGAGATCGACGGGCGCGCGGGGGGCATGGTCGTCTTCGAGATCGCCCTCGCGTGGCGCTCGCCGGCGAGCCTGTGGCCCGCCGCCGGATCGCCGGCGCCCATCGGGCTAGTCGACGCCACCGCCGACCTGCGGCGCGGCGTGGCCCTTGCCGGAGGCGCGCCCCTGCGCGCGGGGTTCACCGTGCCGCCGGGCGCCAGCCTGCGCTTCGCCTGGGGTTGGCCGGAGGCTCTCCAGACTCCCGGCACGGCGCCCGAGTTCTCCGTCGAGGTCGCGACCGAGGACGGGCGGGCCGCTTCCGCCCGCTTTGCGCTCGTCGGCGAGGCGCACCCCGTGTGGCGCGAGGCGACGGTCGACCTCTCCGGGCTGGCCGGAGCGACGGCCGAGGCGAGGTTCACCCTGACCGACGAGGCCGCCGGCGCCCGCGGGCTGGAGCCGGTCGCCCTCGTGGCCGAGCCGCGGCTGGAGCGCGCGGGGGGGTGGGCGCCGAGCGTCCTGCTGGTGACCTCCGACACCCACCGCGCCGATCACCTCGGTGTCGCCCTCGACGAGCCCTTGGTGAGCACGCCTGCCATCGACGCCCTGGCGGGGCGCGGCGTGCTCTTCGAGGACGCCTTCGCGGCGGCGAACGTCACCAACCCTTCCCACGCCTCCTTGCTGACCGGTCTGCACGTGCGGGACACGCGGGTCACCGACAACGCCTCGCCCCTGGTGGACGGGGTGTCCACCTTGGCCGGCGCCTTCCGCGGTGCGGGGTACCGCACCTTCGCGGCGCTCAGCACGCGCCATCTGGTGCACGACGAGAGCGGCCTGGGCCAGGGGTTCGAGCGCATGGACGCCCCCGCGGACTCCGAGCGTTCGGCGGAGGCGACGATCCGCCAGCTCTCCCGCTGGCTGCCCGACGCAGAGGGTGTGCCCCTGTTCGTCTGGCTCCACCTGTTCGACGCCCACTCGCCCTACGAGCCGCGCGGCGAGTTCGACCGTCGCTACTACCCGCCGGGCGCCGACCCTTTCGATCCCTCCCGGGCCCTGGAGTACTCGGGCCGGATGCTGCCGCTGTACTTGAAGGGTCTGACCGACGTTCACTTCCCCCACGCCCAGTACCGGGCCGAGGTCGACTACCTCGACGCCCAGCTCGCGGGCGTGTTCTCCCTGCCGCGCTTCGCCGCCGGGATCGTCGCCTTCACCTCGGACCACGGAGAGTCCTTCGGGCAGCACGGGGTCTGGTGGGACCACGCCGAGCTCTACCCCGACAGCGTGCACGTGCCCCTCGTCCTGGCCTGGCCGGGGGCGCCCGGCGGGACCCGCTCCGCGGCCCCGGTGCGACAGATGGACCTCGGCCGCACCTTGCTCGATCTCGCCGGTCTGACCGGGGCTCCCTTCCCCGGACGCGACCTGCGCTCGGTCCTCGACGGTGGGTCCGCGGACGCCCCGCGCTTTGCGATCGCGACCGACGGCGAGTCGGCGGCCATCAACAGCGACGGCTGGCACCTGATCCTGCACCTTCGCGACCATCACCAGACCGCGCTG
The DNA here is from genome assembly GCA_030746555.1 of Planctomycetota bacterium. Lineage (GTDB taxonomy): Bacteria > Planctomycetota > UBA1135 > UBA1135. The sequence continues at coordinate 1,489 of JASLMK010000129.1, read as the reverse complement.
GAGAGGCCCCGCGAGCGGCACCGCGTCGAGCTCTACCACACCGTCGAGGATCCTGCCTGCACCCGTGATCTCGTCGCCTCCGAGCCCGACCGCGCCCGGCGCTTGCGCGCGGCCCTGCTCCGCTGGCTCGCCGCCGGCTCCGGCGAGGGCCTGGCCCGTGCCGGCGGCGCCACCCGCGCCCAGCTCGAGCGCCTTGAGGCCATGGGCTACACCGGCGGCGCCTCCCCCGCCCCCGGCGGCTCTTGGTTCGGCGAGTCCTGCGACTGCGCCTGGTGCGACCGCCTGCGCTGACGGCCCCGCCCTACCCCGACGCTATACTGCCCCCCTCGGAGGCGTGGCAGAGCGGCCGAATGCACTGGTTTTGAAAACCAGCGTGGTGCAAGCCACCGGGGGTTCGAATCCTCCCGCCTCCGCCATCCGGCGCCCCACGCCTACGGCGGCCCGGTTCGGGCGGCCGGGAGGGATGGGAGCGCCCGGCGCTTGGACCGTGCCGGAGCGCGCGGGGCTTCCGGGTCGGTGAGGTGGCGATGGGTGCGCGGCGCCGTGCTCTCGTCGTAGCCCCGACGGCGGTTGAGGGCGCCGGCGCGGCGGGCGAACTCGGCTTGCACGTCGGCAGGCATCTCGTCTCGCCAGCGCTCGTCCAGGCGCAAGGAGGAGGGATGCTCGCCCGCGAAGCTCGGGCTGCCTCCGATGTCGTGGCGTAGGGGGGCGAGCTCGGAGAGGTCGACGCTCCTCACTGCGATGCCGTAAGGGGCGAGGATGCGCTCGAGCTCCTCACGCGGCCGGGCGCAGAGGTCCTCGTAGCGCACCTCGACCAGGGTCTCGGGCGTGCAAGCCCGGCGCACGCGCTCGATCAGGCGCTCCACCCAGACGTAGCTGTCGATCGCCTCGGCGACGGACTGGCCCGTGCGCTGCATCTTCGACCAAACGACACCCCGGCCGTCGCGGTGGAGGAACAAGGGGAACACGACGTTTGGAAACGAGGCCCGCAGGTGCAGGAAGTGATCAGGCTCCTTGGAGCTGTCTACCACGAGCTCCGACCCCGTGGCGGCGGCGGCGGCACGGTGGAGGGCGACGCACTCCTCGGCGACGGCGTGCTCACGGGCGCGAGCCCACCGACCCGCCGGAACCGATCCCCGGCGCAAGGCCGCGAGCTCGCGCCAGAGGCCGACGCGCCAGCGCAGGGCCGAGCGCTGAGCGTGGGTGCGGCACAGGACCGGTGGACGATCGGCACACACCCCAGACCAGAACGGACAGGCCGACAGCACCTCGCCGCAAGCGCACGCGCCCCCCTCGCGCGCCAGCTCTCCCAGGCGATGGACCTCTCCCACCGCGTGCACGCCCGGTTGGAGGCCCAGCAGGTGCTGGAGGACGGTCGAACCCGAGCGCGAGTGACCGATGACATAGAGGACGCGCAAGGCATCGGGAATGATCGGCCACCGGGGGCGAGCGACCACAGGGAATCCCCCACATCCCAAGCCCCGCGGCG
>JASLMK010000128.1 GCA_030746555.1 Planctomycetota bacterium | reverse complement strand
AGGACGGTGAGCGGCACGGGCTGGCCAGGGTCTGGTTCCCCGACGGTGCGCTGTGTTCGAAAAAGTCCTACCGGGAGGGAAAGCTGCACGGGCCGGCGAGGTTCTGGCACCCCGACGGCGCCGAAGCGGCGTCGGGCGCGTTCACCGAAGGCAAGAAGACTGGGCGCTGGGTGGAGTACGGCCCGGCCGGCGAGTTGCGGTCGGAGGCGGAGTTCTCACGCGGACTCCGTCACGGCGTCTGCGTGTACTGGGACGACGAGGGAAACGTGGTCCAGAGCCTGAGCGGCACCTACGAGCACGGCGAGCGGATTGCCGGACTCTAGCCCCTAGCCTGGTCCTGCGTGGAGGCGTCTGACCTCTCCCGTACTCGCCGGGGGCGGGGGCCTTCCCTCATCCGCCCATGTGCACGGCCTTGCCCTGGCCGATGTCGGCCATGCGCCGCAGGAAGCCGAGCTGTACCTCGCCGACGCCGATGCAGTTGATCTCGACCTCGCGGAAGAGGTTCATGCGCTCGAGGTCCTCGAGCAGGTTGTGCATGCGCGCGAAGGGACCGGAGTAGTGCATGCGCGGCGCGTCGTCCATCGGCGTGTGGCTCTCGGGGTCGCCGACCCGGTCCTCGCCGTAGTTGGTGTCCATGCAGTCCCAGTCGTCCCAGCTCGGCTCGCCGTCGGAGAGCAGGAAGATCGTGTCGCAGCCCTCCTCGAAGGCCACCGGCGAGACGTAGGCGTGCTCGGCCACGAATCCCCTCTTCTTGACCATGAACGCCCGGCGCAGGCCGCCGTGCAGGTTGGTCGTGCCGCGCAGGGTGCCGTCGGGGCGCATGGTCGTGGGCGAGCCGGGCGTGATGGCGTCGAGGCTCTTCATGACCCGCGCCACGTTGGAGCGAGACGCCTTCACCATCCCCCTGCAGCCCTCCACGAGGTCCGCCTGCGTGCCGAAGAAGACCACGCTGAAGTGCTGCTCGGGGTCGAGCTGGCCGAGGGAGATGCGCAGGTGCTCGCGGGCGAGGTCGAAGCGCGTCGTGACCCGGTGCCAGGGGATGTCCTCTTCGGTGGGCAACCCGCCCTTCTTGCGCTTCTTCCTCTTCTCCGGCCCCGTCTTGGGGCCCTCGGGCTTGATGGCCGGGTTGATCTCCTTGCACATCGAGTCCGACATGTCGATCACGTAGCAGATCCGCTCGCCGGTCGCCTCCACGCCGAAGAAGCGCGGCCTCACGTACCCCTCGTCGCCGGCCGTGGGGTTCGCCCGGTCGGCCAGGAGGTTGATCCACGCCGCCGACTCGATGATCAGCTCGTCCACGTCGAGGACCTTGGCGAGGTGACGCGCGACCACCAGCTTGGCGCTGTGGGAGAGGGCGTGCTCCTCGTCGAGCAGGTGCGCGTAGGCGACGACCGCCGAGCGGAAGCGCGGGGTGTCCTTGTCGCGCCGGTCGGTCCGGGTCAGGGCCGTCCCCAGGGCCCCCGCCAGGACCGCGCGCCCGAACGCCTTCTTCGGCAGGCGCTCGTACACGAGGGGGATCAGGTCCAGCAGGCCCTTGTCCCGATTGGCGGCCAGGGCCTCGATCGCCGCGCCGCGCAGGAACACGTCCCCGTCGCCCAGGGCCAACTCCTCCAGGGCGTCCGGGCCGCGGTTTTGGCCGCGCACCTTGAGGGCGTGGTACCACAGCCAGGCGTCCTCGGCGTCGTCGTGACGCTCGCGCCAGTCGTCGTAGACCTCCACGTGCTCGTCGGCCACGCAGTGCCGACCGGCGACCGCCGCGATCAGGTAGCGGGCGTGCTCCTCGGGCTGGCCCGGCTTGCGGTAGCTCTCGGCCAGGATCTCCAGGGCGCGGGGGTCGCCGCACTCGGCCAGGGCCTCGCGTCCGCGGGCGTGCATCAGGAAGGGCGCCCGCCTCAGGCACTCCTCGTAGCGCTTGCGCGCCTTCTCGAAGGCGTCGTCCCCTTCCTGGGCCGCGGCGGCGGAGCCCGGCGCGGTCACGACGGCGGCGAGGGCCAGGCCGGCTGCGAGGGCGAATCGGTCGAACATACCGCGATGATACGCCAAGGGAGCGGGAGGGGACCAGGGGCGGACGCCGCCCGGACTCTCCCCGCCCCGGCGGCCTCGCCGTCCGGGCTAGGGGGATCTAGGATGTTAGGCCGTCCGTCCGTGACCGCCGCCGCGCACACGCCACCATGAAGACCATCGCACGCCTCTCTGCCGCCCTGCTCGCCTGCTCCCTCTCCGCCGCCGCCGGGTCGGACGCCGCCCTGGAGGCGGCCCTGGAGTCGATCACCGCCGAGAACGTGTCGGCGGACATCCACTTCATCGCCTCCGACGCCCTCGCCGGCCGGGACACGCCCAGCGAGGGCCTCGTCGTCGCCGCGCGCTTCGTCCGCTCGCGGCTGCAGCGCCTGGGGATCGAGCCGGGGGCCGAGGACGGCTACTTCCATCGCTACCCGCTGATGCGCCTGGGGCTCGACGCGGAGCGCACGCGCCTGGTGGGCAGCGCGCCCGAGGCGGCGGTCGAGCTCTCACCGGGGAGCGACTACTGGTTCCGCTCCAACTATCTGCGCGAGGACGTCGACACCGGCGGAGGCGTCGTCTTCGCCGGCGCGGGGAGTGAGGAGGAGATCGAGGCCTGCGAGCTCGAGGGCGACTGGGCCGTGGTCTTCGACGACGGTTCCACCGACAGCCGGCTGCGCCGGCGGGTGCGCAAGGCCGGAGGGGTGGGCGTCGTCCTGATCCCGACGGCAGACTTCGACGGCGAGGGCTACGCGGAGCGCTACGGCCCCGGCCTCGCCTCCTTCGTCGAGGGGCGCGTCAGCTATCCCTCCGAGCGCGGCGCATCCTCACGCCGCATGTCTCTCTTCCCTCAGCTGGCTCTGACCCGGTCCGCGGGCCTGCGCCTGCTGGCCCTGGCCGCCGGCCGGCCCGCGGACGTGAGGGTCGAGGACTGGACGCCGGCGGTCGGGGCCGAGCTGGGGCTCTCCCTGGCGGACGAGCGGCGCGTGCTGCGCGACGACGAGAGCGTGCAGATGGAGAACGTCTGCGGCTTCTGGCCCGGCAGCGACCCCGAGCTGAGCAGGGAGGTCCTGATCGTGTCCGCCCACTACGACCACGTCGGAGCGCGGGACGGGAAGATCTGGAACGGCGCCGACGACAACGGCTCGGGGACGACCGGTCTCCTACAGATCGCCGAGGCGCTCAGCCGCTACGGGCCCATGCGGCGCTCGGTGCTGTTGATCTGGGTCTCGGGCGAGGAGAAGGGACTGTGGGGCTCGCGCGCCTGGTCCGATGCGCCTTGGCTGCCGGAGGGCTGCCGGCCCGTCGCCAACCTCAACATCGACATGATCGGGCGCAACGCCCCCGACGAGCTGTACATCACCCCTTCGGCGGACCACGAACAGCACAACGGGATCGTCAAGCTCGCCCAGCGCCTGGCTCCCTTGGAGGGCTTCCCGGCCCTGGAGAGCGCCGACGACTACTACCACCGCTCCGACCAGGCGATGTTCGCGCGCATGGGCATCCCCGTGGCCTTCCTGTTCGCCGGGATCCATGAGGACTACCACAAGCCCACGGACACGCCGGAGAAGATCGACTGCGACAAGCTGCGCCGGGTGGCGCGCCTGATCGTGCGCCTCCTGGACGGTCTGCAGACCGACAGCCTCGAATTCTAGGCCCCGGCCCGACGTCGCAAGGCCGCCTGGGCCGCCGCCAGGCGGGCGATCGGCAGGCGGTAGGGAGAGCAGGACACGTAGTCGAGCCCCAGCTCCTGGCAGAACTCGATCGAGCGCGGGTCTCCGCCGTGCTCGCCGCAGATCCCGATCTTGAGGTCGGCGCGCGTCTCGCGGCCTCCCGCGCAGGCGATCTCCATGAGGCGACCGACGCCGACTGTGTCGAGGGTCGCGAAGGGGTCGTCGGAGAAGACCTCGCGCTCGACGTAGGCGGGGACGAACTTCCCCGAGTCGTCCCGGCTGATGCCGAAGGCGGTCTGGGTCAGGTCGTTGGTGCCGAAGGAGAGGAACTCCGCGTCGAGGGCGATCTCGTCGGCCGTCAAGGCCGCCCGCGGCAGCTCGATCATCGTCCCGACGAGATAGGGGACGCGCGTCTTCTTGCGCGCGAACACCTCCTCGGCGGTCTCGCGGACGATCTCCGCCTGCAGGGCGAGCTCCTTGCGCGTGCCCACGAGCGGGATCATGACCTCCGGGCGCGGCTTCCGGCGCGTCTTGCGCGCCACCTTGACCGCCGCCTCGAACAGAGCCCGGGCCTGGGTGCGCGTGATCTCGGGGTAGACGATCCCCAGGCGGCAGCCGCGGTGGCCGAGCATCGGGTTGAGCTCGGTCAGCGACTCGATCTTGGCCGTGAGGCGCGCCGTCTTGACGCCCAGCTCCTTCGCCAGGGCCCGGATCTCGGCCGGCTCGTGGGGCAGGAACTCGTGCAAGGGCGGATCGAGGGTGCGGATCGTCACCGGCCGCGTCCCCATGACCCTGAAGATCCCCTCGAAGTCCCGTCGCTGCAGGGGCAGCAGGCGCTTGAGCGCGCGCTCGCGCTCCTCGGTGCTCTCGGCCAGGATCATCTGGCGCACGGCGGTGATCTTCTTCTCGCCGAAGAACATGTGCTCGGTGCGGCACAGGCCGATGCCCTCGCAGCCCAGGGCGAGCGCGGTCTCGCACTGATCGGGCTGGTCGGCATTGGTGCGCACCTTCATGGTGCGCGCCTCGTCCGCCCAGCGCATCAGGCGCGAGTAGGTGCGGAAGACGCGCCCCTTGCGCTTGGCCGCGGCCGCGCGGCGCTTGCCGAACAGGGCCGTGATGACCTCGGCGTCGCGGGTCTCGAGCTGCCCGTCGTAGATCGCTCCGCTCGTGCCGTCGATGCTGATCCAGTCGCCCTCGGAGATGGTGCGCCCACCGACGCGCATGCGCCGCCGTGCGTGGTCGATGTCGAGCTCGCCCGCCCCGGCCACGCAGACCTTGCCCATCTGGCGGGCGACGAGGGCGGCGTGGCTGGTCATCCCGCCGCGGGCGGTCAGGATGCCCCGGGCGGCCTGCATGCCCTTGATGTCCTCGGGCGAGGTCTCGATGCGCACCAGGATCACCTGGCGTCCCTTCGCCGCCCACTCGGTGGCGGCCGTGGCGCTGAACACCACGCGCCCGCAGGCGGCGCCCGGGCCGGCGTTCAGCCCGCGCGTGAGGAGCTTGCCCTCGCGCGTCGCCGCCGTCAGTTGGGCGGGATCGAAGACCGGCTGCAGGAGCTGGTTGAGGGCCTCGGGATCGACGCGCATGAGCGCCTCCTCCTTGGAGATCAACCCCTCCCGCACCATGTCCACCGCGATGCGCACCGCGGCGAACCCCGTGCGCTTGCCGGCGCGGCACTGGAGCATGAACAGCCGGCCGTCCTCGATCGTGAACTCGAGGTCCTGCATGTCCCGGTAGTGCGCCTCGAGGAGCTTCTGGATGCGGTTCAGCTCGCGGTAGGGGCCGGGCTCGGCCTTGCGCAGGGACTCGATCCGCAGGGGCGTGCGGATCCCGGCGACGACGTCCTCTCCCTGGGCGTTCATCAGGTACTCGCCGTAGAAGGTCTTCTCCCCGGTCGCGGGGTCGCGCGTGAAGGCGACCCCCGTCCCCGAGCTCTCGCCCATGTTCCCGAACACCATCGCCATGACGTTCACCGCCGTGCCCCAGTGGCCGGGGATGTGGTTCATGGCGCGGTAGGCGACGGCGCGTTCGTTGTCCCAGGAACCGAACACGGCGCCGATGGCTCCCCAGAGCTGGTCGCGCGGGTCCTCTGGGAACAGGTGGTGGGTGTGGGAGCGGATGATGGCCTTGAAGTCCCCGACGAGCTCGCGCAGGTCGGCGGCGTCGAGCTCGGTGTCCTCCTCGACTCGCTTGCGGCGCTTGAGGGCGTCGAGGGCCTCCGAGAAGGGATCGCGCCCCTCCTCGTCGGCGGCCTTGACCCCCATGACGACGTCGCCGTACATCTGGATGAAGCGCCGATAGGCGTCCCAGGCGAAGCGGTCGTTGTCCGAGCGCCGGGCGAGGCCCACGACGGTCTTGTCGTTGAGGCCGAGGTTCAAGACGGTGTCCATCATGCCCGGCATCGAGACCCGCGCTCCCGAGCGCACCGAGAGCAAGAGCGGATTCTCGGCGTCGCCGAAGCGCCTGCCGAGCTCGCGCTCGACGCGCGCCAGGGCCGCCTCCACGTCGTCGACGAGGCCGGCTGGATAGGCGCCCGCGTTCTCCGAGAAGTGCGTGCAGACCTCCGTGGAGATCGTGAACCCGGGCGGGACCGGCAGGCCGAGGTTGCACATCTCCGCCAGGTTCGCGCCCTTGCCGCCCAAGAGCTCGCGCATCTCCCGGTTGCCCTTGGTCTTCCCGCTGCCGAAGGAGAACACGAACCCAGGCGCGCGCGAACGCCGCCGTGACTTGGCCTTTCCGTGCTTGGAGGACTTGGGGGTGCGGGGAGCGCTCGACTTGGTCATCGCTTGCGGTCTCTCGGTCAGGGGGCTCCGTCGGTCTCGGGCGGATCCTCGCTCTTCTCGATGTCGTCGACCTTCCAGTCTTGTCCGATGCGCAGCTCGGTAACGCGCTCGGGCGGGATGGAGGTCGAGAGGACTGCCTCCCCCCGGACGCGCGCCCGATCGAATCCGTCGGGCACGGTCACCGCCAGGCTGTCGGAGAACCCCGAAGGGGAATCGAGCGCCTCGTCGACCACCAGCTCGGAGCCGTCGTAGAGTTGGACGAAGTCCTCACGCACCAGGTGGACCGCGAGGCGTTCTCCCAGGGCGGCGGCGGTCAGGACGCAGCGGCGTGGGTCGTCCCCCTCTTCGAAGGTGACGCCCACGATGCGCGCGTCGGCGATGGCCGCACGCAGCCACGGCTTGGACGCGAACCACTTGTCACGGAATTCGAGGTAGAGCAGCTGGCTCAACAGGTGCCTGCGCCGGAAGCGGGTCGAGAGACAGCGGTACTCCGTGCGGCCGTCGTCGGAGCGTACGCCGGTCTGGAAGGTGCGGAAGGTCTGGGTCGGGCTGCGGAAGCCGCGGTCGAACAGCTCCTCGGCCGTCGGTGGCGAGGCGCAGCAGGCCCCGGCGAGCACGAACGCGCCCAGACGGGCGAGGCGGCGCAGGAAGCGCTCTGTGCGGGAGGGCGTCGCCATGGGAGCGGGGGATTCTACGGGCCGGGGGCCCCATCTCGACGGCGCGTGGTGCGACTTCGTATGCTGTGCGGCTCTCGGACGGCCCCTCGGGGCTCTCCGGGCGCGGCGACCGGCCCCGTGGGAAGATCGGGAACCGGTGCGACGCGCACAAAATGGTGAGAAAAGACGCGTCCTCGCTAGCCGATACATCCGAGTCATCGTAACGGGTGTGTTCGCCCGCCCCCGGGCGGAGCACGGACACCCCCGACCCCCCACACCCGATCCCGACCTTCCCGCCCCGCTCCCCGCCCTTCGCGCGATGGCGGCGCCCGACGAACCGGCACGACACGATCCCATGCAGCCCATCCGAACCACACTCCGCCTTCGGCGTACGGTGCCCTCCCCGCTCTGCGCAGCCCTGCTCCCCGCCGTCCTGCTCGTCCTCGCGGCCTGCTCTTCGGAGCAGCGGCCGGCCGGCGATGGAGGGGGGGAGGCCGCGTCCGCCGAGGACCACTCGGGCCACGACCACGCCGCCGACGACCACTCGGGCCACGACCACGCGGGCGAGGCTCACGACTCCGGCTCCGGGTCGGCGCCGACACCGTCGAGCTCCAAGCCGGTCGACGAGCACGCGGGGCACAACCACGGCCCGGGCGAGCACGACGCCGTCGCCGCCAAGACCGCGGCGGCCGCGGGCCGCAAGCCCTCCGCCGGTCCCGTCACCCTGCCCGAACTGCCCCCGGGGCTGGGGGAGAACGAGGGCCCGAGGCTGATGTACGAGGTGGGCCAGGGCTCCCACGACTTTGGTCGCCTGATGCAGGGCGAGGTCGCCAACCACACCTTCAGCCTGTTCACCCGCGGCAACGAGGACCTCGTCATCACCCAGGTCAAGCCGACCTGCGGCTGCACCGTCTCCAAGGTGATGGTCGAACCGCCGTCGGCGGCCGAGGGCGCCGAGCTCGTGCGCTACAACTACGGTGACGCGATCCCCGTGGGCACGCGCATCGAGATGCCGGCCGTGCTGCACACCAAGAACAAGAACGGCCACCAGAACGTCCGCATCAACATCTTCTCGAACGATCCGCGCGGGACCATCCAGCTCGGGCTCGAGGCCGACGTGGACATGTTCTTCAACCTCTCGCCCCGGTTCCTGAACTTCGGGCGCGTGTCGATCGGCGAGGTGAAGACCCTCAAGGCCTCCATCTCGACCGCCCGCGGCGCTCCCGTGAAGCTCGAGATGGCCGACGCCGCCATGCCGGCGGGAACCACGGCGGAGCTCACGCCCTTCAACGCCGACGCCGACGGGCGCTCGGCCCAGTGGCAGCTCTCGGTGACGTTGGGACCGGACACCATCGAGCAGAACCTCCATCGGGCGATCGCGCTGGTCAGCGACCTCGAGATCCCCGGCGAGGACCAGAAGACCGCCACGGGCGCTCCCTCGACCTACCAGGCGACCCTCTCCTTGAGCGCGCAGATCGTCGGTCCCTTCACCTACCAGCCGAACTACCTGTCGATGGGCCTCGTCCGCCCCGGTCAGGTGGTCACGCGCACGGTGACCGTGGAGTGCCACGACGAGGAGTTCCTCCTCGATGCCGAGCAGATCGGTGTCTCGGTCGTCGGCCTGCCGGTGCCGGGCGGGGACGGCTATCAGGAGTGGGACCGGGCCCAGCACTTCAGCTCGACGGTGCGACAGCAGGAGGGCAAGAACGCGGTCGACGTCGAGCTGCGCCTGGAGGGCATGCCCGATGGTTCGACGGGCTCGTTCCGCGGCACGATGCTGGTCCACCTCGGCCACCCCGACAAGCCCGAGATCGCCCTGACGATCACGGGCGTGTGTCGTGGCGGACCGATCCCCGGCCGGGGGCGCTAGCGCCCCCGGATACGGCGCGAGGGCTTCGCTCGCGCGGTGCGGACGCCCTCGCCGGCGCTCGGGGGGAGGCGTCGGGTAACCGTCCCCCGATGTGGCGGTAGAGGACCGCCTTGCCGCCCGTGATCCCAGCGGTTGTGCCTGGGACCGGCCGCGGAGGCAGGCTATCCTGCCCGACGTCTCGTGCATCCCCCAGGCGCCGCCGCCTCCGGGCGCGCGGTAGAGCGGACCACGCCATCACCTCATCGCCCCGCAAACCGTGACCAACGACCTCGGCGCACATCTGGTCGCCTCCGGAGCGATCAGCGACGCCCAGCTGCGGGAGGCCGTCGCCTACCAACGCAACGGCGAGCTGCCCCTGGCGCAGGTGCTCGTGAAGCTGGGCATGGTCGACGAGGAGGGCGTTACGCGGGTCACGGCGGGGATCGAGAAGCTGCCCTTCGTGAACCTGGCCAAGGGCCGCGTCCCTCAGAATGTGCTGGAGCGTGTCCCCGCGGACGTGGCGGTGGAACAGGGAGTGTTGCCGATCAAGCTCTCCGGAGACCGCCTCGTGGTGGCGATCGACGATCCTTTCAAGCGCATCGTCGCCGACCAGCTCTCGTTCGTGACCGGCTGCGAGATCGCCTGTGCCCTGGCGGCGCCCAGCGCCCTGCGCGGCGCCATCGCCCGCCACTACGGCGAGTCCACCGAGGAGGGCCTGGCCGCCGACCTGGGAGGAGAGGCGGCCGACGAGGAGGACGACGCGCCGATCATCCGCCTGGTGACGCGCATCTTCAAGGAGGCTGTCGGCGTGCGAGCCAGCGACATCCACATCGAGCCGGGGCACGGTCGCGTGCGCGTGCGGTACCGGATCGACGGCATGCTGCGCGACGCCGCCGAGCACCCCGAGCACCTGCACTCGCCGCTGATCAGCCGGTTCAAGATCATGGCCCGCATGGACATCGCCGAGAAGCGCAAGCCCCAGGACGGGCGCATCGGCATGAAGATCGATGGGCGGGAGATCGACGTGCGCGTGTCGCTCCTGCCGACCAACCACGGCGAGTCGGTCGTCATGCGCCTGCTCGACCGCAGCGCCAGCCTGATCGGCCTGCGCGAGCTCGGCTTCGAGGACGAGGACTACGCCTGGTTCCGGAGCATCATCCGCCGGCCCCACGGCGTGTGCCTGGTGACCGGGCCGACCGGGTCGGGAAAGACGACGACGCTCTACGCCGCTCTCTCGGAGCTCAACCGTCCCGACACCAAGATCATCACGGCGGAGGATCCGGTCGAGTACCACATCGAGGGCATCAACCAGGTCCAGGTCTCCCAGCGCATCGGCCTGACCTTCGCGCGCATCCTGCGAGCGATGCTGCGCTGTGCGCCGAACGTGATCCTGGTGGGGGAGATCCGCGACCTCGAGACGGCGGAGATCGCGATCCAGGCCGCGCTCACCGGGCACCTGGTGTTCTCGACGGTCCACACCAACGACGCGCCCAGTGCCCTGACGCGCATGCAGGACCTGGGCGTCAAGCCGTTCTTGGTCTCGGCGGCGGTGCAGTTCATCCTCGCCCAGCGCCTGGTGCGCCGCCTGTGCTCGGAGTGCCGGGAGGCCTACGACCCGCACCCCTCCGAGGCGGCCTCGATCGGCGTCGATCCCGCCCACCTCGAGGGCCGGCGCTTCCACCGCCCGCGGGGGTGCCGGGCCTGCGACGGCACCGGCTACCACGGGCGCCTGGCCCTGTTCGAGCTGATGGAGATGGACTCGACCCTGCGCGAGATGACCTTCCGCGGGGAGAGTCTGGAGGACATCCGCAAGACGGCCCTGGCCACCGGGCGGCTCCAGCCCCTCTCCCTCGACGGCGGGCGCAAGGTGCTCGCCGGTTCCACGAGCGTGACCGAGGTGCTGCGAGTGATCGGAGAGGGCGCGTGAGCACCACGAACCGAAGACACGGGCGGGGGACGGTCCCTTGCCGGCGAGGACCCGGCGGCGGGCGAGGAGGACGACGAGCGTGACCGGAATCCAGGAGCTTCTCGCAGAGACCATCCGTCGCGACGCCTCGGACCTGCACCTCAATCCCGGACGGCCGCCGGTGGGGCGCATCAGCGGTGCGCTGGTCTCCCTGAGCGAGGAAGTGCTGACGGGCGAGGTCGCCGAGCGGCTGTGCCGCGAGTTGTGCAGCGACGAGCGCTGGGCCGAGGTCGACCGCGTCGGGAGCACGGACTTCGGCATCCAGCACTCCTCGGGCGACCGCTTCCGCGTCAGCGTCTACCGCCAACGCGGACGGTACTCAGCCGTCCTGCGCGTGATCCCATCGCGCCTGCTGAGCTTCGAGGAGATCGGCCTGCCCGAGGCCTGCCTCCCGCTGTTGCGGAGGCCGCGGGGACTGGTGCTGGTGACCGGACCGACGGGCTCGGGCAAGACGACGACCCTGGCCACGATGGTCGACTGGATCAACACCAACCTCGACCGGCACGTGATCACGATCGAGGACCCGATCGAGTACTTCCACGAGCACAAACAGGGGCTGGTCACCCAGCGCGAAGTCGGTATCGACGTGTCGGACTTTCCCGAGGCCATGCGGCGGGCCCTGCGCCAGGACCCCGACGTGATCCTGCTGGGCGAGATGCGGGACCTGGAGACGATCTCGGCCGCCATCACCGCCGCCGAGACCGGCCACCTGGTGTTCGGCACCCTGCACACCACCGGCAGCGCGCGCACCGTCAACCGCATCATCGACGCCTTCCCGGCCAACCAGCAGGAGCAGATCCGCGCCCAGCTCTCGGTTTCGCTCGTGGCGGTCATCTCCCAGGTCCTCCTGCGCGCAGAGGGCGGCGGCCGGGTCGCGGCCTTCGAGGTGATGCTGATGACCTCCGCCATCGCGAACCTGATCCGCAAGAACGAGACGGCGAAGATCCAGTCGACGATCCAGACCTCGCGGCGTCTGGGCATGGTGACCCTCGACGACTACCTGCTCGACTTGTTCAAGCAGGGCCGCATCTGCCGCGAGGTCGCGCTAGACGCGAGCCAGGACCGCAAGGACATGGAGGCCCGCCTGTGAGCGAAGGGCGCCGTCTGATCGGCCAGATCCTCAAGGCCCAGGGCGTGATCCGCGAGGGCCAGCTGCAGGAGGCGCTGGCGTCGCAGCGCAAGGCCGGCGGGTTGATCGGTCAGTGCCTCCTCGACCTCGGCTACTGCACAGGGGAGCAAGTGCTCGCGGCCCTGGCCGAGCAGGTCGGCATGGAGGCCGTCGACCTCGCCAGTACGGCACCCACCGAGGCGGCCTTGGAGCTGGTGGACTCCTCGACGGCCCACGCCTACGGGGTGCTGCCCCTGCGCGTCGAGGGCGATGGCCTGGTCGTCGCCATCGGCGATCCCCTCAACACCGCCGTTCTCGAGGACCTCGGCTTCACCACCGGCATGGACGTGCGCGGCGCGGTGGCCGACGCGACTCTGATCCGCGCCAAGGTGCTCGAGCACTACGGCGAGGAAGCCACCCTGGCCGACGCCATCGCCGCCGCGGCGGACGCGGTGGGCGGAGAGGACGCCGAGTCCGCCGCGGCCAGCCAGCCGGTCGTGCGCCTGTTGAACTCGATCCTGCACCGCGCCATCCGCGACCGCGCCAGCGACATCCACTTCGAGGTGTTCCCCGGCGAGTTCCGCATCCGCTACCGCGTGGACGGCTCGCTCTATGAGGTCGAGGCCCCGCCGCCGCACCTCGCCCTGCCCCTGGTGTCGCGCATCAAGGTCATGAGCAGCCTCGACATCACCGAGACGCGCGTCCCCCAGGACGGGCGCATCGAGCTGTCGATCGACGGCCACCCCGTCGACCTGCGGATCGCGACCCTGCCGGGGGTCTCGGGCGAGGGCTGCGTGATGCGGATCCTCGACCGCAGCGCCGTGAACCTCGAGCTCTCCGCCCTGGGTCTGCGGGCCGAGGAGGAGGAGGCCCTCGCCGCCCTGACGCGCCTGCCCCACGGCGTCGTCCTCGTCACCGGCCCCACGGGGTCGGGCAAGACGACCACCCTGTACGCGATGCTGCAGGAGGCCAACGACCCGGCGATCAAGATCATCACCACCGAGGACCCGGTGGAGTACGACATCGAGGGGATCGTGCAGATTCCGATCAACGATGACATCGGCGTGAGCTACGCCGCCGTCCTGCGCACCATCCTGCGCCAGGACCCCGACAAGATCCTGGTCGGCGAGATCCGCGACGAGGAGACGGCGGCGGTCGCCGTGGAGGCCAGCCTGACCGGCCACACGGTGTTCTCGACGGTCCACACCAACGACGCGCCGGGGACCGTGACGCGCCTGATCGACATGGGCATCCAGCCCTTCCTGATCACGGCCACCCTGCAGGCGGTCGTCGCCCAGCGCCTCGTGCGGCGAGTCTGCGAGGGTTGCAGCGAGGCCTTCGAGGCGGACGAGGACGTCCTGATGGAGTTCGGCCCCGACGCGGAGCACCTGAGGGGGGCGACCTTCCACTTCGGACGCGGTTGCGACCGCTGCCACCACACCGGCTACAAGGGACGTCTGGGGATCTTCGAGATCATGCAGGTAGACGACTCCCTGCGCGCTGCGATCCTCGAAGGGGCCTCGAGCGCCGAGCTGCGCAAGCTGGCCGTCGGCTCCGGCATGAACACCCTGCGCCAGAGCGGGATCCGAGCCATCACCGAGGGCCTGACGAGCGTCGAGGAGGTCTTGCGGGAGACCACGGGCTAGCCTGATTCCACCGAACACCCTGACCCATGGCCAAGAAGATCCGTCGCAGCGCTCCCGCCCCCAGGGGCCCGAGTCCCTCAGAGCGGGGCGGCGCCTCCGCTGGCTCGGCCGGGCCGCGCCGGAGCCGCAAGCGCGTCAACGCCCAGCTGGTCACCGAGTTCACGATCCAGCTCTCCACCCTGGTCGAGGCCGGCATCCCGGTCGTCAAGGCCCTCAAGATCCTCGAGGGGCAGACGAAGTCGGGGCCCTTCAAGGCCGTCCTCGCGGACCTCGTCGATGCGGTCTCGGGGGGGGCCCCCCTGTCGGAGTCGATGGCCAAGCACGAGGGGGTCTTCGACGACCTGTACTCGAACATGGTCCGGGCCGGCGAGGCCGGCGGAGTCCTGGACCAGATCCTCGAGCGCCTGGCGACCTTCCGCGAGAAAGCCGCGGAGATCCAGTCCAACATCCGCGGGGCGATGATCTACCCGGCGGTCATCCTGCTGGTCGCGATGGGCGTCATGTCCGCGGTGATCGTCTGGGTCATTCCGCGCTTCAAGGAGATCTTCGACTCCTTCTCCGTTGAGCTGCCCGGAGTGACGCAGATGCTGCTCGACATCAGCGACTTCACCGTTCAGTACTGGTACCTGGCCTTCGGGGCGCCCGTCGCCCTGCTGATGCTGCACGGTCTGATGATGCGCCGTGGTGGCGGCTACCGGTACTCGGTCCACAGCCTCGCGCTCAAGCTGCCCGTCATCGGCGGGGTCGTCTCCCACTCGCTGATCGCTACCTTCACGCGCACCTTCGGCACGCTGATCCAGGCGGGCGTTCCCCATCTCGATGCCCTCGGGATCATCCGCGACGCGACGGGCAACGATGTCCTGCGCGTGGGGATCGAGGACGTGCGGCGCACCGTGCGCGAGGGCGAGGGCCTCGCGCGGCCGATGGGGGAGACGGGCCTGTTCGACGACCTCGTGATCAACATGGTCGACGTGGGCGAGGAGACCGGCGAGCTGGACCGCATGCTGCTCAAGGTGGCCGACGCCTACGAGGTGCAGGTGGATCGGCGCATCGAGGCCATGTTCAAGCTGCTGGAGCCCGTCCTGCTGGTGCTGATCGCCGCGCTCGTCGGGTTCATCGTCGTCGCCCTGTTCATGCCGCTGTTGGAGATCATGAGCACCCTCGGCAGCATGTGAGCGAGGCCATGCCACGAGTAGCGAACCGATGAGGATCTCCCTGCGACTGCGCGTGCTGTCGCTGGTGGCCCTCGTCAACGTGGGGGTCTTCGGGGCGGGGCTGTGGTTTCTGACCGGTCACCTGATTCGCGAACGTCAGGCGCAGCTGTCGGAGTTCGCGGGCGAGCTCGTGAAGACGATCCACACCACGATCAGTCCCGAGGGGGAGCTCGGCGTGCAGCAGATCCTCCAGTGGCCGTTCTGGAGTGAGTACGCCGACGCGATCATCCTCGACCGCAACCTCGGCGTCGCCGCCGACGGCCGTATCCGGCCCGAGGGCGCCTTCATCAACCCGGTCGGCAGCGCTCATCGCCGAGCGGGCTTCGACATGCAGGCCGTTCTGGCGAACCTGGGTGAGGCGATCGACGGCGGCCGGGCCGTCCCAGGACCCCGCGGCCTGTCCCTGCCGATCGTGGACGCGCGGGGCGAGATCTGGGGCGCCTGCTGGTTCCAGGTGGGCGCCCTCGTCAGCCCCTCGGCGGTCTTCGCCAGCCTCGTCCCCTGGTTCGTCGGCTCGACCCTGCTCCTGACCCTGGGGACCTTCGCCTTCCTGCGGCGGTTCGTGCTCGATCCGGTAGCAACCTTGGCGGCGGGCTCGCGACGCGTGCGCGCCGGGGACCTGGCGGCGCGCCTGCCCGAGCCCGACCGCACCGACGAGCTGGCGGACTTGGTACGCGGGTTCAATGCCATGATCCGCGATGTCGAGGCCTTCCACGAGCGCCTGGAGGAGGAGGCGGCCCGTGCCGCGGACCAGGCGCGCCGCGCCGAGGCGGCCGCGGTCCGCCAGCGCCAGCTGGCGTCGATGGGGGAGCTGGCGGCGGGGATCGCCCACGAGATCAACAACCCCCTCGGCGGGCTCTTGGGCGCACTCGAGGCCCTGCGTCGCGGCGGCCTCGACGAGAGCAAGCGCGAGCGCTACCTCTCCCTGCTGCAGGACGGGCTCGAGCGCATGCAGGCCACGGTCTCCAAGATGCTGCGCTTCACGCCGCGGGAGCACGGGGAGCAGGCCTTCGCCCCGCTCGACGCGGCACGCGATGCCGTCGCCCTCGTCGAGCTGCGCGCGGAGCGCGCGGGGATCGAGGTCTCCGTGCACGAGGGCGAGGGGGGCGGCTGCCTGGTGAGTGGGATGCGGAGCGAGCTCGGCCAGGCGGTCCTGAACCTGCTCGCCAACGCCCTCGACGCCCTCGAGGAGCGCGGCGGTCCGGGGCGCATCGAGGTCTCCTGCGAGCGCCGCGGAGACCGGCTGCACCTGTCCGTTACCGACGACGGCCCGGGCGTCGGGCCGGAGGTCCTCGAGCGCGTGGCCGACCCGTTCTTCACCACCAAGGAGGTCGGCCGCGGGACCGGGCTCGGACTGGCGCTGGTGAGCAGTGTGATGGAGGCTCACAACGGCAGCGTGCGCTTCGAGAGCGAGGAGGGTCGGGGCTTCCGCGCCGAGCTCGAGCTCGCCGTGCGCGAGGGCGGGCAACGATGAGCCAGACCCCCCTCGAGCTCTGGCTGCTCCTCGGCGGGCTGCTCTGCCTGTCGGGTTTCTTCAGCGCTTCGGAGACCGCGCTCTTCAGCCTCTCGCCGCCCCAGGCCGCACGCGCGGGGCGGCGCGTGCGGGCCATGCTCGCCCGGCCGCGTGAGACCCTGGTCACCGTCCCCCTGTGCAACCTGGTGGTCAACCTCGCCTTCTTCGCCTTCGCCTCCCAGGTCCACATCGGTGAAGGCGAGTCGGGGCGCGTGGCCTCGGGGTTCGCCGCCTTGCTGGCCGTGCTCCTGGTGGGGGAGATCCTGCCCAAGTCTCTCGCCCTGCGCGCGCCCGTGGCCGTCGCGGAGGCGGGTTCCTGGCCTCTGGCGGGGCTGGTGCGTCTCATGGCGCCCGTGCGGCGGGTGATCCACGCCCTCCTCGAGCCCCTCGTGCGCCTGGCCTCGCCCCGCCGGCGCGACGGCGGCGAAGTGACCTCGGAGACCCTGGGGCGAGTCCTGGAACGGTCCGCGGAAGACGGCCTGCTCGAAACTGGCGAGGCCAACCTGCTGGCCGAGATCGTCGAGCTGGGCGGCATCCGCGTGCGCGAGATCATGACCGCCCGGGTGGACGCCCTGATGCTGGAGGCCGACGCCGATCCGGCGCCCATCGTGGCCGAGGCCCTGGCGAAGAAGCTCACCTGGCTTCCGGTCTACGAGGAGAGCCGCGACGAGGTCCTCGGCCTGGTGAAGCTGCGCGAGCTGTTGGCCGTGGAGCCCAGGCCGGTCAGGCAGCTGGTGATGCCGGTGAAGTTCGTCCCCGAGGTCGCCCGCGTCCTCGACCTGCTGAACGAGTTCCGTGAGGACCGCGCCGCAGAGGCGGTCGTCGTGGACGAGTGGGGCGGGACCGCCGGCGTGGTCACGATCGAGGACGTGTTCGAGGAGATCGTCGGTGAGTTGCGCGTCGAGGGAGAAGAGCGCGAGAAGCCCGTCGTCCCCCTCGGCGAGGGGTGCTTCCGGGTCGCCGGGGGCCTGTCGATCCGAGACTGGAACGAGGAGTTCGGCGCGCGGGTCGTGCCCACCGAATTCGAAACGGTCGGCGGCTTCGTGACCGCCCTGCTCGGCCGCATCCCCCGCGCCGGCGACCGGGTGAGGAGCGGCGAGCTGGTGTGCGAGGTGCGCGAGGTCTCGGGCCGGCGCGTGCTCCAGGTGGACATGTTCATCGAGCGGCGCGCCCACCAGGGAGGCGAGCCGTGACCGTGGCCCTGGTCCTGGCTTGCCTGGTGCTCTCGGCCGTGTTCAGCGGTAGCGAGACCGGCATCTACTCCCTGTCCCGCCCGCGGCTCGATCTGCTCTCGGCCGCCGGCGGGCGCGGCGCGCGCCTGGTGCGCTGGCTCGTACGCCATGACGCGGCGATCCTGACCACGGTCCTGATCGGCGACAACCTGGTCCTGGAGATCGCGACCTGGCGCACCGAGCACCTGCTGGAGACCTGGGGCGTGGGCGCCGGTGCCCGCGAGCTGGCGGTGACCGCCCTGTTGGCGCCCTTTGTGTTCCTGTTCTGCGAGGCCTTCCCCAAGGACCTGTTCCTGCGTCGCCCCCTCACCTCCATGCTGGCCGCCGCTCCCCTCCTCGCCGCGGCGCGCGTGTTGTTCTGGCCCCTGGAGCGCGTTCTGCGCCTGCTCACCGCCGGCCTCGAGCGCCTCTTCTCCCTCTCTCCGCGGGACCTGACCCGTCGCTCGGGGCGCGTGGAGGTGCTCTCGATGCTGGCGGAGGGAGCGCGCGCCGGCGCCCTCGACGAGGGGGCGGAGCGCCTGGCCATCAACGCCCTGCGCCTGCGCGTCGTGCCCCTCTCGCGCTGCATGGTCCCCTGGGAGGAAGTCACCCGACTGGAGGAGAGCGGTACCGCTGACCAGCGCCGGAGCGTGGTCCGCGCCTGCGAGCACACGCGTCTGCCCCTGGTGGACACCTCGGGAGGGTTGGTGGGCTACGTCCACCAGCTCGACGTCCTCGGTGCCGACGGCGACGTCGATCCCTCAGCCCACGCGCGCCCCATGCCGTGCCTGGACCCGAACACCCCGGTCGACCGGGCCCTGGCCGAGCTGCGCATCCGCGGGCAGCGCGCGGCGGTCGTGGGCACCGTGGAGGCCCCCTGCGGCCTGGTCACCCTCAAGGACCTCCTGGAGGAGATCTCCGGCGACCTGGGCACCTGGTAGGGCGCCCGAGAGCGGGAAATCCAGGACGTGGAGGCAACCGGGCCGGGGAGCTAGGATATCCACCCTCGAGCGCCGGCCCGTGCCGTGCGAAGCCCATGCACCGATCCCCCGACCCCCAGTCCCCGATCGCGCCCGCCCCGGCCTCCAAGCCCGGCTGGCTGCTCGCCGCGGGAGCCCTGCTCATCGCCGGGGGCCTGTTCGCCCACGGCACGCCGCGGCCCAACGCGCCCCTCGCCCCGCAGGACCCCCCCGGTTCCCAGTTGCCGCCGACCCAGGCGCCGATGATGTCGAGCGGGGCCACCGCCGACTCGAACGGGCGCATGATCGCCGTCACCGGCATCGACCTGACGGGATCCTCGATCCTCTACCTGATCGACACCCAGGACCCGCACCTGGCCATCTACCAGGCCACCGGCGGCAGCTCGTCCACCCAGGGCGTGCGCCTGGTCGGTGCCCGCAAGATCGACCTCGACCTGCGCCTGGACGGCTTCAACGACAAGTCCCAGTACACCTACAAGGACCTCGAGCGCCAGTTCGTCGAGAACGGTCTCTTGCCCGAAGACCCGTAGCCTCGGCGCCCGTCCGGGCGCTATCATGGTCGCGGATCCTCCGATCCCGACCGCCAGGCAACCAGATCCCCGAAACCGTAGACCCCCCGACCGCCCCAAGGAGTCCCCAAGTGGCAGAAGAAGATTTCTTCAGCTTTGATGAAGCCCTGTCCGAGCTGCGCCTCAAGGAAGAGGAGCTCAAGCGCCTCGTCTCCGAGGGCGAGATCCGTGCCTTCCGCGAGGGCGACACGATGCGCCTGCGGCGCGGAGACGTGGAGGCCCTGCGGGACGAGCTCTCGGGCGACATCGTCGACGTGGGCTCCGGCGACGAGGAGCTCGTGTTCGAAGACGAGGACGCGCTTGGCGACAAGGCCGGGATGGCCACCGAGGAGATCTCCGACGTCGACACGATCATCGAGGAGGAGGACGTCGAGGACGTCGGCGAGATCGACCTCGACGACGAGGAGGAGATCGTGACCGCCCAGCCCGTGCGCCGCGCGGCGCCCCGCGGTGCCGCCGCCGCCGCCGCCGACGAGGAGGAGACCGAGGGCATGGGCCTGCGAGCGGCCATGATCGTCACCACCCTGTTCGCGGTCGCCGCCCTGCCGGTGGTCTTCGCCGTGGCCAGCGGCCACATGACGAGCCTGGCGGAGCCCTTCGCCGGCATGTTCGCCAAGTAGGCGGGCTGCCGGCCGGCCTGACCCCGCGAGAACCCTCGCGCCCTCGTGCGTGGGGGGGGTGCCGCGTCCCGCCCGTCCGTTTTTTTTGCCGCCCTGCTCCTTGGGGATCGAAGCGGCCAGGGACTAGACTCGGTCCCGGAAGGGGTGCGGGGCGCGAAAACCCGCATCTCACCGGGGATCACGAGCATTCCACTGACCGACCGAGGGGACACCGAGGGGATGATGAAGAACAACCAAACTGCCGCCCGCCTGCTGCCGCTGTGCCTGTGCGCCGCCGCGCTGACCTCCTGCGTCAGCCAGGAGGAGTTCGACGAGGCGAAGGAGCTCGCCCGTCACTACCAGATGCGCCTGCACGACGTGGAGCGCGAGCGGGCCCTGGTCGTCGCGGAGAACGAGCGCCTGTCCACCGAGCTCGCCATGGGCGGGGTCGCGGCTCTCGACGCGGGCTTCAGCGAGGACTTCGAGTCGAGGCTGAACGAATACGAGCGCATGCTGGCCGGGCTCCGGGACGATCCGGGTCCGGTCTCCAAGTACACCTTGGCCGATGGCAGCACCCTCTACATGGTGCAGGACGCGGTGCTCTTCGACTCCGGCTCGGCCGAGGTCGGGGAGGACGGGCAGAGTCGTCTGGCGGACATCGCCGCCGAGATCTCGGTCGGGGCCCACGGGCGCATCTGGGTACGCGGGCACACCGACGACGACCCGGTCGTCAGGCCCGCCACCCTGCAGAAGTTCCCCCACGGGAACCTGCACCTGTCGACCCGCCGCGCCCTCGAGGTGGCGGCGATCCTGATCCGCTCGGGCGTCGGCGGGGAGAGCGTCGCCGTCGCCGGCTTCGGGCCGTTCGTCCCCCTGCGGCCCAACGACACCGCCGACAACAAGCGCCTGAACCGGCGCGTCGAGATCTTCGTCTCCAAGGGGGAGTGACGCCGGTCGGTCGGAGCGCGGCGGGGAGGCGTGCTCTCGGCCGTCTCGCGCGGGCGGCGCTGATCTGCGGCTCGCTGGCCTGCGGCGTGGAGCAGGTCGCCGACGACGACCTCGCGCGCCTCGAGCGCCTCGCGTTCGTCCCCGCCGCCGAGTGTGTCGTGCCCGGCGCCCTGCCTCCAGGGATCGACTGTTCCAACCCCGCGCCCCTGCTCGTCGATCGCTTCGAGGTCACGCGCGGAGAGTGGCTGGCCTGGGCCTCGACCCGGCCGCGAGCCTTGGGCTCCCTGCTCACCGAGCGCATGGAGGACTGGGCCGACGGGGACCTGGACCGCCCCGCAACCTGGATGGACCTGGCGGAGGCGCGCGCCTTCGCCGCCGGCGAGGACATGCGCCTGCCGACGGCCCGCGAGTGGGTGCGCCTGGCGGCCGGGACGCGCTCCCAGCCCTGGCCCTGGGGCACGACCGCGGCGGCCTCGGTCGCCAACTCCATGGAGCTCGGCCTGCGGCGCCTGGCGCCGGTGGGGACCTTCGAGCGCGGCTGCACGAGTGGGGGAGTCCACGACCTGATCGGCAATGCCGCCGAGTGGGTCGAGGGATGCTTGGGGGAGTCGGCGCGCCCCGATCGCACCTGGGTCGCCGGCGGGAGCTTCCTGTCCCACTCCCGGCCCCTGCACGCCCCCGAGCCGCAGGCCCCCGGCGGCGTGGCCTTCTGCGCCCGCAGCGTCGACCCCGCCCACCGCGGGCGTGACCTCGGGCTGCGCCTGGTGGTGGAGGCCGAGGAGTACCTGCGCTCCCGCGCGCAAGCCTGGAGCGCTCTCGACCGAGCCGACGAGCGCCTGCAGGCCGTAGGCCGGCGCTGGGGGCGGCCCGCCACGACACTCCTCGAGCGCCTGGCGGCCGAGCCGGGCGCGCCCGAGGGGCTGGCCGCCCTTCTGGCGGGAGCGCGGCGGTGAGCGGGGCCGGCGGCGCCCGGCGGGCACGCTGGAGCGAGCTGCGTGCCGAGCTCGGCGCCGCGGGCTTCCGTCCCTCGCGGCGTCTGGGCCAGAACTTCCTCCTCGACGACAACCTCTGCCGCGCCCTGGTGCGCGACGCGGGCGTCGAGCCCGGGGACTTCGTCCTGGAGGTCGGTTGCGGCCTGGGCTTCCTGACCGCCCACCTGTGCGACGCGGGGGCGCGTGTCCTGGCGGTCGAGGTCGACCCGCGACTGTTGGAGTTGGCACGCCGCGAGGTGGGCGACGACGTGGGCGTCCGCTGGCTCGGAGCCGACGCCCTGGCGGGCAAGCACCGCCTGGGGGAGGAGTTGGCGGCCGCCCTCCCGACCGCGGGCCCCTGGCGCGTGGTCGCCAACCTGCCGTACTCGATCAGCGCGCCCCTGCTGTGCCTGCTGGCCGAGCGCGAGCTCCCCCCGACGACCATGAGCGTCTTGCTCCAGCGGGAGGTGGCCGAGCGTATCGTCGCCTCCCCCGGCGAGCCGGACTGGGGGCTGCTCTCGATCCGCCTGCAGGTGCTCTACGACGCACGCCTGGGGCGCACGGCGGCTCCGGCCCTGTTCTGGCCGCGGCCCCGGGTCGAGAGCGCCTGCGTGCACCTCGCCTTGCGCCCGGCGATTCCCGACGCCGAGCAGCGCAGGGAGCTGGCGGCACTGGCGGGCGGGCTCTTGGGGCGCCGCCGGCAGGGGGTGGGGCGGGTCCTCGGGGACCTGGTGGGCAGCCGCGCGGCGGCCGAGGAGGCCCTGGCGGCGGAGGGCATCGACCCCCGGGCGCGGGCCGAGACCCTGCCGCTCGCGAGCCTGGCGGCCCTGGCGCGCAGCGTGGCGTGGAGAGGGAAAAAACTTCGGTAAAACCGCTTCCCAGGGCCCTCCGCGTGGCCCCGCCCCCCTTCGCGTGCTATTCTGAACTGCGGCTTGGGTCGGAAGACCGGCGGCAGAAGCGGGGGGATGGAGGTGCATTTCGCCCCCTTCGGTCCCGGACTCGCGGATTCGGGGCGGTCTCCCCGGTCCACATGTTCCCCAACCGAGCCATCGCCCACCCTCGTCCCGTCCACTCCCCCGGTCCGCGTGCAGTGCGCGCGGTCTGTGATCGGAGTCCACCCGCGGCCCGCCGAGACTTCGCGGCCCGCGCACCCCGCCCGAGTTCGAAGGCCGCGGCCCGTGCGCCGCGGCGCGCCCGGTGTGATCGGGTTCACTCGTCACCCATAGCCTTCCCGTCAGACGACCTTCCTTTGGCCGACGACTTCCGCAACGCCCTCGACGAGATCAAGCTGCGCGCCCCCATCGAGGAGGTCGTGCGCGAGCGCGTCGGGGGGCTGACCCGACGCGGCGCCCTCTACGAGGCCTGCTGTCCGTTCCACGAGGAGCGGACGCCCTCGTTCAAGGTCGATCCGCGGCGCGGGACCTGGCACTGCTTCGGCGCCTGCTCGGAAGGCGGCGACCAGATCAGCTTCATCGAGCGCTTCTGCTCGGTGTCCTTCATGGAGGCCGTGGAGATCCTGGCGTCGCGCACCGGAGTCGAGGTGCCGCGCAAGGGCGGTCGCCGCGGGCCCTCGCGCGAGGAGTCGGACCGCGCCCGGGCGGCCCTGGAGCGTGCGGTCGCCTTCTACGCCGAGCGCCTCTCGTGCGTCGAGGGGCGGGGGGCCCGCGAGTACCTCGAGCGCCGCGGCCTGGAGCGCAACACCCTCGAGGCCTTCGGCGTCGGCTGGGCTCCGGCGGGCGGACAGGCCCTGGTGGACCTGGTGCGGGCCGAGGACCTCTCCCTCGAGGTCTTCGAGGAGGTCGGCCTCGTGCGCCGCAACGACTCCGGTCGCCCCTACGACTTCTTCCGCGGGCGCCTGGTGATCCCGATCCGCGACCTCTCGGGGCGCGCCGTCGGCTTCGGCGCCCGGCGCCTCGAGGAGGGAGACGGGCCCAAGTACATCAACACGCCCCAGACCGCCCTGTTCAACAAGAGCGAGCTCGTCTACGGCCTCGACCGGGCCCTGGGCGAGGTGCGGCGCACCGGGCACCTGGTCCTGGTCGAGGGCTACACCGACGTCATGGCGGCCCATCAGGTCGGCATCCAGACCGTGGGCGCCGTGCTGGGCACGGCCACCACCGACCGCCACGCGGCCCTGGTGCGACGCACCGGTGCTCGGCGCGTCAGCCTGGTGTTCGACGGGGACGAGGCCGGCCGGCGGGCGGCGTTCAAGGCCCTCCACGGCCTCCTGCCCCTGGAGGTCGCGCTGGACGTGGCCGTCCTCGAAGGAGGCGCGGACCCCTGCGACCTCCTGGTCGGGGAGGGTGCGGCGCCGTTCCTGGCGATCCTCGAGCAGGCCACGGGGTGGTTCGACTTCGTCGTCGAGGGCCTCGACGGCCTGCGCGGCATCGAGCGCTCCAAGGCCGTCGACGAGATCCTCGGGCTCGTCGCCCGCGTCTCGCGCCCCGTCCATCGCAGCGAGCTCTTCGACGACCTCTCCCGCCGGACCGGTCTGGCGCCCGAAGTCCTGCGGGCTCAATGGCGCACCCGCGCCGGAGCACGCGACCCGCGCCCGGCCCGCGCGGCCGAGGCGGCCCCCGCGCCCGCCACCCCGTCCGCCTCCGTCGACCCGCGCGTGATCGAAGCCTGGCGCGGCCTCGTCGGCGCCTTGCTGCTCGACGAGAGCCTGGTTCCCGCCCTCAGGCCCCATGCTCCCCACTGCCCCGATCCCCTCCTCGGAAAGGTCCTTGAAACCGTGCTCGACATGGTCGAGGACGAGGAGGTCCTGGTCGATCCCGGAGCGGTCATCTCGGCCCTCGGCGAGCATCCCGCCCGCGCTCTCGTGGTCGGTCTGGCCGAGTCCGCCCGTCAGAAGGAGAGCGCCCGCGCCCTCCTGGAGGGGGAGCTCGCCTTCCTGGCGCGGCTGGAGTGTTCGCGGCGGGAGGACGAGCTCAGAGACCTGATCGCCGAACTCGAACGAAACGAACACGCCGCGGACGAAACGGGCCTCGAGGAGGTCGGTTCCAGGATCGCGGCCCTCCAAGAAGAGCTCATGCATTCCCTGCGGATGCGGCACCTGTCCCCCGACGCTTCCCGCTGATCGTCGCCGTCCCTAGATCCGAGACCCACTCGTCATGCCGGAGAAACTCGAGACCACCATCAAGACCCTCGTCGAGGAGGGTCGCAAGCAGGGCTACCTGACCTACCCGGAGATGAATCGGTTGCTCGAGGACCAGTTCATTCCGCCCGACCAGATGGACCAGGTGTTCATCGCCCTCGAAGAGAACGGCGTCGACGTCGTCGACGAGGACAGTACCGACAAGGAGCCCCTGACCGCGCAGGCGGGCGAGGCCGCCGGCATCACCCCGGCACCCGCCAAGCGCACCCGGGTGAAGAAGAAGGTCGAGGCGGCGCGCCCCAAGCCTGCGCCCCTGCCGGAGAAGATCGACGACCCGGTGCGGATGTACCTGACGCAGATGGGCGAGATTCCCCTGCTCACGCGCCCCGAGGAGATCTACCTGGCCAAGACCATCGAGATCACCCGCAAGCGCTTCCGCAAGAAGTGCATGGGGTCGGGTCTGTGCATGGACGAATCGCTGGTGATCCTCGGGCAGGTCCAACGCGGTGAGCTGGCCTTCGATCGCACCCTGAAGGTCAATCCCAACCCCAAGCCTGACGACGACCCCAAGATCGTCGAGACCCTCGGCAAGCAGTTCCTGGCCCGGCGCCTGCCGGTCAACGTCGGGACCATCGAGCGCCTGGTCGCGAGGATTCGCGAGGAGTACCGCCCACTGCTGAAGGGGCGCATGACCAGGGCGGATCGTTCGGCGGCCCTGACGCTCATCCAGAACCTGCGCCGCAAGCTCGTGATCCTCATAGAGGAGTGTCACCTGCAGGTGAAGAAGGTCCATCCCTACCTCGAGATGCTCGAGGAACACTACCGCGAGATGCGCTCGGTCGAGCGCAAGCTGGCCGCCTTCAAGGGGGCCGGCAAGCGCGGTGCCCAGGTCAGGGAGCTCTCCGACCGTCTGGCGGAGATGGAGCTCGCGGCCCTCGAGCCCACCCGGCGCCTCAAGCGCCGCATCGACCAGGTGCGCCTGCACTACGCGGAGTACGAGGAGGCCAAGCGCAAGCTCTCGAGCGGCAACCTGCGGTTGGTGGTTTCGATCGCCAAGAAGTACCGCAACCGCGGACTGTCGTTCCTGGACCTCATCCAGGAGGGGAACACGGGCCTGATGAAGGCCGTGGAGAAGTACGAGTACCGGCGCGGCTACAAGTTCTCGACCTACGCCACCTGGTGGATCCGGCAGGCGATCACGCGCTCGATCGCCGACCAGGCGCGGACGATCCGCATCCCCGTGCACATGATCGAGACGATGAGCAAGCTGCGCAACGTCTCCAAGAAGCTCCTGCAGTCCAAGGGGCGCGAGCCCTCGGTGGAGGAGGTGGCCGAGGCCACCGAGATCACGGTGGAGGAAGCCAAGCGGGTGATGAAGATCAGCAAGCACCCCATCAGCCTCGACCGGCCCATCGGTGACTCCGACGACAGCTACTTCGGTGACTTCATCGAGGACGACTCGGCCGAGAGTCCCTTGCAGGCGGCGGGGCACGAGATGCTCAGGGAGCGCATCGACGACGTGTTGAGCACCCTGACCTTCCGCGAGCGCGAGATCGTGAAGCTGCGCTACGGGATCGGTGACGGCTACACCTACACCCTCGAGGAGGTGG
Source organism: Planctomycetota bacterium (assembly GCA_030746555.1). Lineage (GTDB taxonomy): Bacteria > Planctomycetota > UBA1135 > UBA1135. The sequence goes on along the minus strand of JASLMK010000128.1, from coordinate 38,771 downwards.
GCCGGATCTTCCGCGTGACCCGCGAGCGGGTGCGTCAGATCGAGGCCAAGGCCGTGCGCAAGCTGCGCCACCCGGTCCGGGCCCGTCAGCTGGCGAGCTTCCTGGACGACTCGACGTCGGTCAACGAGGACGACGACGAGCTGTAGGGCCCCGCGGGCCTGGGGGCCGTGGGCCGGATCCCCCCGAAGGTCGGGCGCGCGGACGCCGGCGGCGCTCCGATCCTGAAGTCCGGAGCCGGGGCGAGCTTGTGCGCCGGTCGGGCGCGGCTACACTGTTCCGCCGCTCGACCCGAGCCCACTCCATGGAGACCCCCGTGCAAGCACTCCGCGCACTTCAGGAAATCGACCGCGACCTCTACAAGGCCCAGGCCGAGCTGCGCCGCCTACCGGCGGAGCGCGACCGCCGCCAGAACGAGCTGACGGCGAGGCAGGCGCAGGTCGATCAGGCGAAGGAGCAGATCGTCTCCCTCCAGCTGCGCGTCAAGGAGATCGAGGGCATGAACCTGACCCACGGCGCCCGGATCCGCAAGCTGGAGAAGGAGAGCCTCTCCCAGCGGGACATGGCCGTCGTGGAAGCCTGCCGCTACGAGATGCGCTCCCTCAAGCGCCAGATCGACGAGGCGGAGCGAGAGGGGCTGGAGTTCGTCGAGCAGGCCGAAGCCCTCGAGGCGCGCATCGAGGAGCTCTCCGAGCAGCTCGCCGCCGACCGGACTGCATTCGAGACCTTCCTGACGGCGTTGGAGGTCGAGCTCACCGAGGCGCAGGGCCGCCACGACGAGCTGTGCGCGAAGCGCCGGGAGCGGATGAGCGACACCCTCTCGCCCGAGACCCTGTCCCTGTACGACCGGCTGATCGATGCGCGCGACGGCGAGGCGATGGCGGCCCTGGAGGGGAACATCTGCCAGGCCTGCTACATGGAGGTGATGCCGAACCTCGTCGTGCGCCTCGCGCGCGGCCAGGGCGTCGTGCAGTGCCCCAGCTGCGACCGCATCCTCTACCGGGCCTGAGCTCGGGGGCCCTCCGGCACGCGGCCAGAGGCCGCGGGGTTCGAAGGTGCACGGTACAGGCTGCCCTGCCGGGTGCCGCGCCGCTCCAACTCCGCGGCCAGCCTCTCGCGCACCTCGTTCTTGTGGACGTCCCAGCGCGGCGCGAGCCGCTGAGCCAGGGGCGCGTCCGCCGTGAGGCGGTGCAGGACGGCCTCGGGGTGCAGGCGCTCGACGAAGTCCGCCAGCCAATCGACGTAGGTGTCGGCATCGAGCACCTCGAGCTCCCCCGCGCGCCAGTCCCGCTCGAAGCGTGTGCGGCGCAGGACCATCAGGTTGTGGACCTTGACGCCTTCGACGCCCGTCTCCGCCATGACCCGGGCCGTGCGGCGGGCACCCTCGCGGCCGTCGCCGGGCAGGCCGAGGATGGCGTGGCCGATGACCGACAGCCCCGCCGCCTGGGAGCGGCGGACGGCGTCGCGATACTCGTCGACGGTGTGGAAGCGGTGGATCGCCTCCAGGATCCGGTCGTCGGCGGCCTCCAGTCCGAGCTCGACCCACACCGCGACGCGCCGGGAGAGCTCGCTCAAACACTCCAGCGCGGGCTCGCTGAGGGTGTCGGGGCGCGTTGCGACGCTCACGGCGACGATGGGGTCGGCTAGGTAGGGCTCGACCACCGACAGCACCTCCCGCAGGCGGGCAGTCTCGACGTAGGTGTTCGAATAGGACTGGAAGTAGGCGATCACCCCGGGCTCGGCATCCCGGCGGCGCACGCGCCGGATGCCGCGCTCGAGTTGCTCGGCCAGCTCGGTGCCCGAGCGCACGGCGCCGGTGCCCGAACCCTCGACGTCGCAAAAGGCGCAGCCTCCGAAACCGCGCGTCCCGTCCCGGTTCGGACAGGTCGAGCCGGCGTCGAGGGCCACGCGATGGACCGGGCGACCGAAGGTGCGTCGTAGCCAAGGCCCAAGGGAGAGGAACGGTGCGCTCACGGCCGCCCAGTCTAACTCGCTGCATACACGAGCTCGTTCCCGGCCGAGGCAAAGGCCGTCGAAGACGGCCGGTTGCGAAGTCTGGTGTGCGTGTTCATGAATCGTTCGGGCTAGGATCTGCCAGCGCGCTCCCTCGCCCCGCTCCGAGAACCCGTGGAGATCCAGCCCATCGTCATCGGCACCGCCGGTCACATCGACCACGGCAAGTCCACCCTCGTGCGCGCCCTGACCGGCGTCGACCCCGATCGCCTGAAGGAGGAGAAGGAGCGCGGCCTGACCATCGACCTGGGCTTCGCGCCCCTCGAGCTGCCCGACGGGCGCACGGTCGGCATCGTCGATGTCCCGGGGCACGAGCGCTTCATCAAGAACATGGTCGCCGGCGCCTCGGGGATCGACCTGGTGGTCCTGGTCGTCGCCGCCGACGACGGCGTCATGCCCCAGACCCGCGAGCACCTGGCGATCATGGACCTCCTGGGAGTCTCACGGGGGCTGGTCGCCCTGACCAAGATCGACATGGTCGAGCCCGAGCTGGCCGAGCTGGCGGAGGAGGACGTGCGCGAGGCGGTGGCCGACACCTTCCTCGCCGACGCGCCGATCCACGGGGTCTCGGCGGTCAGTGGGGAGGGGCTGGAGGCCTTCAAGGAGGCTCTGTTCGCTGCGGCGGGCGCCTGTCCGGCGCGCCCGGTCGGCGGCCTGTTCCGCATGCCCGTGCAGCGCGTGTTCAGCTCCAAGGGCTTCGGGACGATCCTGACCGGCATTCCCGTCGACGGCGTCGTGCGCGTTGGGGAGACCCTGGAGGTCCTCCCGGGCGGACATCGGGGCAAGGTACGCGGCCTGCAGGCCTACCGGCAGGGTACCGACGAGGCCCGCGCCGGCCACTCGACGGCGGTCAACCTGGCCGACGTGGGCCGGGACGAGGTGCGGCGCGGCTGCGTCCTGGCGACCCCGGGCTTCTTCCGCGCCGTGCGCATGGTCGGGGCGCGCCTGCGCGTCTTGGAGGGACTCGAGCGCCCCTTCGCCGACCGCACCGCCGTGCGCCTGCACACCGGCACGGCCGAGGTCCTCGGCGAGGCGGTCCTGCTCGATGCTCCCGAGATTCCCCCCGGCGGCGCGGGCCTGGTGCAGTTCCGCCTCGAGGAGCCCGTCGTGTGCGCGCCAGGTGACCCCTTCATCGTGCGTCTCGCTTCGCCCAGCGTGACCCTGGGCGGAGGCGTGATCCTCGAGGAGAGCCGCTATCGGCTGAAGCGCTTCAAGGGCTTCGTGCTCGACGAGCTCGAGCGCCAGGAGGCGAGCTTGGGCTCGACCGGCGACCTGCTGGAGGTGTCGCTCCTGCGCCTGGGCGAGGGCCTCCATCCCCTGACGGACTTGGCCGTGGGCATCAAGCGACCGCGCGGAGAGACCGCGGAGCTCCTGGCTGCGATCGCCGAGCGCGGCGGGGCCGTGTCGGTCGACGGCGGACAGAAGTGGATCCACACCGAGGCCCTCGAGGGCGCCCTGGAGCGGCTGCGCGCCGCCCTAGCCGCCTGGTTCGAGCGCAATCCCCTGCGCGACGCGATCGACGTGCGCGACCTGCGCGGTGAGTCCGGCTTGGAGGCGAGCTTGCTCGATGCCCTGCTCGACGAGGAACAGGCGCGCGGCGGCCTGCAGCGCGAAGCGGGCGGGCGCGTGCGCCTGTGCGGGCGCGAGGTCGAACTCGACCCCGAGGTAGGGAAGCTGCGCGAGGCGATCTCCTCCCGCATGCGGGCCGCCGGCTTCCAGCCTCCCTCGGTCGAGGAGCTGGCCGAGGCCTGCGCCGCGCAGCTGAAGCAGGTCTCCGAGGTGGTCGAGATGATGGTCGACCTCGACGAGCTCGAGCACCTGGGCAAGGGACAGTTCATGGACGCCGCCTGCGTGGGCCGGGCGCGGGAGGAAGTGATCGCCAACTGCGAGCGCAACGGGGCCCTGGAGATTCCCGAGTTGCGGGACGCGCTCAAGACCACTCGCAAGTTCTTGATCCCGCTCCTCGAGCACCTCGACGCCCAGGGCCTCACCCTGCGGCAGGGCGGCCGGCGGGTGCTTCGCCGGCGCTGATCCTCCCGATTCGGGGAGATTCCTGGGAGATGGGCCTGTACTCGCGGGGCTCCGCCTGCCGATAAGCGCCCCGAAAGCGTTCTCGGAGGGGCTGGATGTGCCCCGCCGAGGACGAGCTGGAGATGGTGCGAGAGAATCCCCCCGACAGCCCCCGGCCCGCACGGGCCGGGGGACCGGACCCTTCGGGCGACGCCGCAGGGTGCGTGCCGGGGGACTTCCTGGGCCTGGGCGCCGCCCTGGGCCTGGGCGAGGCGGATTCCGGTGCTCTGGACCCCGGCGGCGGCGTGCCCGGCGAGGTGGGCGCTGCGCCCGGCCGGGACGTCGACGAACCGCCGGGCGCGGACCCCTCCTCGGGCGCGGGGCCGGTGCCCGCCGCCGAGGCGCCGTCTGCGCTCGAGCAGACCGACGCGAGCTGGTTGATGGAGTTCGAGGACGAGGCGGTCGATCCCAGCCCGCTGTTCGAGACCGAGCTCGTCCCTGACGGAGAACCCGTCCGCGGCCCGTGGACGGGCCGCCTGTGGATCGCGTCGGCCTCCCTGGTCGCCGGTGCCCTCGGTGCCCACCTGATCGGCGGCGGTATCGACCCGGCGCCCGCCGAACCGCTCGCGGTCGCGCAGGCGCCCGCGGCTCCCGCGCCGCCGTCGTCGAAGACCCCTCCCCCCAGACGAGCGGCGCCGCCCGCCGCCGTGCCCGGCGCGACCGCCGGGGCCACGACCGGGGAGCCCGCGTCGCCGGCCGCTCCCGTGGGGAACCGGCCCACCGACAGGTCGGCGGGGCCGGCCGGTGGCGGCGTCTGTGGCGAGCCGACCGCACCGGCCGGCCTCGCCGGCGGCGCCGGGCCCCTCGGCGCAAAGCCGCCCGCGCCCCGAGCCCACCCCGGAGGATCCAACGCGTCCGCGACCCCGACCGCGTCCGTCGGCCCCTTCGGTCCTGCGCCCGCCCCCGATCGCGCCGGTTCGCGACCCCGAGCGCGGGCGCAGGTGGGGTCGGCGCTACCGAGCGCGGTGGCCCACGGACCGCCCGCTGCGGTGGCCGCCCCCCGCATCGCGCGGGCGACTCCCGAGACGGCGACCTCGAGGGCCGCTCGCACCCTCTCCATTCCTCTCGAGGACATGCTGCTCCTGCCCGAGGCGCCGGGGGCCGCTCGCAGAGCCTCTCCCGCGGACCTGGCGGGGCTGTGGCCGGGGACGTCCATCCCCTTCGAGCGCGTCGACGACGAGCGGCGCCTGTTGACGCCCGAGGTCGGCCGCGTGCGCGTCGGCTTGCTCGACGGGGCGGTCTTCGAGGGACGCCTGATCGCGGTGGGGGAGCGCAAGGTCTGGCTCGAGCTCGACGCCGGCCGTCTGGCGGTCATGGGCTGGCAGGTCGAGCGCATCGAGCACTTGTTGACCCCCGCGCAGGGGGCGGCGTCGGCCGGCGAGGCTCCCGGGCGGCTCGCGGGCCTGCCCGAGGTGCGCGTGCGCACGCCGGGCGGCGTGTTCTACGGGAAGCTCCTCGCGCGGGAGGCGGACCGGGTGACCCTGATCACCGCCGAGGGCGCGCGCGTGACCGTCGACGACGCCGAAGTGAGCCCCGCCGGGCGCAGCCGCTCGCGGCTGATCGGCCCAGCCGGTGGGGACGCACCGGCCGGGACCGACGCCTGAGCCCTCCAGGGGGCGCGGGGGCGCGAAAAGGGCGTCGCCGTGGTGACGAGTCCCCACCGGTGCGATACTCCAGCGAGGGATCGCCGTCCCCTCGCCATGCTCCGGTCGTTCCTCCTGTTGCTGCTCCTCGTGCTCGGCTCGACCGCCGTCCTCGCCGCCGGCGACGACGAGGAGATCGTCCGCGAGTTCCGGCGCTACTTCCGCAAGTTCACCGACACCGCCACGCGGGTCGAGGCGATCATGGCCCTGGAGGGGGCGGAGACGCCGGGCGTCGTCGAGGTGCTCGCGGACGTGTTGGCCGACGGCGATCCGGCGGTCGTGGGCGCGGCGGTGGACGTCTTGAGCTCGTTCGAGGACTCGACGGCCTCCGCGGCCCTGTTCACCCGCCTGGAGGCGGAGCGCGCCGAAGCCGTACGCCTGGGCCTGCTGGAGGCGATCGCCCGGGGCGCCTACGCCGGACCCGCCGAGCCGCTCCTGGACTGCCTGAAGGACAAGGCCTGGACCGTGCGCAGCCGGGCGATCGCCGCCCTCGCCGCCCGTCCCGGCCCGGACCACTCCCAGGCCCTCGTGCCCCTCTGCGCCGACCGGGAGCCGGCGGTGCGCTGTGCCGCCTTCGAAGGGCTGGCTGCCCTCGGCTCCGAACGCGTGCTCGCCCCCGCCCGGGCGGGCCTCGGCGATTCCCTCTGGCAGGTGCGCGCCAGTGCCGTCGCCGCCTTGGGGATCGTGCGCCACGTCGACTCGATCGGCCCCCTGATCGACCGCATGGAGGTCGAGGAGGGGCGGCTGGTGGAGGACATCGCACGCTCCCTCGAGCAGCTCACCGGCCGCACCTTCGGCATGCGCACGGAGTTGTGGCGCAAGTTCTGGACCGACACGGCCGACCGCTACCGCCTGCCGACCGACGAGGAGCTGGCCCGCACGCGGGCAGCGCTGGCCGAGGCCGCAGCACGCTACTCGCCGCCCGAAGGCGCCGTCGCCTACCACGGCATCGACACACCCTCGCGCGCCATGCTGTTCATCGTCGATGTCTCGGGCTCGATGGAGAACGAGGTCGTCGACCGCGAGCGCTTCAAGCCCGCGGACTACCCCTCGCTGGCGCGCATCGACATCGTCAAGACCGAGCTCGCCAAGACCATCGAGGCCCTCGACTCGGCCGTCGAGTTCAACCTCATCGCCTTCGCCACGGAGGTGCGGCGCTGGAAGAAGAAGGCCGTGCGCGCCAATGTGCTGAACAAGCGCAGCGCCCTCGATTGGACGCGCAAGCTGGAGGCCATCGGCGGAACCTCCAAGGAGGACCTGGCGCGGGTGGGCCTGGTCGGGGCGGCCAACCTCGAAGGAGGCAAGACCAACACCCACGGTGCGTTGATGGACGCCCTGGAGGTGGTGAACCAGCGCAAACACGCGCGCTCGGAGAAGTACCTGATCGGACTGGACACGATCTTCTTCCTCTCCGACGGACGGCCGACCCACGGCGATCTGGTCGACACCGACGACATCCTGATCGCGGTGAAGAAGGCCAACGAACTGCGCAAGGTCGTGATCCACACCATCGCGATCGGGGAGTTCAAGAAGGCGTTCATGCGCAAGCTGGCGGAGCAGAGCGGCGGGACCTTCGTGGATCTCGGCCGCTGAGGGCTCGCCCGGCCCGGCGGGGGAGCGTGCTTGACGGCCCGCGCGCCCGTTCCTATCGTCTCTGCCCTGCCGGTGGCGGCTTCCCGCCCGCGCGGCGGGAGCGGGGTGTGGCTCAGCTTGGTAGAGCGCTGCGTTCGGGACGCAGAGGTCGGAGGTTCAAATCCTCTCACCCCGACCACCTCTCCGGTCGGCGGGCGACCGGCCCGCACGGCCTGCACGAGCGGCCCAGACGCCGGCCTGACCAGACGGGGAGGGAGCGGACCCGATTCCGGGGGGGCGCGGTCAGCGAAAACCGTCCTCTCTCGTGCCACAGAGTGTTCGCGTCGGGCTCCGGGGAGGGTACAATGGCTGCGGAGACAGCGGGATTCCCGTGGTCTCCCCTACGGGCCTGCGGTAGTTTCCGCAGGTCGACCGTAGCGGGCCGGGTGCCCCGAGGGTCCGGTCGAGCCGGCGCGCGGCGAGCCCGCCGCCGCTCCAGCGGACCTTCCGACCCCGAGGCGCAGGCCTCGCCCCAGCCCGCTTTCGTAGAGCGCCCGATCGGGCGCGCCCTCCCGTCCCGTCCACGGCGAGCCCTCGCCGAGGCTGGCGGGAACTGACCGACCGGCAGCGCGGACCGTCCGCGACGAGCCTCATCTCGCAAAGAGGCGCCCCTTCGGGGTGATCCCAGACCGACAGCCAGAGGATTCCCTTGGCATCCGAGGAACACACCACGACCCCTTCCGAGTCCGTGCCCTTCGGGGCGATGGAGCGGCCCGACGGCGGCTCCCCGACCCAGGGCGCCGAGACCGGCGCGCGACGCAAGAAGAAGCGGAAGAAGCGCAGCCAACGCCGCGAGGGCGGTGAGGCTGCCGCCGCGGCGGACGGGGCGGGCACGGCCTCCGAGGCGGAGGGCCGAGCCGGGAACGGCGACGGCGGCGGCGAGGGGAGCGGCGACGGAGAGCGCAAGGACTGGCGCAAGCCCCAGCGACGCCGCGGGGGTTCCCGGCGGGGCGGCCGCCGCCGCCGCCGCCGCCGCAAGGGCGGCGAGGTGCAATCGGGCGACGAGGCCCGCTCCGGGGGCGAGCAGCGCAAGGACGACCAACGGCGCGACGACGAGGGTGCCGCGAAGCCGGCCGAAGCCGCCGTCGGCGAGGGGATGTTCATCGCCGAGAAGGGCGGCTACGGAACCCTGCGGCGCCGAGACGCCCAGTTCCTGCCCGGCCGCCAGGACATCTTCGTCGCCCAGCGCCTGATCCAAAAGCACAAGCTGCGCGACGGATCGCTGGTCAGCGGTCACATCGGCCGGGGGAAGAAGCACAAGCACCAGCTTCTCGACGTATTGACGGTGGACGGCGGCACTCCCAAGGAGCGGGCCAACCTGAGCGGGTTCAAGAGCCTCACCTCGATCGATCCCGACTTCCACTACGAGGTCGGCAACGCTACCGACGACGTCTCGATGCGCATCGTCGACATCATCGCCCCGATCGGCCGCGGCCAACGCGGTCTGATCGTCGCCGCGCCGCGCACGGGCAAGACGACGCTCATGCGCCAGTTCGCCAAGGGCGTCGAGGTCGCCTACCCCGACGTGCACCTGATGGTGCTGTTGGTGGACGAGCGACCCGAGGAGGCCACGGAGTGGGTACGCGGGACCGCCGGTGACGTCTTCGTCTCGACCAGCGACGAGACGCCCAAGAACCACGTCCAGCTGGCCGAGGCCGTCTGGAAGCGCTGCCAGCGCCTGGTGGAGCTGGGCGAGGACGTGATCCTGATCCTCGACTCGATCACGCGCCTGGCGCGGGCCTACAACAACCACACCGGCGGCAGCGGCCGCACCATGTCGGGCGGCCTGGACTCGCGCGCCATGGAGCGCCCGCGGCAGATCTTCGGCAGCGCGCGCAACACCGAGACCGCCGGCAGCCTGACGATCCTCGGCACGACGCTGGTGGACACCGGCAGCCGCATGGACCAGCTGATCTTCGAGGAGTTCAAGGGCACCGGGAACATGGAACTCGTGCTCTCGCGCAAGCTCGCCGACCGGCGCATCTTCCCGGCCATCGACATCGAGAAGTCGGGCACGCGCAAGGAGGAGAAGCTGCTCTCGAGCAAGAAGCACAAGCGCATCACGACCCTGCGGCGCGTGCTCTTGAAGATGAACTTCATGGAGGCCATGGAGCTGTTGATCACCAAGCTCGAGGACGTCGAGGCCACCGACGACTTCCTGCAGCGCTTCGAGATCGACCCTGAAGCCTGAATGGACCCTCGGGGGGGGAGGAGCGGGCGGCTGAGCGCGGCGCGCGGGGCGCCGCCGGCCTCCGGAAGCGGGATGAGCGAACGATGACGACCACGCCCAGGCCGCGGGCGCCTTGGATCGCCGGCCTCGCCGTGCTGTTCGTCCTCCCGTTGTTCCTGCGCGTGGGGGCCATCGACCACGGCCAGCCGCGCAACTACGTCCCCGACACCCACGCCGTGCGAGCTGCCTTGGGCATGGCGCGGGACCTCGACCCCGTGCCGCCGGTCGGGCGCTACTCGACCTACCCCAACCTGATGCCCTACCTGCTCGCCGGTGTCTACGGCGGGCACTTCGCCTGGGGCGCCCTCGACGGCTCCTGGAGCGGACCGGCGGAGTTCGGCGAAGCGGTCACCGCCGAGCCGGCCGCCGTGCACCTCCTCGCCCGCCTGCTGGTCGCCCTCTTCGGAGCCCTGACCCCCTGGCTCGTCCTGCGAGCCGCGCGCGAGGCGGGCCTGGGGCGCGGAGCCTGGGTGGCCGCCTGGCTGGTGGGCGTGGGCGTACTGCACGTCCACTACTCCGTCCAGGAGCGGCCGTGGGTCCCGATGGTCTTCTTCATGGCCCTGGCCCTGCGCCCGGCGGCCGCCTACGCGCACGCGCCGCGGGCGCGCGCCCTGGCTGCCTGCGGCGCCTCCTGCGGCCTGGCCTTCGCCACGCACCAGGCCGGCCTGCCGGCCCTGGGGATCGCGGCCTGCGCCTGGCTCGTCGCTCCGGGAGGTTGGAGCGGCGCGGACCTGCGCCGACGCCTGGGCCACGGCACCCTGTGCGTGGCGCTGTTCGGCCTGGTCGCCCTGCTCGTGGGCCACCCCTACCTCTTGGTGCACGGCGCCACGCCGGATGCGGGCGTCGTCGGAGGCGCGGCCTCCGACTTCAGCGTCGGCGGACAGGGCATCCTGTTGGCGTTTCGCTTCGCTTCGATCGCGCGCCAGCTCCAGGCGGCCGTCGCGTACGACCCGGCCCTTTGGATCCTCGCCGCCGCTGGGCTCGGCAGCGCCCTGCGTGCGCGCCGGGCGCGACCCGCCGCCCTCTTCGCCCTCGCCTGGGCCGGGTTCTTCATGAGCCTGGAGAACGATCACGTGCGCTATCTCCTGCCCCTGGCCGTCCTCCTGGCGATCCCTGCCGGGTTCGCCGCCCAGCGCCTCGCCGCCGGCGGCCTCACGGCGCGCCTGGCGCTCCTGGCCCTGCTGGCGTCGCCCTTGGTCGAGAGCCTGCGCCTCGTGCACGTGCTGGGTGCCGAGGACACGCGGGCCGAGGCCGAGCGCCTCTTGGAGCAGTCCCTGCCCGACGGCGCCCTGCTCGCCATCGACCGCTACGGACCGGCCGCGGACCTGAGCCTCACGAGCCTCGAGCGCTTGGGCTCGTGGCGCGCCCTCTCCACCCGCGAAGCCCACCGCCGCAATCGCCTGGCCGCGGCGGCGGACACGGCCGACGGCCTGGACGCGGTGCGCCTCGAGGACCTGTTGGCCTTCGACGAGCGCGCTGGGACCGTCGAACTGCGCGCCTGCGCGGCGGGTTTGGTCGGAGGGGAGGGGGGACCGCGGGAGCTGCTGGTCGCCCTGGGGGTGACCCATCTGCTGCTCGTCGACCGCTCGCCGGCCGAGCCCGACCGCCACGCCCTCGCACCGCTGGTGGCCTCGCGGGAGCCGGTGTGGGTGATCGATCCTTCTCGCGGGTCCGCCCCCGCCGCCGAGACGCGCCTGCCCACCGACCTGCGCTTGGCCCTCGCCGACCTGTGGCGCGTGGATCGACCGGGGCCCTGGATGGGGCTCTACGACCTGCGCTGAGCCTCGACCTCCAGGCGCCCGGTGTCGTTCCAGCGCAGGGCGTACATCAGGGCGATGGCGGTGAACCCGTCGGCGAGCATCCCCGCGTCGAGCAGGGCCTCGACCTCGCGGCGCGCGAAGGTCGCGACGAGGATCTGCTCGGAGGCCTCGGGGCTGGCCTCGGCCACGCGCTCGCAGTCCAGGGCCACCCAGGCGTGGGCGTAGTGGGGGCTGATGCCGTTGGTCGGGTAGAAGCCGGGCAGGGCGACCCAGCGCCCGGCACGGTGGCCGGTCTCCTCGAGGAGCTCGCGCTCGGCCGCGGCCAGCGGCGTCTCCTCGGCGTCCATGCGCCCGGCGGGCAGCTCCCAGTGGGTCTTGCCGTGGGGGTAGCGGTACTGGCCGATCAGGACGAACTCGCCGCCGGGGAGCAGGGGAACGACGACCACCGCGTCGGAGATCTCGAACACGTGGTGCTCGCCGTCGGAACCGTCCGGCAGGCGCACGACGTCGCGCCGCAGGCCGCACCAGGGCGAGTCGTAGATGCGCTCGCTCGCCAGCACACCGAAGGGCGGGAAGGGCGGCGGGTTGGGGGGGGCGTCGTCGCTGGGGTCGGTCATGGTCGGCGGGTTGGCGGATGGCGGGAGCCGGTCGGGCCGCATCAGGCGCGCACCGCTGCGAGGTACAGGGAGCGATAGGCGTCCAGCATCACGGAGAAGTCGTGCTCGCGCTCGACCCGGGAGCGGTTCGCCGCGCCCAGGCGCTCGCGCAGGGGCGAGTCGGCGGCCAGCTCCTCCAGGGCGCGGGCGAGCGCGGAGGCGGTGTCGGCGCCGGCGAGGGGGACGACCCAGCGCGCCTGCTCCTCGCCGAGCACCGCGCCGACGTCGCCCACGTCGGTCGAGACCGCCGGCAGGCGCGAGGCCATCGCCTCCAACAGGGTGACCGGCAGCTGCTCGGTGTCCGACGACAGGCAGAACAGGTCCATCAGGTCGTACCAGCGCGGCAGGTCGTCACGATGTCCGACCAGGTGCACGCGCCCGGCGAGGGCGGGGGTGCGGGCCAGCTCCTCCAGGCGCCCGCGCTCGGGGCCGTCGCCGACGACCACGGCGACCAGGCCGAGGTCGCCATCGACGCGCGCGCAGGCCTCGAGGAAGCGCGCGGGGCTCTTCTCGGGCCGCAGGTGGCCGACCAGGCCGGCGACCGGGGCGGCGGGCGGGATCGAGAGCTCCGCGCGCAGCCGCGCGCCCTCTCCGCGGCGGTCGAACGCCTCCACGCGCACCCCGTTGGGGACACAGACCACGCGCTCGGGGCTCAGCCCCCAGCGCTCCAGGGCGATGCGCCGCAGCACGCGCGAGGGGACGACGACGCCGCGCGTCCCGGGCAGGACCCAGCGCCGCGCCAGCTCGCGCCGCCGCTTGAACGAGCGCGCCTCGTCGGGGCCGAAGCCGTCCTCGTGGTGCAGCACGGGCCGGCCCTGGCTGCGCGCCGCCAGCACCGCGTCGAATGCGCCCCAGTTGTAGGTCAGCACGGCGTCGGGAGCGACGTCGTCGAACAGACGCCGCATGGCCCGCACGGTCTTGGGCGTGCCGGCCCGCGGCAGGCTCTCGAGCACCCGCGCGGGCGCGTCGGCCGACAGGCGCTCGGCGGCGGTCGTGCGAGCGTCTACCGCCAGGATCGAGTGGCGGAACTCGTCTCCTAGCCCCTCGATCAAGGCCACGGTGCGCAGCTCCGGGCCCGCGGGGACGAAGGTGGAGAAGACGTGCAGCAGGTGGGGCGCGTTCCGCGCGGTCGACATGGCTCAGGCGTCGCCGCCGCGACCGTGGATGCGCACCGCAGCGTCCAGGAACGCCTCGCGCTCCTCGACCGGCTCCCAGCCGAGGACTCGCCGGGCGGTCGTGCAGGAGAACTCGGGCCTCAGAGAGCGGGAGGAGAGGTCACGCCATGACGGAAAGGGGATGCCGCGCCGGCCTCCGGCGATCTTGACCAGCCACTTGCCGACCTCCATCACCTGGGAGAGGGCCAGGGAGCGCGGGTGGAACACGAGGGCCCGACCGCTGGAACGCGCCAGCTCCTCGACCACTTCGGCAGCGGTGAGGGGGACCTTGGCGCACAGGTTCAGGGCCCGTCCGTCGAGCTCGGTTCCCTCATGGAGGGCGGCGCGCGTGATGGCCTCGGCGGTGTCCTCGACCCACACCAGCGGGAGGGGATGGTCGCCCCGGCCCCAGCCGATGCAGTGGCTGTCCCGCACCCATAGGCCCAGGCCGGAGTGCTGCAGAGGCGTGCCGGCTCCGACGACGACTCCGGGGCGCAGGATGCAGACCGACAGGTCGTGCTCGCGTGAGAGGTCCAAGACGGCCTCTTCGGCGGCGATCTTGCCCCGCGAGTAGAGCGAGCGCCCGTCGGGCCGCGGGTCGGTGGCGGTCGAGTCGTCCAGCTCGCCGGTGAGGTCGAGGCCCGTGTAGAGGGAGGCGATCGAGGAGACGTACAGCAGGCGTCCCACGCCCGCCGCCGCGCAGGCCTCGCCCACCCGGCGCGTGCCCTCGACCATCGAGCGGCTGACCTCCTCCCAGGTCTCGCCGCCTCCGGTGGCCAGGTGCACGACGGCCGCGGCGCCGGTGAGCTCGTCCGCCAGCCCCTCGGAGTCCTCGAGGCTCCCGCGCACCAGACGCAGGCGACCGTCGCGGGCGGCCTCGGCGATGGTCTCGGGCAGGGAGTGGGTGCGCCGCACGAGGCAGGTCACCGGCCTGCCGGCGTCCAACAGGCGCGCCACCACGCGCTTTCCGATGAACCCGGTCCCGCCCAGGACCACGACCTCGCCGGGGCGCGGGGGCGTGGAGGCGAGGGGCGCGGCCTCGGGGTTGGGGGGCGTCGGGGCGCCGGCGGCGACGGCCTCGCACCAGTCGAGGACCTCGGCGGCGCTCGCTGCATCCACCGGCGCGGGCTCGCCGGCCTGCAGGGCGCGGTGGAAGGCGGTGATGGAATCGCGCATGCCGACGAAGAAGGCGTCGGCCCGCGGGCGCAGGCCCAGGGTGGCGGCCAGGTAGCCGACGAGTCCGCGGCGAGCGTCGCGTCGGAGCTCGCGCCCTCGTCCGCCCGAGGCCACGTAGGCGTCGTAGAAGTCCAGCCAGGGCGTCGCCCTCTCTCCGACGACCGCGTCGTGGGTGAAGTCCGCCTCCAGGCAGCCGTCGGTGCCGATCACCTCCAGGGAGCTGCGCGTGAAGCCCTGGCCGAAGGCCAGATGCACCTCGGCCGTGCCGCGCTCGGCGCGTGCCGCGACCAGCCACCGATCGCAGAACACCTCGCCGGGGAGCAACTCACGCCTTCCCAGGACGGTGGCCTGGCAGTGTTCGACGCGACCCAACAGGGCGTGCACCTGGCTCAGGGGGTGGACCGCCTGCTCGAAGAGGATGTTCCGCGGCGCTCGGAACATCCAGTGGGCGTACTGCTCGGCGTCGAGCTGCATGAGGGGCACGCTCCAGGTGACGCGCACGTGCTCCACGCGCCCGATCTCGCCCGAGCGGAGGCGGGCGGCCAGGCGCGCGAACGCGGGATGGAAGGCGTGGTTGTGGTTCACGCCCAACGGTAGGTCGCGGGCCGCCGCGAGCTCCCCCAGCTCCCGCACCGACGCAGCCTGTGGCGCCGCGGGCTTCTCCAGGAAGACGCCGATCCCCGCCTCGAGCAGGCGCCGCGCCACGGGGACGTGCAGGTCGGGCGGGACGAGCACGTGGGCGACGTCCACCCCGATGTCGGCCAGCTCGGCGACGTCGGCCACGGCGGCGCAGCCGCCGGCGCTCTCGGCCAGGCGTCGTGCCCGCCCCAGGTCGGGATCGCAGACCGCCACCAGGCGCGCCTCCTCGAGGCCGGCGAGGATCTCGCGGTGGTCGTCGGCGATGAACCCGGCGCCCACCAGCGCCACCCTCGTGGTGCGGTCGGGGGCGGCCGGCGGTGTCGTGTCCTGAGGCGCGGAGCTTTCTGTGGGGGGCGTCATGAGGGCCGGGGGGCTTGTTCGGCAGAGTGCTAGGGAAGCCCCCCGCCCGGGCGGAATCAAGGTTCCTGATGGCTCCAGGGGCGATTCGGCGCCGAATCAATTGGAGAGGCACAGGTCGTTTTACATCTCGGACGCATTCCGGGGCCTTGAATTCGATCTCGGTGAACAAGGAAAACCCATTTTGATCTCAACCAGATCGCATTTCCGGGCGAGACTATGAGCATCTCCTCCTTCTTGGGGTCCGCTTCGTCGGTTCGCCGGCGGGGTTGGCCCCTTTTTCTTTGTCCCCCAGCCGCCCTGGGCGCGGACCTTGGACCCCGCCGCCGGGGACGCTATCCTGGGGCATGGAACTCTCCGAGGGGCTCACTTTCGACGATGTCCTGCTGATCCCACAGCAGTCCGACGTCCTCCCACGCGAGGCCGACCTGGCCACGCGTTTCTCGCGCAACGTCCCCCTGTCGCTCCCCTTGTGCTCGGCGGCCATGGACACGGTCACCGAGTGGGAGCTGGCCGTCGCCCTGGCGCGCGAGGGCGGGATCGGCATCGTCCACCGCAACCTCTCGATCGAGGACCAGATCGGGGAGGTCGACAAGGCCAAGCGCTCCGCCAACGGCGTGATCCGCGATCCGGTCACCCTGCCGCCGGACGCGACCGTGGGCCAGGCGCGGCGCATCATGGCCTCCCAGAACATCTCGGGCTTGCCGATCGTCGACGGCGAGCGCGTTGTCGGCATCCTCACACGGCGCGACTGCCGCTTCGAGTCCGGGGACGACACGCCCGTCGCCGAGCGCATGACCCGCGACCACCTCGTCAGCGCGCCGCCGGGAACCTCCCTGGAGGAGGCGCGCGACCTACTGTTCCAGCACAAGGTCGAGAAGCTCGTGATCATCGACGGGGCCAACCGCCTGCAGGGGTTGATCACGATGAAGGACCTCAAGATGCTCGACGAGTTCCCCCTCGCCGCCAAGGACGAGCGCGGCCGTCTGCGCGTGGGGGCGGCGATCGGCGTGCGCGACCTCGAGCGCGCCGAGGGCCTCTTGGAAGCGGGCGTAGACGTCTTGGTGATCGACACGGCCCACGGCCACTCCGAGAACGTGATGGAGACCGTCCGCGAGCTCAAGCAGCGCACCGACGTCGACGTCGTCGCGGGCAACGTCGCCACCGCCGGTGCGGCCAAGGCCCTCGCGGAGGCGGGCGTCGACGGCGTGAAGGTCGGCATCGGCCCGGGCTCGATCTGCACCACGCGCATCGTGGCCGGGGTCGGCGTGCCTCAGTTGACGGCGGTGACCGACGTCGCCGGCGCACTGGAGGGGACCGACATCCCGGTCATCGCCGACGGCGGCATCCGCTTCTCGGGCGACATCGTCAAGGCCCTGGCGGCCGGCGCCTCCTCGATCATGGCCGGCAGCCTCTTCGCGGGGCTGGAGGAGAGCCCTGGCGAGACGTTCCTCTACAAGGGCCGCTCCTTCAAGGGCGTGCGCGGCATGGGCTCGATCGGCGCCATGCAGGAGGGATCCAAGGAGCGCTACCGCCAGGGACATGTGGAGGAGGCGGACAAGCTCGTGCCCGAGGGCATCGAGGGCATGGTTCCCTACCGCGGGTGCCTGTCGACCTTCGTGCACCAGCTCGCCGGCGGCGTGCGCGCCGGCATGGGCTACTGCGGCGCCGCGACCCTGACGGAGCTGTGGGAGCGGGCCCGCTTCATCCGCATCACCCCGGCGGGGACGCGCGAGGGGCACCCCCACGACGTGACGATCACCAAGGAATCCCCGAACTACTTCCACTCCGACTGAGCCCGCACCGCCGCGACCGGGTTCGCGGGTTCCCCGCATGAGCGAACAGCAGCCGACCGACCCCCGCGGTGTCCTGATCGTCGATCTGGGCACCCAGTACACCCAGCTCATCGCCCGCCGCATCCGCGAGGCGGGCACGTGGTGCGAGATCACGATCCCCGACCACGCCCTCGAGCGAGCGCGGGCCATGGACCTGGGCGGCATCGTGCTCTCGGGCGGGCCGGCCTCGGTCTACGAGGCCGACTCGCCCCGCCCACCGCGCGAGGTTCTGGAGCTGGGCGTCGGCGTCCTGGGGATCTGCTACGGCATGCAGTGGATGTGCCAGGAGCTGGGCGGGAAGGTGCGCGCCTCCGACCGGCGCGAGTACGGACGGACCTCGATGGAGGTGACCGGCGCCGCGGGTCTCTTCGAGGGCCTCGCCGGGGCGACCGACGTCTGGATGAGCCACGGGGACCGGGTCGAGGCCCTGCCCGAGGGCTTCGCCACCCACGCCGGCTCCGCGAACTGCGAGCACGCGGCCGTCAGCGGCGACGGCGGCCGCCTGTGGGGCGTGCAGTTCCATCCCGAGGTCACCCACACCCCACGCGGGCGCGAGATGATCGCCAACTTCCTCGGCCGCGTCTGCCGCCTGCCGGGGGACTGGCGCTCCGACTCGATCGTCGAGCGCGAGGTCGCGAAGGTGCGCGCGCAGGTCGGGGAGACCGGCGAGATCGTACTGGGGCTCTCGGGGGGCGTGGACTCCTCGGTGGCGGCCATGATCCTGCGCGAGGCCATCGGCGATCGGCTGCACGCGATCTTCGTGGACAACGGGCTCCTGCGGAAAGGGGAGCGTGATGCGGTGGAGCGAACGTTCCGCGACCGCTTCCAGCTCGATCTCTCGGTCGTGGACGCCTCGGAGCGCTTCCTGGCGAAGCTCGTCGGCGTCACCGACCCCGAGCGCAAGCGCAAGGTGATCGGCTACGAGTTCATCGAGGTCTTCCGCGAGGAGGCGACGCGCTTCACCGACGCCCGCTTCCTCGGCCAGGGCACGCTCTACCCCGACGTGATCGAGTCGGTCGCCGCCCACGGCGGCAGTACGGCGGTGATCAAGAGCCACCACAACGTCGGCGGCCTGCCCGAGGACATGGACATGGAGCTCGTCGAGCCGCTGCGCGAGCTCTTCAAGGACGAGGTGCGCGAGATCGGCCGCTTCCTCGGGCTCGACGGCGTGCTCGTCGACCGCCAGCCCTTTCCCGGCCCTGGGCTGGGCGTGCGCATCGTGGGGGAGGTGACCCCCGAGCGCGTCGCGACCCTGCAGGAGGCCGACCACATCATGACCACCGAGATCGAGGCCTCCGGCGAAGCCGAGGGCCTGTGGCAGTACTTCGCCGTGCTGCTGCCGGTCAGGTCGGTGGGCGTGATGGGGGACGCGCGCACCTACGAGGACGCCTGCGCCCTGCGGGTGGTGAAGTCCCTCGACGGCATGACCGCCGACTGGGCCCATCTGCCGCCCGAACTCGTCGGGCGCATCTCCAACCGCATCATCAACGAGGTACGCGGCATCAACCGCGTCGTGCTCGACGTCACCAGCAAGCCGCCGGGGACGATCGAGTGGGAGTAGGGGGCGGGCGGCGGTAGGTCGCGGACGTCCGATCCCGATCTTCCGGCGGACCTGCGTCACTCCTGGAGCGGTGCGCGACTTGGGCGGGTCGAGCGAAGCGCTGCGCGCGGCGCCGGTCAGCCCGAGGTGTCGGACATCCGTGGTGACGAAGGCCGGGCGGCGACCCACTCGTACAGCGGCCGCGGCACGAGGCGCATCGCCGCCATGGCCAGGGCCATCGACCGGGGGAAGGCGCAGAATGCCCGGCGCGAGGCGATCGCACGGGCGATGGTGCGCGCCGCGTCGTCCACCTCGACCATGAAGGGCATCGGGAAGCGGTTGCGGTCGGTCATCGGCGTGCGCACGAATCCCGGGCAGACCGTCGTGACGGCGACGCCGGTGCGGCGCAGGTCCATGCGCAGGCTCTCCAGGAGCGTGCTGAGCGCGGCCTTCGACGCGCAGTAGGCGGCGGCCCCGGGCAGGCCTCGGTAGCCGGCCAGGCTGGAGATCCCGATCACGTGGCCGAGGTCGCGCTCGACCATGGCGGGCAGCACGGCGCCGATCGTGTTGACGGCTCCGAGGAGGTTCACCTCCAGGGTCTTCTCGACGTGTCGCGTGACGAAGTCGGTCCCGGGGCTCGGCGAGCCGATCCCCGCGTTCACGACCAGGCGGTCGATGGGGCCGAGCTCGCCCTCGCAGGAAGCCACCGCTGCCTCGACGCTGCGGCGGTCGGTCACGTCGCAGGCCAGGGCCAGCGCCCGGCCTCCCTCGGCCGTGATCGTCTCGGCGAGGTCCGCGAGCAGGTCGGCCCTGCGGGCCGCGAGGGCCATGGCGTCCCCTTCCGCGGCCAGGCGCAGGGCCAGGGCGCGCCCGATGCCGCTGGAGGCGCCGGTGATGAAGGTGATCATGGGGAATCGGTGGCGCGCCGGGGAGGCGGGCGGCGCCGCTGAGCGTAGCGGCGGGCCCGCCCCATCGATCCTCCCTTTCCGCGGATCCGCCCTCCGACCACGACCGCCGGGATCGGCATGGCCGATGAGTGCACGACGGGCGCCGGAGGGGGGCCGCCCGCGAACGGGCGACTCACTCGGCCAGGAACAGGTCCGCCTCGAAGACCGCGCCGGGCTCGACGACCACCGTGGAGCGAGCATCACGGGCGACGGCCGTGGAGCGATCGAGGAACCGCGGTTGATCGACCCACACCTCCCAGGTTCCCGGGCTCACGCCGCTGAGGACGTAGGGGGGGGTGCGAAGGATGCGGGCCGGGAGCGGGCGTTCCCCGGCCCTCTCGAGGCGGATCCAGGCGGCTCCTTCGTACTCGGACCCGTCGAGGTGGAGCAGGCGCAGGGCAATCGCACCCAGGTGCGAGAGATCGATCTCGATCACCGCACCCTCTTCTCCGAGCAGGACGGCCGCGGTCTCGTCGGGGGTGAGGGGTTCCCCGCCGGCGCCGGAGAGGATCTCGAATTCCCACTCGTACGGCCCGGTCGGCAGGCCCGCGACGGCCAGCGCCGAGGGGAAGGCCTCTCGCACGGCAAACTCACAGGGGCGGCCGTCCGGCTCGAAGAGCCTCAACAGGCCCAGGGGCTCGGCCTCGTCCACGACGGCGTGGCCGCTCAGTGCCCACAGGAAGCGGACATCGAGGGTGCCCCAGGTGCTCGCGCTCGGCTCCAGCTCGACGGGTATCTCGGCGGGTGCTCGCCCCTCCAGGGCAGGCACCTCGAAGCGCGCGACGACTCTCTCGTAGCCGGGGTAGTCGAGGGCGAGCTCGAAGGGACCAAGACCGGTGAGCTCTCGGGGCGAGGTGAAGACGTAGAACCGGTCGGCGAGGGTCGAGGGCGCGACGGGGAGCGACCCGAGCAGCATGAGCGGTCGGGGACCGAGCCCGCCGAGGCGACCGATGTCGGGGGCGTCCGAGCGCGGCCCGCCGAAACGGCGCCCGTACAGCGACGGGGACGTGCGCAGGGCGCCGCCCCCAGCTTCCCGCAGGCGAATCCAGGCGGCGTAGGCTCTGTGGACGACGATGGAGACCTCGCGGGAGGGAGAGCGCCCCCAGGTCGTCCGCGAGGGACTCACGAAGCCGTTGCCCGCGGCCACGGCGGTGTAGAGTCGATCGGGATCGACTCCCCCCAGGACGAAGGAGCCGTTCTCGTCCGTGACGGCCGTGATCGCGCGCAGGTCTCCGGCACGGGCCCGTCGCGCCAGGTGCGCCGTCGGGTACTCGCCCTCCCGCCAGGCCAGGATCTCGATCCCCGCGCCCGCGCTGGAGCCGTCCTCCAGGCTCACGCGGCCGTGGACTTCCTCCGCGGGCGCGAGGCGGACCTCGATCCACCCCTCGTCTGCTGCCGCATCCAGGGGGGCTACGCCGGTCACGAAGCCCCGAGCGGAGGCGAGGACGGCGTCGAAGGCGGTCCCGCTCGGTCCCACGCCGAGCAACCCGCTCTCGGCGGTGGTCCCCAAGATCACCGACGCCTCCCCGGAGAGCCCCGCGACCAACGCGCCCGCGAGCGGCCGGCCGTCGGGCGATCTCACCGCGACGGTCAGGCCGGCGGGATCCGATCCACCCGGCGCTGACCCCCGCGCCTCGGCGGGGGAGCGACCGATCGGCGGAGGTGCCGCGTGGTCGGTCGCTGTTCCTCGTCCACCGTCCAGCGGGGGTGGGGAGACACCCTCCTCTTGCGAGCCTGGGTACAGGGCCCAGGCGAGGGCCAGGAGCCCCGCCGCCAGGACTCCCGCAGAGGCGACCCCCACGACACGCCTCACCGAGCCCGGCGCTCCTCGTCCCGCGCCCCACCTCGGAGTGGAAGGCCGCGCGCGAGGGAACGGGGGTCCGCGAAGCCCGCGTTCACTCGCACTCGAAGCCGTCGCCGGCGTTCCCGCTGCAACAGCCGCCTCCGCAGTCCGAGCGGCACGTGCCCCATCCCGTGGGCTCCTGCCACTCGCCGTCGATCCTCTTCTGAATCGTGTGGCAACAGCTCGGCTCACCGGAGGGGTCGCACTCGCACCACCACAGCTCCGCGTTCACGTCGAGCTCCATGGAGTCGAGGCTGCAGCTCGTCCCGCACGAGACGTTTTTGCACTGCATCCGCGGCCAGGGCGGCGGGTCGGGGGGCATGACGGCGATGAAGCCGTTGCACTCGTGGTCGCCCGTGGCCACGGCCAAGGCGGTCACTGCGGCCAAGGTGCCCAGGAAGACGGGCTTGATCATGGATCCCTCCCAAGTGATCCGGTTGCGGCTCGTTCTCGATCCCACACGAAGCGTATCAGGGGGGGGGGGGATGCCGTCAACGTGTCGCGCAGACCCGGGAGGCGGGGCGGAGGACTTCGTGCACCCCGAGCCGCCCTGTTGTCCCCCAAGCCCGAGTCACGCCGGGAACAGGGCGCCGGGCGGGCTCACCGCGGCGGCGTGTGCGCCGTCCGCCCACCCAGAAGCTCCAGAGCGACCCGGCGATCGGCCGCCGACGGGCTCGCGCCGTGGGCCGGTCCACCCGATCCGAACTCCACGCCGCGCAGGTCGGCGAAGGCGGCGGGGACCGCGCTCCAGTCGATCGGAGTCAGGACGGCCTCGCCGGGGGCGGATTCGGGTCCCTCGTGGCCGGCCGCCGCGCAGGCCGAGACGAGCGACACCGCCGTCCCCGCTGCTGCGACGTCCCTCGACACGTCCCGGCGACCGCTCCCGCGGTCACTCGGACCCCCCTTCCTCGTCCAACGGTTCCGTGCCCGATTCCCCTCCGTAGCGAGGCAGTTCGTCGAGGATCGGACACCACGCCGGCGCGCGGTCGGCGTAGGCGTGGCCCGTCGGCTCCCGGCCGAGGGGGTCGAGGAGGCTCGCGACGGTCACGTGCACCTCGCCCTCCCAGCGCGGAGACTCGAAGAGCAGGGTCGTGCCGCACGTTGCGCAGAAGCTGCGAGTGGCGTCGGTTTCGGTGCGGTAGCGCGACAGGCGCTCCTCGCCCGCCACGATGCGAAAGTCCCCCGCGGAGAACCCCGCCCAGGTCACGACCCCAGCCCCGTGGGCGCGCCGGCAGTTCTCACAGTGGCAGTGGGCGACGAAGCGCGGAGGCAGCTCGGCCTCGAAACACACGCGCCCGCACAGGCACCGTCCCGCGACCTTCTCGCTTGCCATGGTCGCGAGTATAGACCCCGAGGCTCCTGCTCGGCGCACGGCATCCCTCACCGGCCCCCTCGGCGGAGCGCCGCGATCCCCAGCCGCATCCGCTCCCCCTGGCCGTCGTCCGATGGCGCCGGCTACGACCACAGGTCGAGCAGCTTCTGCTCGACGGGGAAGCCGAACCGGCCCGTGCGCAGGCGCCAGCCGGCGGTGGCGCTCGCCAGGGCGCGCAGCCAGGCCGGGCCGTCGGTGGCCGTCCGGTCGAAGTGCGCCGCGCAACGCATGAACCGGCTCCAAGCCCGGCGGACGTTCGGCGGCAGCGGCGTGCGCTCGGTGTTCCACTTCCACTCGAAGCAGCGACCCCACTCCTCGAAGGTGGCCGGCAGCTCCCAGCCCAGGCGGCGCGCCTGTTCGAAGTCGGCCGTGCCCGGGACCGCGCGGAACGGGTAGACGTCCGACGCCGAGCCACGGAAGGCGTACTTGGTCGCGGCGGCCTTGCGCAGGGTCGTCCACATCGAGGCCGACCCCTCGCCGGGGTAGCCGATGATCCAGAAGCAGCCGGTCGTGATGCCCCTGCCGACCAGGCGCTCGAGGGCTCGCGGGACCTCCTCGACCGGCACGCGCTTCCTGATCCTGCGTTGCATCGCCTCGGTCCCCGTTTCGGCTCCGAGCCAGAGCAGGTGGCAGCCGCTCTCCGCCATGAGGTCGAGGGTCGCGTCGTCGTAGCGCAGGACCGCCTCCACCTCGATGGTCGCGTTCCACCAGAGCACCTGCCCCGAGCCGGCGAGCCCCTCGCTGAACTCGCGCGCGCGTGGCTCCGAGACCCCCCAATTGGCGTCGTTGAAGCGCAGGAGGTCGAATCCGAAGCGTCCCCGGAGCTCGCAGGCCAGCGCCGCCAGGTCCGCGCCGCCGAGCGCCTCCCAGCGCCGATGGGTGACGAGTGGGCTGCAGCAGAAGGTGCACTCGGAGGGACAGCCGAAGCTGCTGCAGAGCGCGAAGCCGACCGGTGGGCGCGGCTCGCTCCACCCGGCGGGGAAGGGCATGCGGTGGCGCACGTGGCCGAAGCCCGCGGCGAGCTGGCGGCGCCGGTAGGGCTCGAAGTCGAGCAGGTGCCAGGGCAGGGCGGGGAGGGCGTCGAAGCCGACCACGGGCCTGGGCGGCGTGGGCACCACTGCGCCGTCACGCGGGAGCGCGAGGCCACTGACGCCCTCGAGGTCGGCGCGCGCCTCGACGGCGCGGGCGAGATCGAGGAAGGTCAGCTCGCCCTGCCCGAGGACGACCGCGTCGGCGATCCCCGCCTCGAAGTACAGCTCGGGCACGACGCTGGGGAACCAGCCGCCCCAGACGATCGGGAGGTCGGGGAAGCGCTCGCGCACCGCCAGCGCGGCGTCACGGCCGTCGTGGACCTGGTAGCCGAGGATCGCCGAGCAGCCCAGGAGCAAGGCACCGTCGCAGGCCTCCAATAGGCGAGGCAGCGGGTCGGAATCGATGACGTTCGCGTCGATGAGCACGACCTCGAACCCCTCCGCGTCCGGTCCGCCGGCGATCTGGAGCAGCTCGAGGGGCAGCAGGTCGGCGCTGGTCGGCTCGTCGCGCTTCGGATCGCTCCGGAGCGGCAGGTACAGGACCAGCCTCTTCGGCGCGCTCAAGTCCCCACCGTCGGTGGGCCGACGATCAGCGCCAGAGAGGCGAGGGCCGTGGCGATCTGCGCGTAGACAGCGTGGAACGCGGCCAGGTCGCCGCCGTAGGGATCGCGCAGGTTGACCGGACCGTGCGCGGCGAGGGGGCCGAGGCGGAACAGCTTGCGTCGCGCGCGGGGGAAGGCGCGGGAGACGCGCGTCACGTCGGCCGCGTCGAAGACCAGGATCACCTCCGCCGCGTCGATCGCCGCCGCGTCGAGCACGCGCGAGCGGCTCGCCGAGAGGTCGACGCCGAGGGCGCGGGCTGCGTGCAGGGCTTCGGCGGGGCACCGACGGCCCGCTTCGTCGAAGGTGCCCGCCGAGGCGAGCTCGAGCTCCTCGGGGAGCAGGCTTCGCGCGAGGTGCTCCGCGAAGGGGCTGCGGCAGACGTTGCCCTTGCACACGAACAGGAGGCGCCGCGCGCCGGGTAGGGCGCGGCGCAGGCGGGCCGTGAGGCCGCGGCGCAAGAGGGCGCTTCGGTAGGGCCAGCGCGCCAGCTTCCCGCGCGCCGCCCAGGCGATCTCGCCCGCCACGCGCCTCGCCTGGGCCAGGCCCGGACGCGGGTCGTCGACCGTCCAGGTGTCCACGCGCTCGGTCCCTCGGCACAGGCCGGCGAGCTCGCCGGCGAGGGTCGCGGCCGGGAGCGTGGCCAGGCTCCGGCCTGCGCGCCGCGCGCGCCGGTGGCGCCAGATCCAGGTGGCGTCCATGGCCAGGTTGCGGCAGTGGAGGCCGGCGCGGTAGGAGCCGTCGAAGTGTCGCTCGCCGTGCACGAGCAGGCGGTAGAGGGCCCACGGGAAGTCGGCTCCAGCGGCGACGGCGAGGGGCAGGGAACCCCAGAAGCGCCCGTTGATCTCGATCAGCCACCAGCGCCCGGTGGTGCGGTCGCGCTTGAACTCGAACATCCCCACGCCGCTGTAGTCCATGGCGCGCGCCAAACGTCCCACGGCCGCGAGCAACTCGTCCTCGAGGGGGACGCTGCGGCGGTAGGAGGAGCCGCCGCCCGCGAGGGGCTCGTGCACGCGCTCGTGCTGGAAGGCGAGCAGTACCTCGCCCCCCTCGGCCAGGATCTCGACCCCCAGTCCGCTCCCGGGTACGTGGGCCTGGGCGAGCACCTCCCCCGCGTCGCGCAGGGCGCGCAAGGCGACCTCGGCCTCCTCCGCGTTCACCGCCTTGCGCACCTGGTGCTCCCACTTCTTGCGGCCGAAGGCGAAGGAGCGCCGCGGCTTGAGCACGAGGGGCGAGCCGAGCCTGTCGAGGAGATCGCCGACCCGCGTCCCCGCGTCCACCGGGACCTCGTCCGGCACATCGACGGCGACCTCCCGCGCCAGGTCGTGGGTCGCGCGCTTGTCGAAGGAGACCTGGAAGGCGCGCTCGTTGAGCTGGTAGACGTGGGCGCACTCGGCCAGGCGCCGGCGCTGGTGGAAGAGGGCGACGACCGAGGGGTCGTGGGTCGGGAGGACGAGATCGAAGCGCTCGCGGCGGCAGAGGGCCTCGAGGGCGACAAGCCAAGGGCCGTTGCAGCCGGTCGCGACCGGCAGGTCATGGTGATGGGCGGCGTAGCGCGAGCGCAGGGCCACCGCGTCCGGCGGGCACCAGGCGCAGTGGACCTCGACGCCGCGCCGTCCGAGGGAGCGGATCACCGCCAGGAAGCTTCGCTCGTCCCGCCCGAGCACCAGCACCTTCCCTCGGGAACCGCCGCGGGAGGGGGACGCGGCCATCATCGGGGTCGATGATAGCTGACGCCGGAACCGCGGTCGGGGCGGAGGGGCGGCCGCTTCGCGACTACGAACAGTGTCCCTTCCAAGTTCGCCCACCATCGTAGGCGCGGCCCGGGAATGGACGCGGAGTTCCTGCGCCTGCCCTCGCAGCCGCGCGCCGCGGTCGCGTCGCGATCTATGATTGGTGAGTGCGACGCATCGTTCTCTACTTCCCCAAGATGGGGGATCCTGCGCGGGGAGCGGTCGTCAGCAAGGATCTCCTGCCGCTCTCCTTGCTCGCGATCGCCGCGCTCCCCGACCGCGAGGGTCGCGAGGTCGTGGTGATCGACGGGAACCTCTTCTCGGAGGCGGAGGCGCGGCGGCGCGTGGTCGAGGCCTGCGAGGGGGCGCTGCTGTTCGGCACGACCGGCATCCTCGGCTACCAGGTGGCCGACGCCGTCCGCTGCTCACGGCGGGTCAAGGCAGCCCACCCCGACCTGCCGCTGTTCGTCGGCGGCTGGTTCGCGAGCGCGGACCCGCGCCTGCAGCTGGAGACCGGGCTCTACGACGCGGTCTGCATCGGACAGGGCGAGCAGACCTTCGCCGAGCTCGTCACGGCGGTCGAGGCGGGGGCGGATCTCGAGGGCGTGGCGGGCCTCGCCCTGTGGCGAGAGGGCGAGGTAGTGCGCACCGCCCGACGGCCGATCGTCGGCTTCGAGGACCTGCCGAACTGCCCCTGGCACCTGCTCGACATCGAGCCCTACCGCGCGGCCCAGCTCTCCGGTCGCTCGCTGCGCGAAGTGGAGCGCATGCCGACGCCGCCCGGGCTTCGAGGAGCGGCCCTTCTTCGGCATCGGCTACAGCTCCAGCTTCGGTTGTCCCGAGCCCTGCACCTTCTGCTGCTCGCCGGGCTTGACCGAGCGCCGCTGGAAGGCCCTCCCGGCGCCGCGCCTGCTCGACGATCTGTGCGAGCTCGTCGAGCGCTGGGGCGTGGACGCCGTGCGCTTCTACGACGCGAACTGGGGCGTCGACGAGCGCCGCTCCCGGGCCTTCAGCGAGGGCCTGATCGAGCGCGGCGTCGGCATCGCCTGGTACTGCCTGATGCAAGCGAACTCGATCGTGCGCTACGAGCCGGAGACCCTGGACGCCATGGGCGACTCGGGGCTGTACGTGGTCGGGCTCGGCGGGGAGACCGGCGACGCCGCGATGATGCGCTCGATCGGCAAGCACACCAGCGGTGATGCCAACGAGCGCGCGGCGTGGGAGCTGGACCGGCGTGGCATCACCTCCTGGGTGACCTACATCATCGGCTACCCGCACGAACAGGAGCGCTCGATGATGATGACCCTCGAAGAGTGCCGGCGCATCGCGGGCCGCTGCGAGCGGGCGCGGCCGACGGTGTGGCCCTACCGTCCGATCCCCGGCAGCGCCCTGTACTCAGCGGCCCTCGAGCTGGGCTACCGGCCGCCGCGCGACCTCGAGGAGTGGGGCACGATCGGCGAGTACCACCTCGACGAGACCTGGCCGGGGAAGATTCCCCCGGACGTGGCCCGTGCGCGGCGGCTGTTCGAGCACCTTGCGACCCTCAAGCTGGGCCTGCCCCGTGGGCGTGTCGGCTGGTGGGAGCGGCGGGCGCGGCGGCGCCTGGAGACCGGCGACCTGACCGGTGCGCGCCTGGAGGCCAAGGCCTTCGACCTCTACCACCGGCTAACGAGCTGACGAGCGCGCCCCCGAGGCCGGCGTGCACGGTTCGACGCGTCGCCGGGGAGGGCGACGGCGCGCGGGGCCGTCCCCCGCCGGGCCGCTAACGTCGATCCCGGGTGTGGTCGTAGGGGACCTTCCGCGACGGGAAATCCCCCAAGAGCTCTTCGGCGCGCAGGAGCAGGGTGTCGCGGCCGGCGGCGAGGTCGGCGGGGTCGTAGGCGAGGGTCTCGTGGGGCACCGCGCCGATCCCCTCGAGGCCGCGGCCGCCGTTGAAGCGCTGCTTGTTGGAGCGCACGGCCACGTACAGGGCGAAGAGCTTCGAGGGGAGCTCGATGGTCTTCTTCGACGCCGACATGCCCGCCGTCGGGCTCTCGCCGATCATGTAGGCCCGCCCGTCCTCCTTGAACATTCCGCTACCGGTCTCCCCGGCGCTGCGCGTGCCCGCGTCGACGATCACGACCAGCGGCCCGCCGTAGGGGCGCGGGCCGGCGCTCTCGATGCGCTTGGCGAAGTCGAGGGAGCGGCCGGTCGGGACGAAGCGCCCGAGCAGGCCGTCGTGGTCGAAGCCGCCGCCGCCGTTGGCGCGGAAGTCGAGGATCATGCCCTCGACCTCGGCCAGCTCGGCCAGCGCGCCGTCCATGCGCTCGGGCAGATCGCCGGGGCAGCGGCGCAGGTGCACGTAGCCGAAGCCCGACGGCAGGAGGCCGAAGCGCAGGTCGCCGTCGCCCTGCAGACCCTCGGGGAAGGCGATCGGTCCCTAGGGCACCGTGGAGGCCTTGCCGTAGGTCAGGGTGCGCTTGCGCTTCTTGCGCCCGACATCCTTCAGCTCGAGCTTGAGGCGCGTGCCGACCGGGGCCGCCAGGCCCCAATGGCACGCGTGGTAGAGCGCCTGGTGATCGGTCGAGAAGCTGATCCGATCCGACGCCTCCTCGACGCGCCGGGTGAGCCACTTCATGGCCGGCTCGCCGTCTACCTTGAGCACCTCCATGCCCGGCTCGACGCCGACCTGCGCCGCTCCCGACCAGCTGTTCTTCACGAACACCTTCTTGCCGCTCACGCACCAGAACATCCCCGGGCCCGTGCGCTCGGCGCGCCAGCTCTCGGGCAGGCCGACGCCCTCGCCCGCGGCCAGGGGCCGCACCGAGGCGTGCCCGTCACGCAGGCGCGCCAAGAGCCGCCAGAGCAGGGCATGGTGCTCCTCGTGGGTCTCGACCTTGCGCGCCTCGCCCAGGAAGCGGCGCGAGACCTGCTTCCAGTCGATGTCCTTGGCGCGGAAGAAGTGGCCGCACTCGCGCTCGAGCACCTCGAGGGCGAAGCGCACGTCGCCGAGGTAGTCGACGTCCTCCGCGGTAGAGAGGGGCGCAGGGCCGGCGGCGGGCGGGCGCGCGGGCCCCGCGCCGGTGGCCAGAGCGATCGTGGCGGCGAGGAGCGGGGCGTGGGAGAGGAGCATGGGTGGATTCTCGCCTCGCGGGCGCTCCCGCGTCCAGGCGCAAGGCGCGGCCCGCTCCCCCGGGGCCCAGAGCAATCCGGCCCTGATCCTCGCTCCCTGCAAGCCTCCCAAGCATGCCTTGCCAGTCTACTCAGCTACGTGGGCGGCGAGCGCTGGAGGCTGCGGCCCGACCCTTCGCAGGTCTTGGTCTTCGACCGCGCGCGTGCGCGCCACCCACGGCCTCACGGCTGCGCGGCCCCCCTCGAGGTCGCCGCTGTCGTTGGTCGCGGCGGTGGAGTGCGTCGCGTGGAAGGTGTTCCCCTTGGAGTGCCCGCGCAGGAGCTGGACGCTCTTGGAGCCGATGTCGATGCCGGTCGTGGTGCGTGCCATGGCCTGCTCGTCCGCTCCGGATCGTTCCGTGAGGTAGGAGCCGACCTCGGCGGCCAGCCGCGGCGACTCGGTTGCCGCGAGCACCTCCGCGATGGCCTGAAGGCGTGCGACCTCGTCGGCGAAGGGGTCGGTCTCCAGCGTCCCCAGGGCCCCCCGAGGGTGGTCTGGTCCGAAAGCCCTTGACTCCCCCCCGGGGGCGTCCACAGTGAGACGCAGGCCCATCAACGAACTGAGGGGCGGACGAGCTTCACAGGGAGAGGCTCGGTCGCTCGAACTCCACCTTCTCGGGAGGGATCGGACATGAGGGGACGGAACTTGATCGCGTTCGCGCTCGCGGCGAGCTTGGGTGGCTTCGAGGCGGCGTCGGCGCAGGGCGGCGGCTGGGTCTGCGACGAGGTCGAGAGCGAGGGCGAGAGCCGATGAGAAGCCGCATCGCGACCGCTGCGGCAGTGGTCACCTCGGTCCTCGTCGTCTTCGGCATGCTGGCGCACGTGGACGCCCGCAAGAGCCCACCGAGCTCCGGCCAGATGCCGGCCGAGCTCGTTCAGGTTCAAGTCCTGACCGATAGACTCGATCCGGTGGCTCTCGCAACCCTGCGCGTGACCAACGGCGCCAACGTCTCTGTTGCCACCACCAACGCAGATGGTCACACCACCTGCTTCACGAACATGGACCCTGACATCGACGGCATCGAGTTGTCGATCCAGGAGAGAACAACACCGGACGGAATCGCGCTGGGGATGCTCGAGCAGGTCTACCCTCCCCACATCCCCGACAACGGCCAGGACGTTCACCTCTCCGTCATCTCGCAGACGGTCCCTCTGGCGGTTCCCGTTCAGATCCAGGGAGAGGGCGAATCGACGTGCATCTTCCCCCCAGACGGCTACGAGACCTATTGGACGTTCTCGACAGCGGCAGGCTCCGGCCTCGCCTTCAACGCCAATGTCGCCACCATTCTGGACAGGGAGGACGTGAGCAGGTATTTCGCCTACCATGGCCACAACTCCACGGAAGACTACGCACGCGGCGCAGTCATGGTCGTTCCGGACTTGCAGCTCGGCAACAGCGGGTTCGGCATGGGGATCTGGCTCATGGGGGCCTACGACTACGGCAACGACGGCGTGGCTGTTGACGCTTACAACTTCACGAACAACTCGAACGGTCCGGCCATGGATCCCGTGGTGGTCGAGACCATGATCGTTCAGAATGACATGGTCTACGTTCGTGTCATGGGTGAAGTGGCCGGGGGCCATCTTGCCTTCTTCGTCAGGTCCTTCGACGGCAACCCCTCCCAATCCTATCGGTTCGACGACAACCCACCGACTTTCCCTCCGTTCAGGGATGTTCGCGACACGACCGACTTCGTCATGACCGACTGTATCGGTTGTCGTGACGACGAGCGCGTGGCCGCTACGGCCACGTCTCCGCCAACCACGCCAACTTCCTTCGTCCAGGATTGCGAGCCTGACGCTCCTGACATGCCCGATGGCTGGTCGTGCGCCCCGCCAACAGGGACTCCCAACCACTGCGGGGCAGTCACCTCCGCTGGAGAGACTCAGTGCACGGTGATTCGCATGCGTGGGCCCAGAACCTGCAGGACCGACGGCAACACGTACACCGTTTCGAGGGGAAGAGTCGCAGCATGGAAGGTCTCCTTCGAGTTCGGAGGCGGTCCAGAAGGAAGCCCCCTGACCTCTGAGTCGGGTTTCGAGTATGGCGAGAGAACTACTGTCGTCGAAACCGACGAATGGACGGCAGACGCCGGGTTGTATGGGCTCGGTCAGTGCATGCGCTACTTCCGATTCGAGCTGACCTGCGCCGCCCCTTGGTTCAAGAAGTTCGGCTTGTGGGAGTATCGCGTGGAGGGGGGGCCTCAGTTTGACCCCTGCGGGGAGACTCGGGTGGTTTGGACCAAGTGCCGCGACACCAGCACGTCACAAGCGGTCTGCGATAGGACGCCGTAGCCGTGCACGGACGCCGCGCGTAGGAGACTGCTGAGCTAGAAGTAGCGCCCGTCCGTCTCGCGCACGGCGATGCGTTCGAGCGAGTCGAGCAGCGCGCGCGCTTGGCTTCGGAGGAGCGCGCCGGGTCCTTGCCGAACCACAGCGGTGCCAGCACCGGCTCGCTCGCGCCTTCGATCTCGCCTGCGCCATCGACCTCGACGCGCGCAACGCGACCAGCTCCAACTCGCGCAAGGCCGCGCCGAGGTCTGCCGTGCCGCGAGGAGCTCGAACTGTCCCCCGGCGCCTTCCCCGCCCCTGACCGCGCCGAGCAGCTCGCCGTTGGCCGTGAACACGGCGGCGCTTCTGGGAACCTGGCCTCCTCGACGACCCGTTCAGGGTCGCCTGCGTCGGCAGAACCCGCAGAGCACCGCCTCGAACCGAGTTGCTGCGTCTGGTGCACGTCTTCATGGATCACCCTGGCTAGACTGGGGGCGGGTCGTCTCGCAACGACCTGCAGGCTCGTGCCGAACGATCAGCAATCAGAGTTCCCCGACAGCTCCTGCCGCTCGCGCGCGGAGGAGCTCGTCCACGCCTTCCTCGCTGCCCGCGACCGGGGAGAGGACCTCGACTTCGAGGCCCTGTGCGTCGAGCATCCGGACCACGAGGAGGAGATGCGCTCCCTGCTGCGTCTGGCGTCGGCGCTGGCCCACTTCGAGCCCGACGAGCTTGGCGTGCCGTCGCCGGCCCCCGCGCCCGAAGCTCCGGCCGAGCTGCGGGCCTACCTGGAGCGGCTGGAGCTCCCCGACGTCGTCGACCGCTACCCCGTCCGCGCGCGGCTCGCCGAGGGTGGCATGGGCGCGGTCCTGCGCGTGCGGGACCGGCGCCTCGAGCGCGACCTGGCCCTCAAGGTCATGCTGCCAAGGGGGGCTGGGGCGGCGGCCGCGGGGGAGGGGAGCACGACGCCGAAGGTCCTGGCGCGCTTCCTCTCCGAGGCGCAGATCATGAGCCAGCTCGACCACCCCGGGGTGGTGGGCGTCCACGATCTCTGCCGCAGCACCGACGGGCGCGCCTACTACACGATGGACCTGGTGCGCGGCTCGACCCTCGCCCAGATCCTCGAGACCATGGCGGACGGCCGGGGAAGCTGGAGCATGACCCGGGTCCTGGGGGTGGTGCTCAAGGTCTGCGAGACCCTGGCCTACGCCCACGCGCGCGGCGTCGTCCACCGCGACGTCAAGCCCTCCAACATCATGGTCGGCCGCTTCGGCGAGGTCTTCGTCATGGACTGGGGGCTGGCGAAGCTCGTGGAGCCGGTGGAGCCGGTCCACCCGGCGGCCGCTGAGGCGGCGCGCGTCCCCGCCGGGCGGCCGGCTGCGCCCCGGAGCGTGGGGAAGGCGGCCCGGGCGGTCGGAGCGTCCTCCTCCTCCCTGGGGACCCTGGACGGGGACGTGGTCGGCACGCCCGCCTACATGGCGCCCGAGCAGGCGCGCGGCGAGCTGGTCGGCGTCGGCCCTCCCTGCGACGTCTACTCGGTGGGAGCGGTGCTCTATGAGATCCTGGGCGGGAGGGCACCCCATCAGGATCCCCAGCGATCCCGATCGGCAGTGGAGGTCCTGACCGCCCTGCGCCAGGGCCCGCCGCCGGCTCTGGGCCGGGTGGCGCCGCGGGCGGAGGCGGAGCTGGTGGCGATCTCGGAGAAGGCCATGGCCCGCGACGTTCGTCAGCGCTACGCCGACGGGGGGGAGCTGGCCGAGGACCTGCGCGCCTGGCTCGAGGGCAGGGTCGTCTCCGCCCACGGTGCGAGCGCCTGGCTGCGCCTGCGCAAGTGGTCCGCCCGCCGTCCCCTGCTCGCCGCCGCTTCGGCCCTGGCCGTCGCGGCCGTCCTGTTGGGAGCCCTGTTCCTCGGGCGCACCTACGGAGACTTCGCGCGCGGGGCCCGCGCCGCCTGGGAGCGCGGCGACCTCGTGCGGCTGCAGCAGGTCGCCGCCGGGGTGGACGGTCTCTTGGGCGGCGAAGCGATCCTGGGCGCGCTCCTGTCTCCCCGAGAGGCCGCCGCCATGGACCTCTTGGCCCCCGGTGGGGCCTCGTACGCCTCGAGGGTCTGTGAGCTCGCCCAGAGCGCCGAGCGCGCGGCCGCCCTGGAGGCCGCCGCCTGGCTGCGCTTGGATCGCATGGGGGAGGCGTCGGTGGCCGCCCTGCGCCGGGCGGTCGAGAACTCCGACGATCCCCACCTGAGGGTGTGCGAGGACGTGCGGGAGCGCGGCGGCCTGCTTCCACCGGAGCGCGATCTCCTGTGGCGCTTCCTGCTCGGCGGCGACCCGGCGGACCCCTTCCCCGACGGTGACTTCGGCACCCTCGACGTCGTCGGGCGCCTGTTCCTGGAGTCGCCCTGCAACCGGGTCGAGCTCGAGGCCCACACGCGCGGCCTGTCGGAGGCCCTCGTCGACCTCCTGCTCGAGGACCGCCTCGAGGGTCTGGAGCGGGAGTGGGCCGTCGTGTCCCTCGCGGCCTGCGGCACGGTGGAGGAGGTGTTGAGCGTGGTCGAGCACCTCGCCGGGCCTGCGGATCCGGCGCGGGCCGGAGGGGCGGACGCCGCGGCCGTCGCCCGGCTATCCGCCTGCCTGGCGGACGCCCTGGCCCGTGCCGGCGCCCTGGGGCGCTTGCTGGAGGACGGCCAGGCCCGGCGCGTCCTCCGCCTCCCGGTCGCGGGCGGCGGGCCTCCTCGCCACCGCCTGGCGCTGCTCCACCACCTCCTGCTCATCGGCCTCGGGCGAGAGGGCCGGGACCTGGGGCGTCCGGGGGAGCCGGGATTCGCCTGGCTGCCGGAGACGGTGGCGCGGCTGCCCGCGGGAGACAACCCCCTCCTGCGCAGCTTCGCCTTCCAGGCCTTCGTGGATGGGCCGGGGTCCCTGGAGCCAGAGCTGGCCGCGCCCCTGCCCGGAGGGCGCGACATCGACTCGCCCGAAGGCATCGTCACAGCCGTCCAGGCCTGGGGCCTCCTGAGGGGCTTCTTCGCTCCCGAGAGCGCCGCCGATCCGCCGCCGGCGTGTCCCGGCCACGCTCCCGGGCGGGCGTGCGCCGAACCCTGTTCGCTGGAGTTTGGCCGGGTGTTCGCCGAGAGCGTGCAGACCGGCGCCCTGATCGCCGGCGGGGAGCTGCCCAGCGACCCCTTCGGGCTGCTCGATCCCACCTCGTTCCTGTTTCCGCGCGTGGCCCTTCCGGAGCCGCGATTCACGCAGCTGGCGGCCCGGTCCCTGGAGCCTGCCTCCTCGGAGGTCCTCGCCGGCTGGGACTTCGGCAACCGCCCCGGGCGCGGCGTGGGCGTGGACCTCCGTGGGGGAGCCCTCCCGGTGGACGCCTGCTTCGTCCGGCGTTGGGAGGGGGACCGTCGCGTCGCGCTGAGCCTGGGCCGGGACCGGGCCTCGGCCCTGCGGCTGCGCTTTCGCCTGGTCGATCCCCCGCTGTCCGCCGAGGAGCGGCTCTCCGTCGAGCTGACCCACCTCGTTCCCGCCCGCGCAGCGCTCCCGGAGATGGGCGGGGTGACCGTCCTCGTAGCCGTCGACGGCACCGAGCTGAGCCGGGCGCGGGTCGTCGAGCCCAGCTGGCAGCGGCGTGAGATCGAGCTCTCGCCGGCCCTCTTGGACGGCGCCGAGCACCTCCTCTCCCTCGACCTCCTCGAGGCCACCGGCCTCTACGCCCTCGGGCGGGTCCGCATCCTGCGCACCCTCGACCCCTCTCGGGCGCCCCGCTGATGCGCTCCGGCCCCGGCGCGACCCTCGCGGAGGGGGCGAACACGTGGGGGGGCACGCCGCCGGTGGCTCGTGGTGGAGGCGGCCGCCTCACTCGCCCGGGGAGAAACGGCAAATGGGGCGTTGGGTGCCTCGGAGGTGTCGGCTTGCCGGGGTAGGAGGCGAGGCGGCGGATGACCAGACGGGGGACTGGATGGAGGTGGCGGCGTTGACGGTGGCGGGGTTGGCGGTGACGGGCGCGAGGAGGGAAGGGAGCTCGTCGGGGCGGGCCGGGAGGGCCCGGCTCGCGGCGCTCGCGGGCCTGGCGCTCGCGGGCCTGGCGCTCGCGGGCACGGCGGCGGGCTCCAGTGCCGCGGGGCCGCCCGTCGGCTCCCAGGACTCCCCCGACCTGCGGTCGCTCGTCGCGCGCGTGGAGCGCGAGCGGGACTGCGTGCCCTCGAGGATCTTCGACGAGATCGCCGCCGTGGGCGGCGCGGAGGCCCTCGAGGCTCTCCGCCGGGCGATCCGCTCGCTGCGGGGGGAGGCGAGCCTGGACGCCGCCTACGAGGCGTTCCGCGCCTTCGGCTTCGACCCCGACCTGTCCCGGGGGAGCCTGGACCACCTGCTCGAAGTGGCCCTCGGCCATCCCCGCATCGCCCACCGCCGCTCCGCGGCCCGGGGCCTCTCGGCCTTCGGCCGCGACGCCCACCCGCACCTGCTCGCCCTCGTCGACGGCACCCGGCGGTCGGACGTGATCGAGCTCGCCATCGGCCCCGTCGTCGGCCTGCTCGCGGAGCGGGGGACCGCAGCGGACGCACGTCTCCTGGTCCACCACGGACCCGTCCTCTTGCCCTCGGAGCGGCGCCGGCTACAGCGAGCGCTCCTCCAGTTCGAAGGGGAGGCCTACGGTGCCGTCCTCGAGGCCGTGATCGTCGACGAGCGTGCGTCCAGCGAGCGGCGCATCGCGCTGCTAGAGGTCTTCCTCGCCCGCCCCACGCGGAGTCCTCACTCTCTCCTGACGAGGTTGCTGCGCTCGCGCGACTGCCGCGTGCGCACGAGAGCTCTGGAGCGGATCCGCGGCACGACGGTCCGCGGGCTCGTCGGTCGCCTGCGCCGCTCCCTCGACAGCCATCACGAGCCCGAGGTGCGCGCCGCCGTGCTCGCCCTGGGGAGCCTGGCCCGCCGGGACGTCGCCTGTCACCGCGAACTGCTGGCCCTCGCTCGCGAGCGGAGGGTCGATTTCGCCACCTGCCTCCCCCGGGCCCTCGCCCTGGATGGCAGCGAGGCGGCGCTCGAGGCCCTGTGCGCGCTGGTCGCCGAGGACGACGGCGACCTGGGGGCGGCCGCCGGGGAGGCGATCCTGAGCACGCGTCCCAAGGGCGCGATCCCGCTGTTGATCGCCCGACTCGACGCAGAGCCCTCCTCCGAGGCCACTGAGGTCGCCGCGGTCCTGCGCCTGCTGACCGGCTTCGACCACGGCCAGACGAACAGGCGCTGGATGCGGTGGTGGAGCGCGGAGGGCGGGGCCTTCACCCCGCCGGACGAGGAGGTCGCCCTGGCGCAGGAGCTGGCCCGACGCGAGCGTGCGGCGGCCAACCCGACCCAGGCGCGGGGCTTCTACGGCATCGCCGTCGTCGACGACCGGGTGGCCTTCGTGATCGACGAGTCGGGTTCGATGGACACCCCGGCCGACGAGCCGGGGCGCACGCGGGCGGCGGGCTCGCCGGGCCCGACGCGGCTGGACGTGGCCAAGCAGCAGCTGCGCGGGGCGATCGGGGACCTGCTCCCCAGCGCGCGGTTCAACGTCCTGTTCTTCGATTCCGGGGTGACGGCCTGGCGCCAGAGCCTCGCCCCGAAGAGCGCGAGCTCCTCCCGCGACGCGCTGCGGTTCGTGGCGGCGCGGGGCGCGGACGGCGGCACCAACCTGCACGACGCCCTCGTCGAGGCCCTCGGGGACACCCGCGTAGAGGCGGTCTACCTGCTCTCCGACGGCGATCCCACCGCCGGCCCGTTCACCGAGGCCGCAGACATCCTGCGCAGCGTCCGAGACGCCAACCGCCGCCGGAAGGCGCGCATCCACTGCATCTCGATCGGCCAGGACTCGGCCCTCCTCCGCTCCCTCGCCCGCGAGCACGGCGGCGAGTACAGGCGCGTCGGCTGACCGCCTCCCTCATCGGGGAATCCGCACGCCCATCCGAGGGCCCACCCCGGGATTCCCCCGATGGCCGAACGCGCGAGAGGGGCCCGTCGGTTCCAGCCCTACGGAGAGGTCGTGGAGGCCACGCGTGAGGCCGGCACGGCACCGTCGATCATGGTGATGGAAGCCAACGCGATCGCTGATGGGAGTGCCGTCGAGGCCCCGCTCGGCGTGGGGGGCATGGTGGGCGCGATGGGCGCGCCCACCGAGTGCGGACGTCGGGTAGCTTGCACCGGAGGCGCGCTCGCCATCCCCCGACGGGGAACCCGAGGGCGAGGACTCCCTCCCTGTTCCTCGGGCTCCGCTCCCGGCCGGAGGGCAGGGCGTGGACGCGAGCCCTCATGAGCAGCACACACACGGAACGGGCGAGGCAGGCGGGGGACGGGCCGGAGGGCGCTGGCGGCCCCGCGGGGCGGGACGAGCGCACCGAGGAGGTGCTGGGCCACTGGCGCCGGGGAGATCTGGAGGCGAGGCGGCGCCTGTTCTTCAAGCTGCGCCGGTTCCTGATCGGGCGCGTGCGGACGAGCGTCTCCTGGCCCGCCCTGCGGGCGAGGGAGACGCCGGAAGACGTCGCCCACGACCTCCTCGTGAGCCTCTTCCAGCGCGAGCGCTTCGCGACCTTCGAGGACCGGGGCGAGGGCTCCCTGCGGGCCTGGCTGGACTGCTGCCTGCAGCAGTACATGGTGGACATGGTGCGCCGGCAGTCGACCCGCCGGGCGGGCGAGGGGCGCGCGCCCCTGCCGCTGGACGGGGGAGGATCGGACCACCGCGCCATCGATCCGGCGGCCTCCGATCCGGGCGCCTCGACCCTGCTCTTCTACGAGGACTGGAAGGCGCGCATCCTGGCGGCCCTGCCCGCTCGCGAGGAGCTGGTCTGGCGCCTGCGCGTCGATGAGGAGCTGGACTACAACACCATCTCCGAGCGCGAGGACATCACCCCCGAGGGCGCCCGCGGCCTCTTCTTCCGCGCCCGCCGGCGCCTGCGCGACCTCGGCCTGGGGGAGGACGACCTGGAAGGCGGGGAGCACTCCGATCCGGAGGCACGGGGGACTCAGCCCGGATGATTCATGAACACGCACACCAGACTTCGCAACCGGCCGTCTTCGACGGCCTCTCGGCCCCTGGCGGCGCTTTTCGAGAACCTGGCTTCCTCGACGACCCGTTCAGGGTCGCCTGCGTCGCCAGAACCCGCAA
>JASLMK010000127.1 GCA_030746555.1 Planctomycetota bacterium | reverse complement strand
GGCCCCCTCAGGGCCCGACGACGAACCCCAGCCGGTCGGTGAGGTAGACCCCGAACGGATCGCCGCTGTCCCGGCCCCACCACTGGCAGTGGACCGTCGTCCCCGGCAGAAGCAGGAACGGCGCGGGGACGCCGCCCGCGTTGCCCGAGGCGAAGGCGTTCAGGTCGAGGCTGAGGGAGCCGTCGCACGCCCCCGGCGTCCCCCCGGTGGGCACGATCGGCCCGCGGCGCAGGGGGAAGCGCAGGCAGAGGCCCCCGCCGAAGAACGGCAGGGGCGGGTACGCCGCCCCGGCGTGGGTGTAGGCCAGGATCCCGACCTCGCCCGCGTGGGCGTCGGAGCCGACGACCACGAAGCCCGAGGTGGCCGAGGCGCTCGACTGCCCGCTGGAGCTGATCGAGGGCAGGCTCCCGCAGGAGTTCAGCTTGCCCGCGCAGAAGTTCCCGTTGGCCAGGGCGGCGGTCACGGCCGCCAGGGCGTCCACGCGCCCGGCTCCGGTCTCGTTGTCGGGACCGGGCGGCCCCAGGTCGGCCGCGGTCGCGGCCAGGATCGCCGCCGCCGAGTGCTGGTCGAGGGTCGGGTCCGCCTCGAGGACCAGGGCCAGGGCGCCGGCCACGTGCGGCGTCGCCATCGACGTGCCGCTCATCGTCACGTACCCGGCGCAGTCGGCGTGGGAGAGGACCGCTTCTCCCGGTGCGCTGATGCTCGGACGCAGCAGGCCGGGCGGATAGGGGAAGTCGTTGTAGGGGGGGACGTTCTGCCAGGTCGACGGGCCGCAGCTGCTGAAGCCGGCCTTGACGTCGCTGCAGTCTGTGGCGCCCACGGCGATCACCGTCGGCACGTCCGCCGGCGTCGACACGTCGTCGGGAGGGCTGCTGCAGCCGAAGTTCTGGGCGGCGAAGACGACGACCACGCCAGCCGCGGTGACGTTGTCGCAGATCACGCGCCACGTCGCCCGGTCCGGCCCCCAGGAATGGTGCCAACCCAGGCTGCCCGAGAGGATGTCGGCGCCGTTGTCGAGGCCGTACTGCATCGCCTCCCAGACCGAGGCCTCGCCCGCGAGGTCGTTGAAGAACTTCAGGACCATCACCTCGCAGCCCGGCGCCACGCCGCAGCGCTCGCCGCCGGCACCGTTCCCCGCCACGATGCCGGCGACGTGGGAGCCGTGGCCGTGCTGGTCGCTCACGTCGTTGCTGTCGCCTTCGAAGTTCCAGCCGTTGACGTCGTCGACGTAGCCGTTCGCATCGTCGTCGATCCCGTTCCCCGCAATCTCCAGCGGGTTGCGCCAGACCTGCCCGGAGATGTCGGGGTGGCTCAGGCACAGGCCGGTGTCGATGACGCCCACGACGACGCCCCGACCGTCGATGCCGTGCTGGGCCCAGACCTCGTCGGCGCCGATCAGGTCGACGCCGCACTGCAGGTTGCCGCCGGCGGGGGCGGGAGCGGGAGCGGGGACCGCGACTCGCGCGCCGGAGAGGACCTCCGCTCCGCGGGGAGCGGCGTAGTGGATCCTGGCCACGTCGGGCCGTGCCGCAAGGGCGCGGGCCGCCGTCTCGTCCACCTCGGCGCGGACCACGTCGGCCACCCACAGGGGGACGATACGGCGCGCGTGCCCGCCGGCCCGCAGGGAGTCGAGCTGGGCGAGCACGCCTGCCTGGGAGGCGGAGGCGTGGGTGGTCAGCAGGCCGATCACGAGCTCCCGGCGGCGGCTCCGGTCGGCGGTAGCGGCGGCCGCCGCCAGCTCTTGGGGGGGCAGCGGGTCGGCGAGCACGATCGTCACGCCCACGAGCTCTCCTCCGGCCTCCTCGAGGGCGCGCAAGAGCGGCACGGAGAGCTCCCCACCTGCCTGGCCCGGCGGGCGCTGCAGCGAGGCTGGAAGGAGGGCGAGGAGGAGTGCCGCGAGGACGATCTGCATGGTGATCGGGCCCCGCCGTCGGCGGGCCCGCATCCTCCCCCACCCCAACCTAACCCCTGCGGCGGATCGTGGCGGCGAAAACGGGCGCGCGTCGGGGGCCGCTCCCGACCGCCGGGTGGATCCGAAGGTGTCCAGCGCCGAAGATGGGCGGCGCGACCGCCCCATCAGGTCCTCCATCCATCCATGCGCCTGTTCCTGCTCGACGGCACCGCCCTCGCCTACCGCGCCCACTTCGCGATGGCCCGCTCCGGGCTCACCACGCGCGAGGGCCGGCCGACCGGCGCCTCCTACGGCTTCACGATGACCCTGCGGCGCCTGCTGGCAGAGGAGCGGCCCGAGCGCATCGCCGTGGCCTTCGACCCTCCGGGGAAGACCTTCCGCCACGAGCAGTTCGCCGACTACAAGGCGACCCGCCAGCGCATGCCCGAGGAGCTCGTCGACCAGCTCGACGACGTGCGTGCCATCGTGCGCGGCCACGGGATCCCGATCTTCGAGGTCCCCGGCTACGAAGCCGACGACGTGATCGGCACCCTCGCGACCGACGCGGAGGCCCGCGGCTGGGAGGTGATGCTCGTCTCGGGCGACAAGGACTTCATGCAGCTCGTCAGCGAGCGCGTGAAGATCTACAACGTCTTCAAGCCCGGGATCGACCTGTTGATCGAGGACGCCGACGCGGTGCGCGAGAAGTTCGGCTGCGACCCCGCCCACGTGATCGACGTGCTGGCGATCATGGGCGACGCCTCCGACAACGTCCCGGGGGTGAAGGGCATCGGGGAGAAGGGCGCGATCAAGCTCATCGAGCGCTTCGGCTCGGTGGCCGGCGTCCTCGACGGCATCGACGAGATCAAGGGCAAGGCGCGAGAGCACATCGAGCGCGACCGCGAGCAACTGGAGATGTCGCTCGACCTGGTCACGATCCGCCGCGACGTGCCCCTCGATCCGGGCCTGGACGCGGTGGACGCGCCCGAGCCGGACTCCGAGCGGCTGCGCGTGCTGTTCGGCGACCTCGACTTCCAGAGCCTCGTGCAGCGCGTGACCCGCGGCGAGCAGCCGAGCCTCCCGCGCGACTACGTGACCGTGCGGGACGAAGAGGGCCTGGAGGCGATGATCGCCGAGCTTCAGAGCGCGGGGACGTTCTCGGTGGACACCGAGACCACCAGCCTCTTCCCCCTCGAGGCGGAGCTGGTCGGGATCTCCTTCAGCGCCGGAGGAGGCAGGGCTTTCTACGTGCCCTTCAACCTCGAGCCGCCCGTGCTCGCGGAGGGCGCGGCGTCCCTCCTCGAGCGCCTCGCGCCCCTGCTCTGCGATCCTGACCTGGTGCGCATCGGTCAGAACTACAAGTACGATGCGCTCGTCCTGCTCGCCGCCGGCCTGCGCGTCCCCCCGGCCGACTTCGACACGATGGTGGCCAGCTTCTGCGCCGCGGGCAGCTCCCGCCGCCACAACCTCGACGACCTCGCCCTGTGCTTCTTCGACCTGGCCAAGATCCCCACCAAGGAGATCATCGGGACCGGCAAGAAGCAGGTGACCATGGCCGAAGTGGCCGTCGACAAGGTCGCGGAGTACGCATGCGAGGACGCCGACGTGACCTTCCGCCTGCGGGAGGTCTTGGAGCGGGAGCTGGCCGAGAGCGAGGCCGAGGAGCTCTTCTCGGGGCTGGAGATGCCCCTGACGGGGGTGCTGACGGCCATGGAGGAGCGCGGCGTCCGCCTGGACACCGAGCTCATCGCCGGGCTCTCCGTCGAGCTCGCCTCCGACCTCGAGGAGGCCGTCGGCGACCTCCACCGCCTCGCCGGCGAGGAGTTCAACGTCAACAGCACCAAGGCCCTCGGCGCGCTCCTGTTCGAGAAGCTGCGCATCCAGGACGCGGTCGGGATCCAACGCCCCAAGCGCACCAAGACCGGCTGGAGTACGGACCACCAGACCCTGTCGGAGAAGTACGGCGAGGTCGAGATCGTGCAGCGCCTGCTCGCCTACCGCGCCCTCGCCAAGCTCAAGAGCACCTACGTCGACAGCTTGCCGACCTTCGTCAACGAGAAGACCGGGCGCATCCACTGCTCCTTCAGCCAGGTCGCCGCCGCCACGGGGCGCCTCGCCTCGAGCGACCCGAACCTGCAGAACATCCCCGTGCGCACCGAGCGCGGCCGGCGCCTACGCGAGGCGTTCGTTCCCCGGGAGGCCGACGAGCACGGGGAGTGGGTCCTGCTCGCGGCGGACTACAGCCAGGTCGAGCTGCGCATCATGGCCCACCTGAGCGGGGACCCGGCCATGGTCGAGGCCTTCGAACAGGGCCGCGACATCCACGCCTCGACCGCCGCGGTCGTCTTCGGCGTCGAGCCCGACCAGGTCGACCGGGAGCTGCGTAGCCGCGCCAAGGCGATCAACTTCGGCCTACTCTACGGCATGGGAGCCGCGCGCCTGGCGCGGGAGACGGGCCTGACCGTCGTCGAGGCGCGCGCGTTCATCGAACGCTACTTCGACTCGTTCCCGACCGTCCGGGAGTGGATCGACGGCCTGCTGGAGACGGCGCGCGAGAAGGGCTGGGTCGAGACGCTCATGGGCCGGCGCCGCAGGATCCCCGAGCTCACCTCGTCGAGCCCGCGCGCACGCTCCTTCGCGGAGAACGCGGCCATCAACACCCCGGTCCAGGGTTCGGCGGCGGACATCATCAAGCGCGCCATGATCGACCTCGAAGCGCGGCTGGAGGCCTCGCCCCTGGCCGGGCGCATGCTGCTGCAGGTCCACGACGAGCTCCTCCTGGAGGTCCCGTGCGGCGAACTCGACGAGACGGTCGAGGTCGTGCGTGCGTGCATGGAGGGCGCCGCGGACCTGCGCGTGCCTCTAGCGGTGGAGTTCGGCTGGGGCGCGAACTGGCTCGAGGCCCACTGAGGGCCGCGCCCTCAGAATCGGAAGCCCAGGCCGAGCGCCGCCTGGGCGTAGTCCGCGTCGCCGTCGATGTCGAACATGTCGGCCGAGGCTCCGGTCACGACGCGCAGGTCGAGGCCGACGTTCAGCGAGGCGCCGACGCGCCACATGACGCCGCCGTGCAGGTAGATCGCCGGGGAGTCGTCGTCACCCGAGAAGGTCTGCTCATCGCTGGAGGCATCGAAGCTCGACCAGATCCAGGTCAGGCCGGCGCCGAGGTAGGGATGGGCCTTCCCTTTCCGCGTCTCGAGGGTGCGGCGGACGCCCACGTAGACCTCCCAGGTCTTCCCGGTCGCCTCCACCGACTCGAGCCCCTCGATCGGGAAGGTCCCGTCGTCGCGGGAGTACAACGCCCCCAGCTCCATGCCCCAGCCGTCCTCTGGGCGATAGGTGTCGGTCTCCACGCCGATCGTGAACTGGTCGGAGACCGGCTCCCAGCCGTCCTCATCGAGGAAGCGCTGGCCCAGGTGCAGGGTGTAGTTGCGGATCGGCATCTCCACGCAGCTCGACGCGCCCGCGGCCAGGCAGAGAGCTGCCAGGGCGCGGGCGAGGCCAGTGAGCGGCGGCTGGACCTTCGTCATGCCTCTCAACGACTCCCCACGCGCCGCAAGCGGAGGGGACCGCCGTCCGCGCTCGCCCCGCCGGCGCGGCAGAGGGTGATCCTGCCGACGATCTCGAAAGGCGTGACCAGGCGGCCCGAGAGCACCATGCGCTGATCGCGTGTCGCCGAGACCGCGGCGAAGGCGCCGCGCGCGCCCAGGGGCACGCCGTCCAGGTTCAGGCTGACCGGTCGCGGCGTGCCCGCGCTCGCTGAGAGCCAGGCGCCCGAGAACAGGCCGCCTCCGAACACGAGGCCCGACGAGGAACGCTCGGCGTACACGCCCAGCACCCGCTGGCACTCGACGTCCCCGGTCAGGGTCACGTCCAGGCTGCCGGTGATGAAGTCGTCGTGGATGGTGATCGCCGAGGCGTCGACGGTGACGGTCCACGACGAGGCGCCATCCTGCTCCGAGAAGCTGCCG
Source organism: Planctomycetota bacterium (assembly GCA_030746555.1). Lineage (GTDB taxonomy): Bacteria > Planctomycetota > UBA1135 > UBA1135. The sequence continues at coordinate 35,258 of JASLMK010000127.1, read as the reverse complement.
CTGACCGCCAAGGTCTCCCCGCTCAACGTCACGTCCAAGCTGTCCACGTCTCCGGCGCCGTCGTCGAGGCTCAACTGGTAGCTGTCGCTCCCCAGGTCGGTGAACGTTCCCGTGAGCTCCTCGGCCGGATCCGCCGTGGCGTCTGGACAACCCCCGTCGGCCTCGATCGTGGCGATCTCGAAGTCGAAGCTCCCTGAGAGATCGCTCGAGCCGCTTCCGATCGAACCGGAGACCGCGCGCGTGACCGTGCAGTTCGCCGCCCCGCTGACGGCCTCCGCGAGGGTCCCCGAGACGGAGCCGCCGCCGGCGACGAGCGTCGTTCCCGTGAGGTCGTAGAGGATCTCGTTGGGGGTCCCCTCGTTGAGCGCGCCCACGCCGCTGACCGAGAGCTCGACCTGGCCGATCGCCACGGCCGAGATCGTGCCCGCGTAGGGGCCGATGTCGGTGGCCCCGTCGAGGCGGACGTGGACCCGATAGGCGCCGGCGGCGGCGGGCGTGATGACGAGCAGGATCGAGCCGGTGTCGTCCGGTGAGAGCCCGCAGCCGGTCGAGGTCAGGACCGTGTAGCCGGCGTCGTAGACCCCCGTGGGGTCCGCTCCGCCCGACAGGATGCCGTCGATGTAGCCGTCTCCGCCGCCGTCGCCGCAGCCCGCGCAGAGTACCAGGGCCAGTGCCACGGCTCCTAGGCGGCGGCGGACGCGGGCAGGTGCGGGGTGCACGGGGAGGCGCTTCACGGGCGGGCGGGGGGCGCGCGCGGCGCGCGCCCGGCGGTGGTGTGCCTGCATGTACCAAATTGGCCCGTCCCATGCCCCCGACAGCCGCCAAAGACGGCCTTCCCCCGGCCCGGACCCCACACCCTCTCCTTCCCGTCAGGGTCTTGCCCCCCGTCGCCAGTGCGGCACAATGGCCTGTTGGAACCCTTCGGAGGCGCGCCGCCGCCCCTCCGGCCCCCATCCGCCCGCAGAGCGCCCACGATCATGGCCGACCCGACCGCCGAGCAGACCGTCGCCAGCCTGGAGACCTTCCGTGTCGACCCCGAGCTGTGCATCGCCTGCGACGCCTGCTGCCAGGACTTCCCCGAGATCTTCTCCATGGGGGATGACGAGAAGGCCCACGAGATCGACGGCCACGACTCGGCCCTCTACAACGCCCGCGTCGTCGTCGATACCTGCCCGACGAGCGCGATCGGCTACTCGGGGGAGCTTCCGCCTGCGGAGGACCTCGCCCAACTCGAGGAGATCGACGGCTGGGAGGCCGAGTGGGCTCGCTGGCGGGGTGTCGAGGAGGACAGGGTCGAACGCGACCGGCGCTACGGCCGCGACGTCACGATCGAGGAGTTCACCGACCACGTCCTCGTGCGCCTGCACCTGCCGACGCGCGTGCCCGCCGTGCGCGACCGGTTCCGCTACGGCCTGCCCGAGCTGATGCCGGCCTACGGATCGCACGTCTACACCGCCGGCGGTTCGCTGTTGATCACCGCCTGGGTCACCGACCCCAAGATCCGCGCCCTGACCCACACCTCGAACTCGTTCCCCGGGCAGTTCACGACGACCGTCGAAATCCCGACCGACTTGGTCGGGTTCAAGCACCGCTCCGACGCCCACGGGCTGGTCGAGATCGTCGGGTTCAAAGACGAGCAGGCGATGGCGAGGTGGAACTGGAGGTCGCACTTCATCACCGACGCCTGCACGGCATGCTCCATCTGCGAGCGCGTCTGCCCCACCAACGCGATCTCCGGCGGCGAAGAGCGCTACCAGATCGACCCCGACCTGTGCATCAACTGCTCGGTCTGCGGCGTCTACTGCCCCTTCGACGCGATCGACGACCAGCGCGAGGTCCTCGTCGAGAAGATCAAGCCCAAGAAGGTCCCCAAGGCGCTCGTCCACGAGGAGCTCTGCACCGGGTGCGAGTTCTGCACCCATGTCTGCCCCTTCGACGCCCTCGTGATGCGCCCGCTCGTCGACGACGGTGCGCTGCACCACCCGCAGACCTCCACCGTCGCCGAGGTCATCCCCAAGAACTGCACCTCCTGCAAGCTCTGCGAGCAGGTCTGCATCAAGGACGCCATCGAGGTCCCGCGAACGCACCCCTTCGAGGACATCGGGATGTCGTTCATGAGCTACTTGACCGACGACCACTAGGACCGGGCTAGCCCTGCCCTACGGCTTTGGATCGGGATCCATGCGGGGAGCCGGCTCCGCCCTCTTGACCGCGCGGCCGAGCAGGCGGGCGGGCTGGACGGTCCCGCGCCCGAAGCGCCGCCGCAACTTGTCCAGGCTGGGGGTGATGCGCTCGAGCTTCTCGCGCGTCGCCAGCCAGTCCGAGCGCGTGCGTCCGGGATCGCCTCCAGCGCCGAAGAGCCCGCGCTGCAGGGGAGCGCGCACGTCCTCGAGGTTCGAGACCGAGACGCCGACCAGGCGCAGGGGGCCGGGGGGAACCTGTTCGAGCAACTCGCGGGCCACCGAGTAGATGCGCGCCCCGATCCCCGTCGGGTAGTCGAGCGTGCGCGTGCGCGTCACGGTCTTGAAGTCCGGAGAGCGGGCCTTGAGGGTGATCGTGCGGCCGCGCAGGCCGCGGTCGCGCAGGCCAAAGGCGACCTCCTCGCAGAACTGGAGCAGGAAGGCGCGCAGCTCGTCGCGGTCGGCGATGTCCTCGGCGAAGGTGCGCTCCATCCCGTGAGACTTCTCGCGGCGGTGCGGCGCCACCCGGCGCGGATCGAGGCCGTGGGCCAAGTCGTGCACCCAGGCGCCGCTCGCGCCGAAGTCAGCGACGACCTTGTCGCGCGGCATGGACGCGAGGTCGGAGATCGTCTCGATCCCCAGCGCCTCGAAGCGCTTGGCCGTGCGCTCGCCGATCCCGAACAGGTGTGAGATCGGGAGCGGGTCGAGCACCTCGCGGATCTCGTCGGGGCGGATGACGCGGAAGCCGTCGGGCTTGTCCAGCTCGGAGGCCAGCTTCGCCAGGAACTTCGAGCAGGCCACGCCGACCGACGCGACGAGCCCGGTCTCACGCAGGATGTCGCGCTTGATGGCGCGCCCGATCTCGATCGAGTCTCCGAACAGGCGCTCGCAGCCGGTCGTGTCGAGGAACGCCTCGTCGAGAGAGAGCGGCTCGACCAGCGGCGTGTAGCTGCGAAACACGTCCATCACCTGGGCCGAGACGCGCGTGTACTTCTCGAAGTCGGGCGGCAGCAGGATCATGTCCGGGCACGCTCGCCGGGCAACGGCCGTGGGCATCGCCGAGTGGATGCCGAAGCGCCGCGCCTCGTAGCTCGCCGCGGAGACGACGCCGCGCCCGCTGGCCGGGCCGCCGACGCACACCGGCAAGCCCGCCAGGGACGGGTTGTCGCGCACCTCGACCGACGCGTAGAAGGCGTCCATGTCGACGTGCAGAATGGGGATCTCCGCCGGATTCACGGCTGAAGAGGGTGCAGGAGACGGCAGCGTTCCGTCAACCGAACCCGCGCCAGGGGGCCGGAGCGCCGCGGCGGACTTGCCGGGACGGGCCCACACCCTATGCTCCCCGGCCCGCCATGCGCTTCGAAAAGGTCCATCTCGACTCGATCGCCCACGCGCTCCCCGAGGAGGTCGTCACCTCGGCGGAGCTCGAGGAACGTCTCGCGCCGCTCTACGAGCGTCTCAACCTCTCGGTCGGGCGCCTGGAGCTGATGAGCGGCATCCGCGAGCGGCGCTTCTGGCCCCGCGGCACGCGACCGAGCGAGGCCGCGGCTCGGGCCGGTGCCGCTGCGCTCGAGCGCAGCGACATCGCGCGCGAGCGTATCGGCTGCGTGATCCACGCCTCGGTGTGCCGGGACTTCCTGGAGCCGGCGACGGCCTCGGTCGTCCACCGTGCCCTCGAGCTCCCCGCCTCGTGCCCGGCCTTCGACCTCTCCAACGCCTGCCTGGGCTTCGCCAACGCCATGGTCGTGGCGGCGAACATGATCGAGGGTGGGCGCATCGACGCGGCGCTGGTGGTCACCGGCGAGGACGGCCGACCCCTGGTGGAGGAGACGCTAGCGCGTCTCTCGAGCGACCCGGCGGCGGGGCGCGGCGACCTCAAGCGCGCCCTCGCCTCCCTGACGATCGGCTCGGGCGCGGCGGCCGCGGTCCTCGCTCACCAATCCCTCTCCCCCAGCGCGCCGCGCCTCGTGGTCGCCGCCTCCCGCTCCGCCACCGAGCACGTCGAGCTGTGCCGGGGCGAGACGGAGCCGGGACGCGCCGGCCCCCTGATGGAGACGGACTCCGAGGCCATGCTGCACGCGGGCAACGCCCTGGCCGCTCAGACCTTCGACGAGTTCCTCACCGAGACCGGTTGGACGCGCGATGAGATCGAGGGCGTCGTGACCCACCAAGTCGGCGTCGCGCACCGGCGGCTGTTGCTCGAGACCCTCGCCCTCGATCCCGCGCGCGACTTCCCTACGGTCGAGCGCCTGGGGAACGTCGGCTCGGCCTCCCTTCCGATCACCTACTCCCTCGCCCTCGACCAAGGGCGGCTCTGCGCTGCCCGGCGCGTGGCCCTGCTCGGCATCGGCAGCGGGCTGCAGTGCTGCATGCTGGCCCTGGAGGGCCCGTCGGGGGCCACCCTCTCGGATTTCAGAAAAATCTGAAAATCGCGGCTAGGCCGGGCCTCTCGAGGCGGAGAATCCCGCTCCTCGCCGCACCTCGGCGATCAGCCGATCCCGACCCAGCCCGGCGCCGCCTGCGCCCGAGCGCCCGCCGACGCCCTCCCCCGTCCGGCAACCCCCCGCGCATCCGCGCGCCCGCAGCCATGACCTCCCACGATCACCCCGATCCCTCCCCCGACGCGGTCGAGCTCGACGCGCCCCTGGCCGCCCAGCTCCCGACCTTCGAGCTGTTCTTCAAGACCTTCGGCTTCAAGCGCATCCACGGCAGCGTCTGGGGACTGCTCGTGCTCTCCGAGAAGCCCCTCTCCAACAAGCAGGTCGCCGCAACCCTGGGGATCTCCCAAGGCTCCACCAGCACTTGCCTGAACGAGCTCTCCGATTGGGGGGCGATCCACTCCCACTTCGATCCCGCCCGGCGCTGCAACCTCCACGCTCCCGTGGGCAACACGCTCTCGATCGTGGCGACCGTCTTCCGGCGCCGCGAGCAGGTCGTGATGGGCAAGCTGCGCCAGGCCACCGAGCAGACCCTGACCTACGTGCGCGAGCGCTACGGGGACCGCGATCCACGCGTGTTGACCCTGCGCTCGATCCTCTCCTCCTGCGAGATCGCCGAGGCGATCATGCAGCTCGTCTTCACCTCGGTCGAGCGCGCCCTCGGCGATAGCTCGAGCCTCCTCTCGCGCGCCCTCGGCGCGGCGGTCAAGGTGGGCATGGCCGTCCCGGCGCGCGCCCTCGCCCGCGGCCGCCAGACCGACGCCGTCCTCGTCGGCGCCGACGACGAGGAGGCCGATGCGGCGAGCTGACCTGCCGCGGGTGGTCATCACCGGTGTCGGGCTGACCAGCCCCAACGGCGACGACCTCCCGACCTTCCGCGCCAACCTCCTGGCAGGCGTCTCGGGGGTCGAGGAGCTCGAGGTGCGCCACGTCGGCCGCACCCTGGCCGGGGTCTGCCACTTCGACGCCCTGCGCCACCAGAAGCGCCGCGACGTGCGGCGCGGCACGCGCGCGGGCTCGATCGCAGTCTACTGCGCCCGGGAGGCCCTGGCGGACGCCGGCCTGGCCACGGAGGGGCTCGACCGCGACCGCGTCGGCGTCTTCGTCGGTACGACCGAGCACGGCAACGTGGAGACCGAGAACGAGATCCACTCCGTGTCCCAGCACGACTTCGACCTCTCGTTCTGGTCGCACCACCACAACCCGCGCACGGTCGCCAACAGCCCGGCCGGGGAAGTCTCCCTGAACCTGGGCCTGACCGGCCCCGCCTACTGCCTCGGCGGCGCCTGCGCGGCCGGGAACCTGGGCCTGATCCACGGCGTGCAGATGCTGCAGCTGGGCGAGGTCGATTTGGCATTGGGCGGCGGTGTCTCCGAGAGCATCCACACCTTCGGCATCTTCGCGAGCTTCCGCGCCCAGGGAGCCCTCGCCAGCCACACCGATCCCGCTCGCGCCTCGCGTCCCTTCGACCTCGATCGAAACGGGATCGTCGTCGCCGAGGGCGGCTGCCTGTACGCGCTCGAGCGCCTCGAGGACGCGCGCCGCCGCGGCGCGACCATCCTGGCCGAAGTGGTCGGACACCACGTGAACTCCGACGCCAGCGACTTCGTCCTGCCCCTGGCCGAGCGCCAGAACGAGTGCATGCGCGCCGCCGTCGAGAGCGCCGGTCTGTCACCCGGGGACATCGACCTCGTCAGCACCCACGCGACGGCGACCGAACAGGGAGACATCCAGGAGTGCAGGGCGGTGCGCGAGGTCTTCGGCGACGAACCGGGCATCCTCGTCAACAACACCAAGAGCTACATCGGCCACGCCATGGGCGCGGCCGGCGCCCTGGAGCTGGCCGGAAACCTCCCCTCTCTCACCGATGGTCTGGTGCATCCGACCATCAACGTCGAGCGCCTCGACCCCGAGTGCGAGATGCGCGGGCTGGTGCTCGACTCACCGCGTCCCGCGGAGCGCATCGACACGATCCTGAACCTCTCCTTCGGCATGCTGGGCATCAACTCGGCTGTCGTCGTCCGCCGCATCTGAAACCCGCAGCAAACACACCGCCTGCCATGACTCCCGACGAGATCATCATCACCATCAAGGACATCATCCACTCGATCAACCCCGACGAGGAGCTCTCCGCAGTCGACCCCCAGGTGCCCCTTCGGGACCAGCTCGACCTCGACTCGATGGACTTCCTCGACATCGTCATGGAGCTGCGCAAGCGCTACGGCGTCCAGGTCCCCGAGGACGAGTACCCGCGCCTGGCGAGCCTGGCCTCCTGCGCCGAGTACCTCCTGCCCAAGCTGGAGGACAAGGAGCTCCAGGCGGCGGTCTGAGCCGGGCCGCCGGCCTCCTCGCCGGGGCGCGCCATGAGCACGCAGGACAAGCACGACGCCGTCATCATCGGCGCGGGCATGAGCGGCCTGGCCGCCGGCATCCGCCTGGCCGGATTCGGCCAGCGGGTCGTCGTGCTGGAGCGCCACACGCTCTGGGGCGGGCTCAACTCGTTCTACAAGCGGGCCGGGCGGCGCTTCGACGTCGGCCTGCACGCCCTGACGAACTTCGTCGGGCCGCGCACGCCGGGCGCGCCCCTCACCCGCGTCCTGCGCGCCCTGCGACTGCGGCACGCAGACCTCGGCCTCAGGCCCCAGCGCGTGTCGCGCATCCGCTTCCCCGGAGTCGCCCTGAGCTTCTGCAACGACTTCGGCCTTCTCCAACAGGAGGTCGACGAGCGCTTCCCCGACCAGCGCGACGGCTTCGCTCGCCTCGCCGGCGACCTCTCGCTCCCGGCCGATGCGGCCTCACCGCGGGCCTTCGAGGGGGCGCGCACGGTGCTGCGCGAGTACCTCTCCGACCCCCTGCTCGTCGACATGCTCCTGCTCCCGATCTGCTTCTACGGGAGCGCCCGCGAGGACGACGTCGACTGGTACCAGTTCAACATCCTGTTCCAGAGCCTGTTCGTGGAGGGCTTCGCCCGGCCCGCGGGCGGCATCAAGCCGCTCCTGGACCTCCTGCTCGAGCGCCTCGACGCCACCGGCGGGGAGCTGCGCCTGGGCTGCGGCGTGGAGCGCGTCCTGCTCGACGCAGGCCGGGTGCGCGGGGTCCTGCTCGAGGACGGCTCCGTCCTGTCCACCGACCTCGTGCTGTCCTCGGCCGGCCACCCGGAGACGATGGAGCTGTGCGGTCCGACCGCGGTGGCCGACCACGTCGATGAGGGCGACCTCGGCCGGCTGGCCTTCACCGAGTCCATCCACGTGCTCGACCGCAAGCCGGTCGAGCTGGGGCACGACGCCGCGGTGACGTTCTTCAACCACGCCGAGCGCTTCCGCTGGCGCTGCCCCCAGGAGTTGATCGACCCCACCAGCGGCGTGATCTGCTGCCCCGACAACTACGTCGGAGAGAGCGAGACGGGCGAGGGTCTGCTGCGCCTGACGACCCTCGCCAACCACGATCGCTGGGCGGCGCTCGGACCGCAGGCGTACTCTCGTGCGAAGGGCGAGTGCACCGAGCGCGCCCTCGACGTGGCGCACCGCTTCGCCTTCGATCCCCGCCCGCACGAGGTCTACCGCGACACCTTCAGCCCCACGACGGTCCGGCGCTACACCGGCCGCCGGGGCGGCGCCGTGTACGGCAGCCCGCGCAAGCGACTCGACGGCCGCACGCCGTTCGATGGTCTGAACCTGATCGGCACCGACCAGGGCCTGCTCGGGATCGTGGGCGCGCTCCTGAGCGGGATCACGATCGCCAATCGCCACGCCTTGAGCCCCGCCTGATGATGAACACCCCGCGCACAGCACACCGCGGCAGCACCGACGGGCGAGCGCCGCGCCGGGGCGATCCCCTCGCACGGGCGCGCGGGGCGTACGACCTCGTGGTCGTGGGCAGCGGCCTGGCGGGCCTGACTGCCGCCAATCTCCTCGGGCGCTCGGGGTTCACCGTCGCCCTGCTCGAGCAGCACTACAACCTCGGCGGCCTCGCGACCTGGTTCAAGCGCCGCGGCGGCCACGTCTTCGACATCTCCCTGCACGGCTTCCCGGTCGGGATGAAGAAGACCTGCCGCAAGTACTGGAACCGCACGATCGCCGACTCGATCGTCCAGCTGGAGAGCATCCGCTTCGACAATCCCCAGTTCTCCTTCGAGACGGACTTCACCCGCGAGGACTTCACACGCCACCTCGTGGAGACGTTCGGGCTCGAGCGCGCACGGGTGGACGAGTTCTTCGGGCACCTGCGCGCGATGAACTTCTACGACGACTCGGGTGAGACGATCGGGGAGTTGTTCGAGCACTTCTTCCCGGGGCGCAACGACGTCCACCGGCTGCTCATGGAGCCGATCTCCTACGCCAACGGTTCCTCCCTCGACGACCCGGCGATCACCTACGGGATCGTCTTCTCGAACTTCATGAGCAAGGGGGTCTTCACCTTCTCGGGCGGGACCGACCGCCTGATCCGCGAGATGAAGGCCGAGTTGGCGCGCAACGGCGTCGACGTGTTCCACGGCGTCGAGGTCGAGCGCATCCTGGTCGAATCCGGGCGCGTACACGGCGTCGAGGCCGCCGGTCGCGTGATCGAGACCCGTGCGGTGCTCTCGAACGCGAGCATCAAGGCCACGGTCGAGCACCTCGTGGGTGCCGAGCACTTCAGCGAGGAGTTCCAAGGGCAGGTCGGGGCCGTCCGGCTGAGCAACTCGAGCTGCCAGGTCTACCTCGGCCTGCGGCGCGGAGAGTCGATTCCCTTCGTGACCGACCTCCTCTTCACTTCGACCCGCGAGCGGTTCGACTCCCCTTCCCTGTGCGACATGCACGGTGAGAGCCGGACCTTCTCCTTCTACTACCCCAAGACGCGGCCCGGGTCGGATCGCTACACGATCGTCAGCTCGACCAACGCACACCACGCCGACTGGGCCGACCTCTCTCCCCAACGCTACGTCGCCGAGAAGGAGCGCATGGTCGCCGAGACGATCGAGCACCTCGAGCGTTTCGTGCCCGGGGTGGGCGCCAAGATCGACCACGCCGAGGCGGCCACGCCGCGAACGTTCGGCTTCTACACCCAGCACCCCGCCGGGGCCTCCTTCGGGACGAAGTTCGAGGGGCTGGCCTGCAGCATGGGTCTGAGCGAGGAGCTCGAGGGCCTGTTCCACGCCGGCAGCGTCGGCATCATCATGTCCGGCTGGCTCGGCGCGGCCAACTACGGCGCCATCGCCTCCAACAAGATCGACGCCCTCTTGAGGCGCGCCACCGAGGTGCCCGCATGAGCTTCGAAGGCCAGACGGTGGTGGTCACCGGGGGCACGCGCGGCCTTGGGCGAGCGGTCACCCTCGGCTTCCTCGAAGCCGGCGCGACGGTCTACGCCACCTACCACTCCGGCGAGGAGGCGGCGAACGCCCTCGCCGATCAGTGCGCGGCCTGGCCCGGTCGCCTGCGGCTGGCTCGCTTCGACGTCGCCGACCACGGCGCCGCCGAGAGCTTCTGGAGCGATGTCGAACAGGAGGTCTCCGACGGCGTCGACGTGCTCGTCAACAACTCCGGCATCCGCCGCGACGCGCTGTTGGCCCTGATGTCTCCCACGGACTGGTCGCAGGTGATCGAGACCAACCTCACGGGCGGCTACACCATGAGCAAGTTCGCCGTGCGCCACATGATGACCCGCCGCTACGGGCGCATCGTGTTCATCACTTCGCCCGCGGGCCGACTCGGATTCGAGGGCCAGGGCAACTACGCCGCCTCCAAGGCCGGCCAGGTCGGCCTGATGCGCTCCTTGGCCAAGGAGGTCGCCAAGCGGGGCATCACGGCGAACTGCGTCTCCCCCGGCTTCGTGGAGACCGAGCTGCTCGCCGACCTCTCCCAGACGCAGCTCACGGAGTACAGAAAGCAGGTCCCCGCGCGCCGCTTCGGGACCCCCGAGGAGATCGCCTTCGCCGTGCGCTGCGTCGCGGCGCGGGAGGCCGGCTACATCAACGGGGCGGTCCTGGAGGTGAATGGTGGACTCTAGGGCGACGACCCTCGAGCGGTCGGAGATCGAGGAGCGAATCCCCCACCGGCCCCCGTTCCTGTTCGTCGACCGCGTCGTCGAGCTGGGCGAGGAGACGATCGTCACCGAGTGGCGCGTGCCGCCCGACGCCGCGTTCTTCGAGGGCCACTACCCCGGCAACCCGATCACGCCCGGTGTCCTGCTCTGCGAGTTCGCCGTCCAGAGCGCCGCGGTCCTGGTCAAGAGCGCCGCTACCGATCCCTCCCCCGACGACGCGGTCCCGGTGTTGACTCGCATCGGGGACGCGCGCTTCCGGCGCATGGTCCGTCCGGGGGACACGGTGCGGGCTGAGGCCAGGATCGTCGAGCGGGAGGGCGGCGCGCGCCGCGTGCGCGCCCGCGTGCTCTCGGCCGAGGGCGAGGCCGTCGCCCGCCTGGAGTTCACCGTTCTCCTCGCGCGAGAGGAGCCCTGAGTGGACTGGCTCGGCCTGGAAGGACGCAAGCTCGCCGTCTTCGGCGTCGCCAACAAGAAGAGCGTCGCCTACCACGTCGGCACACGCCTCGAGGAGGCCGGCGCCGAGGTGGTCTACGTCGTGCGCAGCCCCCAGCGCCGGGAGCAGTGCGAGCGGCTCCTGCCCGGTCGCGACGTCTTGGTCTGCGACGTCGAGTTCCCCGAGCAGATCGAGGCCCTGCGCGAGGAGCTCTCCCTGCGCCACCCACGCCTGGACGGTTTCCTGCACTCGATCGCCTTCGCCGACTACGAGGACGCCTCCGGCCGCTTCCACGAGACTCCCAAGGCAGCCTTCCTGCAGGCGGTAGACATCTCCTGCTACTCGCTCGTCGCCCTCTCCAACGCCCTGCGCGAGCTGCTCTCCCCCGACGCGTCGGTGGTCACGATCTCGATCTCCCAGACCGACATGGCGGCGGAGAACTACGGCTACATGGCGCCGGTCAAGGCCGCCCTCGACTCCACGGTGGTGTTCCTCGCCAAGAGCTTCAGCGGCTTCGGCGAGGTGCGCTTCAACGCCGTCAAGGCCGGCCTGCTCAAGACCTCCGCCTCGGCCGGCATCCCAGGCTACGTCGACAGCTACCTGTTCGGCGAGCAGGCGACCCTGCGCAAGCGCGGTCTCGCCACCGGCGAGGTGGCCGACGCCGCCTGCTTCCTGCTCAGCCCGCGCTCCAGCGGCATCAACGCCGGCGGCATCGTGGTCGACGCGGGGATGGGGGTGAACTACTTCGACCGCGCCCTGGTCGAGCGCGTCGCCGGCGAGGACAGGGATCGATGACCGCCGGCGAGCCCCGACGCACGGGCGGCGCCTCCGCGGCGATCCTCGAGGCCCCCGCGCCGTCCCCGGCCCGCGCCGCCGTCGCGCCCCTTCCGGAGGAGGTCCGCGCCGAGTTCCCCTTCGAGCCGCGCTGGCTCGAGACCCCCGCCGGCCGCCTGCACTTCGTGGACGAGGGACCGCGGGAGGCCGACCCGCTGGTCTGCGTCCACGGCAATCCGACCTGGTCGTTCGCCTTCCGGCACGTCGTCGCCGAGCTCGCCGACCGCCACCGCGTGATCGCTCTCGACCACCTCGGATGCGGCCGCTCCGACAAGCCCGGCGCCTGGAGCTACCGCCTCGCCGGGCACGTCGAGAACCTCGAGCGCCTGCTGGTCGAGCTCGACCTGGAGCGGGTCACCCTGCTGGTCCACGACTGGGGCGGGGCCATCGGCCTGGGTGCCGCCGTACGCCAGAGCGAGCGCATCGCAGGCCTGGCGATCCTCAACAGCGCCGCCTTTCCCTTCGACCGCATCCCCCTGCGCATCGACCTCTGCCGCACCCCGTTCGTGGGGCAGGCGTTGGTTCGAGGCCTGGGCGCCTTCAGCCGCGCGGCGTGCCGCATGGCCCTCGCCAAGCGCGAGCGCATGACCCCGGCGGTGCGGCGCGGCTACCTCGCCCCCTACGACAGCTGGGAACATCGCATCGCGATCTGGAAGTTCGTGGCCGACATCCCGATGACGCCGCGCCATCCCTCCTACGCCGATCTGGCCGCCATCGACGCGGCCCTGCCCGTCCTGCGCGACCGCCCCGCGCTGATCGCGTGGGGCGAGCGTGACTGGTGCTTCACCCCCGCCTTCCGGCACGCCTGGGCCGAGCGCCTCCCCCGCGCGGAGGTCCATCCGATCGAGGACGCCGGGCACCTCGTCCTCGAAGACGCCCACGAACAGGTCCTCCCGTGGCTCCGCGCATTCCTCGAGCGCCCGACACGGCGCTGAGAGGCTCGGGGGCGACGGCTTCGCCCCCCGCGCCGAACGCCAACATCGCCGGGGCCCTCGTCGGGGCCGCCGCCGACCGCCCGCGCGCCGACGCCGTGCTCACGGTGCGCACCCGCGGCCGCGCGCGCGTCGCCCGCGTGCGGGCCGTCACCTTCGCCGAGCTCGACGAACGCACCGGCGCCCTCGCCTCCGGCCTCGCCCGCCACGGCCTCGGGCCCGGGGATAGGGTGTGCGTCTTCGTGCGCCCGGGGACAGACCTCGTCGCCTGCGCCTTCGCCCTCTTCAAGCTGGGGGCCGTCCCGGTCCTGATCGATCCGGGCATGGGGCGCGCCAACGTGGCGGGCTGCGTTGAGAAGGTGGCGCCCCGCGCCCTCATCGGCGTCCCCGCCGCCCACCTCCTGCGGCGCCTCCACTCCCGCGCCTTCGCCTCCGTCGAGCTGGCGTTCACGGCGGGACCGCCCACGCCCGGAGGCGGGCCGACCCTCGCGCGCCTGGCGGCGGCTGGCGACGGCGGGCGGGAGGTCGCCGAACTCGCCGAGGACGCACCCGCGGCGATCCTGTTCACCTCCGGCAGCACCGGACCGCCCAAGGGCGTGCTCTACACCCACGGGATGTTCCAGGCCCAGGTGCGGGCGCTGCGCGCCGCCTACGGCTTCGAGCCGGGGGAGGTCGACGCCGCGTGCTTCCCGCTCTTCGCCCTGTTCAGCCCGGCTCTGGGGATGACCTGCGCCTTCTGCGAGGTCGATCCCTCCCGGCCCGCCCGCTGCGACCCCGCGCGCATCGTGGCCGCCATCGAGGCCACCGGCGCCACCAGCAGCTTCGGCTCCCCCGCCATCTGGCGGCGGGTCGTGCCCTGGTGCGCCGAGCGCGGCCTCGTCCTCGGAGGACTGCGGCGCGTGCTCGTGGCCGGCGCCCCGGTCCCGCCGAAGCTCGTCGCCGCCTTCCACGCCGTCCTCCCCGCCGGAGCCGACGTCCACACGCCCTACGGAGCCACCGAGTCGCTCCCGGTGTCCTCGATCAGCGGACGCGAGATCCTCGCCAGCGTGGAGACCGGCCTCGCCGAGGGACTGGGCACGTGCGTCGGCCGTCCGGTCGAGGGGATCGACGTGCGCCTGATCCCGATCGACGACGAGGCGATCCCGCACTGGGGTGACCTGGCCGAAGTCTCCGACCCAGAGCCGGGCGAGGTGTGCGTGCGCGGCGCGGTCGTCACCCGCGAGTACGCCGAAGACCCACGGGCGACCTCGGCGGCCAAGATCCGCGACGGCGAGGGATTCTGGCACCGCATGGGCGACATCGGGATCCGGACCGCCGACGGGCGCCTGTGGTTCTGCGGACGCAAGGCCCATCGCATCGAGACGCCCGGGGGCCTGGTCCTGCCGGTGCCGGGCGAGGTCGTGCTGAACGCCCACGAGGCCGTGGGCCGTTCCGCCCTGGTGGGGATCGGCCCGCCCGGCGGCGAGCGGTGCGCCTTCGTCGTGGAGCACGCCGAGGGGCGGGCCCCGCGCGGCGCGGCGGCGCGCGACGCCCTGCGTGCGGAGCTCGTCGCCCTGGCCCGCACGCGGCCGGCGAGCGCGCACGCCGGGGAGCTGCTGTTCCACCCCGGCTTCCCCGTCGACGTGCGCCACAACGCCAAGATCGACCGCGAGGCCCTCAAGCGCTGGGCAGAGGAGCGTCTGGCGTGAGGGTCCTGGTCACCGGCGGCGGCGGCTTCGTGGGCGGGGCCGTCATCGAGGAGCTCGCCGCCCGCGGCCACGAGCCGACCTCGCTCTCGCGCGGCGCCTACCCGGATCTCGCGCGCAAGGGCGTGGCCTGCGTCCAGGCCGACCTCGCCGATGCCGACGCCCTGCGCGCGGCCCTGCGCGGCCAGGACGCCGTCGTCCACTGCGCCGCGCGCGCCGGCGTGTGGGGACCGCGAGCCGAGTACTGGCGCACCAACGTCGAGGGCACGCGCAACCTGCTCGCGGCCTGCGTCGCCGCGGGCGTCGAGCGCCTGGTGCACACCAGCTCGCCCAGCGTCTGCTTCGACGGACGCGACCACTTGGGAGCCGGGAACGACCTCCCGCCCGCCCGGCGTTTCCTGGCCCACTACCCCGCCAGCAAGGCGGCCGCCGAGCGCGGCGTGCTCGCGGCCGCCGAGCGCGGGGAGCTGCTCGCCTGCGTTCTGCGGCCCCACCTGGTGTTCGGTCCCGGCGACCCCCACCTGCTGCCCCGCCTGGTCGAGCGCGCGCGCTCGGGCCGCCTGGCGATCGTGGGCGACGGGGAGAACGAGGTCTCGGTGACCTTCGTCGAGAACGCAGCCGTGGCCCACGTCGACGCCCTCGAGCGCCTCGCGCCCGGCGCCGCCCACGTCGGCCGCGCCTACTTCGTCGGCCAGCGCGAGCCCGTGCGCCTGTGGGATTGGATCGCCGACCTGCTCGGACGATTGGGCGTCGCGCCCCCCCGCCGCCGCCTGTCCGCCGCGACGGCGCGCGCGCTGGGCAGCGCCTGCGAGTGGACCTGGCGCGGCCTGCGCCTGGCGGGAGAGCCGCCCATGACGCGCTTCGTCGCGGCCCAGCTCGCCACGTCCCACTCCTACGACCTCGAGCCCCTGGAGCGCGACGTCGGCTACCGCGAGCGGGTCGGGATGGACGAGGGCCTCGAGCGCACCATCGCCTGGTTGCGCGCCCCCGCCGCCGCGACCGTCAAGGCCTGAGGTTGTCCAGCGGGCCGCGCTCGGGGTCGTCGCGGTCGCTGAACGGGGCGACGAACCCGCCCCCGCCCAGCACCGCACGCCCCTTCGCCAGGGTGTTGCGCACGACGAAGTGCCCGCGGCCCGGAGCGAGCAGGTCCTTGGCCTTGTTCGAGGCGAAGACGTTGCCGTCCACCGTCGCCCCCCCGCCGACGAGCTCGATCCCCGCGCCGCCGTTGGACTCGCAGGTGTTTCGCAGCAGGCGACAACCAGCGCGAGCCCGCAGGCCCGCCTGGCCGTTGCCGCGCACGGTGCATCCCCGGGCGATGGAGTCCGCGGCGAGGTCGATCCCCCGCCGCCTGTTGCCGCCGACCTCGCAGTCCTCGGCCCAACCCCCGCGTCCGATCACGATGCCGCTCCCGTCGACACTCCCCCGGACCCGACAGGAGCGCACGATCGCCTCTGCGCCGGCCTCGATGCCGAAGAACAGGTTGGCGCTCGCCCGACAGCCGCTGACCAGTGAGCCGGCGCCCACGCGGATGCCGCCGGCACGGTTCTCCAAGGCCCGGCAGTCGCGCAGGACGGCATCGGGGCCGGACTCGATCCCGCTGCCGTAGAAGCTGCCCTCGGCGCTGCACTCCAGGAGGGTGGACCCGGCTCCGGTGAAGAGGCCGCCGTACTCGTTGTCGCGCGCCGTGCAGCGGGCGAGGGTCGCACCCGCGCCCGTGAGGATGCCGCGCCCGCCGTGGTTGAACTCGCTCGAGCAGTCGCTGAGCCGGGCGCGCTCCCCGAGGTGGGCGCCGTGGCCGGCATTGTCGTGCAGTGACAGCATGCGCAGCTCGACGCCCGCGACCTCCCCCAGGGCGATCCCGTCCCCGCCCCAACCGGCGATCCGTCCATCGCGCACGACGACGCCCTCCGCCGCGCCTGGGGCGACGATGCCCGGCCCGCTCCCCAGTCCGCCCTCGAGCGCGAAGCCGCCGAGGTCGATGACGACGCCGTCGGCCAGGATGCGGATGCCGTAGGCCGCGCCGCACGGGCCGAGGTCGCCGGTCAACACGTAGGTCCCCGGCTCGTCCGCATCGAAGGGCACGGAGTCGATCGGGCGAGGGTCGCCGGCGCGCGCGGGAACGACCGGACTCCAACCCGCGGGCGCGGCGAGGAGCAGGGCGCAGACCACAGAGGAAGTCATCGCCCCGGCAGGGTATAAGAATGGCGCGCGCACGCCCGAGACCCTTCGCGGATTCCGACCGCCCCGCTCCCATCGATGACCTTCCCCGCCACGTCCCGGCGCGCGCTCCTGCTGGCTGCGGCGACGGTCTGGCTGGGGGCGTTCGCCCCGGCCGCCTCGCGCGCCGAGCGCCCCAACATCGTGCTGGTGTACGTGGACGACCTGCGCGCCGACGGGCTCTCGGCGACGGGGAACCCCTACCTCGAGACGCCCAACCTCGACCGCATCGCGCGGGAGGGAGCGCTGTTCCCGCGCTCCTACGTGACGACCTCTCTGTGCTGCCCCGGTCGGGCCAGCGTCCTGACCGGCAAGTACGCCCACAAGACGGGGGTGACCGACAACCAGCCGGAGCGTGACTTCCTCGACGACCACCGCACGGTCGCCGACCTGTTGGGCGAGGCGGGCTACGAGACGGCCTTCATCGGAAAGTGGCACCTGCCCAACCCCGGGGCCGCACCGCGGCGCGGCTTCGATCACTGGGTCAGCTTCGAGGGCCAGGGCGAGTACTTCGACCAGGCGCTCAACGTCGACGGCACGCGCCGGGCCTCGCGCGGCTTCGTGACCGACGTGCTCGCCGACTACGCGACGCGCTTCATCGAGCGCGAGCGGGGCGAGAGGCCGTTCCTGCTCGTGCTCTCCCTGAAGAACTGCCACTCCCCCCACCTGCCGCCCGCGCGCCACCGAGGACGGCTCGACGGCACACCCATGACCCTGCCGCCGAGCTTCGACGACGATCCCGAGGCGCTCCCGACGACCCATCGAGAGGCGCGCTTGAACCGGCGCAACCGCGGGGCCCACCCCCACCCCGAGCTGTACGAGATCACCGTTCGCCGCTACTGGGAGCTCGTGCTCTCGGTGGACGAGGCCGTGGGGCACCTGCTGTCCACGCTCGAGCGGCGAGGCGTCGCCGACGAGACCTGCGTGGCCTTCACCAGCGACAACGGCTACCTCCTCGGTGAGCACGGCCTGATCCAAAAGGGCTTCGCCTACGAGCCGTCGATCCGCGTACCGCTGTGCGTGCGCTACCCCGACCGCATCCCCGCGGGGAGCGTCGTCGACTCGGTGACCCTCAACGTCGATCTCGCACCGACCTTCCTGGAGCTGGCCGGCCTGGCGGTCGGCGCGGACGTCCAGGGCCGAAGCCTGCTCGGCGCCATCGAAGGAGCGGGAGGCGCTCGCGACGACTTCCTCTACCTCGCGCCCTGGTTCCACAAGGACGGGACACCGCGCGAACTGGCCCTCGCCGGTGGGCGGTACAAGTACGTACGCCTGCGTTCCGCGGGCCTCGAGGAGCAGCTCTTCGACCTCGAAGCGGATCCCGGTGAGCGCACCGACCTCTCCGCGGACGAGCGCCTGGCCGATGTGCTCGCCGCGTCCCGCGAGAGGATGAGGGAGCTGATGGGCGAGCTCGAGGTCCCCCCCGAGTGGTTCGAGAGCGAGTGACAAACCGCGCCGCCTCGCCGTTTGTGCTGCACGCCCGATCCCGACGCCGCGCCCGGTCGTGTACCCTGGCCGCCGCCGGCCCGCGCCCGCCATGAACCAGGACCCGACCCACGAGCACGCCGCCCTGCGCGAGAGCGTGCGCGCCTTCGTGGAGGGCGAGGTAGCGCCCCTCTCCGACGAGCTCGAGCGCACCCGCGACATCCCCGCGGCCTTGTGGCGGAAGCTGGGCGCCTTGGGCCTGTTCGGCCTGGGCATCAGCGAGACCGAAGGGGGAAGCGGCGGGGACATGCTCGCGGTCCTGCTGGCCTGGGAAGAGCTGGCCTACGGCTCGACCTCGGTAGCCCTCTCCACGGCCGCCCACGCCAACCTCTGCGCCCACAACCTCTCCCGCAACGCCGACGCCGAGCAGCGCGCACGGCTCCTGCCGGGGCTGCTCTCGGGCGAGCGGATCGGCGCCCTGGCCCTGACCGAGCCCGAGGCCGGCTCCGACGCGGTCGGGATCCGCACCACCGCGCGGCGCGACGGCGACGCCTTCGTGCTCGACGGCTCCAAGACCCTGATCACCAACGCGCCCTGCGCCGACCTGTTCCTGACCTACGCCAAGACCGCCTCCGACCGGGGCGCGAAGGGCATCAGCGCCTTCGTCGTCGAGCGCGGCTCCCCCGGCCTCGCGGTCTCCGAGCCCATCGAGAAGATGGGCTGCAAGGCCTCGCCGACGGCCCAGGTGTTCTTCAACGGCTGCCGGGTCCCGGCCGCCAACCTGATCGGCGAGGAGCACGGCGGCATCGACGTGATGATGGGCGGCCTCGACGTCGAGCGCGTGGTGATGAGCTCCCTGCCGATCGGCGGCGCCCGGCGCTGCCTCGACCTGTGCCTGCGCTACGTGCGCGAGCGCGAGCAGTTCGGCCGGCCGATCGGAGAGTTCCAGCTGATCCAGGCCAAGCTGGCCGACATGTACACCAAGATCGAGGCCGCGCGACAACTGGCCCACCACGCGGCGGCCGGCCTCGACGAGCTCGAGCGCGGCGGCAAGGGAACCCGGATCCACAAGCTCTCCGCGGCTGCTCTGCTGTTCGCCGGCGAGGCGGGGAACGAGATCGCCCACGAGGCGGTGCAGATCCACGGCGGCTACGGCTTCACCGACGAGTACGAGGTGAGCCGCATCTACCGCGACATGCGCCTGGCCACCCTGGGTGCGGGGACGTCGGAGATGCGGCGCCTGATCATCGCCAGGGAGCTGTTGGGGGTCTGATCATGGCGGTCATCGCTTCGAAGACGGACACGACCACACCGGCCTTCGGGGCGCGCCGGGAGGAGATGGCTGCGCTCGTGGCCGAGCACCGCCGGCGCGAGCAGGCGGCGCGCACGGAACGCTCCGAGCGCACCCTGGCCCACCTCGCCGGACTCGGCAAGCTCCCGGTGCGGCGGCGCCTCGACCTTTTGCTCGACCCCAAGGCTGGCTTCCTCGAGCTCAGTCCCCTAGCGGCCCACGACCTCTACGACGGCGATGCGCCCCAGGCCGGGATGGTGACCGGTGTCGGCCGCGTCGCCGGCCGTCGCGTCGTGATCGTGGCCAACGATCCCTCGGTCAAGGGCGGCACGCTCTACCCCCTGGGGGTCAAGAAGTGGTTGCGCGCCCAGGAGATCGCGATGGAGAATCGCCTGCCGGTGATCGCCCTGGTCGACTCCGGCGGAGCATTCCTGCCCCTTCAGTCGGAGCTCTTCGCCGACCGGGAGCACGGCGGGCGCGCCTTCTACAACCAGGCCCGCATGGCGCGCATGGGCATCCCCCAGATCGCGGTCGTCTGCGGCCACTGCACGGCCGGAGGCGCCTACCTGCCCGCGATGAGCGACCAGGTGATCATGGTCAAGGGGACCGGCGCGATCTTCCTCGCCGGCCCGCCCCTGGTGAAGGCCGCGACGGGCCAGGAGGTCGGCGTGGAGGAGCTGGGCGGCGCGGCGATGCACACGGCCACCTCGGGCGTCGCCGACTACCTCGCCGACGACGAGCCCGCGGCCCTGGCCCTGGCGCGCGAGCTGGCCGCCAACCTGCCCCCGACACCCCTGCGTCCCGGCGCGGACCGCACCAAGCCCGCTCCCCCGCGCTACGACCCCTCTGAGCTGTACGGGATCGTCCCCGTTGACCTGCGCCGGCCCTTTGAAGTGCGCGACGTCCTCGCCCGAGTCCTCGACGGCAGCGAGCTGTCGGAGTTCAAGCCGCGCTTCGGCCGGACCCTGGTGTGCGGCTTCGCGCGCATCGACGGCTGGCGGGTGGGCGTGCTGGCCAACGACGGGGTGCTCTTCTCCGAGGCGGCGCTCAAGGCGACCCAGTTCATCCAGCTGTGCGACGCGCGCGAGACCCCGCTCGTGTTCTTCCACAACGTCAACGGGTTCATGGTCGGCAAGGAGGTCGAGCAGGGCGGCATCGCCAAGCACGGCGCGAAGATGGTGAACGCCGTGGCGAACGCGCGCGTGCCCAAGCTGACCGTCATCACCGGCGGTTCGTTCGGGGCCGGGAACTACGCCATGTGCGGCCGTGCCTTCGGCGGTCGCTTCCTGTTCACCTGGCCCGGCAGCCGCGTATCGGTCATGGGCGGCGACGCGGCGGCGAGCGTCTTGGCGACGGTGACCGAGGACAAGGCTCGCCGCCTCGGCAATGCCCTCGACGAGGCCGCGCGCGCGCGCATCCACCGCGAGATCACCGCCGCCTACGACGCCGAGAGCAGCGCCCTGTTCGCCACGGCGCGGTTGTGGGACGACGGGATCATCGACCCGGTCGACACGCGCTCGGTGCTGAGCCAGGCCATCGAGGCCACCAGCTCCGCCCCCCTGGAGGAGCCCGGCTACGGCTGGATGCGGATGTGAGCGCCGCCGAGGAGACCTCCCGCCCGCCCCTTCGAAGGGAGCGCCGCGAGGACGCCGTGTGGCTGACCCTCGACCGCCCTGAGCGGGGCAACGCCCTCGACGCCGAGCTCGTCGGGGCCCTGACCGCCGCCCTCGCCGACTGCGCCGAGGACGGGGCGACGCGCGCGGTGTGCCTCACGGGAGCCGGCGAGCGCGCGTTCTGCGCCGGAGGGGACCTGTCGGAGATCGCCGCTGGCGGGGAGGCCCTCGGCGCCTACGCCGAGCTCCTGCGCGCCATGGCCCGCTTCCCCAAGCCCCTGGTGGCGCGCCTGAACGGCCACGCCATGGGCGGCGGATTGGGGATCGCCCTGCTCTGTGACCAGGTGATCGCCGCCGAGGGCGCGACGCTCTCGACCCCCGAGCTCGGCGTGGGCCTGTTCCCCTGGATGATCCTACCGGTGCTCGCCGCCCAGCTTCCGCCCAAGGTCCTGGGTTCCCTGGTGCTCGGGCGCGAGGCCCTCGACGCGCGACGGGCGGCGGACCTCGGCCTCGTGGCCAAGATCACCCCCGCCGCGGAGCTCGACGCGGCCTGCACCGACGCCCTCGCCCGCCTCGCGGCCCTGCCGCCGACGGTGCGCGCCGAGGGCATCGTCCACCTGCGCCGCACCCAGTTCACCGGCCTCGATGCCCACCTCGCGGGCGCCGCGGAGCGGCTGGCCTGGAACATGGATCAGGAGGAGTTCCGCGCCGGGGTGGCGGCCTTCCTCGCCAAGCGTCCCGCACCCTGGGCGCGCGCCTCCCCCAAGGACTGAACGCGCCCGCGGCGCCGGCTCAGTCCGCGCCCGCGGCCGGGGCTCCCAGCAGGGCCCGCGGCACGTCCACCGCTCGCGCGCGGACGCTCTCGGCCAGGCCCTTGGCCTGGGCGTCGGGCAGGAGGGACGCGCCGGCCCCCTCCGCCAGGAACCCCGGCAGCAGGAAGCTGATCGCAAGGAGGTTGGGGAGCAGGCTGCGCTCCAGCGCGAGGTCGCGATCACCACCGAGCAGCTCCGCGAGGCGCTCGCTCGAGAGGAAGTCGGCGGCCCAGGCGTAGGTCCGCGGGTCCGCCGCCCAAAACCCCAGGCTGGCGTCCCCACCCTTGTCCCCCGAGCGCGCCCCGAGCACGCGGCCCAGGGGTACGCGCGCGGTCGGGCCCGTCGGCGGCGCGACCGCCGCCGCGGCTCGGGCCGCCGAGGGGGGATCGGCGCTGGCGGCGGAGGGCGGCGGGAGCGCGGGCGGGGCGACCTCGATCGCCTCGCCGTCGACGAAGACGCGCACGCGCAGCTCCCCCTCGGGCAGGAGCGCGCCCCAGAACCCGGCACACAGAGTGCTGCGGCGCGGCGTGTCCGGGCTGATCACGATTCCGGGGACGCTCGCCAGGGCCATGCGCACCAGGGCGTCGAACTGCTCGCGACCGACGCGCGCGGCGTCGAGGTCCTTGACCGCCAGGCGTAGGACGCCCACGGCCTGCGTCGAGGAGTCGGGGTCGACGGCCGGGACGCGCAGGACCTCCGAGCGCGTACTCGCAAAGCGCTCGCGCCCGCCGTTCTCGCGCCAGAACTGCTCCTCGCACAGGCGTGCCTTGGCCTCGAAGTCCGCACCCGCCAGGCCCAGCTCGCCCGCCCAGCGGTAGCCGTCGGCGTAGACGATGCCGACCTTGACGTGATCGGGCGCCGGCTCGCCGCGCACGCCGCTGACGCGCACCCGGTCCCGACCGGTCTGCTCCAGGCGGATCGTGTCGAAGCGCGCCACCGCGTCGGGGGTGACGTAGCCTATCCCGCCGATCTCGTAGAGGAGCTGGGCGGTGACCGTACCGACGGAGACCGCGCCGCCGGTCCCCTCGTGCTTGCCGACGGTGAACTCGCCGGAAGCCTCGACGTCGACGAAGGGGAAGCCGAACGCGCCCCAGTCCTCGATCTCCTCGAACAAGGCGTAGTTCCCCCCCGTGCACTGCGTGCCGCACTCGATCAGGTGGCCGGCGACGACCGCGGATGCCAGCCGGTCCCAGTCGTCCGCCGCCCACGAGAAGTGGTGCGCCGCGGGGCCTACCACCAGGGCCGTGTCGGTCACGCGTGGGGCGACGACGATGTCCGCCCCGCGGTCGAGGGCCTCGACGATGGCGCGCGCTCCCAGGTAGGCGTTGGCGCACAGGATCGGGCGCTCGAGGCTCGCGAGGGGAGCGCCGGTGGTCATCGAGCACAGCTCGTGGCCGGCGCCCTGCAGCGCGCCGAGGCGCTCGGTCACCTCGTCGCCGGCGATGTGGGCGATCTTGGGAGCCAGGCCCAGGCGCTCGGAGAGCTCGGCGAGGCGGCACGCCAAGCCCGCGGGGTTCAGCCCGCCCGCGTTGACCACGACGCGCACGCCACGCTCGAGGCAGGTCCCCAGGACCTCCTCCATCTGGGCCAAGAACGTGCGCGCGAACCCCGCCTCGGGGTCCGCCGCCCGGTCCCTGGCGAGGATCGCCATCGTCAGCTCCGCCAGGTAGTCACCGGTCAGGTAGTCGATGGCACCGCCCTCGACCATCTCCCGGGCCGCGCCGAACCGGTCCCCGTAGAAGCCGCTGCAGTTGGCGATGCGGACGCGGGGCTTGGGGCTCATGGCGGCACGCCGAAGAGTCCGTGCTCAGAGCGCCAGGTCGAGGGAACGCGTGGAGCGCAGTTCGCGCACCAGAGCCAGGAAGTCCTCGGCGGCCAGGGTCTCCTGCTCGCGGGTCCCGCGCCGGCGGACGGTCACCGTGCCCTCCTCCACCTCCCGGTCCCCGACGATCAGCATGAAGGGCACCTGGCGCTGCTGGGCTTCCTTGATCTTCTTGTTCATGTGACCCGCCGAGAGCATGGCATCGACGCGGAAGAGCTCGCCGCGCAGGCGCTCTGAGAGGGCGCCGCAGCACTCGGCGTGTTCCTCGCGAATGGGGATCAGCGCGACCTGGGTCGGCGCGCACCAGAAGGGAAAACGCCCGCCGAAGTGCTCGATCAGGACGCCCATGAAGCGCTCGAAGGAGCCCAGGATCGCCCGGTGCACCATGATCGGGCGCTTGCGCTCGCCGTCGCTGTCGGTGTAGGTCAGATCGAAGCGCTCGGGCAGATTGAAATCGCACTGCACCGTCGAGGTCTGCCACTCGCGGCCGAGGGCGTCGCGCATCTTGAAGTCGATCTTGGGGCCGTAGAAGGTCCCGCCGCCCTCGTCGATCTCCAGGGGCATGTCGACCTTCTCGGCGGCGGCGCAGAGCGCGTCGCTGGCCTTGGCCCAGATCTCGTCGGAGCCGATGGTCTTCTCGTCGGGGCGCGTGGCGAGGTAGGCGGTGAAGGCGAACCCGAACCCGCCGAGGATCTGCCGCACGAGCTCGAGGACACCCGCGAGCTCGTCGGTGAGCTGGTCGGCCGTGCAGAAGATGTGGCTGTCGTCCTGGGTGAAGCCGCGGACGCGCAGCATCCCGTGCAGGGTCCCCGAGCGCTCGTAGCGGTAGACCGTGCCCAGCTCGGCCCAGCGCAGGGGGAACTCGCGGTAGGAGCGGCCGCGGCTCTGGTAGACGAGGATGTGCCCCGGGCAGTTCATCGGCTTGACCCGGTAGGGCTGCTCGTCGATCTCCATCGGCGCGTAGATCATCTCGTCGTAGTTCTCGAGGTGGCCCGAGACCGCGAAGAGGTCCTCGCGCGAGACGTGAGGCGTGTAGAGCGCCTCGTAGCCGGCGCGCGTGTGGAGCTCCCACCAGAAGTCCTCCACTGCGCGGCGGACGGCCCCCAGCGCCGGATGCCAGAACACGAACCCGCTGCCCGCCTGGGCGTGGGTGCTGAACAGGTCCATCTCCGCGCCCAGCCGCCGGTGGTCGCGCTGGCGCACCTCCTCGAGCCAGACCAGGTGCTCGTCGAGCTCGGCCTCGCTCCAAAACGCCGTGCCGTAGACGCGCTGCAGCATCGGGTTCTTCTCGTCGCCCCGCCAGTAGGCGCCGGCGATGTTGAGGAGCTTGAAGGCGAAGGCGCGGTCGAGCCGGTCGATGTGCGGTCCCTCGCACAGATCCTCCCACTCGCCGTGGCCGTAGAACGTGATCGGCTCGTCCTCGGGGATGAGCTCCAAGGCCTCGAGCTTGAAGTCCTGGCCGGCCAGGCGCTCGCGCGCCGCGCCGCGGTCGGCCTCGCTGCACACCAGCTCGGGCGCGCGCCTGGCGATCTTGCGCATGCGCTTCTCGATGCGCTTGAGGTCCGCGTCGGTCAGCGGCTCGACGAGCTCGAAGTCGTAGTAGAACCCGTGGTCGATCGACGGACCGAAGCCGTACTTGACGCCGGGGAAGAGCTCGCCGACCGCCGAAGCCATCAGGTGCGCCACCGAGTGGCGCAGGGTCGAGAGCGGGTACGGGTCCGCCTCGGAGACGGCGGACGGCTCGGCGGACATGGGGTCTTCTCCCCCGGGAACCTCGCCGCGCCGCCCCGACCTGGGACCGCGCGGTTCGCGCTCCTCCCGGACGGGAACGCGGCGCACAGCCTACACGCCCGGCGACGGAGGACGGCGGCCTAATCCTCGTTCCGCCACTGCTGGACCTCGCACTCCAGAGCGATGCCGGTGGCCTCGGCCACGCGCTCGCGGACGTCGTCGATCAGACCGAACACGTCGCCGGCACTCGCTCCGCCGCGGTTGACGATGAAGTTGCCGTGCAGGGGACTGACCACGGCCGCGCCGCGGGAGAGGCCCTTGAGGCCGCAGGCGTCGACGAGCTCACCGGCGGTGCGGCCCGCGGAGGCCTCTGGATCGGGGTTCTTGAAGATGCAGCCCGAGGAGGCCTCGACCACCGGCTGCACGGCGTTCTTCGCCAGGAGGATCTCCCGTCCGCGTTCGCGCACGGCAGCGGAGCTGTCCAGCTCCAGGCGCAGGACCGCCGAAACGACGATCCGCCCGCCCAGGTTCCCGTCGCGGTATGCGGGCGCGCACTCCTCGCGCGCCAGGTCACGCACGGCGCCGTCGGCGTCGAGGACGCGCACGTGCTCGACGACGTCCCACATCCATCCCAACCGGCCGCCCGCGTTCATGGCCACGCCGCCTCCGAGGTGGCCGGGAACTCCCGCGAGCATCTCGAGCCCGCTCAGGCCCAGCTCCCCGGCCCGGCGCACGAGCCCGGGCAGGGAGGCGCCGCACCAGGCCACCAGGCGCGGATCCTCCTCGACGGGAGCGGGAGCGACGCGGCCGGTGGCATCGGCGGCGGAGTGCGCGTCCTCGCCCTCGCCGGGGGGGGGGCGGAAGACCCGCCGCAGGCGAGCGGTGGCGATCACGCACCCCTCGAGCAGGCCGTCGGCCACGAGCAGGTTGGCGCCGCCGCCCAACATGCGCAGGCGCAGGCCGCGCTCACGCACCGCCGCCACGGCCCGGCACAGCTCGTCGGGCGTCGCGGGCTCGAGCAGCCACTCGGCCTGCCCGCCGACCCGCATGGTGGTCCTAGGAGAGAGTTCGGCCCGCCGCAGGGCGGCGCAGGGCCAGCTCGTCGATGATCCGTTCACGGGTGCCGTCCACGTCGCCGGCGCCGAGCACGAGCAGCACGCTCGCGGGCGGGAGTTGCCGGAGGGTCTCGCCGACGCTGCCGCGGAGGTCGCCGCCGCTCGCGGAGGCGACGCCGGCCCGCCGCAGGCGCGAGGCCAGCTCCTCCGCCAGGTCGGATTGGGAGCCGAACCGGGTCTCGTCGATGTGGACGCGCGCGCCGTAGACGTCGGCCACGACGACGCGGTCCGCACCGCGCAGGCTCTCGACGAACTCGCTCATGAAGCGCGCGGTCCGGCTGAACTGATGGGGCTGGAAGAGCACGTGCACGGGGCGGGTAGAGAAGGCCCGACGCGCGGTCTCGATCGTCACGCGCACCTCGGTCGGGTGATGGGCGTAGTCGTGCACGACCTCCACGTCGTCGGCGATGCCCCAGCTCTCGAAGCGCCGCTCTGTGCCGATGAAGCGCTCGAGCGCCGTGGCCGCGCCCACGGCGGCGACCTCTGGCTCGAGGCGCCAGACGCGCGCCGCGTGCCCCACGGCCAGAGCCAGGGCGCAGGCCGCATTCTCGACGTTGAAGGCGCCCGGCACGCCCAGGCTCACGACCGGCGTCGCCCAACCCGGTCCGCACAGCCGGAAGCGGAAGTAGCCCCGTTCCTCTCCGACCAGGTCGATCTTCAGCTCGCGCCCGATGCGCCAGACGTCGCAGCGCACGGCCGCGTCGATGCTCTCGGGGACGTCGCCGCCGAGCACCAACAGCCCCTCGGGGTTGACCTTGTCGCCGAACCGCGCGAAGGCCTGCTCGATGTGCTCGAAGGTGCGGAAGTAGTCGAGGTGGTCGGCTTCGATGTTGGTCACGACCGCGCCCGCCGGCCGCAGCCCGAGGAAGGTGCGGTCGTACTCGCAGGCCTCCACGGCGAACCAGCCGCCGTCGTCGGGCGGGACGGCGTTCGCCCCCCCGCTGCGGTCGGTGCCTCCCACCAGGGCTCCCGGGCGCGGGGCGCCGCGGCCGAGGGCCTCGGCCAGGCCGAGCAGAGCGTGGTGGAGCATCCAGGAGGTGGTCGTCTTGCCGTGGGTGCCCGCCACCGCCAGGGTGCGGTCGGGGGGACACAGGCGCGCGAGCAGCTCGCCGTACTTCATCACTTCCACTCCGCGGGCGAGGGCCGCCGCGCAGTGCTCGTCGTCGAGGGGGACGGCGGCCGAGCGGACGACCAACTCGACCTCGGCGGGCAGGGGCTGCCTACCCTCCTCCCCGACGTGCAGCTCGATGCCCAGCCCTCCCAGGGGCGCGCTGAAGCTCGAACCGTCACGGTCGTAGCCGCTGACCACGTGTCCGCGGGCGTGCAGGAGGCGCGCGGCTCCCGAGCAGCCGGCGCCCCCGATGCCCACGAAGTGCACCCGTCGTGCCAGGCCCGAACCCTCTCCCGATCCCGTCAGCTCGCTCATCGCGTCTCCCTGCTGCCTTCCTCGCTCGTCGCCCGGCTGCTTCGCGCCCCCAGACTTCCCCAACGCACCGGCCGCTTCAAGCGCGAGCGCGCACAGTTGTGCGCCCCCTTTCGGGTCAGCTCGCTCCGCACGCCCGACACAACTCCTCGATCACGCTCCCCGCCGAGTCTCGCGGCAGGGCGGCCCGCGCCGCCCGGCTCATGCGGTCTCGCTCGCTCGCGGCCTCGCTCCCCGCCAGACGCAGCAGCTCCCGCGCCAATCCCTCGTCGAGGGCGGACTCCATGCGGATGCGGGCCCCCTCGCCCAACTCGAGGGCATTGCGCTCCTGATGCCCGTCGGCGTGCGCGCCGTAGGGCACGACGATCGCGGGCATGCCCACCGCGGCGATCTCCGCCAGGGTCGACGCGCCACCCCGACACAGGGCCAGGGTGCCCGCGCGCAGGACGCGCTCCATGTCGTCCACGTACTCCACCGCCAGGTAGGCCTCCCGCTCGTCGAGACCCTCGGCGCGCCGTCCCGGACCGGTCTGGTGCAGGAGCTGCAGGCCTCCCTCCAGCAGCGCCGGCCCGTGCCGGCAAACGAAGCGATTGAGGACCGCCGCGCCCTGGCTGCCGCCCAGGACACACAAGAGGGGCCGGCGAGGGTCGAAACCGAGGGCCGCCAGGGCCTCCTCGCGGGGCTCGCCGGCCTCGAGGAGGCCCGGCGCCACCGGTGGGCCGATCCAGCGCGCACGGGCAGACCCGCCTCCGCCGGCGGGGAGGCTCGAGCGCCAGGCGTGGAGCACGCGCCCGGCCAGGGGCGAGAGCCAGCGCGTGGCGCGCCCGCGGACGGCGTTGATCTCCAAGAGCACGACCGGAATCCCCAGGCTGCGGGCGGCCAGGACCGCCGGGAGGGCGGTGAACCCGCCCAGGCCCAGGAGCACGTCGCTGCGGTGCCGTGCGAGGGCCCGACGCGCCCGCAAGCAAGCCGAGGGCGTGCGCAGGGCCAGAGCCGGGGGCGAGGGCGCGCCGCCGCCGCTCGGCTCCAGGCGTAGGACGACGCGCTCCCCGGGGAGGTCGTGCGCGCCGAGGACGCGCTCCTCGACCGGACGGCCGCTCATGAACCACACCAAGTCCTCGATGCGCGCGCCGCCGGCGTGCGCGCGCTCGAGCACGTGCAGGCCGGGGACGATGTGTCCTCCGGTGCCGCCGCCGGCCAGGGCCACTCTGAGGCTGGGCTCGGCCACGGCGCGCGCCGATCAGAACCCCGGGCGGCCCGGCTGCTCGACCACGGCGACGGGCGGCGGGAGGGGGACGACGACGGGCGGCGCTGGCGCGACGGCGGTCGTCGACGGGACGGCGGGGGCGACGACGAGGTCGTACTCGTGCCCGGAGGTCGTGAGCTCGACCGCCGAGGGCAGGAACACCGCCGCCAAGACGGCGCAGCCCAGGATCAGGCGTACCAGGGCGGAGGCACTCACCGCACGCGTGGGCTGCGGGACGCGGTGGGATTGACGGAGGCGGTCGCGATCAGCCCGCGCCCGGCGGGAGCGGACGCGCCGGCGGGGAGCGCCAGGACCGTGCCGACGGCCAATCGATCGGGGTCCAGCCCGGGGTTGAGGTCGACGATCTCGCGCCAGCGGCCGGCACTGCCGAGCTCGCGCTGGGCGATGACCGACAACACCTCTCCCGGCGCGACCACGTGCGTGCGGTCGGAGGCGGGGACGCCGAGCAAGGGCTCGACGCGCGTGTGGCCGACGAGCGCGGGAGCGGCGCCGGCCGCCACCGCGGGAGCGCTCGACACGCCGGCGGGCAGGCGCAGGCGCGTCCCCACGCGCAGGCCGGCGGGCCTCACCCCCGGGTTGAGCTCGATCAGCTCGCGCCAACGCCGCGCGCTGCCCAAGACCGCCTGGGAGATCTCGCTCAGGGTGTCTCCGGCGCGCACGACGTAGACGGCGCTCTCGACGGGAGCCTCGCCGCCGCCATCGCCAGAGCCGCTCCTCGCGGCGACCGCCGGGCCCTCGGTCGACGGCAGCACCGGGCTGGCGGCGGGCGCCCTACCCCGCTGGCGAGCGGGC
The DNA here is from genome assembly GCA_030746555.1 of Planctomycetota bacterium. Lineage (GTDB taxonomy): Bacteria > Planctomycetota > UBA1135 > UBA1135. The sequence goes on along the minus strand of JASLMK010000127.1, from coordinate 5,227 downwards.
TTGCCCGGCCCGATGCTCGCGGGTCCGGACGCCGCGGGGGCGGATCCCCGGTCGCTCCGGCGCCGCCCGCGCTCCCCCGCACCGGGCCCGGCGGTGAGGGGCTCGACCCGCGTCGGAGGCACCGCGGCGCCACGGGCGACGGGGATCGGCTTCAGCTCGGCCTGCGGCCGCGCACCCGAGGCGGGGCGCTCGCTCCCCGCGAGAGGCGCGCGCGCTCGAGCCTTGCGCGGCCGCTCCAGGGTGCTCGCGACGGACCTCCTGGGAGGGGTGGGGCGGCTCGTCTTCGCGACCGAGGTCGGTCGCGGCCCGTCGGCAGCGGCGGGCTCGCCCTCGCCCCAGAAGACGATCGCGGCGATGGTGACGATCAAGAAGACCATGGCGACGACGCCGTAGCGTTCGATTCTCTGCATGACGGACTCCGGTGACTCAGGCGCTGGAAGGGGTGGGTACGGGCGAGGAAGCCGGGCGGGCGCGGGCCGCGCCCAGGGCGAGCCCGACGGCCAGGGTGGACATCAACAGGGACGTGCCCCCGTCGGAGACGAAGGGCAGATTCATGCCCTTGGGCGGCGCGAGCCCGGTCACGACGCTCATGTGGATCATCGCCTGCAAGCCGACCGAGAGCAGCAGGCCGAAGGCGACCAACGCCGCGAAGCGGTCGCGGATCGAGAGCACGAAGCGCATCGAGAACCACACCAGGGCGAGGATGAGACCGAGGCAGACGAACATGCCGAACAGGCCCAGCTCCTCCCCCACGAGGGCGAAGACGTAGTCGGAGTCCTGGTAGGGAACCCCGTGGTTGCGGTACAGGCCCCGCCCCAGGCCGACGCCGAACAGCCCGCCGCTACCGAGGGCCTCGACCGACTGACTGACTTGGGCGTTCTGCTCGTGGCCGAGGAAGACCGCGATGCGGCTGCGGATGTAGCCGTAGTTGATGACGGTGAACACCACCACCGTGGCCCCGCCGATCAGAGCCGTGGAGGCGAGCTGCCCCGAGCGCGCGCCGCCGACCCACAAGGTCGGGGTGAAGCAGCACAGGCACAGCAGGGCGCCACCGAGGTCCGTCTCCAAGGCGATCAGTCCGAAGAACACGTAGCAGACGGCCAGGATGGGGAGCAGGCCCCGGCGCAGGTCGTGCAGGCGGTCGCCCAGACGGGTGCAGCGGTCGGCGACCCAGACGACGAGCACGATGCGCGCGAACTCCGAGGGCTGAAAGGACAGCCCCAGGACAGGCACGCGGATCCAGCGGTGGGAGCCGTTCTCGGGCTTTCCGATCCAGGGCGCCCAGACCAACAGCAGCAGCACGCCGGCGACGACGACCAGCACCGGCAGCATCGCCCGCACGCGCTCGGGGCCCAGGCGGAAGGCGACCAGCAAGGCGACGAGGCCGAGGATGCGGAAGACTGCCTGCTCGACGACCTCGGAAGCGAAGGCGTCGGGAGCCAGGATGGTCGCCGCGTGGCTGGCCTGCAGCAGGAGCCCCATCCCCATCATCGCCAACACGACACAGAACAGCTTCACCGCCGGGCGCACCGGATCGTGGACCTCGACCAGCCGCGGGATGAAGTCCAGGCGCTCGAAGAGCGTCACCTGGTGCTCGCCGGGGCCGGCGGGTCGGGGGAGACCGTTCCTGCGTCGAAAGCGTGCCATCAGCGGACCTTCAAGAGGGCGAGCCCGGCCATGGCGCAGACCGAGGCGACGATCCAGGCGCGCACGGTGACGGTCACCTCGTGCCAGGGGGCCGGCCCGTCCTTGAACAGTCCCCCGTGGCGCTCGAACCCGTGGTGGATCGGCGCGCACGTGAACAGCCGACGACCGCCGGTCCGCCGATACCAGAGCTGCTGCAGGGCGCTGCTGGCGAGGTCCGCGACGAAGACCGCCGCGATCAGCGGCAGGACGAGCTCCTGCTTGGCGACCAGGGCCATCCAGGCCAGGAGACCGCCGATGGGCAGGGAACCGGAGTCGCCCATGAAGACACGCGCGGGAAAGCAGTTGTACCAGAGGAAACCCAGGCACCCGCCGCACAGCGCGCCGCCCAGGACCGCCATCTCCGAGGCGGCCTGCACGTGGGGCAGCAGGAGGTACTCGGTCCAGTCCCAGCGCCCGGCGACGTAGCAGAAGATCGACAGGGTCAGACCGGAGATGATCATGCAGCCCGCCGCCAGACCGTCGAGACCGTCGGTGATGTTGGCCGCGTTGGCGGTGCCGACGACGACGAACCACTCGAAGGCCAAGAAGCAGACGATCCCGAGCACTCCCAGGCGGCCCAGGGGCACGGCGGCGTCCTTGAGCAGGGGGAGGTGCAGGTCCAGGAGGCCGAGACGGCCCGTCGTGACCGCGAAGGTGATGAAGGCGCCGACGACCCCGAGGGTGACCAGGGTCATGCCGGCCATCTTCGAGCGCCTCGAGAGACCCTGGCAGCCCTTGATCGTGAGCTTCTTGAAGTCGTCGACGAAACCGACGGCCGCCAGGCCCGCGGTGAGCAGGACGCCGAGGACGACGTGCACGTTGTCGAGCCGGCACCACAAGAGGGCCGAACCCAGCAGGGACGCCACCAGGAAGCTCCCGCCCATGGTCGGCGTATCGCGTTTGGTCGGCTCACCGCGGGCGACCTCGATCGGCACGAGGTCGCTCGCCGAGAGGTCCTCGAGGACGCGGTGGGCGCGCAGCCACGCGATGACGGGCCGGCCCCACCACAGGGCGAACAGGAACGCCGTCAATCCCGCCATCGCTACGCGGAACGAGATATAACCGAACAGCCGCACCCCGAGCAGGTCGTCGAGGATCCCGGGGATCACTGCGCGCCTCCTCGTTCCGCCGCGTCGGCGACCACGCGCTCGACCAGTCGCTCCAAGCCGATCCTGCGGCTGCCCTTGATCAGGACCACGTCGCCGGCGCCGAGCTCGCCGCAGACCGCACCCAGGGCGGCCTCGAGGTCGGGATAATGGAGGGTCTGCTCCCGGTCGAGTCCGCCCTCCAGGGCGCCCGCCGCCGTGGCGCGGGTGAGGTCCCCCACGCACACCAAGAGGTCGATTCCCGCGCGCGCGGCCTCCACGCCCACGGCGTGGTGCAGCTCGGCGGAGAGCTCACCGAGCTCGAGCATGTCGCCCAGCACGAGGACGCGGCGCCGGTAGCCGTACAGCCCGGCCAGGACGCGCACGCTCGCGCGAGCCGACTCGGGGTTGGCGTTGTAGGTGTCGTCGAACACGGTCATGTCCCCCGCGTCGATGCGCTCCATGCGGCGGCGGCCGCCGCTGAGCCGAGACACGGCCGGGAGCACCTCGTCCAGGGTGAGCCCCAGTCCCAGGCATGCCGCGAGCGCCGCCAGCAGGTTCTGCACGTTGTGGAGCCCGAGCAAGGGGAAGGTGACCTCACGGCCGTCGACGACCATGGTGGTTCCGCCCGAATGGAACCAGACATCGCCGGCGTCGAGATCCCCTTCCCCTTCCACACTGAAGCTGATGACCCGCGCGGTCGTCATGGAACGCAGCTTCGACGTCCATCGGCAGTCGGCATTGAGCACGCAGAAGCCGTCCTCGGGGAGGCTTCTCGCCAGCTCCCCCTTCTCGTCGGCCACGCCCTCGACGCAGCCCAGCCCTTCGAGGTGGCTGGCTCCCACGTTCGTGATGATCCCCGCGGTCGGCCGCGCCGTGCGGCACAGGGCGGCGATCTCGCCGGGGTGGTTGGTGCCCATCTCCACGACGAGCGCCTCGGTCCGGCGGTCTGCGAGGAAGAGCGTGTGCGGGACACCGATGTCGTTGTTGAACGAGCTGGGCGAACCGACCACGCTCCGTCGCAGGGCGAGGAGCTCGACCAGGATGTTCTTGGTGGTGGTCTTGCCGCACGATCCGGTGACGCCGATGACCGGGATCGCCAGCCGTTCGCGGTGCCAGGACGCCAGGTCGGAGAGCGCGCGCCGCGGCTGCTCGTGCACCAAGACGGCGAGGTCCTCGGGGAGATCAGCGACCAGCTCGGAGACCTCGGCGGCGGGACCCCGCAGCATCACGCCGGCCGCTCCGCGCCGCGCCGCCTCGCGGGCGAAGGCGTTGCCGTCGAAGTTGGGCCCCGACAGGGCTATGAAGAACTCGCCCCCCTCCAAGAGCCGCGTGTCCGTGCTGACGCCGCGTGCCAGGGCCTGGTCTCCGCCGCGCAACAGCTGCGCGCCGGTGGAGTCGATGATCTGGGCGATCTTCACGTCGATCACCCCAGCTCCTCCAGGGCCACCACGCGGTCATCGAAGGGCACGCGCTCGCTGCCGCACAGCTGGACGGTCTCGTGCCCCTTGCCCGCGAGCAGGACCGCGTCGCCGGGCTCGGCCGACTCGAGGGCCAGCCGGATCGCTCGCCGCCGGTCTAGCTCGACGGTCACGGCTGCTGTGCCCTCGCCCATTCCCGAGCGCACCTGGTCGGCGATCACCCGCGGGTCCTCGCCGCGCGGGTTGTCGCTGGTCAGGACCACGAGGTCGGCGCCGGCGCACGCCGCACGACCCATCGGGGCTCGCTTGCCGCTGTCGCGTTCGCCGCCGCAGCCGAAGAGGAGGATGAGGCGGCCCTCGCCCGCTGCCTCGGATGTCGCGCGCCCTGCCATGGCGTCCCGCAAGACGCCGAGCGCCGACTCGAGGGCCGCCTCGGTGTGCGCGTAGTCGACGAACAGGTGGAAACCGCGAGCGCCCGTGGGGACGCGCTCCATCCTGCCCGCCGGTGCCGAGAGTCGGGCGAGCCCCTCCACGACGGTGGAGGGGCTCGCTCCCGAAAGGAGCGCCGAGGCGACGGACGCGAGCGCGTTCTGGACGTTGTGCCGGCCAAGGAGGGGCAGTCTTGCTGCGACCCCGGAGATCCCCATCCCATTCAGGGTCAGGTCGGATCCCTCCAAGTCCACACGGTCCAGGGACGCGCGAAGGTCCGCTACCCCGGCGCTGTCTGAAGGCGTCCCGTCGAGGACGCCGTAGGTCACCACGCGCGCGCCCGCCTCGCGGGCGGCGCTGCTCATCTGTTCGGCGCGGTCGTCGGGCGCGTGCACCACCGCCGTGCCGTCCGCACCGAGGCCCTCGAACAGGCGCGCCTTGGTGCGCGCGTAGCGCTCCATGTCGCCGTGGTAGTCGAGGTGATCGCGCGAGAGGTTCGTGAACACCGCCACCGAGAGGGGCAGCCCCGCGGTGCGTTCCTGCTCGAGGGCGTGGGAGCTGACCTCGAGCACGAGGGCGTCGCCCCCGGCCGCGCGGTGGCGATCG
>JASLMK010000126.1 GCA_030746555.1 Planctomycetota bacterium | reverse complement strand
TGCTTTGCGGGTTCTGGCGACGCAGGCGACCCTGAACGGGTCGTCGAGGAAACCAGGTTCCGTAAAGCGCCGCCAGGGGCCGAGAGGCCGTCGAAGACGGCCGGTTGCGAAGTCTGGTGTGCGTGTTCATGAATAACCCGGCCTAGAATCGCGGCGATGGACTCCGCCCACCCCAGCCCCGACGGGCCCCAACCCTGGACCACCCTCGACCGCCGCCACGGCGACTCGCTGGTCCTGTTCCGGCCGCGCTGGGACACCCTGGTACACCCGCGCTCCCATGAGCCCTTCGAGCGCCTCGTGCTCGAAGCGCCCGACTGGGTCAACGTCGTGGCCGTGACGAGCGGCGGTGAGCTGGTGCTCGTGCGCCAGTACCGCTTCGGGTCCGCGACGGTCACGACCGAGATCCCCAGCGGCGTCGTGGACCCCGGCGAGGACCATGCCGACACGGCGCGCCGGGAGCTTCGGGAGGAGACCGGCTACACGGCTCGGCGCTGGACCTACCTCGGCCACGTCGATCCCAATCCCGCCTTCCTCGACAACCTCTGCCACCAGTGGCTGGCCGAGGACGCCGTCCTGACCGACGGCCAGGATCTCGACCCGGGGGAGGACATCGAGGTCCTGACCCGCTCCCCCGAGGAAGTCCGTGACTGGGTGCGCGATGGGCGCATCGACAACGCCCTGGTCCTCACCGCCCTGGCGCGGGTCCTCGACCTGCGGCGGGGCACGAGCTGAGGGATCGGGCGCCAGGAGGACGGAGGGGGAGCTTCCGCGGACCGTCGGCGCGACTACACTCGTCGCCATGGAGCGCGGACGCATCGCGATCGTCGGCGGCGGGATCGCCGGGGCGGCCACGGCCTGGGCCCTGGCGGAGGGCGGCGAGACCGAGGTCGTGCTCTTGGAGGCAGAGACCTGCCCCGGGGCCCACTCGACCGCGAAGAACGCCGCCATCCTACGCATCTGGTGCCCCTCGCCGGCGGCCACGCTCCTGGCGGAGGAGACCGCGGCCTTCCTCGCGGCACCGCCGGCGGGTTTCTCCCCCACCCAGCTCCTGGATCCCTGCGGCACGGTCCTGGCGGTCGCCGATCCCCCGCCCGCGTCCCTGACACGCTGGCTCTCCACTCGGGGCGCAGGGGCCGTCGAGCGACTGGACGAGGCCCGCCTGGCCGAGGTGCTGCCGCCCTTCACCGGCCGCGCGCCCCAGGCCTTCCTCCTGCGCGAGGAGGGCCGCATCGACGTGGCCGCCTTGCTCGACGGCTTCCTGCGAGGGGCGCGCCGCGCCGGAGTCGAGGTGCGCACCGCCGCCCCGGTGGCGGGCGTCGAGCGCCGCGGAGCGCGGGTGGGCGGGGTCGTCCTGGCGAGCGGCGAGCGCCTCGAGGCCGAGCGCGTGGTGCTGGCCGCCGGAGCCTGGGCCGGCGCCCTGGGGCGCGCGGCCGGATCGCGGGTCGAGCTGCATCCCACGCGCCGACACCTGTTGGTGACCGAGCCCGACGAGGGCGTGGACCCTAGCTGGCCCGTCCTGTGGTCCGACCCCGACGGATTCTACGCGCGGCCCGAGAGCGGCGGATGGCTGTTGTGCGCCTGCGACCAGACGCAGGTCGACCCCGACGACTGGTGCGCCGACGAGGGCGTGCGCGCGGGCATCGCCGAGAAGACGGCGCGCCTGCTCGCTCCCGCCGCCGAAGCCGGGGCCGCCCACTTCTGGGGAGGTCTGCGCACCTTCGCCCGCGACGAGGAGCTCGTGATCGGCCCCGACCCCGACGTTCTCGGCCTGGACTGGGTCGCCGCCCTCGGCGGCCACGGCATCTCCAGCTCCGTGGGCGCGGGACGCCTGGCGGCGGCCCTCCTGATGGGGCGCGCCTGCGACGGCGCCCTCGCGCGCGCCGTCTCCCCGGCCCGGCTCGCGGGGCCGGTCGTCAGCGGCGCGTGAGGGACTCGGCCACGGCCCGCGCGCCGGCCAGGTCGAGCTTGCCGCTCCCCAGGGAGGGAAGGCTCGCCACCTCGAAGAAGCTGTCGGGCCGCGGCTGGAACAGAGGTGGGAGCTCGCTCGCCGCCAGGCCCTCGGTCATTCGCTCGAGTGCGAATCCAAGGGGCGTGTGCAATGCGACCAGGCGCTCGCCGCGCCGCTCGTCGGCCACCGCGGTCACGCACACCCGCGGGGCGTCCTCGAACTCGCCGCCCGCCTCCATGTGGAGCTCGCGCGCCACGTCGCACAGGACCTCCTCCACGCGCCCGTGGGGAACCATCTCTCCGCCGATCTTGCTGAAGCGCGAGCGGCGGTCGGTGAGGGTCAGGAAGCCCTCGCGATCGAGGCGGCCGACGTCTCCGGTGTCGTACCAACCGTCGCGCAGCACCTCGTCGCTCAGGGCGGGCTCGTCGAGGTAGCCCGCCATGACGCTCGCTCCGCACACGAGCACCGAGCCCTCGCGGCCGGGAGGCAAGGTCTTCCCCGTCTCCGGATCGGCGATGCGCACGCCCACGCCGGGAATCGGGCGCCCGACGCTGCCGGGGACGGCGCCGCTCTGGCGGTGGCCCTCCTCGCCCCGCTCGGGATGGTTGACCGCCACGACGGGCGAGAGCTCGGTGCATCCGTAGCCCTCGTACAGGCACCCGCCGAGCCTCTCGGTCCAGGCCGCGGCCAGGGCCGCGGGGAGCTTCTCGGCCCCCGCGATCGCCATGCGCACGCTCGCCACCGACTCGCGCTCCAGCCGTCGCATCCACAGCTGGTAGAAGGTCGGCGTGGCGAGCAGGATCGTGAGCCGCTCCTCGGCGCACAGGCGCGCCACGACCTCGCCGTCGGTGGGCCGCGCGTGGTAGCAGACCAGCGCCCCCGTGCAGAGGGGCGCCCAGAGGGTGACGTTGTAGCCGAAGACGTGGAAGAAGGGCAGGACGCCCAGGACCCGGTCGCGCCGGGAGAGCTCGACTGCCTGCGCGAGGGACTGCAGGTTGGTGAGGAGGTTGCTGTGGGTCAGCACGACGCCCTTGGGGTCACCCGTGCTGCCGCTGGAGAACAGGATCGTCGCCGGGCGGGAGCCGTCGTCGACCGCTCGCACCAGGCGGGCGAGCAGGGCGCCCGGCAGGAAGGAGCCGACCAAGGCCGCCAACTTGTCGAGCGCGCGCACCTGGGCGGCGAGCTCCTCGATGGCGACGGTCGCCTCCTCGCTCGCGGGCGAGCCCTCGCCCAGGGCCTCGAGGAAGCGCGGCGAGGTGATCACGCTCCGCAAGCCCGCGCGCTCGATGGGAGCGGCGAGGGCTTCGGCCCCCAGGCTGTAGTTGAGGTTCACGGTCACCCTACCGGTCAGGGAGACCGCCAGGTTCGCCACGGCGCCCGCCGCGCCAGGGGGGAGGTAGAGGCCGATGCGCTCCTCGTCTGGGAAGCGACGCTCGATCACCGCTCGCAAGGCGAGGGCTCTCTGCAGCACCTGCCGGTAGGTCAGGCGTGCCCCCTGCGTGTCGACGATCGCCGGGCGCCGGGCGTGCCGGGCCGCCGAGCGCAGGAACAGCTCCGGCAAGCCCCCCGGCCCGGTCCAGGCCTCGCCGCGCGCCTCGCCGAGCAAGGTCTGGACCCTCTGGCGCACCTCCCAGGCCGGCGTGTCGCTCGCCAGGGGCTCTCCCAGGCGGACGCGCACGGTCCGCCGCCCCGGGCGCGGCACCCGGCGCAGGGCGCGGCCGCCCTCGAAGCTGAAGACGCTGCCCCACAGCCCATCGAGGGCCAGGGGGACGATCGGCACCCCCGCCCGGCGCGCGATGCGCTCGCAGCCCCGGGCGAAGCCCATCAGGTTGCCGGTGCGGGTGATCCCTCCCTCGGCGAAGATGCACACGACCGCGCCCTGGGCCAACAGGCGCGAGACCTCCACGATCGCGGCGCGCTTCTGGGAGGTCGTGTCCTCCGAGGAGATGGGGATCGTTCCCATCAGGCGCGCGAACCCGCCGATGAGTGGGAAGCGGAAGAAGTCCCGGAACATCAGGAAGCGTGGCCGCCGCGGACAGGCCGCCCCGACGAACAGCGGGTCGATGTAGGAGAGGTGGTTGGCGACGATCAGCACGCCGCCCTCGGCGGGGAGGTGCTCGGCGCCCGACACGCGCACGCGGTAGGCCGCACGCGTCAGCCCCAGAAACACGAAGCTGACCACCCCCGCCCAGGCCCGGCGCAGGGGGCCGGGGCGCGGACCGGGCGGAGGGCTCTCTCGGTCGGGATCGTGCTGCGGCATGGGGCCGTCTGCAGGGGAGTGTACGCGCCCCCGCCGCCGGGGCGCGGCCGGCGGAGGCTCGCCCCCGCCGGTCAGTCGGGCGGGGCCACTCGCGGCGCGCCCGCTTCCACCGGCTCGGGCTCCTGGGCGCGCGCCTCCCGGTCGGTCCCGTAGAGAGCGGCGCCCCCGGCGCGGAACTCCTCGGACTTGGCCCGCAGGCCCTCCTCGAGGGCGCGCCCCTCGTCCAGGCCCTGCTCGGCCGCGAAGCGCCGCACGTCCTCGGTGATCTTCATCGAGCAGAAATGGGGGCCGCACATCGAGCAGAAGTGGGCCTGCTTGGCCGCGGGCGCGGGGAGCGTCTCGTCGTGGTACGAACGGGCCGTGGGCGGGTCGAGGGCGAGGTGGAACTGGTCCTCCCAGCGGAACTCGAAGCGCGCCTTGGAGAGGGCGTCGTCGCGCTCGCGGGCCCGCGTGTTGCCGCGGGCGAGGTCCGCCGCGTGGGCGGCGATCTTGTAGGCGATCACGCCCTGCTTCACGTCGTCGGCGTCGGGCAGGCCGAGGTGCTCCTTGGGCGTCACGTAGCACAGCATCGACGTGCCGTGCCAGCCGATCATCGCCGCGCCGATGGCGGAGGTGATGTGGTCGTAGCCCGGCGCGATGTCGGTGGTGAGCGGGCCGAGGGTGTAGAACGGCGCGCCGCCGCAGAGCGCCTCCTCCTTCTCGACGTTCTCACGAATGCGGTCCATCGGCACGTGCCCGGGGCCCTCGATCATCACCTGGACGTCGTGCTCCCAGGCGATGCGCGTGAGCTCGCCGAGGGTCTCGAGCTCGGCGAACTGCGCCTCGTCGTTGGCGTCGGCGATGCAGCCGGGGCGCAGGCCGTCGCCGAGGCTGAAGGCCACGTCGTACTCCCCCATCAGCTCGCACAGGCGCTCGAAGTGGGTGTAGAGAAAGTTCTCCTCGTGGTGCGCCAGGCACCACTTGGCCATGATCGATCCGCCGCGGGAGACGATCCCCGTCAGACGCTCGCTCGTCAGGGGAACGTGGCGCAGCAGCACGCCCGCGTGCACCGTGAAGTAGTCGACGCCCTGCTCGGCCTGCTCGCGCAGGGTCTCGAGGAAGAGGTCGATGTCGAGGTCCTCGATCACCCCGTTCACCTTCTCCAGCGCCTGGTAGATCGGCACGGTCCCCACCGGCACGGGGGAGTTTCGGATCACGGCCTCGCGCGTGGCGTGGATGTCGTTGCCGGTCGAGAGGTCCATGGCGGTGTCCGCCCCCCAGCGCGTCGCCCAGCGGACCTTCTCGACCTCCTCGTCGATCGACGAGCCCACGGCGCTGTTGCCGATGTTGGCGTTGATCTTCACCAGGAAGTTGCGCCCGATGATCATCGGCTCGCTCTCGGGATGGCAGCGGTTGGCGGGCAGCACCGCGCGACCGGCGGCCAGCTCGTCGCGCACGAACTCGGCCGTGCACCCCTCCCGGGCGGCCACGAAGGCCATCTCCGCGGTCACGACGCCGCGGCGTGCGTAGTGCCTCTGGGTCACGCACCCCCCATTCCCGGGCTCGCGCCGGGCGATCCACGCCTCGCGCAGGCGCGGGAGCCCCGCGGCCGCGTCGACTCCCGCCGGCCCTGAGGTGTCGTAGACGTCCAGGGAGGAGCCGTCGGAGAGGTGGATGCGCCGCGCCGGGACGCGCAGGTCGAGCCCTCCGTGGGAGACGGCGCGGTACACGCGCTCGGAGTTGGGGAAGCTCGCGGCCATCTCGCGGGCCGAGGATTCGGCCGCGTGCGGCGATTCGGTCGGGTGTTGCTCGTGCATCGCTTTCCTACGCCGGCATGATCCGGATCAGGTTCGAGGGGTGCGTCTCAGACACCGCCGTACGGCGTCGCCCCCAGCTCGCTGTCAGCCACAGGTCCGATAGCATGATGGCCCCGGAGCGATCGGGTTCCCACTACTTCCCATCGCTTTCGCCCGCTCCAGAGGCCGGAGTCGGCTTGCCGTCGGCGAGGCGCCACAGCACCCAGCTCGCCACGCTCCTCAGGGGCGCCCAGAGCTCGCCGCGCCGCGCCAGCTCGGCCGGAGTCGGGCGCTCCTCGAGACGGTCCAGACGCCGCAGCCCTTCCTGGAGGCCGAGGTCTCCCGGAGCGAGGACGTCCAGGCGCCCGAGGCGGAAGAGGAGGAACATCTGCGCCGTCCAGACCCCGATCCCGTGCACCTCGCTCAGCGCGGCGACGGCCTCCTCGTCGGAGCGCCGGGCGACCGAGCGCAGGCTCAGGCGGCGGTCGAGGACGCGGGCGGAGAGGTCGCGCAGGGCGGCGAGCTTGGCGCGGGAGAGGCCGGCGCCGCGCAGGGCCTCGTCGGAGAGGGCGGCCACCGCCTCGGCCCGCAGGGAACCCCGGCCGGCGCACAGGGCCCGCACCCGACCCCAAATGGTGCGCGCCGCCGCCCCGGCCAGCTGCTGGTGGACGATCGCCCGCGCCAGCTCCTCGAAATGGGTCCGCGGGCGCCCGGCAACCCCCTCGGGGAAGCCGGGGAAGGGGGGGACCCGGCGGAGGGCGGCTCCCAGGCGCGGATCGCGGCGCGCGAGGGCCCTCATCTGGGGCGAAGTGGGCCTCACGGCAGGGCGGCTTTTCCCCGGCGCGGACCGGAAATGCCCGCGGGAGCCGGGCCGGAAAGGGTGGAGGCGGACGAGCCCTTGATTCCGGCCCGGTGAAGGGATAAAGAAGGGCATCGCTCGTCGTTGCGATCGTCGCTCATCATCCCCCTCGACAGTCGGAACCTCAGGGCACCCCAGCCGGGGAGCGACGGTCGGGGACTCCCCGGAACCGAGGTGGCGGACACGCCACCGCCAGCATGGCCAAGACGAAGACCAAGACCAAGACGAAGACGATGCCCCGCAAGAAAGCCAAGAAGCCCGCGCGCAAGAAAGCCAAGTCCACGCCCAAGCGCACGCGCCGCAGCGACGAGGAGATGATCGCCGATCTGCAGGCGAAGATCGCAGCCGTCAAGAACCGCGCCGCGAACCGCGAGTTGAAGAACTCGCCGGCCATGAAGGCCGCCATCTCCGCCCTGCGCGGCATCGACCGCGCCCTCGATGCCGCCGCCGAGCAGGGCGAGACGCTGCTGCGTCATGCCCTCGCCGACAGCCGCAAGTGCCTGGAGGCCCACCTCACCAGGCAGGGCTTCAAGGCCCCCAAGGCCAACCTGCCCCGGGGCCGCAAGCCCAAGGGCGCCTGAGGACCGCGGCGGCGCGGCACGCAAAGGGCGGCGCCGGCGGGCGTCAGCGCTCCTCATCCCAGGTCTTTGTCCAGCGCGCGTGGAGCTGCGTCAAGCGCTCCACGCGCTCGGGATGGGTGCGCGCCAGGTTGACCGTCTCGCTCACGTCCGCCGAGAGGTCGGTGAGGAGCGTGCGCCAAGCGCCCTCCAGGCGCGAGCCGTCGGTGTCCCGGCCGTTCACGACGAGCTTCCAAGGGCCCTCGCGCACGGCCCACTGGTCTCCGAGCTGCCAGTGGAGCACGTCGTGGGGAGCCGGGGCGTCGGCTGAGCGCAGGACCGCGCCCAGGCTCCTGCCGTCGAGCCTTCCCCCGCCCAGCTCCGCCCCGCACAGCTCGGCGATCGTCGGCAGCCAGTCCACCGCCGCGCACAGCTGGCCGCGCTCCTCCCCCGCCGGCACGACCCCCGGCAGGCGCGCGATGGCCGGCACGCGGATCCCGCCCTCGAGCAGGCTGAACTTCGCCCCGCGATAGGGCCCGGCGAAGCCGCCGCCGGAGAGCGCTCGCACCTCGGTCGAGTGGCCGTGGTCGGAGAGGAACACCACCAGGGTGTCCTCGGACAGGCCGAGCTCGTCGAGGGCGGCGAGGATCTCCCCCACCTGCTCGTCCAGGGTCGACAGGAGGGCGGCGTAGTGCCGGCGGGGCGAGGGCATCTGCGCATAGCGTTCGCGCCAGGCGGGCTTGCCCTGCAAGGGGTAGTGCGGCGAGTTGAACGGCAGGAACAGGAAGAACGGCCGCTCGGCGTGCTCGGCCAGGAATGCGCGCGCCTCGCGCACGACGAGGTCGCCGAAGTGCACGCCCTCCTCGAAGACCTCGCGCTCGTCGCGCCACAAGTCGTGGACGTTGGGGCCGCTCCAGTAGAAGAAGTGGCTGTAGTTGTCGATGCAGCCGCCCTTGTGGCCGAAGAAGGTGCCGAAGCCCTGGTCGAGGGGGCCGCGCCCGCCGCCGTGGCCGAGGTGCCACTTGCCCACCAGACCCGTGGCGTAGCCGGCGCCGGCGAGCACCTCCGCCAGGGTGGTCTCCTCCGCCGGCAGCCCCGCCGCCCCGCGCGCCACGTTGCCCGGCACGCCGCAGCGCTGGGGGACACGCCCGGTCAGGAGCGAGGCCCGCGACGGCGAGCAGACCGGCGCGCCCGCGTAGAGCTGGGTGAAGCGCACGCCCTCGGCCGCGAGCCGGTCGAGGTGCGGCGTCTTGACGTCCTCCGCTCCCCACGCGCCCAGGTCCGCGGCGCCCTGGTCGTCGGAGAGGATCAGGAGCACGTTCGGCGGGCGAGGGTCCCCACGCTCGGTGGGCGCGACCGCCGGCGCGGCGGCCGCGGGACCGAGGAGGGCGATGGAGGCGATCGAGCCGATCATCGAGGGACGGGGCGGGGGTGGCGGATCGTGATGCGGGTCGAGACGCGGCGCGACCTTGCGCCCGCCCGACGAGGGCCCGATCATGCCTCCCCCGCTCCCCCCGCGCACGCCCGGAGGCAACCCGCTTGGACTTCATCGAATCGCTCCCGCCCCTGGCCCAGGAGGTCCTCTCGATCCTCCTCGTCCTGGTCGCCGTCGCTTTCGTCCTGCGCCGCCTGCCACGCACGGACCTGGGGCACTCCCCCGCGTTCCGCAGCCGTCGGATCCTCAACTGGCTGCCGCTGGGGCTGACCTACGCGTTCCTCTACATGGGGCGCTACAACATCAACGTCGCCAAGGTCACCGGGATCATGACCAAGGACGAGCTCGGCACCATCACGGTGATCGGGACGACGACCTACGCGGTGGCCTTCCTGATCAACGGGCCGCTGACCGATCGGTTCGGAGGGCGCAAGACGATCCTCGCCGCCGCCCTCGGCGCCGCCGCGGCCAACCTGGGCATGGGCCTGGTCCTGCACTCGGGCTGGGAGGGCGGTCTGGTCAAGCCCTTCGGCGCGCTCTACGCGCTGAACATGTACTTCCAGAGCTTCGGCGCCGTGTCGATCGTCAAGGTCAACGCCCACTGGTTCCACGTCCGCGAGCGCGGGACCTTCGGCGGCATCTTCGGGATCCTGATCTCGCTCGGCCTGTACTTCGCCTACGACTGGGGCACGCCGATCGTCGAGAACCTCGCGACGAAGTGGGTCTTCTTCATCCCGACGATGATCCTGCTGGGCTTCGCCGTCATCGACTACTTCCTCGTCTTCGACCGCCCCAGCGACGCGGGGCACGCCGACTTCGATCCGGGCGACGCGCGGATCGAGGCCGAGGGGGAGCGCCTCTCGGTGCTCCAGGTCGCCGGTCGCATGCTCTCCAACCCGGTCATCCTGACCATCGTGCTGATCGAGACCTGCAGCGGGTTCGTGCGCGGCGGGATCATGAAGTGGGGCTACGTGTTCGCCCACGAGACCGGCCAGGAGTTCCTCAGCCACCACTGGGGAGCGTTCCTGTGCATCGCCGGCATCCTCGGCGGCGTCTTCGCCGGCACCCTCTCCGACCGCGTCTTCCAGTCGCGCCGCGGCCCCTCCGCGGTCCTGCTCTACGCCCTCGCGTCGGTCGCCATCGGCGGCACGGCCATGATCATCACCAGCCCCTTCGCCGGCTTCGTGCTCCTGTTCTCGATCCTGAGCGTGATCGGCGTGCACGGCATGCTCTCGGGCACGGCGAGCATGGACTTCGGGGGCCGCAAGAACGCCGGCGTGGCCGTGGGCATCATCGACGGGATGGTCTACTTGGGGTTCGGCGCGCAGTCGATCCTGCTAGGGAAGATCCTGCCCACCGGTGAGGCCCAGACCGACCCGGCGAACTGGCGCATCTGGCTCTTGGTCGTGCTGCCCGCTGCGGTCCTGGGCCTGCTGCTCTCCACGCGCATCTGGAGCGCGAAGCCCCGCGACAGCTAGATGGCGCCCCGCCCGGTCCTCGCAACCTGCCTGCACGGCGTCGCGACCCTCCTCCTGGCCGCGGGCGCCGCCCTGGCCGGGGACCGCACGAGCGGCGTCCTGGGCGCCGGCACTCCGTTCGAGACCCGTTGGAGCGCCTACCGCGCCGACGAGCCCGGCCCGACGGTCGTCCTCACCGCGGGCATGCACGGCAACGAGCCCGCCGGAGCCCGGGCGGCGCGACAGATCGCCGGCTGGACCGTGGCCAGCGGGAGCCTGATCGTCCTCCCGCGCTGCAACGAGCCGGCCCTGGCCGCCGAACGCCGCCGCATCCCCGGTCTCGACGGCGACGCGGGCGACCTCAACCGCCACTTCCCTCCCGACGCCGCCGAGCACGCGGGCGACCAGGCCGAGCGGATCTGGGAGTTCGTCCTGGCCTGGGAGCCCGACGTCGTGGTGGACCTGCACGAGGGCTACGGTTTCCGCGCCGCGGGCTCGAAGAGCGTCGGCTCGAGCGTCATCACCAGCCGCGCCGCCGACCACCCACGGCGCGCCATGCTCCTGGAGGCGGTCAACGCCGACATCGACGATCCAGAGCGCCGTTTCGTGGCCCTCGGCCCGCCCGTGGCCGGGAGCCTCGTGCGGGCGGCGAGCGAGCGCCTCGGCATCGAGGGGCACCTGTTCGAGACCACCCACGCCTCCCAGCCCCTCTCGACGCGCTGCCGCCAGCACCGGCGCCTGGTCGCCTCGCTCCTCACCGACTTGGGGATGGCGGACGACTCCGCCGGGCGCCTGGTCGATCCGGCCGAGCGGCGCGGGGTCCTGGCCCTGTTCGACGGCGGCGGAACCGGCCCGGGGACGGCGCGCTTCGAGGAGATCCTCCCCCTCTGGCGCGTGGAGCGCGTGGGGCCGGCCGACATCGCCGACGGGGCCCTGTCGCAGTTCGACGCCCTGTTGTTCCCCGGAGGGAGCGGCAGCGGCCAGGCGCGCGCCCTCGGCGAGGCCGGGCGCGGGCGCGTGCGCGCCTTCGTGGCCCGGGGCGGCGCGTTCGTAGGCGTCTGTGCCGGCGCCTACCTCGCCATGGACAACTACTCCTGGGGGCTGCGCCTGATCGCCCTGGACAGCCACGATCGCGAGCACTGGCGGCGCGGGAAGGGGACCGTGCGCATGGAGCTGGAAGCCGCGGGCGCCGCCCTGTTCGGTGGCGACGCGGGAGCGGTGCTCGACGTCCACTTCGCCCAGGGGCCGATGATGGTGCCCGCCCAGGGTCCGCCGCCCGATGACGCCCCCGAGCGCACGGCGCCCGAGATCCTGGCGCGCTTCGTGACCGGAGTGGGCGAGAACGGCGCCGACCCCCAGATGATGGTGGGCATGCCCGCCGCCGCACGCGCGGGATACGGCGCCGGGCGCGTGCTCCTGTTCAGTCCCCACCCCGAGAAGACGGACGGGCTCGAGCCGGCCATCGGCCGCGGCCTCGCCTGGGCCGCCGGGACCGACCTCGTGCGCTGAGCGGGTGCGCACCGCGAGCACGCGGCGCGAGCGCTCAGCGCACCAGGAGCAGACGGCCGAGCACGACCGCGCCCAGACCGCCGAGGACGTGGGCCGCGACGACGGCGCAGGCCGTCAGTGCGCGGCCCTCGCGAGCGAGGGCCTCGACCTCGATCCCAAAGGCGGAGAAGGTCGTGAAGGAGCCGACGAACCCGCTGACGAGCAGGGCGCGGGCGTAGGGACCCAGGTCGCCGCGGGCCTCCGCCCAGCCGGCGACGGCCCCGACGGCCAGGCATCCGAGCAGGTTCACGGCCAGGGTGCCCAGGCCCAAGCGCTGGTCGGGCAGGGCGGCGCACAGGGCGTAGCGCAAGACCGCCCCGAGGAATCCTCCGGCACCGACGAAGAAGACGATCTTCACGGGGCGATCATCCCTCCCCCGTCCTCGGGGTGCGAGGACGGCGGCGGGCATTTCGCCCGTCGGTCGGCGCGGATCCCCCGAGCCGTGGCCGGGCCTCGCTCGCGCCGCTCACCCCCCGGCGGGAAGCCCGCGGTCGAGACGCTCCAGGGCCTCGCGGGTCTCGACCGTGGTCGGGTGGTCGTCACCGAGGAGCTCGCCCAAGCCCGCCAGGGCCTCGGCGAGGAGGTCGGCGGCCTCCGTCCTGCGCCCCAGGTCGGCCAGGAGGGCGCCGAGGTTGCGCAGGGCGCCGAGGGTGTCGGCGTGGCCGGCGCCCAGGATGCGCCGGCGGCCCTCGAGAGTCTCGCGCAGGTAGGGCTCGGCGGCGGCCAGCCGCCCCTGGCGCTGGAGCAGGCCGCCCAGGTCGGAGGCGGCCGAGAGGGTGTCGGGGTGGTCCGCGCCCAGGCGCCGTCGATCGGCTTCGAGCACCTCGCGCCAGTGGGGCTCGGCCTCCACCAGCCGGCCGCGATTGACGAGCAGGGCCCCGAGCTTGTGGAGCGCCGCGAGGGTGCGCGGGTGCTCGTCTCCCAGGGCGGCGCGCCGGCCGTCGACCACCTCGCGGTGGAGGGGCTCGGCCTCCTCGAAGCGCCCCAGGCCGACCAGGACGACGCCCAGCCTCTCGGCGGCGGTCAGGGTGGCCGGTCCCAGCGCTCCACAGACGCGCCTGCGCAAGCCCAGCTCCTCGCGCAGGAGCACCTCGGCGTCGGCGAATCGGTCGGCCTTCACCAGGAGCGAGCCCAGGTTGGCCAGGGCCTTGAGGGTCCTGGGATGGGCGTCTCCCCAGCGGGCGAGGTGGGCCTCGAAGGCCTCGCGCAGGAGCGGCTCGGCCGCGGCGAGGTCGCCGCCGGCCCACAGGGCGCCGCCCAGGTCGGAGCAGGCGTGCAGGGTGTCGGGATGGTCGGCCCCGAGGACCGCTCGCCGACCCTCGAGGGCCTCGCGCAGCAGCGCCTGGGCGCGCGCGTGCTCGCCGCGGCCGGCGAGCAGGAGCCCGAGGCGATGCAGGGCGCTCAGGGTCACCGGGTCGCGGTCTCCCAGGAGCTCGCGGCGGGCGGCGAGGCCCGCGCGCGTCAGGGTCTCCGCCTCTTCCCGGCCGCCGGAGAGGGCCAGGGCCTCCGCCAGCAGCTCGCCCGCCGCCAGGACTGCCGGGTGGTCCTCGCCGTGGAGAGCGCCCAGGGTCTCGTGGGCCTCGCGCGCCGGCGCCACGGCCGCGCCCGCCTCCCCCGCGCCGACCAGGGCGGCGCCCAGGCCGAGCAGGGCGTCGAGGGTCCGGGGGTGGTCGGATCCCAGGGTCTTGCGGCTCCCCACGAGCGCCTCGGCGAAGCGCGCCCGCGCCTGGTCGAAGCGGCCCGCGGCGAGGTCGACGCGCCCGAGGCGGGCGGCGGCCCCCAGGGTCTGGGGGGCGTCGGGGCCCAGGGCGGCGTGGTGCAGGGCCAGGTCCCGTTCGCCGCGGCTTCGTGCCCGCGCGGCCGCCGCCTCCCCCTCGGCGGAGGCGTTCTCGAGCTCCCCCACCCGCGCCCAGGCCGCGGCCACGGCGCCCAGCCGCTCCTCTGCCCCCCTGGTGAGCCGCCCGTACTCCAGGGCCAGGGCGGCGTTGGAGAGCTCCAGCTCGTGCGCCGACGCCTCCAGCTCACGCCGCTCCGCGGCGTTATGGCGCAGGCTCCAGACCCCCGCCACGAGGCACGCCAGGGCGACGAGCACCGCCGCCGGGGCCACCCACGGGGCGGTCGGAGGGCGTGAACGACCTTCCCCCCCCTCCCCAGGCGGCTCCACGGAGGCTCGGGGGCGTTCGACCATGGGAACCATCGTACTCGAACACCCACCCCGGACCGATTCCTGGTACGCTCCGGTGGTCGAAGCGTGCAGCATGCCGCGGCCCGGGCCAGAGTGTTGGGCCAGAGTGTTGGGGTCGGCGCTGCGGACCGACACGTGAGTCCGTCCCCCTGCCTGACAGCCCTGCTCGACAGGGAACACCAACAAGCCCCTCAACATGACCATCGGGATCTCCAAGTGGATGTTGGCCCTCGCCACGGGCTGCACCCTCTCCCTCGCCTCCACGAGCCTCGGCTCGAACCAAGGACGCGTGACCCCCCAGGCCAACCCCGCTCCCAAGGCCGCCGCGCCCGCACGGGCGCTCCCCGCCCCCGCCGGGCTGGCCCAGGCGACGGCGACTCCCGGCAAGACCGGCGATCCCGAGTTGGACGCCCTCGTGCGCTACTGGACCTCCGACGCGGGGATCGCCCGTCTCCAGGAGCTGTGCCAGAACGCCATGCAGGCCAAGAGCGCCTCCGGCCTGCCGTTCTCCACAACGCCCTATCCCGCCTCGGGCGGACCCGGCGTCACGGGCTCCACCGACTTCGAGGAGGAGGCTGAGCCCGCCGCCTTCTCGGGAACCTATCCCCTTCTCGGCGCGCGCGGCGGCCTGACCTTCCTGAACACCGGCTGGGACGGCCTGGACTTCAACGGGGGCAACGGCGGCGCGGTCCTCAACGCCGGCTACGACGCGGGCGTGCTGCCGTACTCGGGGAGCAACTTCCTGGCCTTCAATAGCGGCGCCAACTACCCCAACGGCGTCTCCGTCCCGGTGCCCCCCAACGTGGTCTTCGGTCCGCCCTCCCAGATCATGGGCGGGTTCTTCTCCGGCGGCTACGACAGCGAGCAGGTCGTCATGCTCGGCTTCAGCGACGCGGGTCTGACCGGTTTCCGGATGTTCGACACCCTCGCCGGGGACTGGGAGCTGAAGTTCGTCGGCACCGGCGGCACCCAGTTCTCCGCGGTGCTGATCCTGGGAGGCACCGAAGCCGGCTGGTCGGTCGTCGCCGACGATCTCTTCGGCTACAACTTCTAGGCGACGGCGTCGCCCGACGCCGCGCCGAAAGACACGGGCGGGGGCCTCAGGCCTCCGCCCGTTTCGCTTGGCGCCGTTCCCCTGCGAGCGCCGCCGCCAGCTCGTCGGGGGTCGGCGCGGTGCGCCAGCGTTCGAGGATCGCCCGCAGGTCAGGGGCCCGATCCGCCGCCAGGGAGGCCAGGTCGTCGGCGTCGAGGGGCGCCGTCTGGTCGAGACTGGGAAGCTCGACCCCCCCGAAGTGGCCGCGCACGGCGGCCTCGTGGAACGGCGCCACGGTGTGGGCCAGGTGTCCGCGGCCGAACAGGAACACCGGCAGGCCCCTCGCCACGCGCGCGAGCAGGGAGTGGGAGAAGGAGTTCCAGTAGAAGGCCACCTCGGCGGCCTTCAGGCGCTCGGTGAACTCGGCGAAGGGGCAGGTCGAGAGCAGCTCGACCTCGTCTCCGACCCGACCCCGCAGGAGCTCCGGGACGAGCGCTGAGCCCAGGAGGGTCGGCCGGCGACCGGCGGCCACGGCGTCGGCGAGGCGCGCGGCGAGGAGGTCGGCGAAGGCCGCCTTCCCCAGGCGGGCTAGCTGCACGTGCAGGTCGGCGGTCGAGAGGAGGAACAGCCAGCTCGCGGGGGCGTCCTGCTCGGCCCCCGCCTCCTCCCCCACGCCGCAGAGGACGGGGTTGAAGAAGCTCAGGCGCCGCGCCGCGGGCAGGTGCGAGCCCTCGGGCGCGGCGGTCGGGTAGAGCTGGATCGCAGAGCGCAAGGCGGGGACGTCGCACAGCTCCACGCCGTGGCGCGAGCGGAAGCGGAGCATCAGGCGCAGGAACGGCTGCACCCAGCGCGGGTAGCGTGCGACGAGCATCTCGATGTCGACCTTCCCCAGGTCGAGGCTGCCGGCCAGACCGAGGAACGGATCGCTGGTGACGAGGGTGGCGCCGCTCTCCTCGATGAAGCCCACCAGGGACTCGACGCCGTCGGGTGAGAGGAGCCCGTCGTTCGCGAGCAGGTAGCCCGAGAGCAGGAACACGAGCTCGGGCCGGCGCGCGGCGATCACGGCGCGGATGTCCCGAGCCCTCGAGTAGGGCACCGCCGCCGCCGGCAGGGCGTGCTCGTTGGCGAAGTACAGCGAGCCGGGCAGGAGCAGGGTCGCCTCGCGGGCGAGGGCCTGGCCCTCGAGGAGGGAGCAGGCGAGGCCGAGCTCGCCGTAGTCGCGGGAGACGACGATCAGGGAGCGGGGCGTGCGGGAGGCCATGCGCTCGGGATTGTAGATTCCGCCGGGGACCCCGGGTTAGAGTCGCGCTCCGAACCCGAGGGCGCCCCGACCGCCGCCATGGACCCCATCCCCTCCGCCCACTCCGTGCCCGTCCGCACCGTGCTCCTGCTCGCGGTCCTCGTGTCCGCGTGCGGGGGCGGCGCCGGCGACGCGGGATCGGGAGGCGGCGGCGGCGGAAGCGGCGGAGGCGCGGGCGGAGGCGGCGAATCCCCCAGTCCGCCCTGGGCTCAATTCACCTGGAGCACGCCCGCCCCCCTAGAGGTGTTCCTCGACGCGCGCACCTCCACCGACGCCGAGGATCCCTCCGAGCTCCTCGAGGTGCGCTGGGACTTCGAGGACGACGGCGTCTGGGACACGGTCTGGTCGACGATCCAGACCTCCGGCCACACCTACGCCGCCGGGGGCTTCGTGCAGATCCGCCTGGAGGTGCGCGACACCGGCGGGCTGACCGACGAGAAGGCCGAGGAGGTCTGGATCCCCTCCGACGTCGAGTACTTCGTGCGCGGTTGGGGCGGAGACCTCGACGGGCAGGTCAGCCTGGCCCCCGAAGAGGCGCACTTCGTCGCGGTCGCCGGGGGCGGCGCCCATTCCCTGGCCCTGCGCACCGACGGTTCGATCCTCGCCTGGGGTCTCGACAGCTTCGGCCAAGTCTCCGACGCGCCCGCGGGAGCGGGACACGCGGCCATCGCGGCCGGCGGGGAGCACTCCCTGGCCCTGGCGGGAGACGGCACCCTCAGCGCCTGGGGCCGAGACGACGACGGCCAGGTCTCCCTCGCGCCCACCGGCGACGACTTCGTCGCGCTCTCCGCGGGCGAGGGCCACTCCCTCGCCCTCAGGACCGACGGCACCCTCGCCGCCTGGGGCGCTGACGGCGACGGCCAGGTCTCCCAGGCGCCTGTCGAGGCGGGCTTCCTCGCCGTCGCCGCCGGCGGCGCCCACTCCCTGGCCCTGCGCGCCGACGGCTCGATCGCAGCCTGGGGCGACGACCTGTTCGGCCAGGTCTCCGATGCCCCCGACGGCGCCGGGTTCCTCGCCGTCGCGGCCGGCGGCTACCACAGCCTCGCCCTGGGCGCCGACGGCTCGCTCGTCTCCTGGGGCCGCGACCTCGACGGTGAGGTGTCCCAGACCCCGACCGATTCGGGCTTCACCGACCTGGCGGCGGGCGAGCACCACTGCCTGGCCCTGGACGCCGACGGCGCTCTCGTCTCCTGGGGCGCCGACGGATTCGGCGTGGTCTCCGACACTCCGGCGGGGACCCTGTTCACCGCCGCGGCGGCGGGGACCTACCACTCCCTCGCCCTGCAGCCCTGAGGGGGCGCGACCGCGCGCCTCCGCCCCCGACCTCGATCCTCCGCCCTCACACACCAGCGAGCCTCACGATGACCACCCCCAGCGCCTCCTCGGAACACCCCTTCGCCCCCATCTCGGCCTGGCCGGTGCTGATCACCGAGCTCGTCCTGCTCGCGGGCCTCCTGGCCGTGTTCCGACAAGCCGGAGCCCTGATGCTCCTGGTGATCCTCGTCACCCTCCCGGGGTTCTTCATCGTCGGCCCGAACATGGCCCGCGTCCTGGTGTTGTTCGGCAAGTACAAGGGCACGGTCCGCAAGCAGGGCTTCTTCTGGACCAATCCGTTCACCCTCAAGCACAAGCTCTCCCTCAAGGTCCACAACATCGCCAGCGAGACGATCAAGGTGAACGACTCGCGCGGCAACCCGATCGAGATCGGCGCGGTCGTCGTGTGGCAGGTGCGCGACACGGCCCAGGCGTTGTTCGATGTCGAGGACTACGCCAGCTACGTCGACATCCAGGCCGAGACCTCGGTGCGCGCGATCGCCTCCAGCCACCCCTACGACGAGGGCGGCGAGGAGGACGTCGTCAGCTTGCGCGGGGACTCCACGCAGGTCGCCCACGAGCTCCAGGCCATGCTCGCCGAGCAGCTCGAGCGAGCGGGCATCGAGGTCCTCGAGTCGCGCATCTCCCACCTCGCCTACGCGCCCGAGATCGCGCAGGCCATGCTCCAGCGCCAGCAGGCCGAGGCCATCATCGCCGCGCGCGCGAAGATCGTCGAGGGCGCGGTCTCGATGGTCCAGCACGCCCTCGACGACCTCTCCGAGCGCGGCGTCGTCGAGCTCGACGGCGAGCGCCGGGCGTCCATGGTCTCCAACCTCCTGGTCGTCCTCTGCGGCCAGGAAAACGCTCGGCCGATCATCACAGCGGGCTAGGGTCCGAAGCGGATCTCGAGCCCGTTGGAGAGGTTGAAGCCCGTCCCACAGGGTCCCGGCGCGTCAGCGTACCAGACCTGGAAGCGCCGCACGGCCCCTGGGGACCAGCCGCCCGCGCGCGCAGGCCCGCGCTCCAGCGCGCCGTCCCCGCCGCGTCCGCCGGCGCGGCGGTGAGGAGGGCTCCCGTTCCAAAGGACCCGGCACAGCCCGCCCCCGCCGCGCGAGCCCAGGGTGTCGTCTCCGTAGGCGCTGACGCCGACGCTGCCGCCGAAGCGGTCCCCGGCCGCGCCGTCGGAGGCTGTGAGCTTGAGCAACTGCTCGCCGGTGTCCGCGTCGAACACGTAGGCGGCTCCGCTGGCGCTGCCGTGGTCGTCGTCCTGATCGGCGCCGACGAGCACCCTCTCGCCGTGGACCGCCACGGTCCCGAACACGTCGCCCGGCGCACCGTCGGTCGCGGTCAGCTTGACGAGCCCGTGCTGGGCGAGACCCGGCGACGGGACGGCCAGGATGAGGATCCACAGCGCGCGCTCCATGCCTCCCATGCTACCGCCGCTGGCGGGAGCGGGCCCGGATGCGTCAGGTCGCGTCTGCCAGGCGCACCTTGAACCAGATGCGCTTCCCCAGGCGCAGGGTGCTCCCCTCGCGGGAGAGCGCCACGGGAGCGGAGAAGTCGGCCAGCTTCTCGCCGTCGAGCTTCACGGCCCCCTGCTGGAACAGGCGCCGGATGTCACTGTTGCTGTGGCCGCCGGGGTCGAGGCAGGCGCGGGCGAGGTCGAAGGCCGTGGCCGGCGCCTCGCCGAAGGTGCGCTCCTCGATCCCCTCCGGTTCGCGGCCCTTGGAGAAGACCTCCTCGAACCAGCGGCGCTCGGCGGCGGCCGCCTCCTCGCCGTGGTAGCGCTCGACGATCCCCTGGCCGAGGACCTTCTTGGCCTCCATCGGGTCGGTCTCGGCGAGGGCGGCGAGCTCGGCGACGCGCTCGTCCGCCAACCCCGTGTAGACCTCCAGGTAGGAGGCGATGAGCGTGTCGGGGATGCTCATCACCCGCCCGAACTTCTCGCGCGCGTCGTGGTCGAGGCCGATGTAGTTCCCCAGGCTCTTGCTCTGCTTCTGCTTGCCGTCGATGCCTGGCGTGACCTTGGTGGTGATGATCACCTGCGGCGGCTGGCCGAAGCGCTCCTGGTAGAAGCGCCCCATCATCTCGTTGAAGAGCTGGTCGCTCCCGACGATGGTCAGGTCCGAGTCGAGAGCCACTGAGTCGTAGCCCTGGATGATCGGGTAGGTCAGCTCGTGCATGTACAGCCCGGCGCCCTCCTCGATCCGCTTGCGGAACATGTCCCGCGAGAGGAGGCGCTCGTGGGTCACCATCTCCATCAACGACAGGAACCGGCTGGTGGGGAAGTCGTCGAACCACTCCGAGTTGCGCCGGATCTCGACGACATCCTCATCGGTGAGGAGCACCTTCCCGACCTGCTCGATGAAGGCCTCGGCGTTGCTGGCGATCTCCTCCTCGCCGATCACCGGCCGCAGTTGGTCGCGGCCGGTCGGGTCGCCGATGCGCGTCGTGAAGTCGCCGATCAGGAACACGACCTTGTGGCCGAGCTCCTGCAGCTCGCGCATCATCCACAGGTTCACCGCGTGGCCGATGTGCATCATCGGCGCCGTGACGTCCACGCCGTACTTGATGCGGATCTGGCGTCCCGAGCGGAGTCGCTCGCGCAGCTCGTCGAGGGTCACGATCTCGTCGGTGGTGCGCGCGAAGGCGTCGAGGACGCGCTCGACGGTCTGTTCGTCGGACTGGACGGGCCGGCTCATGGCGGGGTTCCCCTCGCGGGAGGGCGTGCAATCTAACTGCCCGAGGCAGCCAGACCACGCCGCAGCCAGGGTGATTCTCCCCGCGGCCGCCGCGCCCGCGCGCGGAGCGGACGGCCGCAGGTCGGTCCTCACACTACCCGGCCGCCCCGCCTATCATGGGCGCGGAGGAACCATGACCGAGACACCGATCGCCCGCGCCCTGTTCCCGTTCGTCCTGGCCTCTCTTGCCGCCTGCTCGGGGGGCGAGGCGGGCGCCGGCGCGGCCGCCGCCGGCGGACCGCGACGGGGGCCGGGGGTCGAGCCCGGGTCCAAGGTGCTCTCGATCGGCTGCCTGAACGACGTCAGCGGTCCCGGGGCGGCGATCGGCGTGCCCTACGCCCTCGGCAAACGCGTGCTCGCCGCCCAGATCAACGCCGGCGGGAGCGGGCTGTTGCCCGAGGGCTGGAAGGTCGAACTCGTCGAGCGCGACCACGGCTACAACCCCCAGAACGCGGTCCAGGCCTACCGCGAGATCCGCGACGAGGTGCTCTTCCTGGGCCACAGCTTCGGGACGCCCAACACGCTGCCCCTGCTCGACCTCCTGGAGGCGGACACGATGGTCGCCTTCCCCGCCAGCCTCTCCTCGGAGATGGCCAAGAACGCCTCGACGCCGCCGATCGGTCCGAGCTACCGCCTGGAAGCGGCGCGGGCCATGGACTGGGCGGTGGAACAGGCCGGCGGAGCGGCGGAGGTCAAGGCCGGCATCGTCTACCAGCACGACGACTACGGGAAGGACGGCCTGGGCGGCTGGCTGGACCAGGCGGCCCTGCACGGCGTCGAGGTCGTCGGCGAGCAGACCGTCGCTCCCGGCCAGAAGGACATGACCGCGGTCATCACTGCGCTCAAGGAGGCCGGCGCCACCCACGTGCTCCTGACGACCATCCCCAGCGCCACCGGTCCGATCCTCGGCACGGCGGCGCAGCTCGACTACGCGCCGGTCTGGATCGGGAACACGCCGTCGTGGATCGACGCCTTCTTCCGCCCCGACGTGATCCCCTCCTCGGTCTTCGACCGCTTCTACTGGACGACGGGCCTGCCGTTTTGGAACGAGCCGGTCGAGGGCATGGAGACGTTCATGGCCGCCTGGGAGGCGCACGGCGCCGACCAGGGCGAGCCGGACTTCTACGTGATGATGTCCTACCTCCAAGGACTGACGGGGATCGAGGCCTTCCGCCGCGGCCTGGAGGCGGACGACGTCAGCCGCGAGGGATTCCTGAGCGCCCTGCAGGGGATCACCGAGTTCACCGGCGGCGGGATGCTGCAGCCGGTCAGCTACGCGGCCTCGCCCTACGTCGCCGGAACCCGCACGCGCATCCTGCGGCCGGACTTCGAAACAGGGAGCTGGAGCGTCGTCGCGCCCTACGCCGAGAAGGCGAACACCGGCGGCTGAGGTCGCCAGGCCCTCCGGGCCCCGCCCCATGCTGGAAGTCACCAACCTGGAAGTCGTCTACCACCAGGTGGTCCTCGTCCTCAAGGGCGTGACGCTGCGCGTCCCGGCCGGGGAGACCGTGGCCCTGCTCGGACCCAACGGCGCCGGCAAGACCACGGCCCTGCGCGCCGTCACGGGTCTGCTCGACATCCACGAGGGGCGCATCACCAAGGGGAGCGTGCGCTTCGACGGCCGCGAGGTGGCGGGGCGGCGGGCGGACGCGATCGTGGGCGGCGGCCTGGCCCAGGTGATGGAGGGCCGGCGCGTCCTGGTGGACCTCTCTGTCGAGGAGAACCTCCTGGCCGGCGCCTGGTCCCTCCCCCGTCGCGAGGCGGCGGCGGAGCTCGAGCGCGCCTTCGAGCGCTTCGCCATCCTCGCCGACCGGCGCCGTCAGCAGGCGGGCTACCTCAGCGGGGGCGAGCAGCAGATGCTGGCCATCGCCAGAGCCCTGATGTCGCGTCCGCGGATGCTGTTGCTCGACGAGCCCTCCCTGGGCCTGGCTCCACGGGTCGTGGGCGAGGTCGCCGAGCTCATCTCGACCCTGGCCGCCGAGGGCCTCTCGATCCTCCTGGTGGAGCAGAACGCCGCCATGGCCCTGAGCGTCGCCTCCCACGCCAGCATCCTCGAGAACGGACGGATCGTGCGCGAGGGCCCGGCGGCCGAGCTGGCCGCCGACGAGGACGTGCGCGAGTTCTACCTCGGCCTCGGCGGTGACGGGCGCACCGACTACCGCCGGGTCAAGCACTACCGACGCCGCAAGCGGTGGCTGTCGTGACGGGCGCGCGGCTGGAGCTTCGCGGCATCGAGCTGTCCTTCGCGGGGGTGCGGGCCCTGCGCGGCGTGGACCTGGTTGTCGCCGCGGGCTCGCTACAGGCGGTGATCGGCCCCAACGGCGCGGGCAAGACGTCGCTCTTCAACTGCATCTCGGGGCTCTACCGCCCCCAGCGCGGCGCCATGCGGCTCGACGACCGGGACCTCTCTCGCCTGCCCCCCCACCGCGCGGCCGGCTTGGGCATCGCGCGCATGTTCCAGAACATCGTGCTCTTCGAGCAGCTCTCCGTCCTCGAGAACATGCTCCTGGGCCGCCACCATCTGTTCGAGTCGAGCTGGTGGCAGGACGTGCTCTGGACGCGCGCCGCGCGCCGCGCGGAGGTCCGCCACCGCGAGCGCGTGGAGGAGGTGATCGACTTCCTGCACCTCGAGCGCTACCGCCGGACCCCCGCGGGCATCTTGCCCTACGGCGTGCAGAAACGCGTCGAGCTCGGCCGCGCCCTCTGCATGGAGCCGCGCCTGCTGCTCCTCGACGAGCCGACCGCCGGCTTGAACCAGGAGGAGACCGAGGACATGGCGCGCTACATCTTGGACGTGCGGGAGGAGCTGGGGGTCACGGTCGTCCTGATCGAGCACGACCTCGGCTTCGTGATGGACCTCGCCGACCGCGTGGCGGTCCTCGACTTCGGCGAGGCGATCGCCGTGGGGACGCCGGCCGAGGTGGCGGCCGATCCGGCGGTCGTCGAGGCCTACACGGGCATGGGGGCCGGTGATGGCTGAGCCGGCGAGCGACGGCGCTCACGCGCGGAACGGGGACACGCTCCCCGCCCGTCTGGCCGCGATAGCGAGCGAGCGCCCCGAGGGGATCGCCCTGCGCGAGAAGTCCCTGGGGATTTGGCGCGAGCTGACCTGGCTCGAGTACCTCGACGGCGTGCGCGCCGCCGCCGCGAGCCTGTGGGCCCTCGGTGTGCGTCCCGGCGACCACGTGGCGATCCTGAGCGACAACCGCACCGAGTGGCTCTTCGCCGACCTCGGCGCTCAGGCCGTCGGGGCGCGGGCGGTCGGCGTCTACCAGACCAACCCGCCCGACGACGTGGCCTACGTCCTGCGCCACAGCGGCTCGAGCGTGGTCTTCTGCGAGGACCAGGAGCAGGTGGACAAGGCGGTCGAGATCGCCGCCGACACGCCCGCGGTGCGCCACGTCGTCGTGTTCGACCCGCGCGGGACCCGCGACTACGACGACCCGCGCCTGATGGACTGGGAGCGCTTCCTCGCCGCCGCCGCGCCCGACGAGGCCTGGTTCCGTGAGCGCCTCGCCGCCCTCGATCCCGACGAGCCGAGCATGGTGGTCTACACCTCGGGCACGACCGGCGATCCCAAGGGCGCGCTGATCACGCCGGCCAGCGTCCTGGCCGCCGCCCGCTCCATGCAGCCGACCCTCGGGCTGTGCGCGCAGGACACGGTGCTCTCCTACCTGCCCCTGTGCCACGTGGCGGAGAAGATCTTCACCTTCTTCATCCCCCTGACGATCGGCGCGTGCGTGCACTTCGGCGAGAGCATCGAGACGATCCAGAGCGACCTGCGCGAGGTCTCGCCGACCCTCTTCCTGGGGGTCCCGCGCATCTGGGAGAAGATGCACGCCACGGTGACCCTCAAGATGCGTGACGCCTCGTGGTTGCAGCGCGGGCTGTTCGCGTTCTGGAGCGCCAAGGGCCGCGCCATCGCAGAGCGCCGCCTCGCGCACCGGCTCGGAGCCCTCGACCGCCTGCTCTGGCGCATCGGCGACCTGCTGGTCTTCCGCGCCGTGCAGGAGCGGCTGGGGATGCGCCGCTGCCGCCTCCCGATCAGCGGCGCCGCGCCGATCTCCAAGGAGCTGTTGGCCTGGTTCCACGGCATCGGCATCCCGATCGCGGAGGCCTACGGCATGACCGAGTGCGGCGGCGCCAGCCACGTGAACCCGCCGGGAGCGGTGCGCCTGGGCACGGTGGGTCCGGCCATCGACGGTCTCGACGTGCGCCTGGCGAACGACGGGGAGGTCTTGATGCACGGTCCCCTCGTGTTCTGTGGCTACCTGCACGACGAGGCCGCGAGCGCCCAGGCGGTCGACGGCGACGGCTGGCTGCACACCGGCGACCTGGGCGCGCTCGACGCCGACGGCTACCTCTCGATCACCGGACGCAAGAAGGAGATCCTGATCACCGCCGGGGGCAAGAACCTCAGCCCCGAGAAGATCGAGAACGCCATGAAGGCCAGCCGCTTCGTCAAGGAGGCCGTGGCGATCGGGGACGCGCGCCCGTTCGTCTCGGTCCTGATCCAGATCGAGCCCGACGCCGTGGGCGACTGGGCCGCCCGGCGCAAGCTGCCCTACACCTCGTTCGAGGACCTCTCCTCCAAGGAGGAGGTGCGCGCCCTGATCGCGGTCGAGGTCGGGGAAGCCAACGAGGCCCTGGCGCGCGTCGAACAGGTGCGCGAGTTCCGGCTCCTCACCAAGGAGCTGCACCAGGACGACGGGGAGCTGACGGCCACCCAGAAGGTGCGCAGGCGGGAGGTCGCCCGCATCCACGGCGCGCTCATCGAGTCGATGTACACCAAGGAGGCGCGCCGATGAGCAACTTGCTGCAGCTGTGTGTGTCCGGGCTCTCCCTGGGAACGATCTACGCCCTGATCGCCCTGGGCTTCGTGGTGATCTACCGCGCCAGCACGGTCTTCAACTTCGCCCACGGCGAGTTCCTCTCCTTCGGCGCCTTCTGCATGGTGAGCCTGTGCGCGGCGGGCCTCCCCTGGGGAATCTCCCTGGCGACGGCGATGGTCCTCACCGGAGCCCTGGGGGCGGCGGTCGAGCGCGTCGTCCTGCGGCCGATGATCGGTCGGCCGGTGTTCGTCACGATCATCGTCACGATCTTCGTCGGCGCCATCCTGCGCTCGGCGATCTTCATCGCTTGGGGCCCCCAGACCCGCGGCATGCCGACGCCCTGGGACCCGCTCACCACCTTCGAGGTCGCCGGCGCGAGCCTGCTGGCGAACTCGGTGGCGGCGGTGGCGGCCGGCGCCTGCGCATTGGCGGCCTTCTTCGCCCTCGTGCGCCGCACCAAGCTCGGCGTGGCCATGCGCGCCACCGCATCCGACCAGGAGACGGCCCTGGCCCTCGGCGTCCCCGTCGGCCGCGTCTTCGCCGCGACGTGGTTCCTGGCGGGTCTCTTCGCCGCCCTGGCGGGCGTCTTCCTGGGCATGTTCCCGCGCAGCGTGGACACCAACTTGGGCTTCGTCGCCCTGCGCGCCTTCCCGGCGGTGATCGTGGGCGGCCTCGACTCGGCCTGGGGCACGGTGTTGGCCGGGGTGCTGCTCGGCGTGCTCGAAGTGCTCTGCCAGGGATACGTGAATCCCCACCTGGGGGAGTTCGGGAAGAACCTCCACGCCGTGTTCCCCTACGTGGTGATGATCCTGTTCCTGATCGTGCGCCCCCACGGCCTGTTCGGGACGCGGGAAGTGGAGCGCGTCTGATGCCGACCCGCCCCCTGGTCACGAGCTACGAGCAGGACCTGCGCCTGTTCGAGGACCGCTGGGCGCGGGCCGGGCTGGTGCTGTGGACCCTCGTCGCCCTGGCCTGGCCCTTCGTCGTCACCGACCGCTGGGTGACGACCGCGAACCTGGCCCTGACGGCGGTCGTGGGAGCGGTCGGCCTGATGATCCTGACGGGCTTCGCGGGCCAGATCAGCCTGGGGCACGCCGCCTTCCTGGCCCTGGGCGCCTACACTTCGGCCATCCTGGGCGAGCAGTTCGAGCTGCCCTTCTGGCTGGCGATGCCCTGCGCCGGGGCCGTCGCGGCGGCGGTCGGCCTGGCGGTCGGTCCCTTCGCCCTGCGCCTGCGCGGGCTGTACCTGGCGATCGTGACCCTGGGGCTCCTGTTCCTCACCAACCACGTCCTGCACTCGCTGCCCGAGCTCACCCACGGGGTCTCGGGGATCCCGGTCCGGATGTACAGCGGCGGGACGGACGCGGCGGGCGAGGCGCTCCGCTTCAGCGCCCCCTGGCGGCTGGGCTCGCTCGAGCTCGGCTTCGACGAGAAGCTCTACTTCCTGTTCCTGGCCCTCGCGGCGGGAGCGGCCTGGCTGGGGAAGAACGTCGCCCGCTCCAACAGCGGGCGGGCGATGATGGCCGTGCGCGACCAGGATCTGGCCGCGTCGGTGCTCGGCGTCCATCCCGCGCGCAGCAAGGTGCTGGCGTTCGGCGTATCCTCGTTCCTGGCCGGGGTGGCGGGCTCGATGTTCGCCTACCAGCAGCAGTACATCACGATCGAGCCGCCCTTCGACCTGAACCTGTCGGTTCAGTACATCGCCATGATCGTCCTGGGCGGCGTGGGTACGGTGTTCGGCGCCGTGGCCGGCGCCCTGCTCTTCGTCTGCCTGACACCGCTGATGGAGACCGTGGGCGGTTGGATCCCCTTCGTCGCCGACCTGTCCACCCACCAGCGATCGACGCTGATGTTCGCCGTGGTCGTGTGCGTCCTCCTGGCGGTCGAGCCTCTGGGCCTCTTGGGGGTCTGGCTGCGGGTCAAGCGCACCTTCGCAGCTTGGCCCTTCCGCTACTGACCGGCCCCTGCCCCCCCGACCGGAAGGCGGGCGCCCCGACCCCGGCCCTACGACGAGCGAAGGCCGCCCGTGGGCGGCCTTCGTTCACCGTCTTCCCGGCAGTCTTCCCGGCAGTCTGCTCTTCCCGGCGCTCCGGCCAAGCCTCGGATCCACTCCGGAGCGGTGTCGGGGCCCCGGGGCGTCGGCCTCGCGGACCGCAGGCCGGGCTAGGGTCCTCAGGCGCCGCCGCTGACGCCGCCGCTGTCGCGCAGCTCCAGCATCTCCTTGCGGATGTCCTGGGCGATGGCCTTGATCGCCTGCATCTGCTTGCGGACCCGCGAGGTGGCGGCCTTGTTGCCGGACTCTGCCTTTGCAACATCGTCCGTGGTCTCCTCGACAACCGACTTCAGGCGCTCGAAGTTATCGCTCATGATTCCCTCTTCTCGGGGATGGTGGATCGTGGGTGGTTGGAGCCGAAGGAGTGCTGCAAGGCGGTTGCAGGCCGTCCTGACCCCCGTACGCGTCCTGTAGGACCACAATCCCACTCGCCGATCAAGCCCGCAACCGCCTCCAGGGTCCGAAAACCGGCCCCCGCCTCCGGGTCCCAGGGGCCCCAGCGACCCCGAGAAGGACACCTAACCCCTTTTCTGGAAGCAGCTTACAGAGGATTCTGGCGCCGCCGGAGGCGGCCCGGGGATGGGCGCGAAAAACCGCCCTGCACGGCCCCTTGTGGGGCCCCTCTACCCCGCAGCCCCGCCCCCCCGACCCTGCGGGAGGGGCCGCTCGCCCCGCCGCCCGCGCGGACTAGGATGGGCGTCCTCGCCCCACCCATCACCCCGAGCACCCCATGACGCCTCTCGATCTCTGGTTGCCCGTTCTGCTGGCCTCGGTCGCCGTCTTCCTCGTCAGCAGCCTGATCCACATGGTGCTGCAGTGGCACAACGGCGACTTCGACCGCCTCGCCGGCGAGGAGCGCATCCTCGCCCTGCTGCGCGAAGAGGGCGTGGAGGCGGGGCAGTACATGTTCCCCTGTGCCAAGAGCATGGCCGAGTTCCAGACGCCCGAGCACCAGGAGAAGGTGAAGCTCGGCCCCCTCGGCGTGCTCATCGTGCGCTCGGGCTACTCGATGGGGAAGAGCCTCGGGCAGTGGTTCCTCTTCACCGTGCTCGTGAGCGCCTTCGTCGCCTACCTGGCCGCCGGTGCTCTCGAGCCCGGCGCCGCCGCCTCGGCGGTCTTCTGCTTCACCCTGGCCGTCGCCCTCCTCGGCTACGCCTTCTCCTCCGTCCAGGAGTCCATCTGGAAGGGCCTCTCCTGGTGCACGACGGTCCGCTTCTTCGCCGACGGCGTCGCCTACGGCGCCGCCACCGCCGCGGTGTTCACCTGGCTCTGGCCGGGCGCCTGAGGGGCGCGCCGCCCGGCGGGGAGCTCACCCATCCCTACGCGTGGGCGTCGAGCCCGCCCATGCGCAGCACCTCGCGCCACTGGGCGGGGGTCACGGGCTGGACCGAGAGGCGCTGGCCGCGCTGGACGAGGGCCATGCGCGCGAGCTTGCTGTTGGCGCGGATCTCGGTCAGGGAGACGGGGCTGGGGAAGGCCTCGCGGGCGCGGATGTCGACCATCACCCAGCGGGGCGCGTCGCGCTCGCTCTTGGCGTCGAAGTGGGGGTCGGCGGGGTCGAACTGGGTCGGGTCGGGGTAGGCCTCGCGGCAGACCTCGGCCACGCCCACGACCGCCGGCGGGTCCGTGCGCGAGTGGGCGAACAGGACGCCGTCCCCCACGCGCATGCCGTCGCGCATGAAGTTGCGCGCCTGGTAGTTGCGCACGCCGTCCCAACAGGTGCGGCGCCCTGGCGAGGCCCACAGGTCGGCCCAGGAGAACTCCGACGGCTCCGACTTCACCAGCCACAGGCGCCGGCTCATCGCAGGACCGCCCCCGGCGCCCGATCGGGCGAGCGCAGGGAGGCGGGCGGCCCGAGGACCTCCGCCGCGACCACCGCGTCCCGCCACGCATCGGCCGAGCGCAGGGCGCGGGAGCGGGCGCCGCGAAGGCCACCGCGTCGGCCTCGGGCGTGGCGTTCGTGCCGCTCCAGGGAGGCCGCCAGGGACCCGCCGGCCGCCGGAGCGTCCTCGGAGGGGACGTGGGCCAGCTCCCTGGCTCCCAGCGCTTGCCAGGTCGGCCGGTCGCTTTCGAAGTCGGTCTCCAGGCTGACCAGGGACGCCGCCCGCTCGGGCTCCTCCGCCGGCAGCTCGGGCAGGCCGAGGTGCGTCGGAGGGAGCTGCTCGTCGGGGCTGGCCGAGCGGTCCGGTCGTCCCGCCGCGGACGGCGACGAGGCAGGTGCCGGCCCGGCCCGGCCCTCGAGCAGGGCGCGCCAGTCGCCCGCGCCCTCCAACTCGCCGTCCCCCCCGCCGTGGCCGGGAAGGGCCGCCGGGCGGGGCCGACGCGGCGCGCGCGGACGGGACTTCGCGTCGCCGTCCCCCATGCGCCGCAGGATCGCCTGGGCCGCCGCCACCAGCAGGAAGACCGCCACCAGCGCGGTTTCGAGGAGGTCCGAGGCGAGGGCGAGGAAGAAGCCGGCGTGGAGCGGATCGCTCACGCCTCTTCCCCGCCGTCGTCGGCGGTGGGAGGTCCGTCCTCCTCACCTCGTGCGATGCTCTGGCGCATGTCCGTGTCGGACTCGATGTTCCGCAGGCGGTAGAGGTCCATCACGCCCAGGTTGCCCCCGCGCAGAGCCTCGGCCATGGCCAGGGGCACCTCGGCCTCGGCCAGGACGACCTTGGCCCGGTTCTCCTGCACCGTCGCCTTGAACTCCTGCTCCGCCGCCACGGCCATGGCGCGCCGCCTCTCCGCCAGGGCCTGGGCCACGCGCTTGTCCGCCTCGGCCTGGTCCGCCTGCAGGCGCGCGCCGATGTTGATGCCGATGTCCACGTCGGCGATGTCGATCGAGACGATCTCGAAGGCCGTCCCTGCGTCGAGGCCGCGCGAGAGCACGACCTTGGAGATGTCGTCGGGGTTCTCGAGCACCAGGGCATGGGTGTCCTTCGAGCCGATCGTGCTCACGATGCCCTCGCCCACGCGCGCGATGATGGTCTCCTCGCCGGCGCCGCCCACCAGGCGCGCGATGTTGGTGCGCACGGTCACGCGCGCCTTCGCCAGCACCTGGATGCCGTCCTTGGCCACCGCGGCGATGGTCGTCTTCCCCGACTCGGGGTTGGGGCAGTCGATCACCTTGGGCGTCACGCTGGCCTTGACGGCCTCGAGCACGTCCCGGCCGGCAAGGTCGATGCTGGCCGCGGTGCGGAAGTCGAGGTTCAGGCCCGCCCGGTCGGCGGAGATCAGCGCCTGGACGACGCGCATCACGTGGCCGCCGGCGAGGAAGTGGGCCTCGAGGTCGCGCTTGTCGATGCCCTCCAGCCGCGCCTGCACGAGCATCACCGCGGCGTCGACCATCGTGCCCGGCGAGACCTTGCGCAGCTGCATGGCGACCATGTCGAAGATCCCCACCCCCGCCTTGGTGAGCACCGAGCGCAGGTAGAGCTTCCCGTAGCTCAGGAAGGCGAACAGGAAGACGAGAAGCAGCAGCCCCAACAAGACGAGGCCGACGTTCTCGAGCAGGTTCATCACGATCTCCATCTCAAGTCTCCTCCGTGGCGTCGTCGTCGGCTTCCGCCACGACGACGCGGTTCCCGAGCAGTTCGATGACGCGCACGCGCGCGCCCGCTTCGATCATTTCGCCGCGGCTCACGACGTCGACGCGCCGGCCGTCGAGCCGGGCCACTCCCGACGGCCGCAGGGTGGCGAGGACCTCGCCCTGTGCTCCCATCAGGCTGGCGTCGCGCGGATCGACGGCGCGGTTGTCGGTGGTGCTGAGGCCCTCGGCCATGAGGGCCTTCGCCAGGGGGCTGTGGGGCAGGAGCTTGAAGCCCGCCATCACCGCCGTGGGGACGCACACGCCGCTGGCGATCATGTAGACCATCAACCCGTCCTCGCGCCAGGCGAAGACGCCACCGGCGATGATCGCCAGGCTGGCCGACAGGCCCAGCAAGCCGAAGCTGGGGATCAGCAGCTCGGCCACGATCAGGACGAGCCCCAGGCCCAACAGGAGGATCGCCCAGGTCATCCGGCCTCTTCGGGGTTGCGGGGCTGCGCGTCATCGGAGTCGGCCGCCTCGACGACCAGCCGGCCGCCCAGCTCGTCGGCGGCCACGACCCGCACGCGGACGCCCCCATCGATCAGCTCGCCCTCGGCGCGGGCCTCTCTCGGGTGGGCCGGGTCCGCGTCGAGGGCGATCTTGCCGACCGGGTGCAGGACCGTCAGGGCGCGCCCGAGGCTGCCGGCCAGCACCGGGGGCGCGAGCTCGGCGGCGGCCGCAGCGGTGGGCGTGACCACCAGGCGCCTGAGCAGGGGCGTGCGCGGCAAGACGCGCGAGAGGGCCAGGATGCCCGCCGCGCCCAGGACCCCGGCCAGGGCCAGGCGGCGGGCCGCGGCGAGGGCCAGGTCCCTGGTCAGGGGCGTGCCGAAGCCGCTCCCCGGGCCGAGCTCGACCAACAGCAGGCCGACGGCGACGCACGCCGCCCCCGCCAGGCCGACCCAGACCGTCCCTGGCAGGACGAACAGCTCCAGGGCGATCAGCGCGAAGCCGACGCAGACCAGGACGAGGTGGGGCACGTCCGCCAGCCCGGTCAGGTACTTCCCCACGAGCACGAGGGCGAAGCACACCAGGGCCAGGATGCCGGGCAGGGCGAAGCCGGGGGCCTTGAGCTCGGCGTAGCCCAGCATGAGGCCGATCGCGATCAAGAGGGGGGTCGCCTTCTCCAGGAGCGCGAGGGTCTCCTCGGAGGCCGAGCGTTCGAGCCGAGCGAGCGACGCATCGGCGAGCCCCAGGCGTGCGAGGAGTTCGGGCAGGGAGGCGGCCGTGCCGTCGGCGAGCCCCAGCTCCACCGCCTCGGGGCCCGTCACGTTCAACAGCCGCCCGCGGCCCGAGACCGTGCGCACGAGTTCGAGCTCGTCCCCGCGTTCGAAGGCATCGTCCCACTCTTCGCCGCTGAGGAAGTGCGTCTCGCCGTCGCGGCGCACCAGGCGCACCTCGATCAGGGGGTCGACCATGGCCTCCGCCAGGCGCGGCGAGCGCCCGCGCTCGGCGGCCACGGCCCGGAACTCGGCCCGGGCGAGGGAGGTCACCTTCTCGCGCACTCCGCCCTGCTCGGGCAGGGCAGCGATCCCTCCCGGACCGACGCCGACGGGCATGGCCGAGCCCATGGTGCCCGTGGGCGAGACGAAGACGCGCTCGCAGGCCAGGGCCACCAGGGAGCCAGCCGAGGTGGCCTGTCCGCTGACCCAGGCCACCGTCGACAACTCGGCCGGATCCTGGGCGCCGAGCAGGCCCGCGAGCTGGCTCATCAGCTCCATCGATCCGCCGGGGGTGTCGATCTCGACCACCAGGGCCGAGCTGCCGTCCGACCGCGCCTGGCGCAGGCCGCGCTGGACCAGGGCCAGGGTGGCGAC
Organism: Planctomycetota bacterium; assembly: GCA_030746555.1. Taxonomy (GTDB): domain Bacteria; phylum Planctomycetota; class UBA1135; order UBA1135. The sequence goes on along the minus strand of JASLMK010000126.1, from coordinate 3,953 downwards.
GTCGAGCTCGCGGTCCACGGCGACGTGGGTGACCCGCGGTGCCGCGGGGCTCTGGACGGCGGGCCCGGGGGTCGCGGCGACGGTCAGACCGAGCAGGCAGGCGAGGGGGAGCGCAGCCGCTCGCGTCGAGACGCGCCGTCCCACTGCCCGCCCCGCCCGCGCACGGTCGAGCCGCCCGCGGGCCGCTCGGGCGAGGGGGCCGAGCCGGGGCGAACCTCTTGCGCCAACCGCCTCGGCCCTCGGCCTCCCCCAGTGCCGGGGACCGCTCCAGGGCGGGCCGGTGACCGCGGAATCCCGTTTCGTCCCGATCTCCCCCATCGCCGCGCCAGTCTACACCGCCCGCTCCACGCACCACAGGCGACGGGCGCGGAGGTGGCGGGAGTGCATGGGAATCGAACCCACCGGTCCCGCTGTTCACGGAACCCAACCGGCTTTGAAGACCGGGCCGCACACCAGCACGGATCCACTCCCACCGGGCGCGGCAGTGTACCGAGCGCGGCGCCGTGGGGCGACGGGGCCGCACGGTCACGGCGCCGCTGGGCGACGGCGCCGCGCGGGCCTCACGCGCCGGCCAGGGGGAGCAGCCGGCCGGCGGAGCCGCTCCCCGGCACCGCGGGCAGGCCGCCGGCCCAGCGCCGCAGCTCGCGCCGTGGCGGACCGGGGGCGCGGGCCCGGCCTACGAAGCCGCACGAGAACGGCACGCCCCCCTCGCGATCCTCGAAGTCGGGGGGCAGGGCCAGGCGCAGCCCCGAGCCGCCGCGGTGCACGGCGCCGTCGAGGGTGGCCAGGCTCGTCGCCTCCAGCAAGCCTCCGGCGTTCTCGATCGCCACCAGGAGCTCGGCGCCACGGCGCCGCACGGTCATCGAGGCCGGCGCCTGGGCAGGGCTCTCGCGCAGCATCCCCACGCGGCGCGTGACCGTGTCGGCGACCACGCGCCGGCGGCGGACCAGGGGCGCGTCCAGCAGCAGCTTGCCCGCCCGCCTGCCCGGCCCGGGCCCCCAGGAGTACAGGGCCGCCAGGAGCGGGTCGCCGCCGGGGCTCCACGAGCCGCCGGCCAGCTCCAGGGGCACCTCCCGCTCCTCGGCCGGCTCCAGGCGCAGCTCCGTCGGCAGACCGGAGACGTCGAAGGCCCCGCGGCGCACGAACACCTGGCAGCGCACGCGCACGGCGTGCCCGAAGGGATTGCGCAGCCTCCCGACACAACGCCAGCGCCCGCACCACTGGCCGCCGCCCCCGTCCCCATGCCCCGCCTCCACGGTGAGCTCGGGCGCGCCCACCGGGAAGGGGGCGGCGTCGGCGGGCGTCAAGGCCGCCAGGGCGCGCACGGCCAGGGCGCGGCGAGGCTCGGCGGTGATGAGGCCCGCCACGGGCGTGCGGCAGGCGCGCAGGAGATCGTCGGGGTCCTCGACCCCCAGCTCCCAACGCTCGCAGGGCCAGGGCTCCCGCGCCAGCTCGCCGCACCAGCCGCCGGCGGGCGCCACCACACCGGCCAGCCCCTCGTCGCGCACGAAGTTCAGGTCGGAGCGGTCGAGGCGTGGGGCGAGCAGGAGGGCCTGCAGGCCGCCGTCGGTGAGCTCCAGGCAGTCCTCGCGCCGCGGGGAGAGGACGCGCGCGCGGGGCGCGGCCCCCGCCTGGACCAGGCGCCGCACGACCGTGCCCGCCAGGGCCGACTCGGCCAGCTCGACCGCGTGCAGGGGCGCCTCGCCCGTGGGACCCGCGCCGAGCTCGAGCACCTCGTCGAGGAGCGGCACGGACTCGCCGACGAACCCCTTCTCGAACCAGCCGCCGGCATCCAGGGAGAAGAGCCGCGGAAGGGCCGCGTCCCCGACCCGGCCGGTCCCGTCCGTGGTGCGCTCGAGGGTCGCGTCGGCCATCACGACCGCCTCCCCCGTCTCGCAGGCGCGCACCGGGTAGTGCACGCCGTCGGCCCCGGCCTCGATGGCCCGCTGCATCCCGGCCAGGGTGTTCTCCGGCGCCTCGAGGGGCAGGCCGCGGTAGCCGAGGATCCAGGGCGGCGGCCCGGTCGCACCCGCCTCCGCCGACGGGCCCGCGGGCTCTTGGTCCCCGAGGAGGCCGTCCCGTCCGCTCACGGCCCGACCCTCTTCCTCCCGGTGCCCGGCGGCGCCGATCCGGCGGGAGCCGGCGCACCAGGGCGCGGCGCGGGCCGGCGGGAGCCCCTCGTCCGGCCAGGAGAGGTGCGGGCGGCGTCCACCGTCGCCGGAGCCCGAGGAGGAGGCGGGAGCGCGGCGCGGAGCACCCTCACCCCCGGGAAGGAGGCGCCTGCGAGGCGACGGGAACGGCCAGGCCGGATCGACGGGTGCGCAGCGGCGATCGCGATCGTCTTGGCGTGGGCATCCAGGCCAACGTAGGGTGTAGAATCGGACATGGAGCGGCTCCTCATGTGGCTCTGCGGTACTGAGATCTCACTTCGCAGAACCGTAATCCACGGCCTTGAGGAAGACCGCTCCACCCATTCTGTCTAGACGAGCTCCACGCTGGAGCCCGAGGCCGGCACGCAGGCGCCGACGGCGTGGACGGGCACGGACCGCCGGGCGAGCTCGGCCTCGAGGTCCGACGCGCGCTCGGCGGCCACGGCGATCAGCAGGCCGCCGGAGGTCTCGGCATCGAAGGCCAGGCCGACCAGGGCCTCGTCGAGACCGGCGGCCACGGAGACGGAGTCGGCGAGGGAGGCGCGCCCGCGCTGGGAGCCGCCCGAGAGGCTGCCGGCCCGCGCCAGGTCCAGGGCGCCGGGGAACAGGGGCACCGTCCCCAGCTCGATGCGCAGGGTTACGCCGCTGGCGGCGGCGACGTTGTGGGCGTGGCCCGCGAGGCCGAAGCCGGTCACGTCCGTGCAGGCGCCCGCCCCCGCGCGGCCCATCGCCTCGGCGGCGGCGGCGTTCAGGGCCGCCATCTGGCGCGCGGCGGGCTCGAGCTCCCCGGAGGTGATGGCACCGCGCTTGGCGGCGGTCGTCATCGACCCCATGCCGATCGGCTTGGTCAAGTACAGCCGGTTCCCCGCCCGCGCCCCGGCGTTGGTGACGCACGCCTCGCGGTCCACGACGCCGGTCACGGCGAAGCCGAACTGTGCCTCCCGGGAGCGCACCGTGTGCCCCCCGGCGACCACGGCGCCGGCCTCGCGCATCTTGTCGAAGCCGCCGCGGAAGATCTCCGCCAGCCACTCGTCGGGGAACTCGGCGGGGAAGCCGGCGAGGTTGAGGGCCGACAGGGGGCGCCCGCCCATGGCGTAGACGTCGGAGAGGGAGTTGGCCGCCGCGATCGCCCCGTAGAGGTAGGGGTCGTCGACCACGGGAGGGAAGTAGTCCACGGTCTGCACCAGGGCCCGCCCGCTCCCGCCCTCGACGACGGAGTCCAGGGCCACGACGCCCGCGTCGTCGACGGAGCCCGGGCCCACGAGCAGGCGCTCGTCGGTCGGGTCGATCACCCCGCCCAGCACCTGGGCGAGCTGCCCCTGGGGCATCTTGGCCGCTCACCCCGCGCAGTCGGCGAAGTCGGTCAGGCGCCTCGCCCTCGTCTCGGTCGGCTCCATCGCGGGAGTGTACCGCCCGACGGCGGCCTCGATCCCGCGCTTTCCCCGCCCGCCCCCCCCGCGCCGCGCCCGGCGGGGGCCGCCGCCGTCTCCCGGGCCCGCCGACGCCGCGGCTGCCGTCGCTCCTGGCGGGCGCCTGGCGATGCGCGCCCACCCGCGGCGGCGCGGCCCCGGCCGGGAAGGGGTCGTCGGGGAGTGCCCTCTCGCTCCCGGTCCGGATCGACGAGCTGCGGCGCAACCGACCGGCGATCCGACCGGTCCGTGCGGTGCACCCAGAGCGTGTTCCAGCCGCCTCGCAGAGCCATGGTTCACACATCCCTTGCTTCCAGGAGCACCACCAGGGCCTCGGTCCCCACCCTCCGGTCACCCAGACGCCCGCCCATCACCACTGGCGAGGTCCCGGCTA
>JASLMK010000125.1 GCA_030746555.1 Planctomycetota bacterium | reverse complement strand
CAGGAGGCGTTGATCCGGGCGTCCCAGAACCTCGCGACCTTCGAGAAGCGGGAGGACGCGACCCTGATCGACTGGCTGGCGAAGATCGTCGAGAACGAGGTCCTGCGCCAGGCGGAACACTTCGCGGCGCAGAAGCGCGATCCCCGGCGGGAGGAAGCCCTCGACCGTCCGACCGCCGGCGAGACGGGCCTGGACCTCGCCGACGCCCTGGGCGACGAGACCGCCGGGCCCGTCACCCGCGTGTCGCGCGCGGAGCTGGCGGAGATCGTGGACGAGTGCCTCACCGAGCTCCCCGAGGACCACCGCGAGGTGATCCTCCTGCGCGACTACGCCGGCGGCTCGTGGAGCTTTGTCGCCGAGCGATTGGACCGACCCTCGGCCGACGCCGCCATGCAGCTCTACCGGCGCGCCCGCATCGCGCTGGCGGAGAGGGTGCGGCGGCGTTCCTGAGCCACCGGGCCGTCCCTAGCCGTCGCCTCCGGCGAGGCCGGCGCGGGCCTCGTCCAGGCGCTGCCGGGCACGCACGGTGGCGGGGTGGTCGACGCCCTGGGTGCGGTCCAGATCGTCGGAGGCCCGCTCCAGTAGCCGGCAAGCCTCCTCCCACCGGCCCAGGCGCGAGAGCACCGCCCCCATGGCGGTCAGGGAGGAGAGGGTCTCGAGATGGTCGGGGCCGAGGCTCCGCCGACGGATCTCGAGCGCCTCGCGGTAGAGCGGCTCTGCCGCGGTGAGGTCCTCGCGCATCACCAGGACGCGCGCGAGCCACAGGAGCGGCACGAGGAGGTCGGGGTGCTCCGCCGGGATGACGCGACGCGATCCGTCCAGCCAGGCCCGCATGTGGTGCTCGGCGTCGGCGAGGCGGTCCTGGTTCTGGTAGCAGATGCCGAGGCTCCCGCGCATCGCCAGCGTCCGGGGATGGCCCTCACCCAAGCTGCGGCGCGCGGCTTCGAGGGCCTCGAGGAAGAGCGGTTCGGCCTCGGCGTCGCGCCTCTGGGCTTCCAGGAGGACCGCGAAGTTGTTCATGCAGGCGAGGGTGGTCGGGTGCGCCGCGCCGAGGGTGCGCCGGCAGGTGGCCAGGCACTCGCGGTACAGCCTCTCCGCCTCCTCGGTGCGGCCGAGGTTCTTCAACAAGTCGGCGAGGTTGTTGGTCGAGTTCAGGGTGGCCGGGTGTTCGTCCCCCATGAGCCTGCGCTCGCCCGCGACGACGTCGCGCAACAGAGGCAGGGCCGCGTCGAACTCCCCGCGGGCGGCGAGCAGGCTGGCGAGGTTGTTGAGCGCGCTCAGGGTCTCTCGCGTGCCCTCTCCGTACAGCCGACGGGAGGTCTCGAGGGCCTCGCGGTAGAGGGGCTCGGCCTCCTCGAGCCGGCCCCCCTCGTGGTGCAGGATCCCCAGGTTGTTGAGCGCGTTCTGGGTCGTCGCGTGGTCCGCGCCAAGGGTACGCCGGCCGGCCTCCTCCACCTCCCGGAAGATCGCCTCGGCCCCATCGCGCTCTCCCTTGACGTGCAGCACGCCCCCCAGGGCATTGAGCGTGACCAGGGTCCCCAAGTGCTCCTCCCCGAGCAGGCGGCGCTCGGCCTCCCACTGGCGGCGCAGCACGGCCTCCGCCCGTTCGACGCGGCCCATGTCGGAGAGCAGGTGTCCCAGGGCCTTGTTGGAGACCAGGGTGTCCGCGTGCTCCGCGCCCAGGTGCTCCGACCGCAGTTCCAGGGCCCGTTCCTGTGGCGCCAGCGCCGCTTCCCACAAGCCCAGCTCCCTCATCGTCGAGGCCACGACCTGCAGGAGCCGCGCCTGGAGCAGGGGCTGGCCGTCGAAGCGCCGCAGGCTGGCCAGTGCGCGGTCGAAGACCGCGGCCTCCAGCACGCCCAGGGCCAGGCCCGTGAAGTCGGCGCCCGACACCAGCGACTCCAGCTCGGCCTGCTCCTCCGCGAGCACCTCCCCGGGCCGCCCGGTCCGCTCCCCCGCGACGCGGGCGCGCTCGAAGACCATGGCGCGGATCGTCAAGCCCATCGCCTGGGCGTCGATCCCCGAGAGCTGGTCGGCCTGGAACCGCGACACCGCGTGCAGCTCCTCCGCCCGCTCCACGGCCAGGTCGGCCTGGTGCCGGGCTTCCAGGGTCTTCTCCTCCAGTCGCAAGTTGGACTCGATGAGCCTGTGCGCCTCGCGGTCGAGCCGCCAGGCCAGGGAGGAGACCGCCACCAGGGCGATCGCGGCCACGGCGCCCGCGGCACTGCGCGCCGGATGGCGGCGCACCCACTTGGTCGCCCGCACGGCCACCGTGGGCGGCCTGGCGTGGATCGTCTCGTGGTCCAGGTGGCGCCGGAGGTCGGCGGCCAACTCCGCCATGGTGGGGTAGCGATGATCGGGGTTCTTCTCGAGGGCTTTGGCGCAGATCACCGCCAGGTCGACGGGCACCCTCGACCGGAGCGTGCGCGGATCGGGGGGATCCACGGTCACCACGCTCTGAGCTATCTGGTGGGCCGTGTCCCCAACGAAGGGGCGCTGCAAGGTCAGCAGCTCGTACAGCACCGCCCCCAGGCTGAAGATGTCCGTGCGGTGGTCGAGCCCCATGCGCTTGGCCATCACTTGCTCGGGGCTCATGTAGTAGTAGGTCCCCGCGAAGTCCCCCGTCCGGGAGAGTTCGTGCTCGCTCTCCACACGCGCCAGACCGAAGTCGGCCACCCGCGGGCGGTCGTCGGGGGTCACCAGGACGTTGGCGGGCTTGAGGTCGCGGTGGATCACCCCAGCGCCGTGGGCGAACTCCATCGCCTCGGCGACCGCCGCCGTCAGCTCGGCCACTCGGCGGTAGTAGTCCCCCGGCAACTCGGCCTCGCCCCGGACGTCCTCGAGGAAGTCCTGCAAGGAGGCTCCGCCCGGCACCAGCTCCATGGCGATCC
>JASLMK010000124.1 GCA_030746555.1 Planctomycetota bacterium | reverse complement strand
GGACCCGGACCATCTGCTCCCACAGGACGAAGCTCGTGCGCGGCCCGATGTGACCGCCGCACTCCCGTCCCTCGAAGATGAAGCGCCGGGCGCCCTCGCCGACGAAGGTCTCGAGCATCCCCGGAGAGGGCACGTGCAGGTAGGTGGCGATGCCGCGCGCCTCCATCGACGCCGCCTGGTCGGGGCGGCCGCCGGCGATGATCGCGAAGGGAGGGCTCACCCGTTCGATGGCCTCGATCTGCTCGCGCTTGAGGTCGCGGTCTACGAAGCCGAGGATGCCCACGCCCCAGGGACCGTCCCCGGCCAACTCGCTCGTGCGCTGCAACAGCTCCTGGCACTGGGGCCCGCGCATGAGCGCCAGGGCCTGGAAGGGCAGGCCGCCGGCGGCCTGGATGGCGGCGCAGAACTCGGGCACGTCGCTGACGCGCGTCATCGGCCCCTGGACCACCGGATAGCGCGTTCCGTGGGAGCGCGCCAGGGGACCGTCGGGGGCCAGGATCTCGGCCTCGCTCGCACCTGCGAGGTCGTCCTCGACGACGGATCGCAGGGCGGTGAGGGCGGCGGCCACCGTCGGAGTCCCACCCGGCCAACCCGAGGCGAGGGCGGCGTCCTGCCCGACGGGGTGGACGCGCTCGGAGGGGGCGTCCGCGGCCAGGGCCCGGGAAAGTTCGTCGCGCCAGGCTCGCGGGTCGGTCGGATCGGCTGCGGCGACGGCCTCGAGGGCCTCGCACCCGCCCCAGCCCGGCTGGATGTAGGAGCGCAGGGAGCGGCCGTCGGGGAGGCGCGTGACCACGGTCTCGCTGCCGTCCATGCGGGCGATGCGCGTTCGCATCTCGTTGGAGAGCGTCGACTCCCGGGTCAGGGCCAGCTGCCAGTCCAAGACGACGCCGGCGGCCCCGGCCGCGACGCAGCCGGCGGCGACGTGGGGCCCGATCCCCCCCCAGGCCAACACCGGCAGCTCGACGGCGGCGAGCAGGCGCTGCAACAGGATGAAGGTCGTCTCGTCCCCGACCACGCCGCCGGCCTCGTGCCCGCGGGCCACGACCAGGTCGCAGCCGGCCTCGGCGGCCAGACGGCCGTGGGCCTCGGTGGTGGCCACGACGCCCACGCGCCGCGCGCGCGAGCGCCAGGCGCGGGCCAGGACGCTCAGGTCCTCGCCATCCTCGACCGTCAGCAGCACCAGGTCGAGGTCGATCCCGGCCCCCTCGACGGCCTCGGAGGCCGCCGCCTCGGTGGCGTCGCGGCGGGCGCCCAGGAGCAGGCCGCAGCGCCCGCGGGCGAGGCGACCCAGGCGCTCCACGGCCGGAGCGACGGCCCCGGGGTCCGCGGCCCAGGTGAGGTCCAGGATTCCCACGGCACCCGCGCGCGAGGCGGCGATCGGCAGGGAGGGGTCGCCGCTCCCGCCCGGGGAGACGACCAGGACCTCCGGCGGGAGGGTTCCAGGTACGAAGGCGGCAGGGGGGGCGGGGTCGTGCTCAACCATCTCTAGCAGTGCTGTGGATGGGCCTCCACGGTGGGTCGGCCCCAGCCTCGACCCACCTCCCCGCGGGCGCCGCCGACACCTCCTCCGGACCGGTCTCCCCCACGAGGCGGCGGCCGGGAGGAGGGAGACGGCCGAAGACGGTCTTCAGAGCGTGGTGACGCGACCTCGCGGCAGGTCGCGCAGCGGGATGGTGGATTCCGGATAGCTGCCGATCAGGACAACAACGTAATCTACCATCATCCACGGATCGGCGTTCAAGCCAACCGGCGCTTTCGGGATCCGCGGGGCCGTCGGGCGTGGCCGGGCACCCCAGAAGGCGGCACGGGCCGGGCTCAACGGCCCCGGACCGGCCCGGCATCGGGCAGGAGCGTGGACAGGTCCCCATCCCCGCCCCCGCCGACTGCCGCGAACAGGACCAGCTGGGAGCGACAGTACTCGGCGAGAGCCCCCACGCGGCGCTCCTGCAGGGCGGTCAGCAGGCTGTCCGCCCGCTGCAGCTCCATCAGCAGGCGATCGCTGTTGGCGAAGCGCAGGGCCGCCTGCTCCAGGGCCGCCCCGGCCGAGCGCTCCGCCTCGGCGAGGACGGCGCAGCGCTCCCTGACCGCGCCCGACTCCCCGTAGGCCTCGGCCACCTCGCGCGCCACCCGGCGGCGCACCGCCTCCAGGACGAACCCGGCCTCGCGCTCGCGGGCCGAGGACCGGTGCAGTTCCCCCGAGAGGGTCGCGCCGAGGTCCCACTGCAGGGCCACGCTGTAGGCCTGGGTGTGCTCGAGGTCGTCGTCGTCCGCGCCGACCTCCCCCGCCTCCGCGACGCCCTCCAAGGTCGGGATCGCCCAGCGCCAGGTCTGCAGGGTCCGCTCCCGCTCCGCCGCGCGCAGGCCGCTGCGGGCTTCGGCCACCTCCGAGCGCCGCTCGAGGGCCAGCTCGGTCAGGTGCGACAGATCGTCGAGGGCCACCATCTCCAAGGCGGTCAGCTCGCCCCCGCGTGGGACGAGCGTCCCCTGGGGATCGAGGCCGAGCCCCTCGGCCAGGCGCGCCGAGGCGGTCTGCGCTTGGGCCTTGCGCGACAGCAGGCGATCGAGGGCGCGCGAGCGTTGGGCCAGGGCCTCCTGCAGATCTCCCTCGTGCCCGGCTCCGGCGGTGCGGCGGGAGCGCTGGTCGCCGACGAGCTCCTCGGCGCGTTCCAGAGCCTGGGAAGCGACGGCGAGCAGGGCGTGGGCTTCCTGGAGGTCCACGAAGCCCAGGCCGGCGCGCAGCATGGCGCCCTGGAAGGCGGTCATGGCTCCGAAGGTGCGGCCCTCCGCCCGCTCGCGGGCCGCCGCCCGGGTGAAGACGGCGCGGCCGGGATCGAAGCTCAGCTCGACCGAGGGACCGCGAAAGACCTGGCGCGCGTCTACCTCGAGGAAGCTGCCGGCGGTCGTCTGGAACGAACCGTCGCGGTGGCCGCGCCGCAGGCCGAGGCTCAGGGACGGATAGAGGGATTCAGCGACGAGGTCCGCCTCGGCGAAGGCCTCCTGGGCCCGCTCGACGGCGATCCGTATCTCCAGGTCGGACTCGGCGGCCAGGGCCAGCGCCTGGGCGAGGTCGATCACCACGACGCCCCCACCGGCGGCGGCGCCGCCCAGGGGCGCGGGGGAGATCGATTCCCCGGCGGCGGCGCCCTCCCCCGCTGGCGAACCGGAGGCGAGCGCCGCGGGCGCGGGGCTCCAGGTCGAGGCAGCCGGCAGGCGGATGGGCCGCGGGCCCGAACAGGCCGAGAGGAGAGCCAGGCCCGCGAGGACCCAGGGCCCCGCACCGCCTCCGCGCCCGTCGGCGGCCCCCGGAATCTGCTGTCTTACCGTGTCCATGGCACGCGGCCGGCCTAGTCCGGATGATTCATGAAGACGTGCACGAGACACAGCAACTCGGTTCCTGGTGGTGCTTTGCGGGTTCTGGCGACGCAGGCGACCCTGAACGGGTCGTCGAGGAAGCCGGGTTTTCGAAAAGCGCCGCCAGGGGCCGAGAGGCCGTCGAAGACGGCCGGTTGCGAAGTCTGGTGTGCGTGTTCATGAATCATCCGGGCTAGAGCCCGGGCTCGCCGCCCGCCATTGAAGCGACTCGCCGCCCCGGAGGAAGCACGGGCGGCGGGGAAATCCCCGCCGCCCGCCCGCGGCGCAAACAAGGGCCGCGGGACGGGTGAGTCGCGCCTCCCCGCCGGTAGAATCCGCTCCTCAGGGTCCACGCGATGGGAACCAAGACACTCTCGGGCCAGGTCCGCGGCGGCGGGCACTGGGTGCTGCGCTGGACCGTGCGCCTTCTCGTCCTGCTCGGCCTGGGCGTCTGCCTCGCCCTGCCCTACGAGCGCGAGGTCGTCGGCGAGTGCCGGCTCGTCCCGCTCTCCCAGCGGGGAGTGCGGGCCCCACTCGCCGGCGAGATCCTCGCCGTCGAGGTGCGCGAGGGGGACGCCGTCGAAGCGGGGTCGTTGATCGCGACCCTCGACGACCGCGAGGTCGCGGCCGAGTTGGCGACGGCGAACGCCGAGCTCGACCGCCTGCGGGCGGAGCTGGATCTGCTCGAGGCCGGCCCGCGTCCCGAGGAGGTCGCGGTGGCCCGCGAGCAGCTGGCCCTGTGGCAGGTGCGCCTCGACCACTACGAGCGCGAGCTGAGTCGGGTCCGCGGTCTCGCGGAGGCCGACGCGGCGACGGAGGAGGAGCTGTCCTCGGCCCAGGTCTCCCGTGACGCGACGGTACACCTGGTGGCCTCGGCCCAGGAGAACCTCGCCAAGCTCGAGGAGGGGGCACGCGAGGAGGAGGTACGGGCCAAGCGCGCCGAGATCGCCCGAGTCCAGGCCCGCGCCGACTACAACCGGCAGCTGATCGACCTGACGCGCATCCACTCCCCCATCCAGGGCAAGGTCGTCACGCCCTTCATGGTGGAGCGCATCGGCCAGGTCGTCGAGGCCGGGGAGCTGATCGCCCTCGTGCAGGACAACTCCTCCCTGGAGGTCGAGATCGCCGCCGACGAGGCCGCAGCCGCCCTGGTCAGCACGGGCAACCCGGTCAAGGTGCGCCTGTTCAGCCTCGACGGCGAACTGCTGACCGCGGAGGTGCGCTCGGTCGCCCTGGCGACCTCCGACGAGTCGGAGATCGAGGTGCACCCGATCCGCAGCGACCGCGAGCGCCAGCTCGAGCGCTCCAAGAGTCCGACCGACGAGCACCTCGTGCGCGTCTACTGCACCCTCCCGCGCGACCACCGCCTCGCTCCGGGGATGACCGGCTACGCGCGCATCGTCGTGGACTCCAGCCAGCTCTGGCGCGAGCTCCTGCGGCCGATCGAGCGCTTCCTGTTCACTGACGTCTGGTCCTGGATGCCCTGAGGGTCGGGCGGCGGACCGGCCCTCCCGTCGCGGCCCGACCGAGGGCCGCCGGCTCAGTCCTCGCCGGAGTCCTCGCCGGAGTCCTCGGCGGCGGGGGTCTCGAAACCGAAGAAGACCCGCTCGCGCCGCAGGTCGTCCCGTCCCACGCGGCGGACGGTCGCCTCGATGCGCCGCAGGTCCGCCCCGCGCAGGACCTCGAGGGCGCGGGCGATGTCGCCCTCCTCCTTCTCCACGGCGGCAGAGAGGGGCGCGAGGTAGGCGGGATCGCGGGAGAGGGCCATGGCGCAGGCCGCCGCCGCTCGCGTGTCCGCGTCCCCCCCTTCCGCGAGGGTCGCCGTCAACCGCTCGAACACGTCCTCGTGACTCCCCAGGTGTCCCAGGGCCAGGATCGCGTTGCGGCGCAGGACGCCGTCGTCTTCGGAGCCCGCCGCCTTCAACAGGATCTTGCGCGCCCCGCTCTCCCCGCTCCCGACGGCCCCCAGGGCCCGCAGCCAAGCGCGCTCCACCGTGGGGTCCTTCTCCTTGCCGAGGGCTCGCTTGACCACCTTGTAGGAGCGTGGCGCCGCGAGCTGCTCGAGGGCCACCGCCGCCTCCGCGCGCACACGCGGGTCGTCGTCATCGGCGAACTCGGCCGGGACGACCCAGAAGCGCTCCGGCGACAGGAGCCCGACGCTGTGCAGGGAGCGGCGCAGGAAGTCGCCGCCGCTCCAGGTCATCAGGGAGCGGCCGAACTCGAGCTGCGCGTAGTCCACGGCCTCGTCGTCGTCGGTGAACAGGATCTTGCCCATCGCGCCGATGCGCCCTCCGCCCAGGAGGCTGGCCTTGAGGCGCTTGAGCTCCACCTCGAGCTCGTCGGCGGTCAGGCCCCGCCCGAGGACGTCGCCGCCTTGGGGCGTGAAGGCGCGGCCGAAGAGCAGGCGCTTGGGCGCCCGCGCGTCCTCGGGCATCTCCAGCTCCAGCTTCGGGTCTGCCTTGCGCAGGGCGGTCACGAAGCACCACGCCACCTCCTCCACGGTCAGCTCGAAGGGCGCGCACAGGAGCACGTCCCCCGTCGGGCCGAGCCACAGGTGCTGGGGAGCGGCGACCGTCCCGATGTCGTTGACTCCCAGGTGCGACTCGCGCAAGGCCGCCAGGGCCCGCAAGTGGTCCCGGCAGCTCACGCTTCCCAGGCGCGGACACTCCCCGTTGCCCTTGCGGTGCAACTCGCCCGATCCGACCAGGTTGAGGGTGCGCTCGGCGAGGGAGCACACGCCGCGATCGGAGTAGACCTCCTTCACGAATCGCTCGCAGCGCGCTTCGTCGTCGCAGTCCACGGCCACGAACACCACGCGCCCCTCGGCCCGCGCGCGCTCCATCACCAGGGCGTGGTCGGAGCGCCAGACGATCTCCGCCCTGGCGGCGCCGGGCACAGGCGCCTCGAGCCCGGCGGCGAGGAGGGTGACGAGGGCGGTGAGCATCTGAGCCCGCATTATTCATGAAGACGTGCACCAGACACAGCAACTCGGTTCCTGGTGGTGCTTTGCGGGTTCTGGCGACGCAGGCGACCCTGAACGGGTCGTCGAGGAAGCCAGGTTCCGTAAAGCGCCGCCAGGGGCCGAGAGGCCGTCGAA
>JASLMK010000123.1 GCA_030746555.1 Planctomycetota bacterium | reverse complement strand
GGCGCTCGCGATCACGCACGTCACCGATGAAGAACCGCAGCCGGGGATCGCCGGCGAACATCTTCGCCATCTCCCACTGCTTCATCTCATCCCGGGAATAGATGATCAGCTTGCGGGGATTGAACCGCTCCAGGGTCAACGGGACGAAGGCGTGGCCGAAGGAGCCTGTCCCACCCGTGATGAGCACCGATTTGTCTGACAACATGGTCCGGAAGTTAGCCGCCTGAGAAGAGTTGGAGCAAGCACTGCGGAGCGCACCAAGGAAGGAGAACTCGAGGACTTCGCACAACCTCACCCCCCAGTCTTGCCAGCTTGCAGGCCCAATTTACACTCGCCCGCTCGACGGCCCAAGCAATACTCGGGACGCCCCTACGCGAGGTCGAGCAAGATGGCTGAGGGCCCCCCCAAGGTCGAACCATGGAAGTCCGAGCTTGGTGATGACCCCACTGGCCTGACCCCCGAGAACTGGTCCACGCCTTGTGAGAGTCCAACCGCCCGAGATCGGGCAGAATGGACCCCAGCATGGCACGACGACGACACACCCCCGAACAGGTACTTGCGAAGCTCCGCGACGCGGACGTGATGCTGGCCAACGGCTTGCCGCTAGCCGAGATTGCCAAGAACCTCGAGATTGCTGAGCAGACCTACCACCGCTGGCGCAACCAGTACGGCGGCATGAAGGGCCCCGAGATGAAGCGGCTGAAGGAGCTCGAGAAGGAGAACGGGACGTTGAAGCGTCTGGTCGCTGACCAGGCCCTCGACATTCGAGCCCTGAAGGACATCGCGGAGGGAATCTTTTGAGCCCGACCAGCAGGCGCCGCGCCGTCACGCACATCGTGCGTGAGGTCGGCCTGAGCGAGCGCTCAGCTTGCCGGTTGGTTGGGCAGCACCGCACGACGCAGCGCCGCGAAGTGACCGTGCCGCGCGACGAGCCTGCGCTCGTCGACGACATGCGGCGCCTCAGCACGCAGCACCCGCGCTTCGGCTACCGTCGCATCCATCAGCTTCTCCTTCGTGAGGGCTGGTGCGTGAACCACAAGTGCGTGCAGCGCCTGTGGCGGCGCGAGGGCATGCGAGTTCCGCGCAAACGTCTGAAACGGCGCCCTCCGGGCAAACCGACCAACTCCTGCATTCTCCGCGAGGCAGAATCCAAGGACCACGTGTGGACCTACGACTTCCTGTTCGAGCGGACCAAAGACGGCCGCCAGTTGAAGATCCTGGCGGTCGTGGATGAGTACACGCGCGAGTGCCTGTGCACGCACGTAGCGCGTTCGATCACCGGCGAGGACGTCATCGGTGTCCTGGCCGCGGTCATGATGGAGCGGGGCGTGCCGGCGCATCTGCGCTCCGACAACGGCCCCGAGTTCGTCGCTACGGCAGTGAGGTCGTGGCTGACCTCCATCGGCGCCAGCACGCTCTTCATCCAACCGGGGTCGCCATGGGAGAACACGTACATCGAGTCCTTCAACAGCCGGTTCCGGGACGAGCTGCTGAACGGTGAGCTATTCGTCGGCCTGGCCGAGGCGCGCTATCTCATCGAGAACTGGCGCGTCGACTACAACACCGCGAGGCCGCACAGCAGCCTCGGCTACTTGACCCCTGCGGAGTTTGCCGCGGGCTGTGTGCCCTCCGACTCCGCTTCGCTCCGTCTCCGGGCACACAGCCCGCGGACCTGTCCCGCGTCCCTCCGGGACGCTACCCTCCTCCTTCCCCAACTCTCATAAGGACTGGACCACTTTACGGGGTCAGGCCAAGGCCACCGGGAGCGGAGTCCGACGGGACTGACGACCGGTGCCGGGCCAGGCGGGACAGGGCGGGAGGCGGTCCGCCCGGCGGGGTCCTGCGCGCGGCTTGCCGATTCGCGGGGGAGCCCGTAGGTTGGGGAATGAGGAGGTGCTTGTCGTGAAAGGGCTCGTCGTGAAGAGGGTCGGCGCTGCAGCGCTCCCCGCTCTCGTGGCCGTCACCCTGCCCGCATCGGCCCTGGCACAGTTCGCCCGTCACGGGGCGGGGGCCGCCGGGTGGCTGCACTGCGGGGCGTTCCACCCCACGGACGCCGATGTGCTGGTCATCGGCGCGGACGTCTCGGGCGTCTCGCGAAGCGATGACTTCGGGAAGTCCTGGTACCCCTGGAACGAAGGGCTCCCTACCGACCACGAGGTCCCCAGCGACTACGTCGAGGATCTCCTCGGCGTGGCGGCCGGGACCTTCTCCGGCTTCTTCGCCGCCACCCGCGGCGGGCTCTTTCGCGCGCAGAGCGACGGGTCCTGGGAGTGGCTGACGGAGCCGCCGGCCTACGCCTACGACTCCACCGACAACTGGCGCGCGGAGGTCATCCCCTTCTGCTCTCTGGACGTGAACCTCGAGGCGGACCTGCTGGTCGCCGGCGCCGGGAACACGCGCTGGGGCAAGCAGGTGGAGGTCGAGCACTACCCCGGCCTCCCCAACGGCACCTTCGTGCCCTGGCCGCAGGGGCCCGCCGAGCAGTGGAGCGTCTGGACCCTCGACCCCGGCGATCCGCAGGCCCTGCCGACACCCCTGGGGGATTGCCGATTCGGAACGGCGCGCGCCGTCGCCTGCCGGAAGCTGGACGGCCAGGACCACGTGGTGGCGGGGACACCCGAGGGCATCTTCCTCCACGATGGTCAAGGCTGGCAGAGCGTCTACGACACGTCGACGGGAGCGGGCCTGGACTGCTGAGGCCTGGCGCTCACGCAGCGCGGAACGCTCTACGCAGCCATGGCCCGCCTCTCCGGTTCCCCGTTCCCCACCGGCCTCTACCGCATCGCCGACGTTCGTTCGGACGCGCCGACCTGGAAATGGGTGGGGGATGCGACGCCCCTCCCGCCCGATGACCTGACCATGAGGCAGACCGGCTTCAGCAGCGGCCAGGCCTTCTGCTACCTGGAGGTGGTCGAGGGAGCGGGAGCTGCCGACGACGTCATCTTCCTGATCGCCCGCGCCGGGCCCAACCAGCGTGGAGGGCTCTACCGCACGCAGCTGGCGCCGGCCGCCCCGGCCTCCACCGCCACCTGGCAGCACAAGTGCTGGAAGGGGCCCACGGGGGACTTCTGGCAGGTCGACGCGGCGGGGAACCTGAGCTCCCTGGACCCCGGCTGGGTCACCCTGTGGAAGGGCGACGTGCTCTTCGATCCGGTGGTGGCGCCGTCGGACCCGGACCGGATGCTCCTGGGCTTCCAGGGCCGCCTCCACAACAGCGCCGACGGGGGGCACCACTGGGAGCAGTGCTACACGACGGTCTCGGGCGGCTTCGCCGCCACCCGCGGCTACGACGAGCTGGTGACCCAGGGCCTCGACTTCCTGAGTGACGGGCGCGTCGTGCTGGCCAACGCCGACCTGGGGACCCTGGTGAGCGAGGACGCCCGCTTCGAGAGCTTCCAGTGGTTCTACCCACAGGTGGACCGCGACACCACGTCCTCCTCCGACGTGGCCTACAACCGCGAGGCGGCTTCGGTCATCGTGCGCCCCGATTGGCTGGGCGGCGGAGAGGACGGTCTCTTCGTGCTCTGCAGCGACATCACCCACCACGGCGCCCCCAGCAAGCTCATGCGGGCGAAGCCGGGCGAGAGCGACAACTGGATCAACGTCACGCGCAACCTCGACACGAGCGACAAGTTCATCCCCGACTTCTGCTTCGCCGGAGACCGGGACGTCTTCGCTCCCTACCTACAGAGCGACGGCCCCTGGGGCAGCGGCGCGGCGCTCGCCGGCACGGGCATGCTGCACGGGCGCTGTCAGGCGCCGGATTCCTGGACCTGGGAGACCGTGGACGCGGGGCTGGAGTTGGGGTCCTCGGGCTACAACGCCCTCGGCCTGCGCGTGCTCTTCCACGAACCCTCGGGCCGCGTCTTCATGGCCTCCGCGCTCAGGCCGACGCCCGCAGGGGACGGGCCCGGGGGCATCTTCGTGCTCGACAGCGTGGACGACGACACATGGACCCTGGTGTTCGGGTTGACGGGAGACTGGAGGAACTTCCAGTCCCTCGCCCAGGCCACGGACGGCAGCCGGCTCTACGCGGGGACCCGAGGTCCCCAGGGCATGGGCGACGGCGGTGTCCTGCGCTGCCCGGATCCGACCAACGCTCCCGATCAGTGGGAGGTCATCGCCAACGACACGCAGTCCTCCTTCGGCCAGGCGATCCCCTTCTACGCCACCGGCTGGGGCTGGGACCTGCTCGAGGCGAGCAGGCGCCTGACGGACGTCCAAGCCCTGGCGGTGAGCCCGTCCGACCCCGATGTCGTCTACGCCTCGCTGGTCTCGAACCGCTTCCAACCCGCCGCCGGGCTGTGGGCCTTCAACCTGCGGGGTCTGGAGCGCTGGACCTACCTCTCTCACGGCTCTCCCTTGGAGTCGATCGGCCTCCAGGCCCTGAAGTTCAACCCGCACGAGCCCGACGAGCTGGGGCTGGGCACGGCCGGAATGCAGTTCTGGACCCTGACCGTCCCGGGCCTGGGTCCACGCGATCCCCGCTGACGGGAGACCTGGCCCCGCGGACATCGGCCCCCTGGCGGTGGCGCCCGGAAAGGCACCGGGTGCGGGACATCGCACCGGCGCGATGCAGGGGACGACGACTCCCCATCGGGTCGGCGGGCGGAACCCTCACCCGTCAGCGCGCAGGGTGAGCGTGCCGCACGGCAGCATCACGCGCCGCCGCTCCCATCCGCCGACCCCGACCGCGTACTCGCCCGCCCTACAGTCTGCGAACCGCGCCGCGCCGTCCTCGCCCGTGACCGTGCGCGCCACCGGGCTCAGGGCGTCGTCGCCCAGACCCTCCCAGAGCAGCACTTCGGTGCCCGCGGGGACACCCTCCACCAGGACCTCGAGCGTGTACAGCGCGGGAATCGGCAGGGTGATCAGGTTCTCCCCAGCCTCCAGGTGTACCTGCCGACTCGCGAGGGTGCGCGCCGGCATCCAGCGACCAGGCTCCCGCGTGCGCGCGCTGTAGAGGAGCCGGACCTCGTGGAGGCCGGGGACGTAGTCGTGGAAGCGCACCGTCCCGTCAGCGCCGAACGCGCCGGGAACACCGCGGTGGAGAGCGAGGTCGTGGTCGGCCCCCGTCTCCGGGAGCAGCTCGGCCGACAAGCGTCCCGTGAGCCCGCTGCCCGAAAACCCCAGCGCCTGGATGCTGCCCTCGGCCTCGGCCTCGAGGGTGATGGTCAGGGACTCTTGGCCGGGCACGAGGACGGCCGTGGCGGTGCCACAGCCGGGTCTCATCGCCCTCAGGAGGAAGACGTCGTCGGTCGGGGGTGTCCCGAAGTAGGCGCCGCGCGAAGCCTCGGGGATCGGGAAGAGGTAGGCCCCCTGGGCATCGCGCGGGTGACCTCCGCCCCGGCTCGAGGACGAGCTCCCGGGGCTCCTGTGGGTGAAGGAGAACGACACCAGCCGCATCGGCCGGCCCTCCCCGTCCAAGACGGTCACGCGCAGGACCTCTTCCTCGGGGAGAGGCGGCAGCTCGAGGTCGCAGGCGGTGATGCCTCCAAGAACCTCCACCACGCGGTGCACGACGATGGCCGAGCCCCACTGACGCTGGGCGCCCACGGCGTAGCGTCCGGCACGCAGCCCCACGAACCCGAACTCCTCGGCGTGGGGCAGGTACACGCTCTGCTCGGACTCCCGCAGTCGCGTGAGATCGACCTCCTCACCAGGGTCGAGGGCCAGGAGCAGGACTCGCGGGAAGCTGGCCCTCTGTCGCGGACCGCGGTTCGTCAGGCGGCCACGGATGCCCGAGCAGCGGACCAACTCCAACACCACGGGATCGGTGCGGTCCTCCTCGCCCACCAGGACCTCCCGGGACTCGGAGCGCAGATAGGCCAGCGCTGACCCGGCGGGAGCGGGGGCGCCCTCTTCGCCCGCGTAGGCCCTCAAGTGCAGCCGGCCCGCGGGGACGCGCAGGCTCGGGCGCCCGGGCGACCAGGAGAACTCGCTCCGGTCCTCTCCGAAGAGACCCTGGTTCCAATCCTGCTGTTGGGGGATGGGCTCGACCGAGCAGCGCACGACGGCGCTTCGGGCTTCTTCGCCACTGGCGTAGCGGACACTCACGGGCAGGTTGAGGATCCTGCGCGCGAGGAACTCCAGCTGCTCCCCGGGTCTCGCGTGCACGGAGTGCGAACCGTGGCCGATCGACGTGAACATGGTGTCGGCGCGCTCCAAACGCACCTCGTAGCTGGTGGGCGCGAGATCCGTCAGGGCGAAGGCACCCGTGTCATCGCTGAGGGTCTCGACTGTGCGTGATCGCAGGGACCGCATGTCGTCCAGGGCTCGCTCCACGCCCCGCTCGGGCGACGGCGATCGGGGAGCGGCGCCCACCTCCGCCGGATCGCGCACCCTGCTGCCTCGGGGCTCGCGGGCCACCGCGCGTACCAGGACGCCCTCCAGCCCCTCACCGGCGGCGTCCAGGACGACTCCCGTGATCCGCCCCGTGCCCCCGGCTCGCCCGGAGCTCCCCACGGCCGCCGGAGCCGCGTCGTCCGCGGCGCGCCGGGGGATGGCCGTCGGTCTCGCCTTGGCGGGCAGCCTGTGTCCCCCGCTCCCGCGGGCTTCGGTCTCCGCCGCTGGAAGGTCCTCCACGGGCGGGCGCAGGGCGCTCCCCCCCTGCTCCTCCCCGCTGAGGGTCACCGTCGAGGCGGCTGACGGCGCCGCGGACCACATCGTGCCCAAGGCCCCGCCCAGGACGAGGCCGAGCACCAAGCCGCAGGCGAGCATCCTCATGGAGGCTCCCTACCCGCCGGGCCCGGCGCCGGTCACGCAGGGATCGGCGCAAAGGTGGAGGGCGCCGGCTCGCCGCCGGGGACGAGGCCGGCACGGCGCGCATCGCCCTGGGACACGGGAACCACGGGGACAACCGGGTGCTCGACGAGGGGGCGGCGAGCCCCGGTGACATGGGCGCTGCCGAACAGGTCGAGATCCGGATCGAGCGCGTCGACGACCACCTCAGCGGGCCGGTGGACGTGGTGAAGATCGACACCCAGGGTTCGGAGTGGCTCGCCCTGCGCGGCGCCGAACGGCTGCTGGCCGACAGCCCGCGCCTGGCCCTGTTGATGGAGTTCTGGCCCTATGCCCTGCGCGGCTGCGAACCGCACGAGATGCTCTCCCTGCTCGCCAGCCTCGGGTTCCGCCTCGGGATGCGGAAGGGCAAGGCCGGTGTTCGGCTACAGATCGTTCTCCGTCTCCTCGGCAACCGGCGGCATCTTTCGGTTGTCGAGCTGAAACGCGCGGTCTAGCCCGGATGATTCATGAACACGCACACCAGACTTCGCAACCGGCCGTCTTCGACGGCCTCTCGGCCCCTGGCGGCGCTTTTCGAGAACCTGGCTTCCTCGACGACCCGTTCAGGGTCGCCTGCGTCGCCAGAACCC
>JASLMK010000122.1 GCA_030746555.1 Planctomycetota bacterium | reverse complement strand
CGCGGCGCGACGCGCCGCGCCACCTCCAGTGCCTCGCCGGCCAGGGAGGCCAGGTCTACCTCCTCCCAGCCCTCCTGCGCACCGCCGCCGAGGAAGTCGCTGCACGCCTCGCGCAGTTCACCGAGGGTGCGCTGGAGCTGTGGTGCAGGCTCGAGGGCCCGGGCGAGTTGGAAGGTGGCCAAGGAGATCAGGTGCCGACAGTCGTGCGCGACCCCCGCCGCCCGCGCCCCCAGGCGGGCCAGGTGGGCTCGCTGCGTCGTCTGGGGATCCCGCTCCCCCGACTCGCGCCCCTCGAGGGTCTCGAACATGCTGCAGAGGACCTGCACCCGATCGACATCGATCGTCTGGGAGCGACGCGACTCCAGCCACAGCAGACCCCCGGCCCCCGACCGGGCGATCCAGGCGTGGCGACTCCCCCGAGCTCGCGGGCCCGGCAGGCGGAGCAGGTCCGCAGGCCCCAGGGCGCGGGCCCACCCTCCCCCCGGCCGGAGGGCTCCCAAGAGGGGGACCCCCGCGGAGTGCTCTTCCCCGGCCCCGAACGGGCTCCAGCTCCCCGTGCGACGCCCCTGCCACAGTCCCAGGCGGAGACCGAGTACGGTCCCGACCCCGGCCAGGGCGGTGGAGAGAGGGTCGTCTCCCGAGGGCCACAGCGGCGCATGGACAGCTCCCCCTCGGGCCTCGGTCGCGGGCGCACCGTGCATGGGGGGAGTCTGCACCTTGGCGGGGGCGGAAGGAAGGCGCAGGGCCCCCTGCTCCCCGTCCGTAGTGGGACCCCGGCGCTACGCGGAGGGAACACGAAGCCCCGCGCCGGCATGCCGGGAGCCGCCCCGCTCCGTTTACCAGTACACATCAGCCGCTCCATGACTAGGATGAGGGCGCGCCACGGCCCCATCGCTGCCCGCGCCGCCCCCCCCCTGGACTCCGTCCTGGGGGTCTGTGGCACGGGCCTTGCAAGCGGGTCCGCCGGTTCGACCGATCCGTCGAGCGCCGCCGCGTTCCGCGAGCGGCCTGTGGGGTTCCCTCCGATAGAAACACCGACCGAAACGATGAAGAAGCTCCTTCTCCTCGGCGCCCTGCTCACCGCGGGTGCCCTCGGCCTCCAAGAGACTTCCCAAGGCCACGGCGGGACCTACCGCGGCCCCGGCGACACGGTTCCGCCCGGCGGCGGCGGTGGCGGCGGCGGCGGCGGCCCGTCCACCCCCGGCCCGGCCGGACCCGCGACTCCCGGTCCCTCCGGTCCCTCGACCCCCGGCCCGGCGGCGCCCGGGACCCCCGGCGGCGCCGGCCCCTCGCGCCCCTCGACCGGAGGCGGCGCGCAGGCCGGTCCCGACCTCACCGTGTGGCAGTTCTGGTGGGGCTTCAACAAGGACCCCTACCTGAACCTGAAGGCCCACATCCACTCGGCCAGCACCCTCACCGGCAGCGACGAGTTCTTCCTCGGCCAGGGACAGCAGACTTCCGCCAAGGACAGCCTGCGACCTTCAGAGGAGACGATCCGACAGAAGGTCGTCCCCGCCCTTCTCGACGCCCTCGACAAGGAGTCCAACAACGACATCGTCACCGCCTGCCTGATGGCTCTGGCGAAGATCGGTGACGAGGAGTCCGAGGACGGCGTCTCGAAGTTCGAGCAGGTGATCCGTCCCTACCTGAACGACGCCAACCAGGAGATCAAGGAGACGGCCGCCCTGACCCTGGGGATCCTGGCCAACCCCGCCTCGACCGAGACCCTCTTGGGCATCATGAATGACATGCCCGATGCCCGGAGCCTGACCGGCGACGAGGGCGGGATCAACTACCGCACGCGCGCCTTCGCGGCCTACGGCCTCGGGTTGATCGGCAACCGGACCTCGGACCTCTCGACACGGCGGAGTATCGTGCGCGCCCTGTGGGAGATCCTCGAGTCTCCGCGCCAGTCCACCCGCGACGTGAAGGTCGGCGCGCTGATCGCCATGGGCCTCGTACCCCTCGACATCGGCCCCGCCGCTGCCGAGGACGGAACGGATGAGGACGAGGAGATGACGGTCGAGGACTGGACCCGCAAGGAGCAGGTCGAGTACCTCGTCGAGTTCTTCCTCGCGGACAGGGACAAGAACAAGCACTACCTGGTTCGCGCCCACGCCCCGCACGCCATCGCGCTCCTGCTCGACGGCGCCCCCGACCTCAAGGCCTCGGTGGTCGACGCCCTCGCGCCCTTCGTGAGCAAGCGCGCCCCCGGCCAGGCCGAGCTGCGTCAGAGCTGCACCCTCGCCTTCGGCCAGATCGGGGATCTCGACGACGACCCCGCGGACAAGAAGATCCGCGCGGCCCTGATCGAGGCCTCGGGCAACAGCGACGTCCAGACCAAGAACTTCAGCATGATCTCCGCCGGCCAGGTCGGCGGGCGGCCGGGTACGGGGGTCACGCCCCTGGCCGGCGAGAAGGAGATCCGTGCGCACCTGATGAAGCAGCTCTCGCGAGGCAAGA
Organism: Planctomycetota bacterium; assembly: GCA_030746555.1. Taxonomy (GTDB): domain Bacteria; phylum Planctomycetota; class UBA1135; order UBA1135. The sequence goes on along the minus strand of JASLMK010000122.1, from coordinate 51,896 downwards.
GCCAGCTCAAGCCCTGGGCGGGCCTGTCCATCGGCGTGATGGAGCGGGCCCTGTTGGACAAGGGGCAGACGCCCTCCTCCGACGCGCTCGGCGCCCTGCGCAGCAAGCTGCGCGAGGAGGGTGCCCCCTCCCAGGTCGGCGCCTACGCCATCGGCCTGGGCATCGCCCGGGACAGCGAGTCCGCCTCACTGCTGCTCGAGAAGCTGGATCGAATCTCCCAGGACGAGCCCCGCGGCGACATCGCCGTGGCCCTGGGACTGATGAACGCCGCCGAGGCGATCGAGCCGATCCAGAAGATCGTGCAGGCCTCCAAGTACCGCTCCGACCTGCTCAAGAGCGCGGCCATCTCCCTGGGACTCCTGGGGGACAAGAACGCCGTGCCCGAGCTGACGAGCATGCTCCGCAACGAGGCCAAGACCCTCTCGACCCAGGCGGCGATCGCCTCGGCCCTGGGGTTCATCGGTGACTCGCGCTCCATCGACCCCCTGGTCGAGATGCTCCAGAGCACGGACGTGACCCCCAAGGCGCGAGCCTTCGCCGGGGTCGCCCTGGGCATCGTGGCGGACAAGGAGACCCTGCCCTGGAACTCCAAGATCTCCGTCGACATCAACTACCGGGCGAACACGACGACCCTGACCAGCGCGTCCGACGGAACGGGCGTCCTGGACATCCTCTAGCCCGGCGCCCAACCCGATCCACGCCCAGCGTGGCCAGGAGCCCGCCCCGACCCTCCAGCGGTCGGGGCGGGCTCTTTTCGGCCCCCAAGCGATCCCCGGTCCCCCGCGGCGAGAAACCGCCCAAGAGCGGGGGTGCGGGAATCCGATCCAGGGTGTATCCTCTTCTTACCGCCAGACTTCTCGATTGCGGGAAGCGCCTGGGGCGCTGGCGCCCCGGATATACCGCCCGGCCGCTACGACAGCGGTCGGGCGGCCTCTTTTCTGGTCGAGGGGCGGGGGCGCCCGCGCGCCGCCATCCAGGAGATCAGGGTCAGGATCGCCGCCGAAACGGCGATCACCGTCCCGCGCGCCCGCGCCAAGGCCCGCTCTCGCAGCCGCTGATCGCCCTCCTGCCCGCGCACCTGGACCTCCAGCCGTTCCAGGGTCGGGGTCCAGCTGCTCCGCCCCTGCGACGGCAGGTCGGCCACGGCCTGGGCGAGGACCCCGAGGAAGGCGCGGGCCTCCGACGTCCTGCGCAGGGAGAGTGCGATGAACGTCGCCCGTTCGCCGAGCCAGGGATCGAAGGGGTGTTTGCTCAGGCCCTCTTCGGCGGCAGCGAGTGCGCCTTGCAGGTCGCCACCGGAGTGCAGGACGTGGAGCTCGTTCTGCCAGCGCTCGAGGGAGTCCCCGCCAGCACGGGCTGCCGCCAGGGCTTGGGCGTAGCGCCCCTGGCCGACGAGTTGCACCGGGTCCTGGAGCTCGCCTCTCATCGCGGCGACGAGGAGCAGCAGGCCCGTTGCGACCGCGGTCAACCCGCCCCCTCTCCGTCGCCTTCGGCGGCCCGCCCGAGGGAAGTGCGTTGCAAGGCCTCGATCGCGCTCACGTCGTCGGTGAGCACGAGGCCGTCCGTCGGCCCGAACAGCTCCCACGAACCCGGGAGCTCCAGGCGCGACAGACTCAAACGCAGCTCGTCGTGCGCCACAACCCAGCTCCGCTCAACGGGGGACGGGGGTGCGGCGCCCCGCCGGGCGTAGAGCACCTGGTTGCGCGAGAAGGGAACTCGCAGGGCCAGAACAGGCCCGGCGAATCCCTCGGCGAGGGTCGCAGCGAGGGAGCGCACGACCGGATCGTCGAGGCCGAAGCCGCCGACGTTGACCGTAATCCAGCCGCCCTCGGTCAGTCGCTCGCGCGCTTCGCGGAAGAACTCGACCGTACACAGGTGGGGTGGGATCTCCGTCTGGTTCGCGTAGGTGTCGAGGACGATCTGGTCGAAGGCGGTGGGAGCCAGGACGCGCAAGGCGGTCCTCGCGTCCCACCCGCAGAGGGTCCGCCGGCCCGGGCTGTCGGCCGCCAGTTGCATGTGCCGTCGGCCCAAGCTCACGACACCGGCATCGATCTCCACACCAATGGTCCGCAGCTCGACGCCAGGAGGCAGGCAGCCCTCGAGGACTCGCCAGGCTGACCCCGCCCCCAGACCCAAAACGAGCACGTCCCATTCCTTCCGGACCCCGCTCCACCAGGCCGGCGGAGCGAAGAAGTCGTAGTAGTGCCCGCTCCCCATCAGTCCCGACTCCGCTTGCCAGACGGATTGGAAGGAGTCGAGGCCCTCGTTGACCTGCAAGAGGCGCCGCACCGGGTCTTCTCCCACCGTCTCGACGACCCGCACGAGTTGGTAGGGCGATTGGAGCTCCTCGACTAGGCGCAGACCCTCCCCCACAGCCGCCGAGCGCGAGGCGGGCAGGGCGGCCGCCGCGACGAACAGCAGCGCCGCCGCGCCCGTGCCCCACCGAACTCGCCCGGACCGACGAGGGGCGACCAGACAAGCCGACCCGACGAGGGCCAGGCCGACCGCCACACCCAGGAACGAGGCGCGCAGGCCAAAGAACGGGAGCAGGATGTGGGTCGTGCCGAAGGTCCCCAGGAGGCTCCCCAGGGTCCCAGCGCAGAGTACCCGCCCTCCGGCGGTCCCAGGGTGAAGGGCGCCACGGACACAGACCCACTCCACGACCAGGGGGCTGGCACAACCCAGGACGGCGGCGGGTGGCAGGAACAGGACCAGGGAAGCGGCCAGGCTCCCCCAGTGGACCAGCGCGGCGGCCCGATCGAGGGTCAGGCCCCCAGGCAGGAAGAGCTCCGCCACCAGGGGAGCGACGACGGGCAGCCAGGCGGTGCACAGGGCTCCCGCGACCAGCACCGCCCCCAGTCGGCGCTGGGGGTGCGGTCCGGCGGCCAGGCGGGCGCCGATCCCGTAGCCGATGGCGAGCGCCAGGAGGACGACGCCGATGACGTTGGTCCACACCCCTTGGCTGGCCCCGAACCAGGGCGCGAGCAGACGGACGGCGCTGAGCTCGACGACCATCGTTCCCGCCCCCGCGCAGAAGGCGACGCAGAGCGGCCAGAGACTCCCCGTACGCGATCCGCCGGGCACGGCTCCCCTACTCACTCCCCGGCCCCGCGTCCCGGGGAGCGCCCGCGCCAGGCCGCCCGCAGCTCCGGAGCCACCCTACTCCCCGGAGCTGGGGATGTCGTAGACCTTGGAGGCGGTGTACAGCTTGCCTGGATCGTTGCGCGTGCTGTAGATCAGCTGCAAGGTGGTCGTGAAGTTGCGCGGAATCAGGTCCTCGCTCTCCGCTCCGTTGCAGATCACCTTCACCGGGCGGCTGAGGTCGACGAGGATGTCGTTGAAGGCGAGGGTCACCGAGGCGATGCCCGTCGACTCCACCACCACCGTGTTCGTCTCCCGGTCGATGCGCGCGGCCAGGCGCGCCTCGGTCGAGCCGTCGTGGGGCGGGATCTCGACCCAGTAGGCCTTGTTGGGGAAAGGCACGCCCGGAAGCAGCAGCACCTCGCTCGGGTTCGAATCGCGGGTAGTCCCGGCGATCCAGGCCCAGACCAAGTCCGCCGTCGCGTCGGGCTGGACGGTGCAGTTCTCGATCCCCGCCGCCTTCAGCCGCTCCGCGAAGGCGGACGCGCGCTGGCCTCCGCCCGCGAAGAAGGTCGGCAGGTTGCGGAAGTTCTCGACCGCCACTTCCGCCGCGTCCCCGCTTCGGCCGATGACGCCGGCGAAACGGTCGGGAAACATCGAGGCGATGGACATCCCCGCCGCCACTCCGACCCCGCGGCCGGCGATGAACACCCGGTCGTAGTCGATGGCGTAGGACTCGCGGACCGACTTGAAGACGCTGAGCAGGATCCCCACGCCTCCGGGATTGCCCTCCGAACCGATCCCGGTCCAGGCGGCGACGTCCTCGGGCATGGGTACGCCGACGAGGATGGCGCCGTCCTTGATCGTCGGCTCGGTGAGCCAACGCTCGATCAGGTGGTCGCTCGGTCGCTCGTCCTCGTCGGGGAGGCACAGCACCAAGGGATAGGCCTGGCGCGGGTTGTACTTCGAGGGCGCGTGCAAGGCGAACTCGACGGTGAAGTCGGGGCCGTAGAACGGGATCGGGTCGGTCTCGATCGAGACCACCTTGCCCTTCCTGATGCCGCGCACCTTGGCGTAGCTGTAGGACTGCCACAGGGCCCGCCCGAGGTCCTCGGTCAGGTTCAGCCCCAACGGGTCGAGCCCCCCCGCGACGCGCTTCTTCCCCCACTTCTCCAGGGCCTTGCGCAGGTCCTCCTCGGCCTCGGTCTGCCCCTTGCGCGCCAGCTTGGCCGCCACGCAGTCGGCGATCTTGGAGCCCACCTTGCCGTGCTCGCTGGAGCTCAACAGCTCTTCGGGGTGCGCCGGGCGCAGGGCGTGGGCCGCGGGCAGTCCGCCCAGGAGCAGGGCACAGAGCAAAGGGAGCGTCTTGGGCATGCCTCTCATCTATCTCGGCTGGAGGGATCGGTGACAGGAGGAAGCGCGGCGGCGTAGTCGGCCCCCTCGCGCGCCAACATGCTAAGGCCCCAACCGCGCAGAGCCCAGGAGTGGGGCGGCTCGCTGCCCACACCAGGGCGGAACAGGACCCGGGCCCGCCCCAGGCGTCCCCAGGCCAGGGCGCGCTGGCCCACGACGACCTGGGCACTGGGCGAGCCCGCGGCGAGGGCGAAGCCGAGGTCGCCGCGAGCCGCCGCCCAGTCCCCGGCCCCGAGGGCCAGGAGGCCGCGGTCGTCCCGCAGGGCGAGGCGCACGGCGGGCTCGCTCTCTCGTGCCAGCTGCTCGCTCAGGACGGCCCGGCCCTCGCCCGCCCGGCCCAGCCTTCCCAACAGACGCCCCAGGTTGCCCGCGCTCCAAGGCGCGCGCGCGCGCTCGTGGAGCGCGAGTCCCATGCGCAGGGCCGGGTCCGTCTCGTAGGCGTCGCAGAGGGCCCCGAAGCGCTCGAAGCCCAGGACCAGACAGCGCTGGAACCCGGCGCCCTCGGGCACCTCGGCCACGGCCGCCGTCAGGGCCGCGTCGGCCGCCTCCCCAGGGGGCAGGGCCCGTGCCACGACCCAGGCCTCGCCGGCCACGGGGACCCACTCCTCGGACGCGCTGACGGGGGCCGGGCTTCCGCCGGCCAGGCTCTCGAGGTGGTAGGCGAGCAACTCCCGGCGCCAGGGATCGTCCCGGGCGGCGGCCAGCCCCTCCAGGCGCAGGCCGGCCGCCGCCCGGGCAGGGCCGGCTTCCGGAGGAAGGGCCTCCAGTTCCGCCAGCCCGCGCCACACCTCCGCCCAGTCCTCGTCCGCACCGGCGGCGCACAGCATCCCCGCCGCCAGCAGGAATCCGATCACGCCTGGTCCCACGCGACCGGGCCCGGACCCTCCCCCACCGTCCCGATGATGGCCGTGCGCTCGCCGCGCTCGGAGAGCTCCCGCGCCAACTCCTCGGCCTCGTCGACGGCGGCGACCACGACCATGCCGATGCCCATGTTGAACACCTGGTAGGCCTCGTCGACGTCGAGCCCCCCGCGCTCGCAGAGGAAGCGGAACAGGCTACCGATCTCCCAGGAACCGCGGGTGACCCGCGCATGATGGCCACCGAGCACCCGCGGCAAGTTGTCGCGCAGGCCGCCGCCGGTGATGTGCGCCAGGGCGTGGATCCGACCGGCCTCGAGGGCAGGCCAGAGGGGCTCGAGGTAGGAGCGATGCGGGGCGAGGAGGACCTCTCCCACGCTGCGCCCCTCCAACTCAGCGGGACGATCGTCCACGTCCAGACCCTCACGCTCGAAGCAGATCTTGCGCGCGAGGGAGTACCCGTTGGTGTGCAGACCATCGCTGCCCAGACCGATCAGCACGTCCCCGGGCCGCACCCGGCTCCCGTCGAGGATGCGATCGCGGGCGACGGAGCCGACGATGAAGCCGACGAGGTCGAAGTCCCCGTCCCGGTACAGGCCGGGCATCTCCGCCGTCTCTCCGCCGAGGAGGGCCAGCCCGTTGTCCGCGCAGGCGTTCGCGCAGCCGCCGATCACCGCCGAGACGACCTCCGGCGCCAGGCGCCCCGTCCCCACGTAGTCCATGAAGAACAGGGGGCGCGCTCCCTGGACCAGGATGTCGTTGATGCAGTGCTGTACGAGGTCGCGGCCGACGCCGTCGTAGACGCCGCAGCGCACGGCCACCTCCAGCTTGGTGCCCACACCGTCGGCGCTGGCGACCAGGACCTGGCCCTCGGCGCCCACGCGGCCGAGGTCGAACAGGCCGCCGAAGGACCCGACGTCACCCAGGACCCCGGGGGTGAAGCTCGCCCGGATCGCATCCCGGGCCCGGGCCAGGGCCTCATCCTGGGCGGCGATGTCGACGCCCGCGTCACGGTAGGAGAGGGAGGTCTTCTCGTTCACGGTGCGCGTCGGGGTGGAGGATGGGGATCGAGGGGTCAGGGCCGTGCCCGCACCTCATCGTGCAGGTCGCCGCCGGCCATCAGCCGCCCCAGGATACGCGGGCCGTTGTCGAACCCCAACTCCCGCGGCAGCTCCCCGAGAGCGAACCAGGCAGCTTCGGCAGCGTCATGGCCCGGGCAAGGCGCGCCGCCCTCCGCGCGGCAGAGGAAGACGGCCACGTTGGCCGGCTTGCGCGCGTCGTCGGGCACGTGGATCAGGTCCACCAGGCGCACCACGCGCACGGCGATGCCCGTCTCCTCGCGCACCTCGCGCACGACCGCGGCCGGCGGGTCCTCGTCCGCCTCCTGGTAGCCGGCGGGGATCGCCCAGGCTCCCTTGAACGGCTCGATGGCGCGGCGCACGAGCAGCACGCGCCCGCGGGGGTCGAGGACGAGACCGGCCGAGGCGCTGGCGGGGTTCTCGTACAGCACGAAGCGGCAGTCGGGACAGCGCACTCGCGGCCTGCCGCCGACCTCCCGCGTGACGAGCGACGCGGAGCACAGAGGGCAGAAACGCGCCCGGCGGGACCACATGCTAGATGCTCCCCGCGGCGGGGGTTTTTCCCTCCAAGCCTCGTAATCTCGCCATCACGCCCGCCTAAACTACGGTCAGGACCGCAGCGGGGGCAAACGGCCCCCCCCGCACCGCCATGAAACCCATCCTCGTCCTCGGCAGTACCGGTTCCATCGGGCTCCAGACCCTCGATCTCGTCCGCACCCAGCCCGGCGCCTTCGAGATTGCCGGGCTCGCCGCTCGCTCCTCGTGGCGCCCCCTGCTCGAGCAGGTGCGCGAGTTCCGCCCCGGGTTCGTGGCCATGACCGACGAGGAGGCCGCGGAGCACCTGCGCCCGAAGCTGCCCCCGGGCACGGAGCTCCTCGTCGGCCCGGGCGCGCTCGAGCGCCTCGTGGCCCAGGCGCCCTTCGAGACCTGCGTCCACGGCGTGGTCGGCGCCGCGGGCCTGCGCCCCTCGGTCGCCGTGCTCGAGGCCGGGCGCACCCTGGCCTTGGCGAACAAGGAGTCCCTGGTCGTCGCAGGGCAGCACCTGATGCAGCTGGCGCGCGACCACGGCGCCACCTTGGTCCCGGTCGACAGCGAACACAGCGCGATCTTCCAGTGCCTGCGGGGCGAGTCGATCGGCCGCGTCCGGCGCATCCTGCTGACCGCCAGCGGCGGCCCCTTCCGCGCGCTCTCCGCTGCGGACATGGCAGAGGTCACCCCGGAGATGGCCCTGCGGCATCCCAACTGGGACATGGGGCCGCGCATCACGGTCGGATCGGCGACCCTGATGAACAAGGCCCTCGAGGTCATCGAAGTCCACCACCTCTTCGGCCTCGAACCCGAGCGCATCGAGGTCGTCATCCACCCCCAGTCCCTGGTGCACTCCATGGTCGAGTTCGTCGACGGCTCGGTCATCGCCCAGATGGGCCCCCCGGACATGCGCGGACCGATCCACTACGCCCTGCACCATCCCAACCGCAGGCCCGCGGACCTGCGCGGGTTCGACCTCGACCTCTTCCGGCGCCTGGACTTCTCCGAACCCGACCCCGAGCGCTTCCCCGCCCTCGCCCTGGGTTTCCGCTGCATCGAAGAAGGAGCGGACGCGGGCAGCGTCCTGAACGCAGCGGACGAGGTCGCCGTCGAGGCCTTCCTACAACGCACGATCCCCTTCCCCGCCATCCCGCGCATCAACGCCCTCGTTCTCGACCAGCGTCCCGACCTCGCCTCCTCCCTCGACGACCTGCTCGAGTCCGACGCCCGCGCCCGCAGCCTGGCGCGACGGGAGATCGCCGCGCTTTCGGCCTGAATCGCCATGCTCCACCAACTCCAGTCGGCGTGGGTCATCCTGGAGGTCGTCCTGGGGGTCGGTCTGGTGATCTTCGTGCACGAGCTCGGCCACTTCCTCGCGGCCCGCGCCTGCGGCGTGCGCGTGGACGTGTTCAGCATCGGCTTCGGGCCGCGCCTGTTCGGCTGGCGGAGGGGCGCGACCCTCTACCAGGTGGCCGCCGTTCCCCTGGGCGGCTACGTCCGCATGGCCGGCGAGGAGCCAGACGGCGAGGGGCGCGAACCGCGCCCCGACGAGCTGCGGGCCCAGTCGGTGGGCGGCCGCTTCCTGATCTTCTCGGGCGGCGTGATCGCCAACGTCGTCTTCGGCCTCGTCGTCTTCCCGATCCTCTTCGCCATCGGCGTGCCCTTCCACGCGCCGCTCTTGGGCGCCGCGCCCCCTGGAAGTCCCGTCTGGCACGCGGGCCTCCCGGAGGGGACGCGGGTCCTCTCGGTCAACGACAGCGACGTCCACGACTTCACCGACATCCACCTGGAGGTGGCCCTCAGCGGGGCCGAGCCCTGCGACCTCGAGGTGCTCGAGCCCGGAGCCGCCCACAGCCGCGTGGTGCGCCTGACCCCCGAGTACGATGCGCGTCTGGGCTTCTCGACCATCGGGGTCAGCTCCCCGTCGGACCTCGAGCACCACCTTGCGATCGAACCCGGCAGCCCGGCCGCCGAGTCCGGCCTGCGCACCGGTGACCGTCTCCTGGCCGTCTCCGGCGGGACGAGCGGGCGATCCCTGCGCGCCCAGGTCGACGCGGTCCTCGTGCGACAAGAACCCCTCGCCGGACGCTTCGAGCGCGACGGCCAGGCCTTCGATGCCGTCGTCTCCCCGCGCCTGGAGCAGGCCGGCGAGCCCCTGTTCGGCGTCAGCACCCCGTTCAACCACCTGTCGGACCTGCGCGCCACACCCCTGGTCGGCACTCTGGATCTGGCCCGCGGGGACCGGATCCTGTCGGTTGGTGACGCCCCGATCCTGCGGCGCGGAGACCTCCTCGACGCCCTCCTCGCCCATCCTGGCGGGGCACCGTGCCGCATCGAGCGCGCAGGCTCCGCCGTCGCCCTCGACCTGCCGGCCCTGCCCCCCCCGGACGCCGTCGCCCTCGCCGCAGACCTCGCCCTGTCCAACGACCTGGAGACGACCAGGCTGACGATCGCTCCCGGCGGCGCGGGGGCCGAGGCCGGGCTCCTCGACGGCGATCGTATCCTGACCATCGACGGAGCCGAGGTCTCCGGCTTCGAGGACATCCGGCGCATGGTGTCCGCCGCCGTCGCCGAGGAGAGGTCCATGGTCGTGCTCGTCGAGCGCCCGGGAGTCGGGGACGCGGAGCCCACCTTCCCCAGCTTCGAGGTGCGTCCGGCGCCACGGGTCGAGGCGACCTACGGCCTCGCCCTCCAGCCGCCGACCTACGTGCTACGGGCGGAGAACCCCCTCGAGGCCGCGCGCCTGGGCGTGGGCGCCTGCTGGAAGTTCGTCGAGCAGGCGCTCTTGATGCTGAAGGGCATCGCCGGACGCGAGGTGAGCGGCAAGACCGTCGGCGGCATCATCACCATCGGCGTCGCGGCCCACGACTTCGCCCTGGCGGGCAACGTGAAGCTGCTCTTCTTCCTCTGCATCCTGTCGATGAACCTGGCCTTCCTGAACATCCTGCCGATCCCGCTGCTCGACGGAGGCCACCTGCTGTTCCTGGTGATCGAGAAGCTCAAGGGATCGCCCGTCTCCGAGCGCATCATGAGCTACAGCCAGCTCGTGGGCCTGGTGTTCATCGTCACCCTCTTCCTGTACGTGATCTACAACGACCTGCAGCGCGTGATCAGCTGAGCGATGTCCGGCGCGGCCCACTCCCCCGCCGCCGGACCCCTGGCTACGCTCCTGGCCTGGGGACGCCTCGCGCGCCTGTCCCTGGCCCCCACCGCCGCCGCTGACGTGCTGGCCGGTCTCGTCCTGGCCGGGTCCGGTCGCCTCCCCGGGGGAGCGACGACCGGCCTGCTCGTAGCGGCCTCCCTGTGCGTGTACCACGCGAACCTGATCCTCAACGACTGGCGGGATCGCGACGACGATCGACGCCTGCGGCCCGCGCGCCCCCTGCCCGCGGGCGCGGTCGCCCCGCGTCCGGCCCTGGGCGTCGCCCTCGCGCTCTGCGTCGCCGGGCCCGCCGTGGCGGCCATCGTCGGGCCCCGCGCCGCGGCCTGGCTGGGCCTGGTGTGCGCCTTGGCCCTCCTCTACAACCTGCGCGAGCGCGGGCCATGGAGCGGACCGGTCCTGCTCGCCGCCTGCCGCGCCACGAACCTCGCCACCGGACTGGTCGTCGGGGGTCTCCCCCTCGGCCGCGTGTGGCTGGCCCCCGTGGTCTACGCAGCCTACGTGTGCTGCGTGGCGCGCCTGGGCCGCCTCGAGGACGGCGCCGACGAGGGCCTCTCCTCCCAGCGGCCGCGGCACCTGCTGACCGGAGCTGCGGTCTTGCTCGCCGTCTGCGCCCTCCCGTTCCTGAGCCTGCCCTTGCGTCCCGCCCAGGTCGGTGCCCTCGCCCTGGCCGTCGTGGCCGCGGCGGGCCTCGTCGCCCGGGCCCACGCCGTCGCGACCTGGACCCCGGCGGCGGTGGAGGCCGCCATGGGCCTGGCCCTGCGCCGCCTGCTCGCCCTGACGGCCGCCTTCGCCCTCGCCGCCGGCGGCCCCCACGGCCCGGCGGTGGCGGCGGCGATCCTGGCCGGCTACCCGCTCTCGTGGGGCTTGCGCGGGGTCTTCCCTCCGTCCTGACCCCCTTCGGCCACACGGGCCCGCAACCAAGCCAGGGCCTGGTCGCGGTCGCTCCACTGGCCGTCCCGCTGGCGGCGCAACGCCTCGCCGAGGAGGGCGCCCCAGCTCGGCCCCGGCGCCAACCCCGCCGACGCCAGCTCGGCGCTGCCGATCCAGGGCAGCGGGTCCAGCTCCTCGGGGGCCAGGGCGGCACGCTCGGCCGCGAGGGCGGCCAGCCCGTCTCCCAGCTCGGGGCGCCGCGCCCCCAGGACCTCCAGGCCCGCACCGAAGGCCTCGTCGGCCATCAGCTCGAGGCGCTCGCCGCGCCCGGCGCCGCCCTCGGCCAGGAGCCTCTCCAGACGCTCGCCCACGCTCCAGATGGCCAGGATCGTCCGCCGCAGCCTGCGCGAGGGGCGCAGGCTCTCCAGCACCAGCGGGCCGTCATCGAGGAGCACCGCCAGGGCGCTGGCAAAGGCGGGCGGCCCGGCCAGGCGGCCCACCGCCTCCACCCGCTCGCCGGGCCCATCCAACCCGACCAGCAGCCGGCCGAGGACGCCGGCGGCCTCCAGCACCCGCAGGCCGCGCGCCGGTTCGGGGGCGGTCAGGAGGCCCTTCAGCTCGGCCTGCAGGCGCTCGCCGCTGACCCCCCGCAGGGCGTCAAGGCTGCGGGAGGCGGCGGACACGGCGTCAGGATCGGGGTCGAGGCCCAGCCGGGCACAGAAGCGCCCCAGGCGCACCATGCGCAGCCCGTCCTCCTCGAAGCGCCGGGATGGCTCGCCGACGCAGCGCAGCAGGCCGCGCCGAAGGTCTTCGAGGCCCCGTTCCGGATCTCGGAAGCGGTCGTCGAGCGGGTCGAGGTACATCGCATTGCAGGTGAAATCCCGGCGGCGGGCGTCGACTTCGACCGAACTTCCATAGGAGACGCTGTCGGGCCGGCGACCGTCGCTGTAGGTACCCTCGGCACGGAACGTCGTCACCTGCACCTCGACGCCCCCCACGATGACGATCACGGTCCCGAAGGCCTTGCCCACCGCCAGGCTGCGCTCGAACAGAGCTTCGACCTCCTCGGGCCGAGCGTCGCTCGCCATGTCCACGTCCTGGGGCTCCCGGCCCAGGGCCAGGTCGCGCACCGCGCCGCCGACGATCCAGGCCTCGAACCCACCCGCGCCCAGGGCGCGGGCGACCGCCTCGGCGCCCGCACGCAGGGCGGGCGGCAGGGCCTCGATGCTGGGGCGGCGGAGGGGGCTGGCTTCCATGGCGACCGGGGGCGGGCCCGAGCCTAGCCCGGGCGAGGCCCGAGTCCAACGCGCACCGGGGAGCGAGCGGTGAGCGACTCCCGACCGTCGCGCTGGCTGACCCGCCTGGCCCTCGCCGCCGTCGGCACCCTGTTGGTCCTCGTCACCCTGTCCTGCCTGCGGACCTTCGCCCGCCACGAGAACCAGCTCGACGCCCTGCGCGCCGCCGTACTCCTCGAGCGCGTCGTCCATGCCGGAGGACCGGAACCGAGAAGCTCGCCTCCGCGAGCCCTGGGGGAGATCCTCCCGGCGCACCCCGCCCTCTCCCGGCGGCTGAACGACGCGCGGATCCTCGAGGACGGGAACACCCTGCTCTACCACGGGTACCTGTTCGACCTGCTCCAGACCTCCGAGGGCGCCCTGCTGCGCGCCTGGCCCCGGCGGCATCCCACGACCGGGAAGGACGCCTTCCTCGTCACGCCCGGAGGAATCCTCGGGCACCCCAACCGCGCCGGGCGCTGGAGCGGGACCGCGGCGCCGCCGGTCCCCGGCCCTTCCTCGGAGGGCGGCTGGCGACCGGTGCCGGCCCCCGCCGGCGCGGGCACGACCTACTGATCGGGCGCCCCGTACCAGCGCCACAAGAGGCACTGCAGGGCGGGCCTCACCCGAGGATCGGTCAGGGCCAGGGCGCGCCGCTTCAGGACGGGAGCGACCTCTTCGGCTGGTCCCAGGCGCACGAGGCGGTCGGCCGCGTACAGGACCTCGGGGGGCGACGTGCGCTCGGCGCGCAGGACCGCCAGCAGGAAGGCGCGGGCGGACTCGTCCGACCCGAAGGCGACGGCCTCGATCACGTCCAGGCGTCGAGCGGTGTCGTCCTCTTCCCACCACCCTCTCGCCAGGACCGCGCGGCCCTGGGCGGTGTTGCCCGCCTGACGAACGAGCCAGCGGTGCGCGCTCATGCGGTGCAGCCCTCCAGGCTCGGAGCGGGCCCGCTCCAAGAGCAGGCGCGCTCCCTCCTCCGACGGGAGCTGGCCGACGGCTTGGAAGAGCGCCTGGCGTCCTTCGAGGGACTCGCCGGCGGCGTCGTCCAGGCGGCGCGCGAGGATCGCCAGGGCTTCGTCCTCGAGCCCCGGGTGCCGTGTCCAGTGGTCGCGCAGGGAGAGCAGGGCGATCTCCATCTCCCGTAGACCGCCTCCGAGCATCGAGAGGGCCACCTCCGCAGCACCCTCGTCCCCCAGTGCCAGAAGGGAGGTCAGGGAGGCCTGGCGCACGGAGCGGGACGCGTCACCCAGGCCGGCCCGCAGGGCCGCGGCGACCTCGGTGCCTTCGTTCGCGGAGGCCAGCAGGCTGGCCGCCAGGGTGCGCAGGGACTCGTCGGGATCGTCGACCAGGCTGACGGCCAGCTCCGGCCGACCGGCGAGCTCGACGGCCTCCAGGGCCCAGGTGCGGCGCTGCGGGTCGTCGTCGCCGAGTAGGTCGCGCAGCTCGTCCAGCGCCGCATCCGATCCCCCTCGTGCGGCGGCGGCCAGGACGAAGGGGCGCGTGTCCGAGGGGAGCACGGCCTCCAGGAGCGGCTCCAACGCCACCGCATCCCCCGCGCCGTCCGCAGCCATCGCCCGCGCCACCGTGCGCCACAGGTCGCCGTTCTCCACGGCGGCCACCCAGTCCGCGAGCGCCGCGCTCAACCGGCCGGAGTCCGCCGTCCACAGGGCCTCGGTCAGGGTGGTCCGCAGCTGGGGAGAGCTGATCGGAAGCAGGGCGAGCAGGGCGTCGTACTCCGCGGGCGTGCCGTGGCGCACGAGGCCCCGCACGGCCTGCGCGCGGACGTCCTCGTGGGGGTGCTCCAGGCAGCGGGCGAGGACCTCGCGCCCCAGGGGAGAGTCGGAGAGGCGCAGGACGCCCAGCGCATTGCGCAACACAGGGATGCCCAGGCGATCGGTGTAGCGGCTCCGGATCTCCCGGTCGAGTGCGCCGACCGCCAGGTCGCCCTGCGCCGCCAACTCCTCCCGCAGGTGCCGGACCACCTCCAACTGGCCGGAGCTGAGCTTGGCCACCAGGACCGGCAACAGGTGGCTCGTGTCCGCGTCGAAGTGCCCGCGCGGAGGGCAGGGATCGAGCAGCGGGCGCAGGCGCGGGTCCCCACTCCAGGAGGCCTCTTCCGACACGGCAGGCGAGCGGTCAGCGCAGCCCGGCGAAGCCAGGACGCCCCCCAACAGTGCGCAAGCGCACGCGATCCCGTGCGGGATCGCTCGACTCAGTCTCCCAGGATTCCCTGTACCGCCAACCATCGAGCCTTCGCCTGCATGAACGAGGCGCGCGCCGCGTTCTCGCGCTGGGCCGCCTGCACGAACTGGTCCTGAAACTGCAGAACCTGGAAGTTCGTGGAGATGCCCTCGCGATTGCGCGCCTGCTCCGCCTCCAGCTGGCGCCGGCTGGCCTCGAGGCTGGTGGCGGCCGCGGCCACCGCCCGAGCCTGGTAGGCCAACTGTCGGCGCGCGTCCCGAACCTCGCCCGCGGCCACCGACTCGGCCTGCTCCAACAGCAGGGTGGCGGAGCGTACGCGCGCGCGGGCGGCCCGCTCCGCGTAGCGGGCCGACCGGTTGCCCAGGGGCACGCTGAACACCAGTCCCACGGTGTAGGTAGGGAAGTCGTAGGAGATGGCCTCCTCGAAGGCCTCCGAAGCCTGGCCCGAGAATCCGCCGCTGCTGGCGGTCACCTGCAGGTCGAGCTGGGCCCGACGCTGGGAGACCGCCTGGCGCAAGGCGACCTCGGCGAGCTCGATCCCCAGGCGCGCCTGGCGCAGGTCCGCCCGGTTCTCCAGGCCCACGGCGAGCATGTGGGACCAGTCCGCATCCGAGGGCGGCTCGACGCTCGTCGGCGCGGGCAGGGGCGTCACCGGCTCCAGGCTCGTGTCCCAGCTCTCCCGGTCCTTGCCGGGGAAGAGCAGCAGCTTCAGCACGTCGTCGGCACCCTTCACGTTCACCAGCGCCTGCAGGCGCGCCTCCTCCCGCAGGGCCAGCTGAGCCTCGGCCTGCAGCACTTCGACGTCGGTGTTGAGGCCCGCGTCGTTGACGCGCCGGTCACGCTCGAGTTGCTCCGCCGCCAGCTCCCTGCTGGACTCGGCGACCGAGAGCTGCTGGCGGGCGAGGACCAGGTTCCAGTAGGCGTCGCTCACCGACAAGAGCAGGTCGTGGGCGACCTGCCGTCGCCGTTCGACGGCCTGCCGCCAGGTCAGCTCCGCCTGCTGCTGGACGGTGGTGGCGACCTCGCTCCCGAATCCGCGCAGGAGGGGTTGGGTGAAGCTGGCCCGGACACCGTCGGAGGTGAAGGGGTTCTCGAGGATGAAGGTGTTGTTGGTCTCGGTGTTGGTGCGGTCGAAGTGCAGGGCGAAGGTGCCGCCGGTCTCCAGAGCCCGGGTCAGGTCGATGCTCACGAACTGGGTGTTGAAGGTCACCACGTCCGCCCCGGAGAGCTGGGAGTTGGCCTCCTCCTCGGCGTCGGTGATCGTGGCGCTGGCTGCGAACAGCCAGTCGAAGGCGCCCCAGCTCCCGCGGGCCTCCAGGCGGGCCACGTCGGTGGCCAGCTCCTCCATCGACAGGCCGATGTCGTTCTGCAGGGCCAGGACGAGGGCCTGGTCGATGGTCAGGGCCAGGCGGCCGGCGGCGGGCTGGGCCGGCGGCGCCTCGGGAGCGGGGGTCAAAGCTTCGGCGTCCTGCGCCACGGCCGGCGCGAGCGCGGCCCAAGCCGCCCAGAAGGTCGCCGCCGCCCGAGCGGGCTTGGAGGTGGACATCATCGCGGCAGAGGATAGGCGATGCCCGACGCCGGCTCCACCACCGCGCGGGAGCTAGGGCGCACGCAGGGCTCGGAGCCAGGCGCGGGAGACGCTCCCGGATCCCTCCACCTCCAGGAACCCGACCCAGTCTTCGCCCAGGGGCGCCGCGCGCCGCGCCGAGTCCTGCCGCAGCAACAGGGCAGCCCGCGGATCCCCGGGAGCGATGCCCTCCCGCGCCCGCCGGAGTGCCCGGGCCTGCTCGCTCGTGAGCTGCCCGAACGCCTCGGCCCGCGCCAGGGCGCTGATCCCCAGTCGGCCGAGCCTGTGGGGATCGGAGCAGAGCCGGCCGAGGGCCGCATCGAGCTCAGCCTCGTCGCCGCCGTCGACGAGGTAGCGATCCAGCCACAGCTCGCTCCACAGGGCCAGGTGGGCCGGACTCGCGTCGGGGGCGGGCCGCAGGGTCGCTGGGTCCGCCATGCCCCTGGCACCCGACAGGGCGGCCAGGCGTTCCCGGAGCACGGCCTCGGCGGGGGTCTCGTCCCCGGCCGGGGCGACGGCGGTGGGCGGCTCGTGCGCGAGCCGCCAGCGGCTCCAGCGCAGGCTGTTCTGCACGTAGCGGCGCTCGGCGAGGGCGGCGCGCCGGGCAAGCTCGAGGCGCTCCTGCTCCGGGTCCGTCACGACCCGGGCCGGCTCCTCGTAGGTGGCGAAGGGGGAACGGCGCGGAGGCTCGACGAGGATGCGCGGCCCGCCCTCCTCGGGGCGCAACCAGCCCACCCAGGCCAGCAGGGGCAGGCCCAAGAGGTGCAGCAGCAGGCTGGCGGCGATGACCCGCAGGGCCGCCGACGCACGCAGGCGCTCGCCGACGTAGCCGACCACCAGACGCAGGTCCCCGCGCCAGCTGAAGTCCTCACGCGTCGTGTCGGCCAAGATCCGCTCCGCCAGCCTCCGGGCACGGCGCTCCTGCTCCGGATCGACCGCCGGAGCCAGGAGCTTTCGACAGCGCTCGAGCCAGGTCTCGAGGTCGGCCAGGCGGTCGGCGACGCGCCGGTCAGCCTCGAGTTCACAGCGCCGGATCTCCCGGCGGGCCGGCTCCTCCATCAGCCAGTCCAGGAGGGCCTCGTCGCTCCAATCGCCCGCGGCGGAGCGCCGCGCACCTTCTCGAGCGCCAGTCAACCCGCCACCCCCTCGGACTCTCCCGAGTCCTCGAGCCTACCCCGCAGCTTCCGCAGGGCGTGGTGCATGCGCGACTTCACGGTCCCCTCGGGGATCCCCAGCAACGCGGCGATCTCGCCGTAGGGCAGTCCTTCGACGACCGCCAGCTCGAACACCCTGCGATGGCCCTCGTTGAGCTCCTGCACGGCGGAGCGGATGCGGCCGGCCTCCTCGGCACGCTCGGCGCGCTCCAAGGGTCCAGCCTCCCCTTCGCGGGCTTCGGCCCACGCGAGAGGGATGTCCTCCTCCTCGGCCGCTGCGGCGGCACCGGCCCGCCCCTCCGCGCCCGCCCCCGGCGCGGACGCCCTCCGGCGCTTCTGGTCGATCCACGCGTTGCGCGCCACGCGGAAGGCGTAGGCGGCGAAGCGGCCGCTGGGCTGGTAGGTCTGCACGGTGCGGAACAGCTTGAGGAAGGTCTCCTGGACCAGGTCCTCCGCTTCCGTGGGGCCGGCCCCAAGGCGGCGGAAGAAGGCCAGGAACGTGATGGTCTCGGACTGGACGAAGGCCTCGAAGGGCGCGCGATCGCCGGCACGCAGGGCCTCCAGAGGATCGCGTTTCCAGCCCTCGGCGCCCTTCAACGCCTCCCCCCAACGGACCGCCGCCCGCGCGGTTCACCCGCCCCGGGCCCTTTTCCCCGCGTCCTCACGGGATGCCGCCCGCCGCCGGGCCCTCGAGCGCACCTCCACGCGCCTCCAAGGCGGCCAGGCAAGCCCTGAGGGAGGCTCCGCGCGCCCCTTCCCCCACCACCGAGAGGCGCACGGCGCGCTCCGTTTCACCCCGGTGCTCCAGCACCGCGCGCAGGTAGGGCCGCGGCAGCCACTCCTCCACCCGCTCTGCCCACTCGACCACGGCGACGCCCTCGCCCGCCAGGCAGTCGGCCCCGCCGTCCGCCAGGAAGGCACGCTCCCTCCCCTCCATCCAGGCGTCGAAGTGTTGCAAGGGGAGGCGGCCCTCGTAGGTGGCGAGCAGGGCGAAGGTCGGGCTGGTGACCGGGTCCTCGATCCCCAACCCCAGGGCCACGCCCCCCGTGAAACAGGTCTTCCCGCTGCCGAGGTCGCCGTGCAGGGCCAGGACCGTTCCGCCTTCGAGGACCGCGCCCAGGCTCCGACCGAGCACGCGGGTCTCCTCGGGCGAGCGGCAGAGGAACGTGCGGACCAGGTCGTCTTCAGGCGCCATGGCGGTACCCGCCTTCGAGCGGGCTCCACAGGCGCCCATCCTCGCCTAGGAGGGCTCCCGAAAGGAAGAGCCCCGTTCCGCGTCGCACCGTCGCGATCACGCTCGTCTGGGGGAGACGGGCCCGCGCCCAGGCGGTACGGGACATGGTGGCGACGAGCTCGTGGTCCTCGCCGTCGTGCAGACCGTGCCACAGGGCCGAACGCCCGTCCAGGCGCGCGGCGCGGCGGGCGTCACGGTGCAGGGGTACGCGGTCGAGGACGATGCGCACCCCCGAAGCGCGGGCGACGCGCCACAGGTCGAGGGCCAGACCGTCGCTGACGTCCATCATGGCCCTCGCCCCCGCGGCGTGGAGGGCGGCGCCCAGGGCCAGGCGTGGGCGGAGTCGCAGGTGCCTGCCCAGGGCGCTGCCGCCCACCGCTCCGCTCAGGATCACCAAGTCCCCGACCCGAGCGCGATCCCGCCCCACGGGCGCGCGCCGACCGGCCAGGGTGCCCAGGGCGCTGACCGTGAAGCTCGCCGAGCCCGGAGCGCAGGTCAGATCGCCGCCGACCAGGGGGGCCCCGTGGCGCGCGCCCTCCCGCCGAACCCCCACGATGGCGGCCCGCATCCAAGCGGTCGAGCGCTCACGCGGGGCGCGCAAGGCCAGAAGCAAGGCGGCGGGTCGCGCCGCCGTGGCTGCGAGATCGGACAGGGCGCGCGCTGCCGCCTTGCGCCCCAGGTGCGAGGGCGCAGTCCCCGGCCGCGCGTGGATCCCCTCCACCGTCGCGTCGACGCACAGCACCCGGCGCCCGCCGCCGGCCGTCAACACCGCCGCATCATGACCTCGGCTGCCGACGAGGACCGGGGGTGCCTCCAGACTCGCCAGCCAACGGTGCAGCCGATCCTCGTCCCACATCCTCGCCCCCCCCTACCAGCTCCCTCCGAAGACCACGCGCCCGCGCAGGCGTTCGGGCGCGACCTCCCCCAGGGTTCTGCTGTCCGCAACGGGACAGGACGGAGCGTCGGTCACGATCCACAGGCCGCCGGCGCGCAGCGCCTCGACCCGTCCCACCCACAGCTCGCCGCCGTCCCCTTCGTGGAACACGACGTCCCCGACCTCCACGACCTTCGCGCGCAGGTCGACGACGAGGGTCGTCCCCGGGGCGATCGCCAGGAGCGGCGAGCAGCGGTCTTCGGGCATCTCGAGGAGCTCGAAGCGCGAGACCGCGTACAGGACGCCGCCCACCACCGCCAGGAGCGTGGCGCGCCGCACCCAGCCGATGAGGGCGCGCGGGTCAGCCACGGCAGGCGGGCTCCTCGCACCAGGCTCTCGCTCGCTCGACCGGATCGGGGGCGCCGAGCAGGTCAGAGAGGACGGCCACGCCGAAGGCCCCCGCCTCCCGCGCGCCCCGGACCCGCCCCAGGCGCAGGCCGCCGATGGCCCACACGGGCCCATGGAAGCTCCCGGCGCAGCGGGCCAGGGCCTCGTGGCCCGTCGGCGGCAGGAGACCGCGCTTGGAGGGCGTGTCGTGGAGCGGCCCGAAGATCAGGTAGTCGGCTCCCTCCCGCAGCGAGGGAGCATCGTGCTCGTGGGCGGAGAATCCCAGGCACAGCCCTTCGCCGGCGACCCCGCGGGCTTCGCGCACGGTCAGGGAGCGATGGCCGACGTGGACCCCGTGGGCTCCGGCGGCGAGAGCCACGTGGACCCGGTCGTGGACCCCGATCCAGAGTCCGGGGAGCGTGCGCGCGAGGTCCACCAGGCGCCGAGCGAGGACCAGGAGGTCTCCGTCGCCCAGGAGCGGCTCACGGATCAAGACCGAGCGCAAGCCCGCCTCGCAGGCGGCCCCGACCGAGCGTGCCAGGCGCGCAGCGCCGTCCGCGTCCCGCGTCCGCCCGGGGGTCAGGGCCAGCAGGCGTTCGGGAAGTCGCGGGGTCGTCACTCCGCGAGCTCGATGATGTAGCCGAGGTCGCAGAGCAGCGCACACTGCCTGCGCGGGGTCGCACCGCCCTTGAGCTCGATGGTCCGCTCGTCGACGACGCGCCTGATGTACGGCCGCGCTCCCGGATCGCGGCGGAATCGCTCGAACACCTCCGAGTTGTCGCAGCGCAGCACTCCCTTGCGGTCCAGGGTGATCAGGCCGGCGCGGCAGGCCCAGTCGCGGATCGAGTAGAGGACGTTCTGGGGCACAGGCGTCCGGGAGTGCTCCTCGAGCACGGCGACCAGCCGTGGCAGGGACATGCCCTCCGACAGGGCGCGCGCGACGCCCTTCTCGTGGATCCGGAAGTGGATCAGGTAGCCGCGCTTCTCGCGGGTGCAGAAGCGATCGAGGTCGTGGACCAGCTCGGCGTCGTCGCCGGTCGGGAACAGCACGACCTCGTAGTCGGGAGTGACGACCAGGTTCCCCATGCCCGGCGCCTCGTCCGCGGCCACGCTCACGCCGCCCAGCAGGCGCGCACCGGTGCGGGTCAGCCGCACCGCGACCGGGTGTCCGCGCCGGTCGTATCCCAGGTCGACCACACCCAGCAGGTACAAGCGCTTGCGCACCCAGTGGACCAGGTTCCAGGCCAGCCGCTGGAGGTCGTCCATGGCGCCGCGAGCGGCGACGCCGGCACCCTCGGCGAAGTGGTCCTCCACGGCCAGGTCGTCCAGGCTGGCCAGGTAGGTGTTCCGCGCCAGGAACGGCAGGTACATCAGGTCGTACCAGACCTCCGGTTCGGAGCGCTTGAGCAACCGCAGGTAGATACGCCGCAGGCGCGCCTGGTGGAAGTACTCGCCTCCAAGCTGAGTCTCCTCGACGGCGTAGGCGAGCAGAGTGGACAGCTTCTGGTCGAGCGCTTGCGGCTCCCACTCCCGACTGGCGGGGGTCAGGGCGAAGGCCCTCTCGCCAGTGCCCTCGATCAGCCCCTCGCGCCGTGCGAAGCGGAAGATGAAGTTGAGCACCTCGCTGCGCTCGAGCTCCCTCCCGGGATTGGGGATCAGCTCCTGCAGGATGCGCCGCTCAGTGGTCTTGAAGATCTCGCCGCGCACGGTGAAGCGCACGTTGTGGTCGAGGATGTAGCCGATGAAGCGCGAGAGGTTCGAGACGAGGTCGACACCCAGGGAGGCCTCATCGTGCGGAGCGTCGGGGTCGCCGGGAACGGCGACGCGCCGCAGCCAGGCCAGGGTCACCTCATTGAACACCAGCAGTGTCTCGTCGGTGTGTTGGAGCCCGTAGCGGGCGAGGTCCAGGCGCCCGACCGTCCCGACCAAGGACTCCTCCAGGATCATCCCCCAGCGCCGTCCGTTCCAGTGCGGCAGATCCGTCTCGATGCGCTCGAACAGGGAGCGCGGCAGGACCCCGCCGAACTGCATGACGGCCTTCTCGACGAGCTGCCGCAGGCCGTCGGGGAGGCGTTCGATGCGGGCCACCGCCGCGGGCTCCTCCGAGTACATCTTGTACATCTCCCGCAGGCGGCCGGCGCTGATGCGGGTCTTGCGCGCGGGGTCCGAGTACAGCCGCTCCAGGTGCCCCTTGAGCGTCGTGCGGTCGAACACGCCCCGGCGCTGGGCCCGCCGCAGGCGCAGGATGCGCTCCGCGAGATCGCGCGGAACCTGGTGGGCCGCGACGCCGTGGCGGGCCATCGCCGCGCTCTTCACCGAGGCCAGGAGCACGTGGCGCTCCAGGACCGCGAGGGAGGCCTGCAGGTCGTACTCGGACAGGTACGCCAGCTGGCGATGGGAGCGCAGCTCCACCGTAGGGACCTCGTTCCGCGGCGCCCCCAGGTGTACGTCGAGGATCGCCTGCAGGCGCTTGCCCATGCCGGCCAGGCGCGCCTGGAGATGGTCGTCGTCTTCCATCCACTCCAGGACCTGACTTCGCACGTCCGCCTCGTCGGCGGGCATGCGCGCGGCCTGCTCTCCGGCCCAGAAGCGGAACAGGTCCGCCAGATCGGCGACACCGACCGCCTCCACGCAGTCGGCGGCGGTGACGCGCGCCACCGGGCCCTTCCCACGGCGCCGCTGACGCGGGCGGGCGACCCCACCCCGCGCTGCGCTCTTGCGGCGCCCGGACGGTTGCGAGGCGCTCACGCGGGCGCTCCCGGCTCCAGGCTCTCGACGAAGTGCGCGGGCTCGGTGATCTGGTAGGTGTAGCCCTGCTCGGTCAGGAACAGCTGACGCTTCTCCGCGAACTCCTGGTCCCGGGAGCCGAGGGTCACGACGGAGTAGAAGACCGCCCCGGAGCCGTCCGACTTCGGCCGCAGGATGCGGCCCAGGCGCTGGGCCTCCTCCTGACGGGAGCCGAAGGTCCCCGAGACCTGGATCGCGACGTTGGCGTCGGGCAGGTCGATCGCGAAGTTGCCGACCTTGCTGACCACCAGCAGGCGCTCGCTGCCCTGCCGGAAGGCCTGGTACAGCTCCTGCCGATCCGCGTTGGGGGTCTTGCCCGTGATCAGCGGAGCCTTCAGCCGCCGCGCCAGGGACTCCAGCTGGGACAGGTACTGCCCGATCACGAGCACCCGGCCGTCGGCGTGGCGCTCGACGAGCAGGTCGACCACCTCGTCCTTGGCCGGGTTCTCCGACGCCACGCGGAACTTGCCTCGGGCGTCCGCCGAGGCGTAGGTAGACCGCAGGTGGTCGTCGAGGGGCACCCGCACCTCGATGCAGGTCGCCGGAGCGATGAAGCCCTGCTGCTCCAGCACCTTCCAAGGAATGTCGTAGCGCTTGGGGCCGATCAGGCAGAAGACCTCGTCCTCCTTGCCGTCCTCGCGCACCAAGGTCGCCGTCAGCCCCAAGCGCCGGCGCGCCTGCAGGTCCGCGGTGACGCGGAAGACCGGGGCCGGCAACAGGTGCACCTCGTCGTAGATCACCAGCCCCCAGTTCTCCCTCGAGAAGAGCCCGAAGTGCTCGAACTCCTCCGTCTTCGTACGACGCCAGGTGAGCATCTGGTAGGTCGAGATCGTCACGTCGCAGACGCTCTTGCCCTCGCCGGTGTACTCGCCCACCTGGTCCTCCCGCAGCTCGGTCTTGTCGAGCAGCTCGCGCCGCCACTGGTGCACGGCGACGGTGTTGGTCGTCAAGATCAGGGTCTTGGTGCGCACGAGGCTCATCACGCGCATACCGACGATCGTCTTGCCCGCCCCGCAGGGCAGGGCGACGACGCCATTGCCGCCCAGGACGCTGCCCCCGGCGTAGAAGCCCTGGGCGGCGAGCTCCTGGTAGGGGCGCACGGCGAAGGGCTCCCCCGCCAGGGAGCGCTCGCGCAGGGAAATCTCCAGGGCGTCTCCGGCCAGGTAGCCTCCGCGGTCGTCCACCGGATAGCCGACGCGCATCAGCGCCTGCTTGATCGTGCCGCGCGCCAGGGCCGGAACCAGCACGCGCCCCCCCTCGTTCTCGACCAAACGAGCGATCTCCCGGTACCCGAGCACGTCGGCCAGGACGGCGGGGTCGTCGCTCTCCAGCTCGAAGCGATCGCCGCGGCTCACGATGCGCAGCACCCCGTAGCGTTCGATCCACTCGCCCACCTCCTGCAGGACGTTGGGAGGAACCGGGACGCAGGCGTACTCCTCGAGGACCTGAGCGATCGTCTGTGCGTCAAGCCCCAATGCCGCCGCGTTCCAGACCGAGACGGGAGTGATGCGATAGGTGTGCAGGTAGTCGGGGCTCTTCTCGAGCTCGGCGAACTGGCTCAGGGCATCCCGTGCCTCGGCGAAGCGCGGGTGCTCGCGCGTCATGGGCTGGCCGTCGTCATCCTTCAGGGCACGGCCCTGGTCGTCCGTCACCGGACAAACCGTGTGCAGCATCAGGCTGCGATCTCCCTGGACGATGAGCGGGTTGTCAGGGCGCACACTCATCCCGCAGCCCCCTGCTTGCGCCGGTCTCGGGGACCGGGGACTCGCGCGGCCGCCAGGGCCTCGGCCAGGAACGGCCCCGTGACCGAACCCGCGTGCGACGCCAGCTCGGTCGGGGTGCCGTCCGCCATCACGCGCCCCCCGTCCGCGCCCCCGGCGGGGCCGATCTCCACCAGGCGATCGCACGCCGCCAGCACGCCGACGTGGTGCTCGACGACGACGACCGCGTCGCCGCGCGCGACGAGTCGGTCCAGGACCGCGACGAGCTGGGCCACGTCCGCGGCGTGCAGACCGGTCGTGGGCTCGTCCAACACGATGACGCTGCGCACGCCGCCACCGGCGCGCAGCAGCTCGGTGCACAGCTTCAGGCGCTGGGCTTCGCCCCCGGACAGGGTGGTCGAGGACTGGCCCAGGCCCAGGTAGCCGAGGCCGACATCGCGCAGGGCACCGAGGATCTCGCGCGGCTGCGGCTGGTGCTCCAGGAACTCGAAGGCCGTGTCCACGTCCATCGCCAGGATGTCGGCCACGCTCCGGCCGCGGTGGTGGACCTCCAGCACCTCCGGGCGGTAGCGGCGGCCGTCGCACTCCTCGCATACCAGCCACAGATCGGGCAGGAACTGCATCTCCACCTTCTCCGCGCCGCGCCCCTCGCAGCCCGCGCAGCGCCCGCGCGGGGAGTTGTAGGAGAAGTGGGCCGGCCCGAACCCGCGCATGCGCGCCTGGGGGGTCCGCGCGAAGAGCGCCCTCAGGGGCTCGAGCAGCCCGGAGTAGGTCGCCGGGGTGCTGGCGGGAGTCCGCCCCAGGGGCGACGCATCCACGCTCACCACGCGCCCGCCGCCGCCGCGCAAAGCCTCCAGCCGCCGCCAGCGCCCCGCGGGCGCCTCGCCGCGCAGGGCAGGCACGAGGGTGTCCATCACCAGGCTGCTCTTGCCTGAGCCCGAGGGGCCGCAGATCCCGAGCAGCTCGCCGTAGCGCACGTCGAGATCGACCTTGCGCAGGTTGTGCGTGGCCGCACCGCGAAGGCGCACGCGGCCTGCGCTGTCTGAGCCGCAGCGCAGGGGACGAACCGGATGGAGCTCGCCCCGCAGGGCAGCGCCCGTCGGGGAGTCGCCGCAGGAGCGCACCTCGTCGGGGGTGCCCGCGCACACCAGCCGCCCTCCCTGCTCCCCCGCTCCCGGCCCCAGATCCACGATCCAGTCCGCCGCCTCCATCAGCGCCGGGTCGTGCTCCACGACGAGGACCGTGTTGCCGCCGTCGCGCAACTCGTGCAGAGCCGCGGTCAGCCGCTCCACGTCTCGCGGATGCAGGCCCACCGTTGGCTCGTCGAGCACGTAGCAGACGCCCACCAGCCGGGAACCGAGGCTGGCCGAGAGGCGCACACGCCGAGCCTCCCCGCCCGAGAGGCTCGCGGTCGGCCGGTCCAGAGTCAGGTATCCCAGGCCGACCCGCGCCAAGAGCTCCAGGCGCGAGCGCAGCTCGCCGAGCACGGGGGCGACCGCCTCGCGGCGGTCCTTGCGCAGGCGCAGGCGGTCGAACCAGACGAGGGCCTCGTCCACGGTCTTCGCCGAGAGCTCCGGCAGGCGCCGACTCCCCACGGTCACCGCGGCCCACTCACGACGCAGGCGGCGCCCCTCGCAGGCGCGGCAGCGAGAGCGGGTCATCACGGACTCGAGGGTCTCGGTCCACTCGGGGTCCTCGGCCCGCAGGTACCAGGCGTCCACGTGGCCGCAGAGCCCGGGCCAGTCGGAGTGGAAGCTCTCCTCCACGTCGACATTGGCCGTGTGCCGCTCGCGTGAAGCCGTGTAGCTCTCTCGGGCCCCGACGCCGCGCGCCAGGAGCGCCCGCTGCCGGGCAGTCAGCGACTGCCAGGGCCGCTCCAGGTCGATGCGGTGGGAGCGCGCCACGGCCCGCAGGAGGTGCTCGTAGTAGCCCTTCCCCTTGACGAGATAGCGGCCCAGCTTGCCGGCGATCGCTCCGTCGCACAGGGGCCTGTCGGGAGCGGAGACCAGGAGCTCCTCGCTGCACTCGGGCCGCTCCCCCAGCCCGTCGCAGGCGGGGCACGCCCCTGCGTGGGTGTTGAACGAGAAGTGGCGCGGCTCGGGCACCTGTTCGAGGAGGAACCCGCACTCGGTGCAGCTCCCCCGCGTGCTGTACTCGCTGCGCTCGCCGCCGCGGGTCAAGACCGCGACCCTGCCGCCCGCAACGGATTCGGCCGTCTCGACCGCCTCCGACAGGCGCGCACGCACGCCGCGGTCGAAGGCCAAACGATCCACGACGAGGTCGAGGGTGCGCCGCTTGCCGAGGCGCCGCGGAAGGTCCTCGAAGCGCGTTTCCTCGCCGTCGAGCAGGGCGCGCACGAAGCCGGCGGCGCGCCAGCCATCGACGTGCTCCGCCAGAGTGCGCCCGCCCTCTCCGGCGAGCGCTCGACCTGGTCCCTGGACCGGCGCCAGCACCCAGCCGCGCTCACCGGCGCAGCCGCGCAGGATGCGCCTGGCGACGGTGCTGGCGTCCGTTCGCTCGAGCGCCAGGCCGTGGTCGGGACAGCGCGCCGTCCCCGCCCGGGCCCACAGGACGCGCAGGTGGTCGTGGATCTCGGTCGTGGTCGCCACGGTCGAGCGCGGACCGCCGCGGGCCGTCCGCGCCTCGACCGCCACCGACGGCCCGAGGCCCTCGATGCGCTCGACCGGCGGCCGGTCCCGAGAACCGAGGAACTGGCGCGCGTAGGTCGAGAGGGACTCGACGAACCGGCGGCGCCCCTCGGCATGGATCGTGTCCAGGGCCAGGGAAGTCTTGCCCGAGCCCGATCGGCCGGTGATGACGGTCAGGGCGTCTCGCGGGAGCTCGACGTCGAGGTCGCGCAGGTTGTGGGTTCGCGCGCCGACGACGCGCAGGCGCTCGGGCGCCGATGGCGCCCCGGACGCGGGCGCTTCGCCCGGCTCGGGGACCCTCGCCTCGCGCGCGGCGCGCAGGGCGGAGCCCGTATGGGAGGCGGGGCACCCGATCAAGCGCTCGGGGGTGCCCTCGACCACGATCCGCCCGCCGCCGTCGCCCCCCTCCGGGCCCAGATCGATGACGTGGTCGCAGGCCCAGACGAGCGAGAGGTCGTGCTCCACGACGATCACCGTGTGCCCCCGCTCCACCAGGGTCTGCAAGGCCGCGAGCAGGCGCGCCACGTCCGCCGCGTGCAGGCCGGTCGTCGGCTCGTCGAGGAGGTAGAGGGTGTGCCTGCGCGGCTTGCGCGCCAGCTCCTTCGCCAGCTTGATGCGCTGGGCCTCGCCTCCCGAGAGGGTCGTCGAGGGCTGGCCCAGGGTCAGGTAGCCGATCCCGATCTCCCGGCACAAGGCCAGGGGCCGGGCGATGCGGGGGTGGTCACAGAACAGCTCGAGAGCCTCGTCCACGGTCAGGTCGAGGACGTCGGCGATCGAGCGCCCCGCGTACCGCACGTCGAGGGTCGCCGCCTGGAAGCGCCGGCCGCCGCAGTCCTCGCAGGTGACCGTCACCGGCGCGAGGAACTGCAGCTCGACGAGCAGGGCGCCGGCTCCCTGACAGGTCTCGCAACGCCCTCCGGCCACGTTGAACGAGAAGCGACTGCGGGAGTACCCGCGCAACTTGCTCTCGGGGAGGCTCGCGAACAGCTCGCGGATCGGGCCCAGGGCACCGGTGTAGGTCGCCGGATTGGAGCGCGGCGTGCGCCCGATGGGCGCGGCGTCGATCACGACCAGCTCGTCGACGAGGTCGAGGCCCTCGACGCGTTCGTGCTCCAAGGGCGGCGGCGCCTCGCGCCCCAGATGACGCTCGCCGGCCCGGCGCAGGATCCCGTCCACCAGGGTGCTCTTGCCCGACCCGCTGACCCCCGTGACCGCCACGAGCCTCCCGAGCGGGAAGGCGACGTCGATCCCCGCCAGGTTGTGGGCCCGGGCGCCGCGCACGACCAGCTCCCCGGCGGTGCCGGCGCGGCGTTCGGACGGCGCCGGCATCGCGATCTCGCCGCGCAGCAGGCTCCCGGTCGGGCTCTTTGCGCGCGCCACGACCGCCGGCGGGCCCGAGGCCACGATCCGGCCGCCGCTGCGCCCCGCGCCAGGCCCCACGTCGACGAGGTGGTCCGCGGCTCGCAGGGTCGCCTCGTCGTGCTCGACGACCAGGACCGAGTTGCCCCCGTCCCGCAGGGAGCGCAAGGCGTCGAGGAGCTGCGCCTGGTCCCGAGGGTGGAGCCCGATCGACGGCTCGTCGAGGACGTAGGTGACGCCCTGCAGGCCTGCTCCGAGCTGGGCCGCGAGGCGGATGCGCTGGGCCTCGCCGCCGGAGAGGGTGTCGGCCCGGCGGTCGAGGGTCAGGTACCCAAGGCCGAGCCCGAGGAGGAACTCCACGCGCCGGTGCACCTCGGCCAGGAGGTCGCGAGCGATGCGCGCCTCTCGCGGCTCGAGGGAGAGGGCGTCGAGGAGCTCGGGCAGGTCGGCCACGGGGCCTGCGACCAGGTCGGCCAGGGGCGTCTCCCCCAGGAGCACCGCGTTGGCCGCCGGGCGCAGGCGGCTGCCGTCGCACGCGGCGCAGACCTCCTCTGCCAGCAAGCGGCGCGCCATGCGCTTGAGAGCGCCCGAGTCCTGGGCGCGCAGGATAGCCGGCAGGACGCCGCGGAAGCGCCGCATCCAGCGCGCCTTGCCCCGGTAGCGCCGCCCGCTCCAAGAGGAGCTGTCGGGGAAGCGCTCGTCGCCGGTGCCGTGCAGCACGGTCGCGCGTGCGTCGGCGCCCAGCTCGCCCCAAGGCGTATCGAGGTCGAACCCGTGTGCCTCGCCCACCCGTTCGAGGAAGGCGAAGTCGACGCGAGGGAAGAGCAGGGCGCCGCCGCTGGCGCGCGTGACCGAGAGGGCGCCCTCGCGCAAGCTGAGCGACGGATCACGCACGATCGCCCGCTCCGACGCCCTGCGCACGAAGCCCAGCCCCTCGCAGGCGGGGCACGCTCCGTGGGGCGAGTTGAACGAGAACAGGCGCGGCTCCAGAGGCGGCACCTCCTCGCCGCAGCCGGGGCACGAGCGTTGGGTCGAGAAGGTCCGCTCGCCGTCGTCGGCCACGACGAGCAGGTCGCCCCCGCCGAGCTCGAGAGCGCCCTCGACCGCTTCGCGCAGGCGCGCCGGCTGCTCGGGGTCGGGCTTGAGCCGGTCGACGACCGCTTCGATCGTGTGCAGGCGGTAGCGCTCGAGCGCCTCCACCTCCTCCAGGCGGCGCAGCTCGCCGTCGATCCTGGCGCGCACCAGGCCCGTGCGCCGCAGGTCGGAGAGCAGCTTGCGGTGGGCGCCCTTGCGCCCGCGCACGACGGGCGCGAGCACCTGGACCCGGGCCCCCGCGTGGTCGGCCAAGATCGCCGCCACGATCGCCTCGGGGGTCTGTCGGCGCACGGACAGCCGGCAGCCCGGGCAGTGCGGGCGCCCCGCCCGGGCGTAGAGCACGCGCAGATGGTCGACGATCTCCGTCAGGGTACCTACGGTCGAGCGCGAGCCGCGTGCGATCGACTTCTGGTCCACCGCGATCGTGGGCGAGAGTCCCTCGACGGCGTCCACGTCGGGCTTCT
This sequence comes from Planctomycetota bacterium, assembly GCA_030746555.1. Classification (GTDB taxonomy): domain Bacteria; phylum Planctomycetota; class UBA1135; order UBA1135. The sequence continues at coordinate 22,136 of JASLMK010000122.1, read as the reverse complement.
CCATCCGCCCGAGGAACTGGCGGGCGTAGGCGGAGAGGGTCTCCAGGAAGCGCCGCTGACCCTCGCGGAAGAGGGTGTCGAAGGCGAGGGAGGACTTGCCCGAGCCCGAGAGCCCGGTGATCGCCACCAGCTTGTCCCGCGGGAGCTCGAGATCGACGTCCGCCAGGTTGTGCTGGCGGGCTCCACGGATCCGCAGGGCTCCTCGGGAGCCACCGGCGACCGGCGGGTTCTCTGCTCTGGCGGCGGACATGCGGGGTGTCCCGGTCTCCGGCGCCTCCCCGGTCGGTGGGGGGCGGAATCGCGCCGGGAAGGGGAGAGGGAAAGACCGCCGATCCTAGCACCACGGGGCGGCCGTCGGTAGGCGCCGATCGGCCGCGCTCACCGCGCCGGGGCTCAGTGCTCCACTCGGGCGCGGATCTGCGGCTGCAGCGCAGGGCCCGCGGCGACGACATGTCCTCCCCGCAGCCAGTCCTCCCCGCCGTCGGCGTCGGTGACGAGCCCGCCCGCCTCCCGCACGAGCAACCCCCCCGCCGCGACGTCGTGGGGCGAGAGGTGCAGCTCCCAGAACCCGTCCAGGCGCCCGGCGGCGACGTAGGCCAGGTCCACCGCCGCGGCCCCCATGCGCCGGATGCCGCGCAGGTCGTAGAAGAAGCGGTTGAAGTTCTCCAGGTTGGAGTGCTCGAGCTCGCCCCGCCGATACGGGAATCCCGTCGCCAGGACCGCTCGCCCCAGCTCCGCGGTCTTGGAGACCTGCTGGCGCCGCTTCCCCAGCCAGGTCCCACCGCCCCGAACCGCGCAGAAGGTCTCCTCCAGCCGTGGCAGGTGAACGACCGCCGCCAGGGGCTCCCCGCCGGCCCACAGCCCCATGCTCACGGCGAAGGCCGGCAGGCCGTGGACGAAGTTGACGGTCCCGTCGAGCGGGTCGAGGAACCAGCGCGGCGCGCCGTCGTCGGGGGCGTCGTGCACTTCTTCCTCCGACTCGATGCGGTGGCGGGGGAAGGCCTCCCGCAGGCGTTCGACCAGCAAGCGTTCGCTCGCGAAGTCCGCCTCGGTCACCAGATCCCGAGCGGAGGACTTGGTCCCGATCTGGGAGGACTGCAGGCGTCCGAACGACTCCAGGAGGAGCTCGCCCGCCTCGATCGCCGCCTCCCGCGCGACCTCGATCACCTCCGCGAGATCCCCGACCCGTTCGCTCCCGTCAGCCATCCCACCTCGCCAGGTGCGCGCAGAGCTCGTCGGCCATCGGCTTCCAGCAGTGGGTGTTGAGCCCCGGAAGGTCGGGGTAGTCGACCAGGATCGAGAACACCAGGCGCTTTTCGGCCAGGGTCTCGACCACGCCCGAGAGAGCGCTCGTACCCGCGATCCACCCCGTCTTGGCACGCACCCGGCCTCGGGTCGGCGCATCGTTCATGCGCCGCGCCAGGGTGCCGCTCTCTCCGGCCACGGCGAGGGAGTCGAGAAAGGCGCGCGCCAGCTCCCCGCCTCGCTCCGTGACCGCCTCCACCAGGGCCGTGATCTGGCGCGCCGTCACCCGGTTGTCCCGCGAGAGCCCCGAGCCGTCGACCTGCACGAGCCCGGCGCTCTCGACGCCCAAGCGCTCGAGGGCCACTCGGGTCGCACGAGCTCCGCCAGCCCGGTCGCCGCGGCCGGTCAGCGCCTGGCCGGTCGCCAGGAAGAGCTGGTCGGCGACCGCGTTGTTCGAGTCGCGGTTGATCGGGACCAGGGCCGCCGACAGGGGGGAACGCAGGACGAACAGGCCCCGCTCGGGGGGCCGCCCCCGCTCCCTGGTGAAGCCGTGGTCGACGCGCACGCCCGCTGCGGCGAGCTCGCCGGTCAGTACCGCCCCGAACAGCTCGACCGGGTCGGGATGGGCGAAGCGAGCGCTCCAGGAGCGCACGTCGGCGGGGATCGCGCCCCGCACGGTCACCGCCGGAGGGCGCGCCTCGACCGCCACGTCGAGGGCGCTGCGCGGCCGGCTCGTGAGCACCGTCCCCCGCCGCCGCAGGCCGTGCCCGGCGGGCTCCACCCGCACCCGTGCCTCGCCGCCCGTGCTCGCCGCCTCGACGAGGGCCGTCAGACAACCCGCGTTGACGCTGAAGCCCGCTGCCCGGGCGCAGCTCTCGCTCCAATGCTGCCCGGCCGGAGGCCAGCCGGGGCCGGGACCCGGCTTTGGGAAGTGTCCCTCGTCCAGAACGACGGATCCGCGCACGCGCCGGATCCCCAGGCGCGCGAGCTCGGCCGTGACCGGCGCCAGGAGATGGGCCACCGCCCCGTCGGTGTCCGGATCGAAGAGGGGGTCCCCTCCGGCCCGCAGAACGAGGTCGCCCTCCAGGACGCCCGCCCGGATCGGGGCCGACGACTCGAAGCGCGTGTCGAAGGTCGCCTCGGCCCCCAGCAGGACCAGGGCCGCCGCGGTCGTGACGAGCTTCATGTTGGAGGCCGGCCTCAAGGGCGCGTCGGCGTCGATGGCCGCCACCTCGGGGTTGCCGGAGAGCTCGCGCACGTGGACCGACACGCGCATGGCGCTCCGCCCGGCGCCGCGCCGCGCCGCCTCGGACACGGCCGCTTCGATCGCCGCGCGCAGGCGCGCGGTCAGGCGCCGGTCGGGCGCGGGCCGCTCTCGCTCCCCGCCTGAGCCCACCACCCGCCCGAGACCGCCGCTGGGGGCGATCGGGGCCCGGGGCTCCACGGACGTCGGGGCGGGCTCGGCCGCCTGGGTCGGTGCTCCCGCGCGCAGGACCCCCGCCGCCAGGGCCGAGGCCCCCAGGACCGCGACCGTCGCGCCGAGCGCGCCCATCCACCATCGCCTGCGTCCGTCCATACCACGGGGCGCCCGTCGGGCGTCCCGCGGCAGTCGTAGTCGTTCATGCCGCGGGGAGCAAGGGCCGACGCCGAAAGCGCCTCGCCCTCAGCGCCCGGGAGCCGGCGGGCGGCGGTCGTCGGTGGCCAAGAGCCACACGGCGTTGCGCACCAGGCGCGCCGAGCGCGTGATCTTGCGCACCGAGACGCCCTCGATCCGATCGCGCCAGGTGTGGTAGTCGACGTTGCGGCTGATCGGCAGGCCCTCGAAGAAGAACAGGGTCGGCAGGCCGATCTGGTGGAACGAGAACTGGTCCGAGCGACGAAAGAGGTCCTCGCCGCCCTTGGTCACGAGCTTGCGGATGCCGGTCTTGGAGTGCTTGCGCGCCCGCTCGACGAGGGTGGCCAGCCCCGGATTCTGCCGCAGGCCAATGACCGCCACCTCGTCGTCATCGCCGAATCCGAGCATGTCGAGGTTGACCATCGCGACGATCCGCCCGCGGTCGACCGGCAGGTTGCGGGCCAACTCGCGCGAGCCCACCAGACCGTCCTCCTCCCCGGAGAAGGCGCAGGCCAGGACGGTCCGCGACGGCGGGTCGGCAGCCAGGGCCTCGATCACCGCCAGCATGGCCGAGGTCCCCGAGGCGTTGTCGTCGGCTCCCGTCCCGATGCGTCCCCGTGCGTCGACGCCGATGTGGTCGTAGTGGGCGCCAAGGATGACCACTTCTTCCCGCAAGCGCGGGTCGCTGCCGGGCAGGAGCCCGACCACGTTGTCGACCCGGACGGGGCGCTGGGTGGTGGTCGAGTCCAGGCTGATCTCGCGCCCTGAGAGCTTCAGCGAAACCGGGCGAGAGCTCTTGTCCATGCGGGCGACGAGCTTGGCCGCGTCGGTGTCCAGGAGGCGCGAGGCCGCCGCCATGCTGATCTCCAGCACCGGTGGCCGCGAACGCGGCGTGCGCGGCGGTCGTTCGTTCGCGAAGCGGGCGAAGGAGTGGCGAAAGTCCAGGAGGTTCTCCTCGTCGTCCTCCGCGCCCTCGGGGGTGCGCCGTACGACCAGGACCGCGCGCACGCCCGCGTCGCCGAGGTGACCCAGCTTCCTCCACAGAGAGCCGTCGGCCGTGATCTCGGCGCCGTCGAAGCGCCTGCGATGGCGCGGCTCGCCCTCGAACACGAGGGCGACCTTGCCCTGCAGGCGCGCACCCTTGAAGTCGTCGTAGCGCTCGTTCGGAGCGTCGATCCCAAAGCCGACGAACGCCAGTTCGCCCCGGGCGCTACCGACACAGCGCGAGACAGGCACGAAGTCGCGGCCGAAGGTGAACTCGAACTCCTCACCGCCGACGACCACCGCCAGCGAACACTCCTCGGGCACCGGCGCCTCGTGCTGCACCCGGTAGGGTCGCAGGAAGCTCGGACGGGCGTCCTCGCCCGCGTCTTCGTAGCCGAACTCGGTGCCCTCGCGCTGCAGGACCACGACCGAGTCCTCCGCCGGGACCAGCCCGTACCCCCCAAAGCACTCCGCGATGTAGCGCGCGGCTCGCCGCAACCCCTCGCTCGGCGTGTCCCGCCCCTCCATGCCGGGCGCGGCGAGGACCTCGATGTGAGCCCGCACCGTCGCCTCGGCGATGTCACCTTCCGGATGGACTGGCGAGCCTGCGACGAGCAGGCAGACGCAGAAGCCGATCGTTGCTCCGGATTGCATGGGGCGGGAGGGGAGGAGAGAGAGGGGGGGGGGCGAGGCAGCGGGAGTCGAGGCCGCCTCGTCAGGACCAGGGCATCGCGCACAGGAAGTGGCGGCTGCCGTCGCGCGCCGCGCACACCGCGCCGTCGAAGACCGCACCCGCCTCCCGGACGGCGACCGCCGGCTCGAGCGTCGGGTAGAAATGCGTCAACAGGAGTCTACGGCAACCCGCCCGCCGCGCCAGCCGCCCCGCGCCGCGCGGCGTCAGGTGCGCCTCGACGGCCTGGTCCTCGGGGAAGGAACACTCGCAGACGAACAGGTCGGCGCCGGCGGCCAGCTCGGCGAGGGCATCGCACTCGCCGCTGTCTCCGCTGTAGACGACCGAGCCCCCTTCGCCCAGGTCCGCGCGCCAGGCCAGGGCCTCGGGGGTGTGGCCCGTGGCGGCGCACGACAGGCGCGTGGGGTCGGCGCCGGCGGCGAGGACATCGCCGGGGGCGGCCTCGCGCACCGCCACGCCCTCGAAGCACGCCCACCGCCCCAAGGCGGAGGCCAGGCCCTCGAGCCACTCCACCAGGCCGCGCGGTCCGACGAGCTCCAGCGGTCCCGGCGCGAAGCACGGGTTCCGCCGCGCGAAGGCCACCGCCGCCAGGTCGAGGCAGTGGTCGGGATGGAAGTGGCTGATCACGATGCGACGCACCTCCCCCAGGCCGATCCCCGCCGCGGCCAGGGCCCGCAGGGTGCCCGGCCCGCAGTCGAACAGGGTCACCCCGCTCCCCCCAGTCGCGCGCAGGGCGTGTCCCGAACAACCCAACCCCGCGCGCGGCAGAATCGATCCGGCGCCCAGGACGGTCCAGACCGCCGGCCCCACTACTCGTCGTAACCGTCGGGGCGGTTCTGCATGAAACGCCAGGCGTCTTCGACGATCTCCCGGATCCCCGGCCGCCTCGCCTGCCAGCCCAGGACGTCCCGGGCGCCGGTGCCGCCGCTCACCAGCTGGGGCGGATCCCCGGTGCGGCGGCCGACGACGCGCACCTTGATGGGCAGGCCGGTCACCTCGCGGGCGGTCTGCACCACCTGACCGACCGAGTAGCCCGAGCCCGTGCCGAGGTTGCACACCACCCGGTGCGCGCCGCCCTCGAGGCGCGACAGGGCGGTCAGGTGGGCGGTAGCGAGGTCCTCGACGTGGATGTAGTCGCGGATGCACGTGCCGTCGGGTGTCGGGTAGTCGTCCCCGAAGACCTGGACCTCGTCGAGCTTGCCCTGCGCCACCTTCAGGGAGCGAGGAATGAGGTGCGTCTCGGGGTCGTGGTCCTCGCCGATGTCCCCCTTCTGGGAGGCGCCGGCGGCGTTGAAGTAGCGCAGGGCCGCGTAGCGCAGACCGTAGGCCCGGCCGAAGTCCTCGATCATGTGCTCCATGTGGAGCTTCGTCCGCCCATAGGGCGAGATCGGCCGCTGCGGGTGGTCCTCGGTCATCGGCAGCTCCAGCGGGTTGCCATAGGTCGCGCAGCTACTGGAGAACACGATCGAGCCCACGTCGTGGGAACGCATCGCCTCGAGCAGGTTCCAGGTGTACTGGACGTTGTTGCGGTAGTAGGTCGAGGGATCCTGTACCGAGTCGCGCACGTAGCACTTGGCGGCGAAGTGGATCACCGACCGCGGCCGGTGGCGGTCGAAGACGGATTCGAGGCCCTCCCTGTCGCCGAGGTCGACGACCTCGAGGGGACAGTCCACCGCCTGCCGGTGTCCCGCGGAAAGGTCGTCGAGGACAACCACGTCCATGCCGCGCTCCTCGAGCAGGCGGACGGTGTGACTGCCTATGTACCCCGCGCCGCCGGCGACGAGGATCGGCCTGCCGTTGTCGGAGGATCCCATCCAGTGGAAGGATAGCCTGCGCTGCGAGCGCTTTCCCAGACCTTTGCGCGCCGACCGCCCGCCCCGTCCAGGGCGAGGAGGGGGCGGGCCACGGATCTCTCGTCAGAACGGGGAGAACCGGGCCCTCTCCGAAGAGGGTCGAGCTCCCCCGGTCGTACTGAGGAGCGCCAGGTCCTCCCAGAAGCCCGGCCAGGACTTGCGGACGCACCCCGGATCCCCGACGCGGACCTCGGGGGCGACCAGGCCCAGGAGGGCGCCGGAGAAGGCCATGCGGTGGTCGCCCCGCGGGTCCAGGACGGTCGGGCCTCGGCGCGGCTCGCACCCCCCGCCGGCCAGGGAGAGGCTTGCGTCGCCGACCTCGACGAGGAAGCCAAGCTCGCCGAGCGTCGTCCCCAACCAGCGCAAGCGCGCGCTCTCCTTGCCGTCGAGGGTCCCCAGCCCTTCGAGCCGACTGGCGTGCCCGGCTGCCGCGGCCCCCGCCGCGACCGCCGCCAGGACCGGCGCGAGATCGGGCTCGCCGGCCAGATTGCAATCGGCGCCGCGGGAGGGCAGACCCCGCGCCCACAAGTGGTCGGGTCCGGCTCCAACCTCGCAGCCGAAGGCGGCGAGGTGGCGCAGGATCGCGACGTCTCCCTGGAGCGAGGCGGCCCCCACGCCCTCGGCGCGCACGCCGCCGCCGCTGAGACAGCCCGCGGCGAGGGCGACCCCGGCGGCCGAGGCGTCGGCCTCGATCCGCACCGGGGCGGGTGGACTGCGCAGAGGCCCGCGGAGCGCGAAGGACTCGCGATCGCCCCGGCGCTCGCCCTCGACCCGCACTCCCCAGGCGTCCAGCACGGCGCAGGTCATCGCCAGGTACGGTCGGCTGGGGATCGGGCCGCGCACCTCCAGCGAGCCCGCGCCGTCGCGCCCGGCGAGGGCCAGCAACAGGGCGCTGACCTCCTGGCTCGACTCGGGGGCGATCAGCCGCAGGGGAGGGACGCGCTCAACGGCCCGTACCGTCAACGGCCAGCCGCCCCCCTCGGCGCCCGAGAGCTCGGCCCCGGCGGCCCGCAGGCACTCCAGGAGCGCCGGGCTGCTCCGGCGCCCGAGGGTCCCTCGCCCGCGCACCGCAACGGCCCGGGCCGGATCGCCGCACAGGGCCCAGACCGCGGTCACCGCCCGCGCCAGGGTTCCCGACTCGCCGACCTCCACGGCCGCGGCGGGGCGCCAGACGGGACGACCCGCGCGCCGCATGCCGCGCACGGCCAGGTCCGCCCCGGCTCGCTCATGGGCCACGCCGAGCGCGGAACACAGCCCGACGGCGGCTTCCATGTCCTCCCCGCCGGCCAACCCGGCGAGGTGCGCCTCCTCGCCCGCCATGACCGCACAGACCAGGGCCCTGATGCCCAACGACTTCGAGGGCGGGGGGCGCAGGCTGCCGCGGAGTGCGACGCCGCGCTGCAGACCGCGCGCTGCTCGGGGTGCTCGGGGGACCACGGCCGTGGATTGTAGCGACGTCGGTCGACTGCCATAATCCCGGCATGACGACCCAAACGAGCTACCTCGGAGGCGGCGCCGGGCCTCCGGGACTGACCCGTGTCGCCACCGGGAAGGTGCGCGACATCTACGCCCTGGACGAGGAGCGCCTGCTCTTCGTCACGACCGACCGCATCTCCGCCTTCGACGTGGTGATGAACGAGGGGGTCCCCGGCAAGGGCAAGGTGCTCACGCGCATCGCGGCCTGGTGGTTCGAAGCCACCGCCGATCTCCTCCCCAACCACCTTCTCAGCACCTCCATCGACGACGTGGAGGGCCTGGACGCAGGATGGCGTGAGGCCCTCGAGGGCCGCGTGATGATCGTCCGCCGGGCGCAACCGACTCCGGTGGAGTGGATCGTGCGCGGCTACCTCGTCGGCTCCGGCTGGAAGGAGTACCAGGCCCAAGGAACGGTCTCGGGCCTGACCCTGCCCGACGGCCTGCGCCAGGCCTCGCCCCTGCCCGCGCCCCTGCTGACGCCCTCCACCAAGGAGGAGACCCACGACCGGCCCATCTCCCCCGACGAGGCGCGGGAACTGGTCGGCGCCTCGGTCTTCGAGCGAGCAGAGAGCGCGGCCCTGGCCCTGTTCCGCCGCGGCAGCGAACGCCTCGCGGAGCTCGGGATCATCCTGGCCGACACCAAGTTCGAGTTCGGTCTCGTCGACGGCGAGCTGATCCTGATCGACGAGGTGCTGACCCCCGACAGCTCGCGCTTCTGGCCGGCGGAGGACTGGGCCCTGGACACCTCGCCGCCGAGCTACGACAAGCAGATCCTGCGCGACTACCTCGAGACCCTCGACTGGGACAAGACCTACCCGCCGCCGAGCCTCGACCCCGCCGTCCTCGAGCGCGTGGCTTCGCGCTACCAAGAGGTGTGCCAGCTCATCACCGGCGAACGCACCGTGGGCGCCCCGGCATGAAGGTCGCCCTCCTGATGGGGTCGGATTCCGACCTCGAGCGCCTGCGCCCCTGCGTCGACCAGCTGGCCGCCCTCGACATCCCGTGTGTGGCGCGGGTGCTCTCGGCCCACCGCACTCCGGAGGCGGTCGTGGAGTTCGTGACCGGCGCGACCGACGTGGGGGTCTTCATCTGCGCCGCCGGGGGAGCCGCCCACCTGGCCGGGGTCGTCGCCGCCCACACCCTCCGGCCGGTGATCGGCGTCCCGATGGACAACCCGCCCCTGGGCGGAATGGACGCCCTGCTCGCCACGGTGCAGATGCCCGGAGGGATCCCGGTCGCCAGCGTCGCCGTCGGCGGCGGCGGCCCGCAGAACGCGGCCTTGATGGCGGCGCGGATCCTGGCCTTGGGCAACGCCGACCTCGCCGGCGCCCTCGACCGCTTCCGCGAGGAGATGGGCGAGAAGGTCGCCGCCAAGGACGCCCGCCTGCGCGAGCGCCTCGCCTAGGGGCCCATGGTCGTCGAGACGATCCGCTGGGTCGGCGGGCGGGACGGACACACGGTCCTGATCGAGCAGACCCTGCTGCCGCGCGAGAACACCCTCCTGGAGGTGCGGTCGGTGGAAGGCATGGTCGACGCCATCTACCGCCTGGCGGTGCGCGGCGCCCCGGCCATCGGGGTGGCGGCCGCCTTCGGGGTCATGATCGGCGTCCAGGGAGAACGCGGCCGCTCCGGCGAGGAGCTGCTCGAGCACCTCGGCGAGGTCAGCGCCCGACTCGCCGCCGCGCGCCCGACGGCGGTGAACCTCTTCTGGGCCCTCGACCGCATGCGAGCTCGAGCCCAGAGCGAGGCAGCCGCGGGGGCCGACGGGGACGGGATCGTGGACGCGCTCTTCGAGGAGGGGCTCGCCGTCTGGAGCGAGGACCGGGAAACCTGCCGGCGGATGGGCGTCGTGGGCGCCGACCTGATCGCCGACGGGGCCACGGTCCTGACCCACTGCAACGCGGGAGCCCTGGCCACCGCCGGGTGCGGGACGGCCCTGGCGCCGATCTACGAGGCCACCGAGCAGGGCAAACGCGTCGCGGTCTTCGCCGACGAGACGCGGCCGCTCCTGCAGGGGGCGCGCCTGACGGCCTGGGAGCTGATGGAGAGCGGGATCGACGTCACCCTCATCACCGACGGCACCGCGGGCCGTGTGCTGGCGGAGGGGCGCGTCGACGCCGTCTTCGTGGGCTCCGACCGCATCGCGCGCAACGGAGACGTCTGCAACAAGATCGGGACCTACTCCGTCGCGATCCTGGCCCGGGAGCACGGCGTCCCGTTCTACGTGGTCGCGCCCCTGTCGACCTTCGACCGCGACTTGACCGAGGGGGCGATGATCCCGATCGAGGAACGCCCGGCCGAGGAGGTCGCCCGCGGCTTCGGCCCCCCCACGGCGCCCGAAGGAGTGAAGGTCTACAACCCCGCCTTCGACGTGACGCCGGCGCGCCTGGTCAGCGCCATCGTGACCGAGGAGGGCCTCATCTCCGAGCCCGACCGCGACAAGGTCGAGGCGGTCCTGCTCGCCGCCGGCGCGACCCTGACCGACGCCTGACCCCCGCCCGGGGCCGCCCGCGCCCCGCGGCGGAAAGGAAGTCGGTTTTTCCCGAGAGCGTTCAGTCGGCCCCGCGGTGGGACCGATGGCTGGATCGGGCGCCGCCCGCGCGGCCCCCCCCATCCCCACCCCGACCACCGCGACGATCTCATGAGCCCGAACGAGAAGACCACGCAGAAGAGCCCCAAGCGCAAGAAGACCACCCTGCGGCCCGACGAGATGTCGTCGGAGGTGATCGAGTTCATCACGGCGATCGACGACTACAAGCGCGTCCACGGCCGCCCGTTCCCGACCTGGAGCGAGGTGCTGACCGTGCTCAAGTCCCTGGGCTACGAGCGCGAGTCCGCCTGAGCGCGGTCCCGAGCAGGCCGGGGATCGCCGCCGGGGCTTCCAGCCAGGCGTCGGGCCCCTCCGCCTCGAGCTCGGCCGGCGCGAACGGGCCCCAGGCCGCCGCCGCCGTGCGCACGCCCGCACGGCGCCCCGCGCGCAGGTCCTGGGGAGAGTCCCCGACGAAGACGGTCCGCTCCCGCGCCGATGCGAGGCGCTCGACCGCCGCCAGCACCGGCGCCGGGTCGGGCTTGTGGCGCTCGACGTCGTCGGAGCCCACCAACACCGCGAAGTGCTCCGCCAGCCCGCAGCACTCCAGGCCGCGCCAGGCCGTCGCCGCGTTCTTGCTCGTGACGATGCCCAGGGCGACCCCGCTCCGGGTCAGGGCGCCGAGCGCCGAGACGACTCCCGGGTAGGCGCGCACGGCGCCGTCGTGGTGCTCGTGGTTGTGGGCGCGGTAGGTCTCGACCATGGCTGCGAGCTCGGCCTCGTCGGAGGTGACCGACCCCAGTTGCTCCAGGAGCGGGCGGCCCAGGCCTGGCCGGAAGTGCTCCGGCGGCAGGTCGACCGAGCGGTGCACGCGCAGGGTGTGGCGGTAGCTGGCGAGGATCAGATCGACCGAGTCGATCAGGGTCCCGTCCAGGTCGAACAGGATCGTCGTGGGCGTGGCGCCGTTCACGACAGGCACGCCTCCCAGCCGCGGCGGACCTCTCCGCCGTCGAGCCCGTCCCCGATCAGGACCAACCGGGACTCCTCGGGAAGCGGCCCGGTGCCCGGCCCGAGCTCCAGCCACTCGTACATCGCCTGGACGACGACCGGCTCGGCGCGGTCCGCGCAGCGCAGGAGGCCCTTGGCGCGGTAGAGGTCCTGACCGCGCCGCCCGGCCACGAAGGCCAGCCAGAGCTTGAGGGCGTGCAGGTCGAGGGAACGGCGCGTGCGCAGGGCGAGGGTGCTGACGCCGGCGGAGTGGGCCGGCGGCGGCGCGGCCTCGACGCGGGAGACGTCCCAGGCCCCCCGGGCGCAGAGCAGGGCGCCCAGGGGCAGGTCCGCCCGCACGGCCTCGCACAGCTCCGCCACGCCGTTGGCGGCGCGGGCGAGAGCGCGCGCCTCCTCGAGGGTCCGCGCGTCGGCCCGGTCGGCGTGGTTGAGCACGATCAGGTCGGCGTAGGCCAGCTGCTCGCGTGCCTCGGGGTGGCGTTCGAGCTGGTGGGCGAGGTTGGCGGCGTGGGCCAGGGTGACGATCGTCTCCAGGCGCAGGCCCTCGGCAAGCTCGGGGTCCAACACCAGGGTCTGGGCCGCCGGTCCCGGCGACGCCAGCCCGGAGGCCTCGATCACCACTCTTCGTGGCGGGCGACCCGCCGCGACGAGCCTCCGCAAGGTCCGGGAGAGGTCGCCACGCACGGTGCAGCACACGCAGCCGTTGGCGAGCTCCACGAGCTCGTCGGTGCAGCCCACCACCAGGTCCCCGTCGATCCCGGCCGCCCCGTACTCGTTGACGACGACGGCCACGCGCTCGCCGTGGTGTTCGGCGAGGATGCGGTTGAGGAGCGTCGTCTTCCCCGCGCCGAGGAAGCCCGCCAGGAGCGTGACGGGGATCGGAGCGCGCGCCGCCGACACGACCGGTCAGCCCGCGGCGTAGATCGGGTGCGCCGCGGCGAGCGCGGCCACCTCGCCGCGGACCCGTCGGGCCACGCCCTCGTCGTCGGGGGCCGCGAGGACTTCGGCGATCCACCCGGCGATCAGCTCCATGGCGTCTGTCCCCATCCCGCGGGTCGTCAGGGCCGCGGTCCCCAGGCGGATGCCGCTGGCCTCCATGGGCGGCCGCTCGTCGAAGGGGATCAGGTTCTTGTTGGCGGTGATGTCCACGCCGTGCAGCCGGTCCTCCGCCACCTGCCCCGAGAGGCCCACCGAGCCGACGTCGACCATCAGGAGGTGGTTGTCGGTGCCGCCCGAGACGATGCGCAGGCCGCGTTCGGCCAGGGCGGCGGCGAGGACGGCCGCGTTGGCCACGGTCCTGCGCGCGTACTCGGCGAAGGCGGGCTGCATCGCCTCGCCCAGCGCCACCGCCTTGGCGGCGATGACGTGCATCAGCGGGCCGCCCTGGACGCCGGGGAAGATCCGGCTATTGACGACCTTGATGGTCTCGGCGTCGCACAGGATCATCCCGCCACGCGGGCCCCGCAGGGTCTTGTGGGTCGTCAAGGTGACCACCGGCGCGTGCGGGACGGGGCTGGGGTGGACGCCGCCCGCCACGAGCCCGGCGATGTGCGCCATGTCCACCATCAGCCGCGCGTCGACCTCCTCGGCGATCTCGGCGAAGGCCGCGAAGTCGAGCAGGCGCGAGTAGGCCGACGCGCCCGCCAGGAGGACCTTCGGCCGCACCTCGCGGGCGATCTCGCGCACCTGGTCCATGTCCACGCGTTCGGTCTGTCGGTCGAGGCCGTAGTGGTGGAACTCGTAGAAGATCCCCGAAAAGTTCTTCGCGTGGCCGTGGGAGAGGTGCCCGCCGTGGTCGAGGCTCATGGCGAGCACCCGGTCGCCGGGCTCGCACAGGGCCATCAGGGCGCCGACGTTGGCCTGGGTCCCCGAGTGGGGCTGGACGTTGGCGCGCTCCGCGCCGAACAGCTCGCGCGCCCGGTCGCGGGCGAGGTCCTCCACCGTGTCGACGTGCTCGCACCCGCCGTAGTAGCGCCGACCGGGGTAGCCCTCGGCGTACTTGTTGGTCAGGGTCGTCCCCATGGCGGCCATCACCTCGGGGGAGGTGTGGTTCTCCGAGGCGATCAGCTCCAGCTGCGCCTCCTGGCGGGCCGACTCGGCGTCGATCGCCCTCCACAGGGTCTCGTCGGTGCGGGGCGTGGTCATCGGGGCATGGTAATCCCCGCTCGGGGGGCGAGGAAGGTCGGAGACCGGCCGATCCACACACCAAGCGGCCAACCCGCCCGCCCCCAGAGCGTAGGATTCCCCCGTGTCCCCCACCGTGACCGACTTCCGCGCCCGCCTCGCTCTGATGTGCGCTCTTGTGGCTTCCTGCCCGGCGGGCGGGGACGAGCGGCCCGACGTGATCCTGGTCACCCTGGACACGACCCGGCCGGACTTCTTGGGCTGCTACGGGGCCGAGAACGCGACCCCGCACCTCGACGGGCTCGCGCACGAGGGGGTGCTCTTCGAGCGCAGCTACGCGACCTCGGCGGTGACGCCCGTCTCCCACGCCTCGATCCTGACGGGCCTGACCCCCTACCAGCACGGCCTGCGCGTCCTGGCGGCTCCGGGCGGATACCGCCTGCCCGACGACGTCCCGACCCTGGCGACGGTCTACAAGGAGCGGGGCTACCGCACCCTCGCCTACCACAGCGCGTTCCCGGTCTCCTCGACCTTCGGCTTCGCCCGCGGGTTCGACGTCTTCGAGAGCCTGGAGCTGGAGATGAGCTCCCGCCCCGGGGGGCGCCGGGGCTGGAACGCCGAGGCCGGGGAGCGGCGCTCGGACCTGACCATGGATCTGGTCCTCGAGGAGCTCGGGCGGACCTCCCAACCGTACTTCCTCTGGGTGCACCTGTGGGACCCCCACGACCCGCGCCTGGTCCCGCCCGCGGAGTGGATCCCCGATTCGGTCCCGCGCATCGAGACGCGCGACGGCCAGGTCGGATTCCCCCCCGGCTCTGAGATCTACGCGGCCGAGGTGCGCTTCGTCGACGACCAACTCGGCCGCCTCTTCCGCCATCTGCGCGAGCGCGGCACCTACGAGCGGACGCTGATCGCCGTCACCTCCGACCACGGCGAGGGGCTCGAGGACGGGTTGGAGCGCCACGGTTGGGAGTTCCACCGCATCCTCTACGACGAGCAGATCCGTGTCCCCCTGCTCCTGGCCGGCCCCGGTCTTCCCGCCGGAGAGAGGGTCGCCGGACTCACCTCCAGCGTCGACCTCTTCCCGACGCTCCTCGACTACGCCGACCTGGCCGGGCCGGGGGGCGTCGAGGGACGCAGCCTGCGGGGACTGATCGAGGGGCGCGCCGAGCCGGCGCGCACGATCTACGCCGACCAGATCAACGGCTTCGACCTCAACGCCACGATGGTCGACCGCCGCCCCCAGGCGGACTTCCTGTACGCCGTCCTGAGCGGGAAATGGAAGCTCATCTGGCGCCCGACGCGGCCCGAGCAGTCCGAGCTCTTCGACCTCTCCGAGGACCCGCTGGAGACCGAGAACCTGCTCACCGCCGAGCCAGAGCGCGCACGCGAGCTGTTGGCGGACCTGGCCCGGCGTGACGGCTGGGTGGTCCGGATGTTCACCGGAGACTCCCCCGATCCCGCCGTGCTCAGCATGCTCGAGTCCATCGGTTACAGCAGCAGCGGCGAGGCCGGCGGAGCGGACCCGAACTGGCAGTGGCTGTGCCCGGGCGAGAGGAGTCGCCACGAGGAGCGCGGAGCCTGCCCCGACTGCGGCGCGGGGCTGGTGCTGGTCCGCCGCCGCTGAACCGGCGCCTCGCGGCGACGCTCGGGGCACCCGCCCCGTGGCCCTGGCGGCGGCTCCGCCCCCGGTCCAGCGCCCCTTTTCGGACCCGGGAGGGGTTTTCTTCCGCTCGAACCCCGGGGATCGGGAGGTCGCGGTATCTTGCAGGGAACCCCGGACCGGAGGGACCGAGCTCCCCAGCGTCCGGCGCGGCGGGAGTCGCTGCCCACCTTCGCGGGCGCTCCGGCAGCGCCCGGCGTGCGACTCGATCCCCACCGGCGACGGGTGCCTCCTCCCGGGGAGGCGTGAGAGGAATCCCAAGTCCCGGCCGGTCGCCCCCTGTCTCGGAGCCTTCGGTCGCTCAACTGAGACAGTCCGTCCGAGGCACTCATCCAAGAGAAGACTCCAAGCATGAAGATCCAATCCCTCCTCCTGACCTGCGCCGGTCTGGCCCTGACGGCCTCCACCGCGAGCGCGGACCTGCTCATCACCGAGATCGTCGACGGCACGCTCCCCGGCGGTCAGCCCAAGTGGGTCGAGCTCACCAACACCGACGCCTCCGGCTCGATCGACCTCACCCTGTACAGCTTCGGCAACTTCAACAACGGCGGCACGAACCTCGGCGGCGGAGCCGCGACGGTCCTGACCGGCAGCCTGAACGCGGGCGATTCCTACATCATCTCCTACGAGGCCGACAACGGCCCCGGCGGTTCGACCTTCTTCAGCGTCTACGGCTCCGACCCCGACCTGTACATGGGCGGCGGCTTCGTGAACGGCGACGACGTTCTGGCCCTGTTCCTGGGCGCCGCCACCGGTGACGGCACGAACGCCACCACCGTCGACATCTACGGCGACCTCGGCATCGACGGCACCGGCACGGCCTGGGAGTACACCGACAGCTACGCCTACCGCTGCGGCGACACCGCCAACGGCGGCGTCTTCGCCGCGACGGACTGGACCATCCCGGGGGCCAACACCCTCGAGAACGGTTGCGGCGGCGACGACACCTGCGAGACGGGCAACCTGCTCGCCGAGACGACCCCGGGCTGCCACGCCGGCTGCGGCGGCGGCGGCTGCGGCGGCGGCACGACGGGCACCCCGTTCTGCTTCTGCGACGGCACCGGGACCACCGCTCCCTGCGGCAACGCCGGCGGCGCCGGCGAGGGCTGCGCCAACGGCTCCGGCGTGGGCGGCGTCCTCGCCGCGAGCGGCTCCACGAGCCTCTCCGCCGGTGACCTGGTCCTCGAGGGCTCCCAGGTGATCGCCAGCCAGCCCGGCCTGTTCTTCCAGGGCGACCTGCAGATCGCCGGCGGCGCCGGCGTGGTCTTCGGGGACGGCCTGCGCTGCGCGGGCACCAACGTGATCCGCCTCGAGGTCGTCGTCTCCGACGGCTCGGGCGCCTCCAGCACCACGATCGACATCGGCGTCAAGGGCGGCGTCTCCGCTGGAGACTCGAAGGAGTACCAGCTGTGGTACCGCGACCCCGCCAGCTCCCCCTGCGGCGCGACCTTCAACCTCACCAACGGCTACTCGATTACCTGGGACGCCTAGGCGTCCGGACGGAGGCCCGCTCCGCCGCGCTCCATGCGTGGCGGGGTTCATCACGCGGGCGGCGCGCCGATCGGGCGCGCCGCCCGCTTTCCGTTCGGCGGGTCGAATCGGGAAGCGTGCCTTCCTCGCCCGACCGCGCGAAGCGGTGGCGGGCTCTCACCGACTCAGGGGCAGGGCTCGTTGGGTGTGCCCGGGCTCCCGCTGTCCCCGCCGGGCAGGGGTGCGGTCGCGGCGCACCAGTGCGCCGGGTCGTCGTTGACGCCGGGATCGTCGATGCCCGGGTCCAGACCGGTCGAGCGCCCCGCCTCCAAGGGCCAGGCCCCGTCGGCGCCGTACTCGACCGCATCGAGCAGGACGCCCTCGCGGGTGTGGACGCGGATCTCGTCCTCGGTGTTGGCGAGGACGAAACCCGTGTAGGCGAAGTCGACCGCGACACCTCCGTTGGTCCCCGGGTCGGGGTTGTTGCCCAGGACCACAGACGCGCCCGGCCCGACCAGGATCCCCTGGCCGCCGTTCCACAGGCCGAACAGGTCACCGCCGGCGTCGCTGATCACGAGGCCCTCGAGATCGAGGCGCCAGGGGAGGGTGTTGGTGAGCTCGAACCACTCGCCCTGGGCGTCGGGGACCGCCGCGGGGTTGCTCATGAACTCGCTCACCACGAGGTCCCCGGGCTGGGGCTTGGAGCGAGGTGCGGGGAAGGCGTCGCCCTCCGCTCGCTCTCCGGGCCCGCAGGCGGCTCGGGCGACCTCGCCGGCCTCAGGGGTGGAGAGGGGGACGGGGAGGCCCGTCGAGAGGGCCGCGAGAAGGCCCGCCAGGGCCGTGGGGTGGATAGGATGCATGGGTGCTCGGGTGGGGAGTCGTCGGGGCGGGGCAAGGGGCCCCCGGAACGGGCCTGCGGACGGTGTCCAGGAACGGCGCGTCCTCCAGTGGACCGACGATCTGGGCGAGCGTTGCACCCTTCCCGCCCCTTCCGAGGCCGGAGCCGCTTGACGATTCCGCGGATCCGGGGGACGATTCAGGGGAGTCTCGAGGCGAGGATCAGCGCCGCACGCCACCCTCCAGAGCCATCCCGCAATCCATCAATCCGGACCCATGCCCCCCATCGCCCCGAGCAGGCGCCCGACCGGCGTCGCCGCCTTCCTGTGTCTGGTCACCGGCCTCGCCACGGCGGGCCTGCGCCCCTCGGGCCTGCTGCCTGTGCCGACGACCCTGAACGACTTCTTCCAGCCTGGGACCCAGCCCCTCGCTCTGGTCGACCCGATGCAGCCGGCGCAGAACTGCTCGGCCTGCCACGGCTTCTACGACCCCGAGCAGGCGCCCTACGAGAGTTGGCGACACAGCCTGATGGCGCAGTCCATGCGCGATCCGATCTTCCACGCCTGCCTCGCGATCGCCGAACAGGACCTGGGTTCGGGCGGCGACCTGTGCCTGCGCTGCCACACGCCCACCGGCTGGCTGGAGGGGCGCAGCGTGCCCACTGACGGATCCGCCCTCGACCCGAACCTGGGCGACTTCGACGGGGTGAACTGCCACTTCTGCCATCGCATGGTCGACCCCGACTACACCCCCGGCGAGGACCCCGACGAGGACGCCGCGATCCATGCGGGCGTCGGGCCGGTCCCGGCCGATCCCCACACCGGCCAGTACATCATCGATCCCTACGACCGACGGCGCGGGCCGTTCGATCTGGGCGCGAACTTCTTCTGGCACGACTGGCTGCAGTCACCGTTCCATCGCGAGTCCGCGATGTGCGGCACCTGCCACGACGTCAGCAACCCCGCCTTCACCTACGACGCGCAGACGGATCGCTACGAGTTGAACGCCCTGGATACGCCGCACCCGACCCACGAGAAGCGTGACGAGTTCCCCCTCGAGCGCACCTTCAGCGAGTGGGCCATGAGCGACTTCGCCGACGGACCGATCGAGCTGCGCAACCGCTACGGGGGCAACTCCAGCGCCTACTCGACCTGCCAGGACTGCCACATGCCCGACACGACGGGCGAGGCCTGCGCCCCCGGGCTCGGCGGGGAGCTGCGAGACGACCTGCCCCAGCACGACTTCAACGGCGGCAACACCTGGGTCCTGCAGGCGATCCGCACGCTCTATCCCGACGGGGAGACTGGGATGACTCCCGAGGGCGCGGCGGCCGCCCTGACCCGAACGCAGGCGATGCTGACGGCGGGCCTGGACCTGGTGACCTTCGAACGCGACGGCGAGCTCGTCGTGCGCCTGATCAACCAGACCGGCCACAAGCTGCCCACCGGATACCCCGAGGGGCGGCGCATGTGGATCCACGTCCGCTTCCTCGCTCCCGGCGGCGGCCTGCTGGCGGAGCACGGGCACTACGACCCGGTGACCGCCGAACTCTCCACCGACGACACGACCGTGTTCGAGGCGCGCCTGGGCCTCGACGACGCCATGGCGCAGGCCACCGGCCTTCCCGCCGGGGAGAGCTTCCACTTCGCCCTCAACAACGCGGTCATCCACGACAACCGCATCCCGCCTCGCGGCTTCACCCTGGAGGGCTT
Source organism: Planctomycetota bacterium (assembly GCA_030746555.1). GTDB lineage: Bacteria > Planctomycetota > UBA1135 > UBA1135. The sequence goes on along the minus strand of JASLMK010000122.1, from coordinate 2,931 downwards.
CCGCGAGATCCAGGCCGCGCCGGTGGGCGAGGACTACCCCGAGGAGCACTACTGGCACGACAGCTCCTTCGACATCCCCGCGGGATCGATCCGCGCCCTGGTGAGGGTCTACTACCAGACGACCTCGAAGGAGTACATCGAGTTCCTGCGCGACGCCAACACCACCAACAACGCCGGCCAGATCGCCTACGACCAGTGGGTCCTGCACGGAAAGAGCGCCCCGGCGACGATGCGGCGCGCCACCCACGAGCTGAGCGGGCCCCCTTCCTGCGCGCCGCCGATCGTCTACGGGTCCCCCACCGCCACGTCCGGCGGCAGCGTCCCCCGCGTCCAGTGGCGCGGGAAGCCCTCCCTGCTCTCCGGCGGGTTCTCCCTGCAGCTGTTGGACTCGGCGCCCTCCAGCAACGGCGTGCTCCTCTCCAGCTCCGATTCCGACAGCGAGCCCTTCGGCGGCGGGACCCTGTACCTCGCCCAGCCCCTCACGCGCGTGGCGGTCTTCACCACCAACGACAACGGAGTGAGCCCGGCCTTGCCGATCCCCATCGACGCCTCGATGGTCGACACCCGGCGCTGCTACCAGTTCTGGGTGCGCGACACGGGCGCGCCCTCGGGGAGCAACCTCTCCCCCGCGCTGCACGTCGACTTCTGCGAGTAGGAGGCTCGAGACCGCCCCAGGACCCGTTTCTCGCAAGTCTTGCGTGAAGGCGAGCGCCCGCGGCAGCCCGGCTTGACAGGGAGCGGATCTGCATCGAAGATCGAAGAGGCCCTTCCCGATCGGGGTCGAGCACTCGGAGCCCATCTCCGACCGGCCCGAACCGTACAATCACCAATCGTCTCCCCAACCCACCGAGGACGGCCGCATGAATCTCCACCGACTGGCCCTGGGAGCTGCTTCGACGCTCCTGGGCATCTCCCTGTTCACCGCTCCCGCCCAAGCCCAGCTGGAGGCCGAACTGGTGGCCAGCGGCTTCTCTTCCCCCCTGTGGCTCGGCTCGCCTCCCGGCGACACTTCGCGCATCTTCGTCTGCGAGCAGAGCACCGGACGAGTGAAGATCATCAAGGACGGGGTCGTGCTCTCGACGCCCTTCCTCGACATCGGGTCGATCTCCCTGGGAGGCGGCGAGCGCGGCCTGCTCGGAATGGACTTCCACCCCGACTACGCCACCAACCGCACCTTCTACGTCAGCTACACCAACAACTCGGGCAACTCGGTCGTGCGTTCGTACCTGGCGTCGGCCGCCGACCCCGACGTCGCCGACCCGGCCAGCTTCACCGACATCTTCGGTCCGGTCAGCCAGCCGTTCAGCAACCACAACGGCGGCTGCATCCGCATCAGCCCGGTGGACCACAAGCTCTACTTCGGGCTCGGCGACGGCGGCAGCGGCAACGACCCCGGCAATCGAGCGCAGAACGGCAACCAACTGTTGGGCAAGATGCTACGCCTCGAGCTCGACGGCAGCATCCCCTCCGACAACCCCTTCGTCGGCAACGGCTCGGTGCGCGACGAGATCTGGGCCCTGGGCCTGCGGAATCCGTGGCGCTTCAGCTTCGACCGTCAGACCGGGGACATGTGGATTGGCGACGTCGGTCAGAACTCCCGCGAGGAGATCGACTTCGAAGCCGCCGGCGACGGCGGGAACAACTTCGGCTGGCGCTGCATGGAGGGCTTCAACTGCACGGGCCTCTCAGGCTGCACCTGCAACAGCGGCGCCCTCACCCTGCCGGTGCACGACTACAGCCACGGGTCGGGCTGCTCGGTGACCGGCGGCTACCGCTACCGCGGGACGATGATGCCGAGCATGGTCGGCCGGTACTTCTTCGGCGACTACTGCAGCGGCCGCGTCTGGTCGTTCGCCTTCAACGGCAGCTCGACCAGCAACCTGGTGGACCACACCACCGACCTTGCGATCCCCGGCGGCGAGCTCATCACGAGCTTCGGCGAGGACGCCAACGGCGACCTCTACATCGTCGACTCCAGCGGCGGCCAGATCTGGCGCATGCAGGAGGAGTGCGCCGGTGCCACGACGACCTACTGCGTGACCTCCCCCAACTCGGTCGGGGGCGGAACGCTGATCGCCTCGAACGGCAACACCTCCGTCGCCGCCAACGACTTCGAGCTGCAGTCCTTCGGCTCCCCCTCCAACCAGTTCGCACTGTTCTACTACGGACCGAACGAGATCCAGATCCCCTTCGGGGAGGGGTTCCGGTGTGTCGGCGGCTCTACCTTCCGCCTCAACCCGCCCCAGCAGACCGACGTCTTCGGGGACTTCGTGCGCGGGGTGGACATGAACTCCCCGCCCGCGAGCTCGGGCCCAGGCATGATCTCCGCGGGTGACACCTGGAAGTTCCAGCTGTGGTACCGCGACCCCGCGGGCGGCGCCTCGGGCTTCAACCTCTCCAACGGTCTGAGCGCCGACTTCTGTCCGTGATCGGCTCCTGAAACAGGCGGCGCGCCGGCTCCCCGTCGCGCCGCCTGTTTCGAATCGTGTCCGCGCTCGTGCGCCGCCCGGCGCCTGTCTCGCCGCTCGTCCCTCACCCTCCGCGCACCATGATTCGCCCGCCTGTCCTGCCCGCGCGCCGCCTGGCTCGCCTGCTCGCCTGCGCCGTCTGCCTCGCATCGCCCGGCGCGGCGCAGATCACCGCCGAGCACCTCGTGTCGATCAGCTCGCCCGTCGTGATCGATGCGCCACGCGGAGACTCCCAGCGATTGTTCGTCGGCACCAAAGGCGGGCGCATCTGGATCGTCCGGGACGGCCAGATCGTGGGACCGGTCTTCCTCGACCTCTCCGACCTCGTCGGCGACGACACCGAGCAGGGCCTGCTGGGCATGGCGTTCCACCCGGAGCACTACGCCAACGGGGTGTTCTTCGTCAGCTACTCCGACCTCGCCGCCTCCTCGGTCGTGCGCGCCTATCGGGTCTACTCCTCCGA
>JASLMK010000121.1 GCA_030746555.1 Planctomycetota bacterium | reverse complement strand
TTGGAGAAGTATATCCTCTGGTATCGCGGCCTGAACCCTGCGGAGCGAGGACAATGGGATGCCCTCATGAAGGGACTCCAACCCGGAGCCGATGCCCTCGCTCGGATCCGCAGCTTCACCTTCCAGCGACCCAAAGAGAAGCCAGTGAAAAGTCCGCTCCCCAAGGACGACCTACCTCAGAAGGAGCCGGGGCGGGATCTCCTCCTGAAGGCACTCGAGGTGCCCAGGGATTGAAGGTTTATCTGCGAGGCGGCTGGGGTGAGCGATCCTTTCCTCGGAATGGGGAGCGTACCGGTTCGGCCAGGCCCGGCATCGAATACTCGACGTGGAGCTGGGGTGCAGCTGCGGCGTCAGCGTCGTAGGACTCTGCGGTCCTTCGGCCCGAGCTGGTGTAGAGGCCCTGGCCGTCGGCGGAGACGCAGGGGAGGTTGTGGCCCGAGAAGTCGGTCGGGTCCAGGGCGTGGAGGTTGGTCCACTCGGCGCCGTCCCACTCGGCCTCGTAGGGATAGAAGCGGCCGCTGATGTGGTTCACGGGGTCGTAGGGGGGACCCGCGTTCGGGGTCGACTCGAAGAGGATCACGGTCCCGTCGGCCGATAGGGTGGGCCGGCAGTCCGAGTTGTAGTCGCTCACGCCCTCGAGGGAGCGCGGGAAGGACCAGGGACCCAGGGCGCTGCCCACCGGACCTTCGCCCAGGAAGGAGGGGAGGGGGACGTCGGCGCCGGCGCCGTCGAGCGGCGCGATCACCGTTCCGGCTTCGCGCTTGCAGGCGAGGGCCCACGTGGAGCCGGTGGCGACGAGAGCGAGGACGCACAGGGCCCCGCGGGTGATGGACTGCATGGCTTGCTCCCTGGACGTGGGGGGAGACGTGCCCCGCGTCGCGGACGTCCTGGCGGCGGACACCTCTATCTATAACGGCGGGCGGGGGGCAGTGCCTCCATCGAATCGCCGGGCTGCGCAGGGAGAGAGCGGGGTGAGGAAGAGGCGCGGTGCGGACGGGGAGCGAATCGGCCAATGGATCCGACGGGCCGCGCTGGTGGGGATCGGAGCGGCAGTTCGGGTCGGCTGAGCAGGCTCAGGCGCCGTTTCTGGTCGAGAAGCGACCATTCGGGCGGGCTGACCCTGCTCAGCGCGTCGTTTCCGTCGTTCTGGGACCGTTCGGGCCCGCTGAGTCGGCTCAGGGCGCCGTTCAGGTCGTTCTGGGGCCATTGGGGCCCGCTGAGGGGGCTCAGGGCGCCGTTCGGCCGTCTTCCGGCCATCCAGTCCCTCCGCGGGTCGAGACGCCGCCCCGGGTCGGCCCTTCACCGACCCCGAGGAGGCGGCGGCCCTCGCTCCCCGAGCGGCTGCCCGCCGTCGGGAGGCCCTGTCGCGTCTGATGCTCTCCTCCCCCTGCATCGACGCCGGCACCGCCACCGACGCACCGGAGACCGACTTCGACGGAGACCCGCGTCCCTGGGGGGACGGGTACGACATGGGCGCGGACGAGTACGTGGGGTCTCGGTCGCCGAGCCGGAGTCGCCGGCGCCACGTTGAGGAGTGGCGCTCGCGCCGGCCCACCCGAACCCCCTCAACCCACGGACGATCATCCCTTTCCGCCTCGACGCGGAGCGCTTCGTGCACCTCGCGGTTCACGACCTCCGGGGTCGTCGCGTTCGAAGCCTGGTCGACGGGAGGGTCGCGGCGGGAGATCACCGCGTGGCCTGGGACGGCCGGGACGACGGGGCGGCCGAGGTTGCGAGCGGCGTCTACGTGGTGCGGCTGGAAGCCGCGGGCCAGGTGGAGAGCAGGCGGGTCCTGGTCCTGAAGTAGCGAGCCCGCTGTCGTGGCGAGCAACTCCGCCCGGTTGCCACCCCGCAGGAGGGTTCCGTGAGGCCACCGCGGGCTGCTCTCCTTGGTGCCGGCCGCTAGTCGAAGTGATGCACGACCAGGTTGCTCGTGGCGCACGCCCCCGCGTCCAGGCCCTGGATCAGCACCGTGGGGCCCGCCGCTCCCGGCGGCACGTACACGTCGAAGGTCGCCGTCCCCTGGGCGTCCGCGGTCTCGCTCGCGGCTGGACGCGCGTCCGCGATGGGGCTGGTCTCCAGGCAGCCAGGGATCGCCGTCGTCCCCGAGAAGAACCCGTAGGCCAAGTGGGTGGCCTTCATCACGCAGGCCGAAACCATCCGCACGATCCTCGAGGCCATGTATCTGCCCACCGAGCCGCCTCGCCCCGCGCCTGCAAGGCCCCCCCCTCCAGGCACGCTCGAGCTCTCGTGAGCTCCGAGCTCCAGTCCCCCTGAGCTCCGACCGGTCGGAGAAGCCTCCAACCCGGCCGCGTGGACGAGTTTACCCTGCAAGCAGCGGATTCGAGCTCTGCGCCTGCGCGAAGCCCTGCTCCGGGAGTCCAGCGGCGGTTTCCACGAGCACGAGCGGCCGATCGGCCCGGAGGAGCGCCCCGGCGAGGGCTACTTCTCGCTCTTGTTTCCCCGGTGTGGATCGCGAAACGTAGCTAGAATCTCCTAGCCGCTACTAGGGTCGAGCATGCAGGAAACTCCCCCCATCGACCGCCTTCCCGGGAACACGAAATGGCCCGTCGCAGAGTCTCAGGTATCCTCTCCGCGCTGGTCGCCGCTCTCGCGCCCTGGTGGGGGCCGGTCTCAGGGGCAGTGATACACGTCCCGGCAGACGAAGCGACCATCCAGGGAGGGATCGATGCGGCGTCGCAGGGGGACTCCGTCCTGGTCGCCCCGGGGGTCTACTCCGGCGACGGGAACCGGGACATCGAGATTGGTGAGGTCGGGGTGCTCCTGATCTCTTCGGCCGGCCCCGAGTCCACTCTGATCAATTGCGGAGGATCTGAGCTCGATCCCCATCGAGGCTTCAGCGTCCAGGGTGTCGGGGTCGACTCCGTGACCATCGACGGCTTCACCGTGACAGCGGGCTACGCCGAGCAGGTCGGGGTGGAGTGGTTTGGCGGGGGGATGGTGTGCCACGGTGGACGGCCGACGATTCGCAACTGCATATTATGGGCCAATGAGAGCCCCGGCGAATCCGGACACGGCGGAGGGCTGGCTTGTGTCGACCGTGCGAGCCCGACCCTGACGGGCTGCC
>JASLMK010000120.1 GCA_030746555.1 Planctomycetota bacterium | reverse complement strand
GCTCATGGCGACGACGAAGCGGCGGGAGGCTGTGGGATCGGAGGGGCTCACGGGGCGTGGATGGGCCTTCCCCCGACGCGGGGGCGGCCTGCGGCGACGGGGCATTGTACGCCCGGCCTCCTCCGGTATCCTGCGCCGCCCGCCCAACCCCGCCCAGCACACGATGCCGTCCAGCTCCAGCGCCTGCGCCCTCTTCGCAGCCCTCCCCAGCCTCCTGCCCCAGGACACGTCCGGGAGCGAGGCCGAGGGCCCCAACATGATGTTCCTGTTGCTCGCCCTCGTGGCGATCTTCTGGTTCCTCGTGATCGGTCCCGAGCGCAAGCAGCGCCGCCGCCGCCAGGACATGATCGAGAACCTCGGCAAGGGCGACAAGGTGATGACCAACGGCGGGATGTACGGCACGGTCACCAGGGTCGCCGACCAGATCGTCACCCTGCAGATCGCCGACGGCGTCCGCGTGCGCTTCTCGCAGCAGGCGATCCAGGGGCTGGTGGAAGACAAGCAGGGATCGGGCGAGGACAGGAAGAAAGGCGCGCCGGAGGAGGAAGAGACGGCCCAGGCCTGAGCGGGCGCTGCCCGTCGGCGCGGGAAGTCGTACCCCAGACCGTCACCGGTGCGGACTCCCGCCGGTCCCGGTGGTGGTGGGCGACGAGGGGCAGCGAGGGCGAGAGAGCGAGCGCACCCGGTCGGCGGTCGGGAGGCGGCGCTCGCTGACGCGGGCCCTGCGCCGGGGTTGGATCGCCCTGGCGCCGCGCACCTTCCTGCGCCGGTGCACGGCCGACCGGGAGGAGCTGGGCCTGGCGGGCGAGGAGTTGGCCGCGCGCCACCTGGTCCGGGCCGGCTGGCGCCTGCTCGGCCGGCGCGTCGCGACCCCCGCCGGAGAGGTCGACCTGTGGGCCGTGCGCCCGGGGGTCTGCGCGGCGGTCGAGGTCAAGGCCGGGCGCCTCGACCGCCTGCCCGCGCCGCGCCCCTCGGCCCCGGCGCCCGAGGACCCGGCGGGGCGCTCGGCCCCCGCAGGCCTGTGGGACCTGCGCTGGCGTCCGCGGTTGCGGGTGGACCGCACCCGCGTCGAGCGCCTGTGGCGCTGCGCCCGCTTCCTGGCGGCCTGCACCCCCACGACCGCCGACCGCCCACGCCCGCGGGTCCACGTGGTCGAGGTGCTCGTCGGTCGCGGCGGGCGCCCCGTCGAGGTCGACGCGCGGGACCTGGAGGCTCCCCGGCCGGGTTTCCGCGACTGGGGCCTCACCCCGGCGGCGGCGCCTGCCGATCCCTGGGACTGAGCAAGCCCCGCCCGGGGTCGGCCCGGCGTGCCCCACGGTGGGAAACGGCGCCCTCGCTTGCCCCGGGCCGCCCCAAGGCCGATCCTCGGCGGTCCCCCCATGCTGCGCCTCCTCCGTCACTACCTGCCCCTGCGCAAGGCGCTGCTGATCGCGAGCGAGACGGTCGGCTTGTGGATCGTCCTGGCGGCGGTGGGCACGGCGCACCTGTGGGAGCCCACCCAGCTCGTCTACCGCGCCCTGGCCTTGGAGAACCTGGGCCTGGAGCGGGCGCGGCTCCAGGCGGTGCTGACGGCTCTGGTGCTCTCGGTCCTCTCCCAGCTCGCCATCGCGTTCAACGAGCTGTACGACATCCGGGTCTCCTCCTCCCGCTACGACCGCGCCTCGCGCTTCGTGGGCTCGATGGGCTCCGCCACCCTCGCCTGCCTCGCCGCGGTCGGCCTGGCGGAGGTCTGGGAGCTCGGCGCGGCCTTCGACTTCCCCGGTCTGACCCTCGTGGGGAAGGTGCGCGTGGTCGTGTTCGGCCTGCTCGTCGGCTTCGTCCTGCTCTTCGCCTGGCGCACCCTCTTCCACCGGGTGCTCCTGCGTTCGCGCTTCGACGAGCGCGTGCTGATCCTCGGCTCGGGCAAGGCCGGCCACACCCTGGCGAGCGAGATGCGCGAGCACGCCGACGCGGGCTTTGCGGTGGCGGGCATCCTGGCCGAGGCGCCGTCAGCGAACGCGGACTCCCCCGATGCCTTCGACGGCGAGGTGACGGGCACCGCCGACCTGCTCCTCGACGGCCTGCGCTTGACCGAGGAGGGCGTGGAGCGGGGCGGAGAGGAGGCGGGCGCCGCTCCCGTGGGACTCCCCGATCTGGTGGAAGAGCTGGGCATCGGCACCCTGGTGGTCTCCCTAGCCGACCGGCGGCGGCGCCTGCCGATCGACGAGCTGTTGGCCTGTCGCCTGGCCGGCGTGCCCGTGCTCGACTACGACGGGGTTTTCGAGCGCGTGGCCGGCAAGATCTCCGTCGAGGCCCTGAGGCCCTCGTACCTGATCTTCAACGAGGGCTTCGTGCGCAACCCGTGGGCGGACCTGCTCAAGCGTGCCGTGGACGTCCTCCTCTCCCTGGTCGGCCTGTTGGTCCTGTGGCCCGTGATACTGGCCACCGGGTTGGCGGTGCGCTGGAACTCCCCGGGACCGATGCTGTTCACCCAGGAGCGCGTGGGACGGGACGGTCGGCCGTTCACCTTGTTGAAGTTCCGCTCCATGCGCGCCGACGCCGAGAGCGAGACGGGTCCGGTGTGGGCCGCCACCGACGACCCGCGCATCACCAGCGTAGGCCACTTCATCCGCCGCACGCGCCTCGACGAGCTGCCCCAGCTCCTCAACGTGCTCGCCGGGAGCATGTCGATGGTCGGCCCGCGCCCCGAGCGCCCCCACTTCGTCGCCGAGCTCGTCCGCGAGATCCCCTACTTCTCTCAGCGCCACCTGGCCAAGCCCGGCGTCACCGGCTGGGCCCAGATCAACTACCCCTACGCGAACACCCGCGAGGACGCCCTGCAGAAGCTCCAGTTCGACCTCTTCTACATCAAGTACCAGTCGTTCCTCTTCGACCTCTCGATCCTGTTCAACACCATCAAGGTCGTCCTCCTGCGCAAGGGGACCTGAAGGCGAGCGTCGGCTCAGCGCAGGCGCGTGAAGCGGGCCGTGACGCGGGCGCGGCGGGGGGTGAAGGAGCCGTCGGGGG
>JASLMK010000119.1 GCA_030746555.1 Planctomycetota bacterium | reverse complement strand
TTGCGGGTTCTGGCGACGCAGGCGACCCTGAACGGGTCGTCGAGGAAGCCAGGTTCTCATAAAGCGCCGCCAGGGGCCGAGAGGCCGTCGAAGACGGCCGGTTGCGAAGTCTGGTGTGCGTGTTCATGAATAACCCGGGCTGATGGGGTCGGGAGCCAAGATCCTGATACACGGCAGGTGGCCGACCACCTCACCTTCGCCCACCACCATCTCCTGCGCGAGGCGGTCGAGCAGGCGGGCGGCACCTGGACCCTGACCGAGAGCTACGACGTCGTCCGCTCAGGCGTCCCCCACCCGCGCGCCCTGCACGCCTGGCGCCGGGCAGTCCCCGCGGACCGCCCCCGCGGAGGCGTAGACCCGCGCGAGCTCCAGGGGCGGGGGCGGTCCGCGCCCTGATGGCCGGCGCTCAGCGGCGCTCGAGGGCGTAGCGGCCGAGCTCGGCGAACTGGCGGCCGAAGTCGTGGGTGCCTCCGCCCAGCGGCGCCTTGAAGAAGCAGGCGGTGTGCTCCATCACGCCCCCCTCGCCGCGCTCGGCGGCGAGGTCGGCCAGGCGCATCAGGTCGAGGACGAGGGGCGCGGCGAGGGCGGAGTCGCTTCCGCTCCAGGTGAACTGCAGGCTCATGCGCGCCCCCAAGAACCCCTCGAACTGGATGAAGTCCCAGGCGGTCTTCCAGTCCTCCAGCGAGGGCACGAAGTCGATGCCCACGCCGGTGTGCACCGCGGGGTCGGCGAGGATCGAGCGCAGGGCCTCGTCCTTGTTGCGCAGCTTGCTCTCTCGGTGGGCGGACTCCTTGAGCACCTCGCCGTCACGATTGCCGAGCATGTTGTAGCCCTGCCAGGTGAGCACCTTCAGGGCCCGGGCTCGGAACATCGGCGCCAGCACGGTCTTCACCAAGGTCTCGCCCGTCTTGCCGTCGTTGCCGCAGTGGGGCACGCCGCCGGCGTCCGCCAGCTCGACCAGCGCCGGGATGGAAGAGCCGCGGCTGGGCGTGAAGTTGACGAAGGGGCGGCCCGCGCCGAGGGCGGCGTAGGCGTAGATCACCGAGGCGGGCTGCGGCGCGCCGGCGTCCAGAGCCGCTTCGAAGGAAGCCAGGTCCCGCCACTCCTCGCGCTCCTCGCGCCAGGCCTCCGTGCTGGCCACGTGGACGACGATGACGCGCTCGAGCTCGTTCGCCTCGGCGAAGGCCGCGAGATCGGCTCGCACGCGCTCGACCTGCTCCCGCGGCGACACGGCCCCCAACTCCGCCGAGCGCGGGTCCAGGTCGGCCAGCCCGACGTCGGGCCCGTCGAGGATGCCCGGGCGGATGCAGGCCTCGAAGGCGGCCGCCTCCTCCCTCGCCCCGTCCACCAGCTCCTGGGTGAGGACGCCGCCGCGCACCAGCTCCGAGGTCGAGTCGGTCAGGCTGCGCGTGCAGACGTCGTGGCCGCCGAGCACGAGCTCGTCGAGGGGGACCAGGCCCAGCCCGCGCAGGGGCTCGATCTCGGTCGCCAAGCCCACGGGCTCGAGGGAGCCCGAGCGCAGGCCCGCCAGGCCGTAGGCCACGCAGGTCGAGATCGCGCCCCGCGCACCGACGAGCCACAGGCCCACCGGCCCCTGGCGGGGTCGGTTGTGGTGCTCTGACTCGACGGGATTCATGGAGGGACGCTCCGCTCACGGCTCCTCGCGCTCGCCTGGGCGGCGACGCGACTCGACCCAGCGCTCGACGATCTCGTCGTGCTCGCCCGGCCACCAGCGACCACCGACCACGCCGGCGCCGCCGCCACCGGCAGCGACCTCGGGGCCGGCCGCCGGTCCTTCGACCGGGTTGGGGGGACCTCCCATCATGCCCTGCGCGGCCGCCCCTGTCCCGGCTCCTCCCGCCTCTCCCCGCAGATCCTCGCCGCCGGGCGCTCCGCTCCCCTCTCCCAGGGCCGCCAGCGCCGTGTCGAGGGTGCCGCGCGCCTGTTCGAGCCGCCGGCGCAAGGCGCTGCGGGCGGGCAGGGCGCGGCGCACGCGCTCGACGGCCTCCCCCAGGTCCCGCAGCTCCTCCAGGGTCTCCTCGGCCGTCCAATCTCCGTTCGCCCTCGCGCGCTCGAGGGCCTCGGCGCGACGCGCGAGATCGGCGAGCTCGTGGCGCTCGGCGGTGCTGACCCCCGCGGCGTCGGCGGCCTCGCCCGCGCCCGCGCCCGCGAGCTGGGACTCCAGGCGGCCGGTGATCGGCGCCAGGCCGGCGCCGCCGCGGGCGTCCCGTCCCGCGTCGAGGGCCACCGCCAGCAGGGCGGCGGCCGCGAAGGGCAGGGCCAACAACGGCGCCGTGAAGGGCAGGACCGCCCGCAGGGCGTCACGGGCGGTGAGCCGACGCAGGACCCGCAGCCCCAGGGCCCGGCCCACGGCGTCCCCGCGCGCCTCGACCTCCCAGGCCGTGATCAAGGCGCCCTCCAGGGCGCGCGCGCGGTCGATGGCGCGCGCCACCTGGGCGGGCGCGCGGCGATGCTCGAGCCACCAGGCGCCCGACGCCAGAGCGCCGCACCCGATCGCCACGCCCCAGGCATCGACGGCGCCCAGGGCGGCCCCCGAGGCCGCCGCCGCCGCCAGGGTCAGACACAGGGCGCTGGCGCCGATCAGGATGCACTCGGCGCTGCGCGCCGCCGCCAGGCCGCGGCGCGCGAAGCGCACGCGCGCGGCGAGGGGCCGGGTGTGCTCAGCGGTCTTCACCGGGGACGTCGCCGCCACTGCCCGCGCGGGGCAGGTGCTCGGCCACCGAATCGGGGACCCCCGTCAGGCGCGAGCGCGAGAAGATCAGCGTCACGCGCGTACCGCGTTCGGGCAAGAGGAAGGAGTTGGGCATCCAGATCGTCTGGTGCACGCAGTCGTCGAGCGCAGCGGTCAACAGGGTGTTGCCGGCGCGGAAGTAGCTGAGGTTGATGAGGTTTCCCTCGAGGTCCGCCGCCAGCACCTCTTCGGTGTCCTCGGGCCGCGGGCGCACCATGCGCGAGGCGAGGAACACCCAACGGTGACGCCGCATGGAGCGGCCGGTCCGCAGGTTGTTGATCAGATCGTCGAGCGGGTGGAAGCGCACCTCGTCGCCGGCGGTCTCCGGCTCGCCCGGCTCCAACCAGGCGGCGTAGATGCGAAAGCCGTCCCCGCTGGGCGGGATGATCTCGAAAGGACTGACGCCCGCGCGCAGCTCCTCCACCGCGGGCGGCGGGTCCTTCTCGACCCAGGAGGCGTTGACGCCCGGCTTCGCGCCGAGGGCCAACAGAGCCGTGTTCAACAGGCTCGGACGCACCGAGGTGGCGAACAGGCTCTCGTGGGCGGCGCCGTTGGGAGCGACGAGCACGTACTCCAACAGCTCTCCCCGGACGCAGACCTCCACGTCCACCGCGCAGATCCCGCCGGCCACATCCACGCGCAGGCCCTGCTCGAGGAACGCGCGCTCGAGGTCCGCCTCGAGCTCCTCCTGGCCGGCGACCGGCGGCGGGCCCGTGTCCTGGATCGACGCGCCACCCAGGGCCGCAGCGGCCACGGACGCGCACGCGATCCCTGGCAGGGAGAGGACGGTTGGTCGGCTCATTTCGTCATGAACGCACCGTGACGGGCGAGGTTCACTCCTGCAGGGACTCGCGGGTCACGCCCAGGCTTCCGAGCTCCTCCTCCAGGAGGCTGAAGACGCCTTCGGCGTAGCGGCGGATCTCGAACTGGGCGTCGGGTTGCAGGCGCTGCTCGAGAAAGTGCAACACGCCCTGGAGGGAGACGGTCCAGTAGGCCTGGGTGTAGATCGATTGGGGCAAGCACATGCGCGCGATCTCCTTGGCCACCCCGCGCTCGATGCGCTCGGTGTAGAGCTCGAAGGCGCGCTCGCACTCAGCGCGCATCAACGCCCGCTCGGCCCCGTGGTCGAACTCGTCGCCGAGCTCCACCGAGGCCTGCTTGTTGCCGTGCGGGGGATTGGTGCGCATCACCGGCGGCACGTAGAACTCCGGCTCCCACTGCACGTAGCGCCCGGAGACCTCGTTCCAGCTGCAACCCTTGTCGGTGTCGAACAGCACGTCGAAGACCTCGAGGCTGACGGCCTGGCCGTCGACCTCGTACTTCCGCCAGCCGCTGCCGACCTGGTACTTGAATGCCTGGCGGAAGACGAACAGGGGCGCCTTCCAGTGGAAGGTGAAGAAGGAGTGGCGGTAGGGCGAGGTGTGGCCGTGCTCCCAGAGGAAGCGCACCAGTCCGCGGTCCTTCTGAGCGTCGAAGCCCTCGCGGTTCTTCTCGTAGGAGATGCGGGCGCTGTTGACGACCTTGAGGGCCGGGTCGCTCTCCATCCGGTCCACCAGGGCCACGAAGCCGATCCCGTCGTCGAGGGCCTCGACGGCGCCCTCGGGCATGTTCAGGCGGGCGAGGGTCATGGGCGTGATTCTAGCGGCCAGGGAACCGTCCAGCCATCGGTGGCGAGCGCGCGGGTGCAACCGCGCGCCTCGGGCGCTAGGCTCGGGCGTCGGGCTCCCGGCCCCGCTGCCGGCGCCCGTGGGCACCGTTTCAAGTCGAGGACATCGAGGAGCGCGAGATGACAGACGCAGGTGAACCGACCGGGCCCGGCACTCCCAAGCACCTGTGGATCGTGGGGATCCTGGCCCTCTTGTGGGACGGGATGGGCGCCTTCGACTTCGTCATGACCCAGACGGAGAACGAGCGCTACCTCGCTGCCTTCACTCCCGAGCAGCGCGAGTTCTTCCGCTTTCCCTGGCTGATCGACTTCGCCTGGGGCGTCGCCGTCTGGGGGGGAGTGCTCGGCTCGGTGCTCCTGTTGGCCCGCAAGCGCCCGGCGGTAAAGGTCTTCGGCCTGTCCCTGGCGGCGGTCATCGTCACGACCGTCCACAACTTCGGCCTCTCCAACGGCCTGGAGGTCCTGGGGGGCGCGGGACTGGCCTTCATGGTCGTCATCATCGGGGTGGCCGCGGCGCTGTTGGCCTACTCGCGCGCCATGGCCCGCGCGGGCGTGCTGACCTGAGGCTAGGATCGCGGGGAGGCCCGTGAGGCCTCCCGGAACCCTCGGACGACGCGGCGCGAGCTCTCCTCACTCGACGCGCTCGAGGGCCTCGCGCAACCCCGCCGTGGCGGGATCGACCGCGAGGCCGCGGCGGTAGACGGCGGCGGCCTCGGCGGTGCGGCCGGTCTGCTCGTAGACCGAGCCGACGAAGAGGTAGATCTGGGGGTTGTCCGGCGCGAGCTCGAGGGCGCGCTCGGCGGGGACGACGGCCTCGCGCGCGCGGCCGAGACCGACGAGCGCCATGCACTTCACGCCGAGGGCGGCGGTGGTCCCCGGGTCGATCTCGAGGGCCTCGTCGGCGAAGCGCAGGGCGCCCGGGGCGTCTCCCAGACGCAGGGCTAGCTGAGCGCGCGAGAGACGGAAGCGCGCGCCGCGCGGGACCTGGGTCATGGCCTCCTCGAGGGTGGCGATCGCCTCCTCGGCGCGCCCCGCGTCGAGGTAGGCGTTGGAGAGCTGGATCTTGTCGTCCGCGTTGGCCGGATCGGCACGGCAGATGCGCTCCCACAGGGCGACGCGCTCCGCCCCGCGCGCGTCGCTCGAGCGCGCGGCGATGCGGTGGTAGGAAACGGAGTCCGTCTCACGCACGGCCTCGCGCACGATCGGATCGGGGATCGAGTCGAGGCTCTTGATCGAGTATCGCCCCCGGCGCGCGTGGGCCGCGGCACGCTCGGAATCCCCCAGCGCCGTCAGGGCCTGGCTCATCAGTGCGTGGGCCCGGCCATGGCGCGGGTCACGCTCCAGGGCGGACTCCAGCCACTTCCGCGCCCGCTGCGCGCCGCCGTCGGCCAGAGCGAGCTGGGCGAGCTCGCACCACGGGTAGGGGTGCTCGGCCGCCGCCAGGGTCGCCTCGAGCTCCCTCCCGGCCTGCTCCGCCCGCCCGGTCTGAGCCCACAGGCGCGCCAGGCGCCAGCGACTCGGCAGGTAGGCGGGGTCGAGCGCGACGGCCTCCCCGAGCTCGACCTCGGCCGCCTCGAGCTCCCCCATCGTCGCCAGGTGGCGGCCCAACAAGTGCCGCCAGCGGTGGGTTCGGGGCTCCAACGCCACGGCGTGCTCGAAGCAAGAGCGCGTCTGGTCGTTCATGCGCAGGGCGTCGAAGAACTGGCCGAAGCGTCCGTAGTGCTCCGCCGTGCGCTCCTCGCCAAGGGCCGCCATCGTGCGCGTCATCGCCCGGGCCACGGCCGCCTCGATCGGGGGCGGCGGCAGGGAGAGGGGCGGCACGTCGACCGAGACGAGGAAGGCCCCCAGGGCCTCGGCGTCCACCTCCGCCACGGGCATCCCGTCGCCGCGCTCGAAGAAGCGCATCGTGGGAGTCGGCACCACCGGCGCCGGCGCGAGCCGCGCCCAGGCCAGGTACCCCAGACCGGCGAGGAGTCCGGCGGCGAGGGCGACCTCGACGCCCGTCAGCCTGCCCACTCTCATCACCGCACCGCCTCCCCGCTCCCGCGCCGCAGGGTCACGAAGCGGTCGACGCCCCCGCCGCCGAAGACCTCCCGGCTCCCGTCGGGCCAGCGCACGCCGATCGCGTCCACCCGTTCGTGCTCTCCCAGACCGAAGTGAACGCGTGGGTCACAGGAGGCCAGGTAGCTCAGTTGCGCGCGGCACTCGCGCACCTGCCGTGCGCCGCCGGCCTCGACCCTCACGCGCGCGTTCAGGACGGGGCCGCGCCCCGCCTCGTCGACGGGCAGCACCGAGAGCCAGTGGCCGGCCGCCGCCGTGTCGTTGCGCAGGAGCTGCGGGCGATCGGCGTTGCGGAAGACCAACAAGTCCACGTCACCGTCGTTGTCGATGTCGCCGCAGGCGAGGCCGCGCGAGACTGCGGGGGCGAGGAGGGCACTCCCGAAGGCTCCCCCGGCCTCGACGAAGCGGCCGCTCGCGTCACGCCGCAAGAACTGGTTCGGCTCGGCGTAGACCGCCTCGACGTGGGTCGCCGAGCGGCTGCGGGCGACCGCACCGTTGGCGACGAACAGCTCGAGCGTCCCGTCGTTCTCCGCGTCGAGCGCCACCGTCCCGAAGCCGGTGTGGGGCAGCATCCAGCGCGGATCGCCCCAGCGGTAGCTCGCGTCGGTGAACATCACGCCGTCGTTGCGCAGGAACAGGTGGCTGAACTGGCGGATGTTGGTGATGAACAGGTCGACGTCCGCGTCCCCGTCGAGATCCTCGGCGACGATCCCCATGCCGGCGATCGCCACGCCCTGGCCGTTGTAAGCCGATCCGGTCTGGGGACCGACCTCCTCGAAGGTGCCGTCGCCACGGTTGCGCCAGTAGAAGGCCGGCGACTGGTCGTTGGCGACGTAGACGTCCACCAGTCCGTCGTCGTCCAGGTCGGTGGCGACCACCGCCAGGCCGTAGCCCGTGCGCAGGGCGACGCCGGAGGCGGTGGACACGTCCTCGAATCGTCCCCCCCCAAGGTTGCGGTAGAACAGGTCGCGCGTCTGGTCCGCCGAAGAGGGGTCGCAGTACTCGCGGTGGCCGAGGAAGTTCGTGCAGGGGACGTGGGCTCCCGGGGCGAGGTCGGTGTAGCGCGCCACGTACAGGTCCAGGTCATCGTCCCCGTCGGCGTCGAACCAGACCGCCGAGCTGGTGTAGCCGTCGTTGGCGAGCCCCGCCTCGGCGGTCACGTCCCGGAACGAGCCGTCGCCCTGGTTGGCGAGGAGGACGTCGGGGCCGACGCGGGTGACGTAGAGGTCGGGGGTCCCGTCGCCGTCGTGGTCGCCGACCGCGCAGCCCATGCCGTAGCCGCCCACGGCGGCGCCGCTGGCCTCGCTCACGTCGGTGAAGGCCCCGCCGCCCTCGTTGCGGTACAGGCGACTGGTGACGCCGAGGGTGTCATCGCCGAGCACGCCGCTCTGGACGAAGAAGACGTCCAGCAGGCCGTCGCCGTCGTAGTCGAAAAGGGCGCCGCCGGGACCCATGATCTCGCACAAGAGGTAGTCCCCGCGCGCCCCGTTGTCGTGGACGAAGTCGATCCCCGCCTCGAGGGTGACGTCGGTGAAGCTCCCCGCGGTCGCCGCCGGAGCCGGCCCCGGCTGCGAGGCCTCCGCGCCCCCGCCGGCGGCGCCGTCCCCCCGCCGGAGCGCCACCCAGACCGACGCGCCACAGACAGCGACGCATGCGATGGCGAGGAACAGCGTGCGCTGTCCGGTGGCTCCGGCCGGCATCGGCGTATTCTACCGACGCACCTTCGGCGCCGGAATCGAGGATCCCGGCGCCGAAGGCCGTGGCGGCGACGCCCGATCAGTCCGTCCAGGTGACCGAGACCGCGTTGGTGAGGTTGAACCCGAAGCCGCAGGGGCTCGATCCAGGAGCGCGGTACCAGAGCTGGTAGTGCTTGGTCTCGCCGGCGGCGACACCTCCGGCCACGCCGACGTTCACGGTCGTGGCCGAGTCCCCGGTGCCCGAGGAGAAGGCCACTTCCAGGCGCCTCAGCGAACCGGCGACGCAGCGCAGACCGTCCCCGAAGGGCAGGCCACCCCCGCCGCCCGCGGGGAGGTCGCCCTGGAAGTACAGGCCGGGGCGGTTGGGGACCAGGTTGGACCCCTCCAGGACGAGGTCCGCGGCGCCCAGGCTCGCCGACCCGCTCGTCGCCAGGGTCGCGCCGCTGCCTCCCCCGTGGGCGCAGCCGGCCGTCGGGTCGGCGTTGCCGCAGGGAGCGACGGGCTCGGGGCAGAAGCAGAAGGGCGTTCCGGCCACGCCGTCCTCCAGGGCCGAGTAGGGCGACGTCTGGGGCACGGTGACCGTCCCCGGCCACAGGGAAGTGGCGGTGGCGCGCACGGTCTCGCCCACGGCCAACGAGACCGGCAGGATCCAGTTGGCGGCCGAGGCGGGGACGAAGAGCTCGTCGAGGAACACGCCGTCGTTCCCGAAGACCTGGATGCGGGCAGTGTAGCCGGGGACCGGATTGGTCCCGGTCACCTCGGTCGCCGACACCGAGGTGATCTCCGGCGCGGGGTGCAGGTCGTTGCCGCCCACGACCAGCTCGATCGGATCCCCGGCGTTCTGGTCGATGCGGTTGGTGAGGATCTGGTTCGAGACGGGAATCGCCGTCAACCAACCGCTCTGCCCGACCTGCACGCCCGGGCCGGCGTTGTGGACGATCTCGTTGGCCGCGCCCGTCAGGGCCGGGTCGCCGCCCACCAGGGTCTCGTGGTAGCCGTCGCCCAGGTGTACGCCACCGTCGGCGTTGCCGAGGGGACCGCCGAAGACGTCCATGCCGATCTCGTTGCCTTGGATCACCAGACCGAGCTGGATGTAGGGCATCCCGCCGCTCTGCCAGGCGGTGATACCCCAGCCGTCGTTGCCCGAGATCAGGTTGCCCGCCTCCGCGGCCGTCCCTCCGATCAGGGAGCCGCTGCCCTGCACGCGGATGCCTCCGCTGCCGTTGGGCTGGGCCGAGTTCCCGCCCACGTCAGTCCCGATCCGGTTGCCCTGGATCGTGCTGCGAT
The DNA here is from genome assembly GCA_030746555.1 of Planctomycetota bacterium. Classification (GTDB taxonomy): domain Bacteria; phylum Planctomycetota; class UBA1135; order UBA1135. Next base: position 2,434 of record JASLMK010000119.1, on the reverse strand, counting down.
GCTCGTAGAGATCAGGCACGGACCCCACGATCGTGTCGGCGATTCCGAAGGAGCCGTTGGCGCTGATCGTGTTCTCCCGGATCAGGTTGTCGGTCGCCACGGCCGTCAGGTGGACGCCGTGCAGCCCGTTGCCCGCCGCGGCTTGCCCAGACGCGTCGAGGCCGATCAGGTTCTTCTCGATCACGTTCTGGTAGGGGCTGTTGCCCGCCAGGTGGACTCCGCTCATGCCGTTCCCGCTGATCAGGTTGTCGGCGACCAGCGCGAAGGCGACGTCGTGCAGCAGCAGGACCCCGTCGCGGTCGTTGCCCAGGGGCACGAGGCCGGTGACGTCCATGCCGATGTGGTTGCCGGTCACGCGCGTGGAATCCGACTGGGAGTTGCGGACGAGGACACCGTTCTCCCCGTTGCCGCTGATGACGTTGCCCGGACCGATCTCGGTCCCGAAGCCGGTGAACACGTACACGCCGTCGGCGCCGTTTCCCGCGTCGGCCCCGCCGGAGCCGTCCACCCCGATCATGTTCTCGCGGACCACCGTGCTCGACGCCGCGAGGAGCCGTACCCCGGCCCCCTGGTTGTCGATGATCACGTTGTCGGCGATGACGGTGCCGCCGTGGCCCTCGGTGAAGACGCCTGAGTCGAGGACGATCCCCGAACCACCGTTGCCGAAGAGGTCGACGCCCCCCGCGTCCGTGCCGATGTGGTTGTTCTGGATGACCGTGCCGTCACAGCCCACTCCGGGCACGGGCGGCCCCGGAACCCACAGGTGGATGCCGTCGGAACCGTTGGCGAAGACGAGGTTCCCCTCGTCGGCGTCGGTGCCTCCGATCAAGTTCCCCGCGGGCCCGTCCGAGAGCAGGATGCCCTCGAAGTTGTGGTCCTTGACCACGTTGCCATAGACCTTGTTGTCGTCCGTTCCCAGGTCCCGCAGGACGATCCCAGTCGTGTTGCCGGTGACGACGTTGGTGTCGACGGGATGGGTGCCGCCGATGACGTTCCCCCGCGCACCGTGGATGAGGAGGATGCCCTCGGTGAAGCCCATCAGGCGCAGGCCCGACACGGCGCAGCCCGCGGCGCCGTCGAGGATCAGGCCGGGGAAGGCCGAGGTGCCGATCAGGGTGAGGTCGGGCCCAAGGCCGACGTCCGGTGCGGTCGTACCCAGCAGGCTCGTCCCGTCGTCGACCAGCGGCGGCAGGGCGCTCCCCAGGAACACGGCGCCGGACACGTCGAAGACCACGTCGTCTGGACCGGCATTGGCATTGGCCAGGAGAATGGCATCGCGCAGGCTGCCCGGACCCGTGTCCGCGGTCGTCGTGACGTGGAAGGTGTCCGCCCCGGCCATGGAGGCGGGGACGGCGGCGAACACCGCGGCGAGCCCGATGGCGCGCAGGCGGCGATGGAGTGTGTGGATCGAAGGTTGCATGAAGCCTCTTTCTGTGTGGAATCCCCTCTGTCAGGTGCCCAGACGGGGCTTGTGGCGGGCACCCGCCACGAATCCCCGAAATCGCGGGCGGGGCCCTCGTGACGCCCCTCGAGCGCTCCCCCCCGCGCCCCGCGAACACCCCGACGCCCCGCCGAACCCGCTCACGTGCCGGCTCGCAGGCCCCCGCTCCGCGCTCCACGATCGGAGTGTGCTACGCTGGTTCCGCGGGGCGTTGCACCCCGCACGCTCCATGGCTCACTTCTCGCAGAGTGGCCGGCCGCTGCCCCGGGCGATCGTCCGGGAGGGCACCTGGCTGCGCCGGAAAGCCCGCGCCCTGATGGGAAAGGGCCTCGGGGCGGACCTGGACTCGGGTGACCTGGCCCAGGAGACCCAGCTGCGAGCGCTGGAATGGGCGGACGAGCTGCGCTTCCCCAACCGGTGGGCCTTCCGCGGGTGGCTGCAGCGGGTCCTGAGGAACATCACCGCCCAGCAGGGGCGCCGCCCGCGACCGGTCCACCTACTTCGCGAGTCGCAGGGGTTGAGCTCCACCAGCGAGGCCTCGGGGCGCCTGATGCGCGACGAGCGCCGCCGCGATGCCCGGCACCGGCTCGCGCGCCTGAACGAGCGGCAGCGCCAGATCGTCGAGATGCGGCTCTGGGAGGACAGGTCGTACGGCGAGTGCGGGCGGCGCCTGGGCATCTCCGAGAACCTGGCGCGGGTGACCTTCCACCGTGCCATGACACACCTCAGGGAGTTTTCCGGCAATCCGCCGTAACGGTGAAGCGCTCGGGTGCATTCCCTGGGTCGGATCGCCCCCATCGCCGGGCTCCGTCATGATCCGAACCCCCACGCGCGCCCAGGGCTAGTCCGAGTTATTCATGAAGACGTGCACCAGACACAGCAACTCGGTTCGGGGTGGTGCTTTGCGGGTTCTGGCGACGCAGGCGACCCTGAACGGGTCGTCGAGGAAGCCAGGTTTTCGAAAAGCGCCGCCAGGGGCCGAGAGGCCGTCGA
>JASLMK010000118.1 GCA_030746555.1 Planctomycetota bacterium | reverse complement strand
CTTCGACGGCCTCTCGGCCCCTGGCGGCGCTTTTCGGAACCTGGCTTCCTCGACGACCCGTTCAGGGTCGCCTGCGTCGCCAGAACCCGCAAAGCACCACCAGGAACCGAGTTGCTGTGTCTGGTGCACGTCTTCATGAATAACCCGGGCTAGTACCCCGCCGCCTGCCCGTCCTTGCGGGCCTCCGAGGCGCCGAAGTAGACACCGCGGCGGCGGGCGACGGCTTGGTAGCCGCCGAAGGCGCCCAGGGCCGAGCCGACCTGGTGTCGCCTGCGGGTGAGCTCGCGCACGGTCTGGGGTGCGAAGCCGCTCTCCAACAGCAGGCGCCCGCTGCCTGCCGCCCGCTCGCCGGTGGGCCTGGCGGACCCGGTGTGCACCGCGCGCGGCGCGTCGCCCGCCTCCTGGAGCCCGAAGCCGAAGTCCACGAGGTTGACCACGATCTGGGCGTGGCCCTGGGGCTGGGTGTCACCGCCCATCAGGCCGAAGGCGACAAAAGGCCGCCCGTCGCGTGTCAGGAAGGCGGGGATGATCGTGTGGAAGGGACGCTTGCGCGGTGCGTAGCTGTTGGGGCGTCCCGGAGTCAGGTCGAACAGCTCGCCGCGGTCTTGCAGGCAGAACCCCAGACCCGGCGGCGTCAGACCCGAGCCCATGCCGCGGTAGTTGCTCTGGATCAGCGACACCATGCGCCCCTCGTCGTCGGCGGTCGAGAGACAGATCGTGTCCCCGTGGGAGAGGGCCGGGTTGCCGGGCTCGGTGTGGCGCCCGGCGCGCTCGGGGTCGATCTCGGCCCGGCGCTCGGCGGCGTACTCCTTGGAGATCAGCGCCTCGACCGGCACCTCGGCGAACTCGGGATCGGCGTAGAAGCGCGCGCGGTCGGCGAAGGCCAGCTTCTTCGCCTCGCAGAACAGGTGCAGGTGGTCGGCGCTCCCGAAGCCCATTCCCGCCAGGTCGTACTCCTCGAGCAGGTTCAGGATCTGCAGGGCCGCGATCCCCTGGCCGTTGGGCGGCAGCTCCCAGAGCTCGACACCGCGGTAGGTTGTCGAGACCGGCTCGACCCAGTCCGACGTGTGGCGCTCGAGGTCCTCGCGCCGCAGCCAGGCGCCGGTGGCGCGGCAGAAGGCGTCGATGGTGTCCGCCGCCTCGCCGCCGTAGAAGGCAGCCCGCCCCTCGGCGCCGATGCGCTCCAGGGTCCGCGCGAGACCGGGGTTTCGGAAGAGCTCCCCCCTGGCCGGCGCCCGGCCCCCGGGGAGGAAGGTGTCGGCGAAGCCCGGCTGGTTCGCGAGGACCTTCGCGCTGCGCCCCCAGGCCCAGGCGATCACCTCGGGGATGGGCGCGCCCTCGCGGGCGTAGGCGACCGCCGGTCCCAGAACGCTCGCCAGGGGCAGGCGACCGTAGCGCTCGTGGAGCTCGCACCAACCATCGACGCACCCCGGCACGCTCACCGAGAGGGGGCCGTGGGCGGGGATGCGCTCGATGCCCAGGCGCGCGAACTCCTCCAGGGTGAGGGCGCCCGGGGAGCGGCCGCTGGCGTTCAGCCCACTCAAGCGCCGCTCGGCGGGGTCCCAGACCATCGCGAAGAGGTCGCCCCCCAGGCCGCAGCCGGTGGGCTCCACGAGGCACTGCACCGCGTTCGCGCCGATGGCGGCGTCCATCGCGCTGCCGCCCGCTCTCAGCAGGCCGACCGCCGTCTGGGTCGCCAAGGGGTGGCTCGTGGCGGCCATCCCGTGCAGGGCGATGACCTCCGAGCGTGAGGCGAAGGGCTGGCCGGTGATGCGGTCCACCCGGCGATTGTACCCGGACGCCGCGCGCTTCCGCCGCCTACTCCAGGGCCACGCGCGCAGCGAGACCGCGCGGAGCAAGGCCGCAGGGCACGTCCGCAAGCAACTCCAACAGGCCCTCCTCGCCGATTGCGAACACGCTCATGGTCGCGGAGTTCAGGTTCAGGGCGTAGAGGTGCTCCTCGGCGGAGTCGATGAGGAGGGCCTGCGTGCCGGCGCCGGCTTCGACGGCGAAGCGTGGCGTGAACGATCCGCCGTCGTCGAGGTTGACCAGGTCGCCGGTCTCGGGTCGCACGTCGAAGAGCTGGATCTCGCCGGCGCCGCTGCCGGAGGTGAAGAAGGCCGCGACGTAGGCGTAGCGCCCCGAGGGGCTGATCGCCACGTCGACCGGGAACGAGTCCACCGCCGTCCCCGGGGGGACGACCGCCAGCGCGCCGTCGAGCGCGTTCACATCGTAGGGGACGACCTCCTCGGCCGTGGCGAGGGTCGTGTACGCGCGCGCGCCGCCGGGGGAGAAGGCGAGAGAAGTCGGCATGCCCTGGGCCACGGCATCCGGCGTGAGAGGCGTGAGCCCGCCCGCCGCCGGGTCGATGGCGAAGACCGCGATCGCGCCGTTGCTGCCCGCACCGCCGCCGCCGCCGTCGACCACGTACAGGAAGCGCCCGGTCGGGTCGACCGCCACCTTCATCGGGCCGCCGCCGATCGGCTCGCTGTCCACTGCCGTGAGGGTGCCGTCTTCGGCGAGCCCGAAGGCGCCGACGGTGGAGGTGTCGCTGAACGCGGCGTACACGAAGCGCCCGGTGGGCTCGACGGCGACCGCGGCGGCGGCGGCGCCCGGCTCGGCGCTCGTGCCGTTGTCGATCAACAACCCGTCGGTCCCCAGGGTGTACACGCCCACTCCGCCCGTGTCCGCGTTGGCCACGAAGACGAAGCGATCGAGGGGGTCGACGGCCACGGCCTGGGGGGACGCGCCGGTCAGGGCCGTGCCGACCTCGACCGGCAGGCCCGGGTCCGTCTGGAGCGAGAAGGTCGAGACGTCGTCGCCCTCGCTGTTGGTGACGAACAGGTGGGTGGTGCGCGGCTGGGGCGCGGGGCTGTGCACGATCGCGACGGCCCGCGGGTCGAGGCGTGCGCGCAGGGTGGCGGTGGAGGAGAGGGAGCCGTCCTCGGCGTCGACCGCGCCGGTGCGCAAGCCGTGGGCCGCCCCGTCGACGACGAGGAGGGTGTCCCCGCCCGGCGAGAAGGAGAGCGCTGCGTCGCCCGCGCTCCCCACCAGGCTGGCGAGGGGCGAGAGGTCGCCGGTGGCCGCGTCCACCGCGTAGCGCGCGGTCGTGGCCGAGCCGGGGCAGGCGACGAACAGGAAGCCACCCGCGGGGTGCACCGCGGCGGCGGCGGGGCCGACGTCGGTGGCGTAGGAGGCGACGAGCGACAGGCCGCCCGTCAGCGGGTCGAGGCCGCACTGCACGACGAGGTCTCCGCCGTCGTCGCACACGTACAGGGCGTCTCCCGCGGCACCCAGGGCACCGCCGGAGGGTGTTGCGGGGTGGATGACGATCGCGTCGGCGGCCGTGAGCCCGCCGTCGGCCGCGTCGAAGAGGTAGGTCGCGACCCGTCCGCTGTCGCGGTGCAGGGTGACCAGCAGGCCGCCGTCCGCGGCCAGGAGCAGCTCGGTCGCTCCGGTCTCGACGGTGAGCGGCGCGCCGAGGGGATCGAGCTGCGCCGTGTCGGGGTCGACGGCGAAGACCGAGAGCTCGTCGCTGCCGGCCGACAGGGCGAACAGGAACCCGCCGTCGGGGTGCAGCGCCAGGCTGTGGGGCGCGGCGCCCAGGGTCGCCGTGCCGTCGGGCGTGAGCGTCCCGGTCAGGGGATCGACGGCGAGGACGGCCAGGTTCGTCGAGAGGGCGTCTGAGAGGTACACGGCCTCGCCTCGGGGCGCGGCCGCGATCGCCTCGGGCTCGGCGATCTCGTCGGCGACGTGGGCGTAGGTCGCGTGCCGCAGACGCTCGGCGTCGGAGAGGGTGTAGACCGACACGGTGGCGTCTCCGGCGTTGGACACCACGGCGAAGCGCGCGAAGACGGGCACGGGCGGCGCGTCGCCGCCGGCCCCGCCGGAGCTGATCGGTGGCAGGGAGTCGCGGAAGCCGCCCTCGCACCCCGCGAGCAGGGCGGCGCAGGCGATCGAGAGGATCGGGAGTTGGAGGGCGGCGGCGGGCCGCGGCCCGCGCGGGCTCGGTCTCGACTTCATGGCGGTGGCGAAGAGCGGGGGAGGTCCCCGACTGAGGAGTCCTGCCTGTCCCCCCCGCGCGAGGGAGGGCTCCAGCAGAATGCGACAGCCTAACTGAACCCCCGATCAGGGAGGCGGTCAAGCGCCCTCGCCCGAGAGGAACCTAGACGCCCCGCCCGAGGGACTCGCCGGGGTGCCGTCGGAAAACCTTTCCACCCGCGTTGCGGGTGCCGATCATGGGCGGCGTGGCGACGGACGCGGGCAAGGAGAGACCGATCGAGGTCGAGGTCGAGCGGCTGCCGGAGCGGGAGCCGGGAGAGCGCCCGCGGAGCGGAGCCGGCGGCGCCGGCGACGCGGTCGATCCGATCATGGCGGGCATCGTGATCGACGTGCTCGACGCGGTGACGCGCGGGCCGCGCGGCGCCGTCTTCGGCCTCGCCCTCGGCATCCCCGTCGGCTACTGGCTCGGCCGCCGCCAGGGCCTGGGCCGCAAGGCCAGCCTGGGCCTGGGCGGCTTGTGCGGCGTCTACTGCGGCTTCCCCGGCACGGCCCCGGTCCCCCTGGGTACCCTCATCGGCCTCTACCGCCGCTTCGTTCCGTCCTCCTGAGCCTCGCCCCGGCTCAGGACCGTCCGCCGGCGCGGGTGCGCTCGAGGAGGACGGGGGCGAGGGCGCGGGCCTTGATCACGCACTGGTCGGAGTTGTCGTAGTCGAAGCGCGCGAAGCGGCCGAGGGGGAAGAGGTCGTTCTCCTCGAGCCAGGCGAGGCTCACCCGGCGGCGCTCGGCGTAGGCGTGGTCGAAGACGACGTAGGCCTGGCGCACGTCGCTGCGATCGGTGAACAGGACCTCGCCCTGCTCGAGCAGGCCCGCGCGCTCCAGGCCGGCGAGGACGTCCCCGGTGAGCTCCGCTCCCGGCAGCGCCTCGCCGCCGCGGCCGGTGACCTCGCAGAGGAAGGACGAGCGGCCGTCGGGAGCGTTGTCGGGCGAGTAGTTCGACAGGTAGGTGATCCGGTTGGCCGGTCCCTGCTCGGGGTGGGGCAGGTAGACCCAGGAGAGGTCGGTGTGCTCGGGCCGGTCGAGGGCGACCAGGAGGCTGGCGAGGGAGTTGTACTCCAACTCGCTCATGGCCCGGCCCACGTCGACGGGGACGCCCTCGATCAAGCCCGGCAGGTCGGTCAGGGAGAGGGTGACGACCACACAGTCGAAGCGCTCCCCGTCCACCGCCCAGTCCTCGCCCTCGCGCGCCAGCCGGGTCACGGGTGTCGAGAGGCGAACGCGGTCGGCGAGCGGGCCGGCGAGGCCGTCGGTGATGGCCCCGAAGCCGCCCCGGCGTGGGTAGGCGAAGCGCGACTGGTGGGTGTAGCCCTCGGTCGAGATGCCGACCGCCCCGCGCAGGACGTCGTCGATCGGCGCCTCGGGCACCCGGCCGGCCACCCAGTCGCTGGTGAGGTGGTCGAGGGAGCGCTTCCAGACCTTCTCGTTGTAGGGGTCCATGAAGTGCGCGGCGATCCCGTCGCCGAAGCGCCACCGCACCCAAGCGCCGAAGTCCGCAGGGGCCGCCGAGCCGCTCGCCAGCCGCTCACGCCAGGCCTCCACGTAGCCCTTGACGCAGTCGAAGTTGGCCTCGGCGGGCAGGTCGCCCAGGCCGTTCTCGAAGGGGTACTTCACGAAGCGGTCGCCGAAGCGGATCTTGGTGTTGCGCACGCTCTCGACGAACGCGTCCTCGCCGCCGCCGGCGGCCTTCATCCAGGCCGCGGTCTGCGCGTCCTTGGAGTAGAGGATGTGGCCGCCGGCCACGTCGTAGGTGAACCCGTCGACGGTCTTGGAGCGGCACAGCCCGCCCACGGCGTCCGTCGCCTCGAACAAGTGGAGGTCGGCGGGATCGAACCCGCCCTCGACGAGGGCACGGGCCAGGGCGAGGCCCGAGACGCCGGCACCGAGGATCGCGGTCTTCACCGGCCGGGGTGGGTGGTGGGGGAGCAGGGCACGGGGTTCACACTCGACGGCGGCGCGCTCAGCGCTCCCGGACGAGGACCTCGCGCGGGAGCCCGGCGGCCTCGAGGGCCCCGGCGGCGTCGCGCATCCAGCGCCGTCCGTCGCTAGTGTAGCCCGCCGTCGGACGCAGGCCCGGCTGCAGGCCCTCGAAGTAGCGGTTGAACGCGCCCATGCAGACCTCCCGCGCGTACTTGGCCGCGCAGGAGGCGAGGGCGGTCGGGAGGGAGCGCTCCTCGCCCCGCTCGCAGAACCAGACCAGCATCGAGCGCCGTGGCCGGTCCGCGGCCAGGCGGTACACCGAGCAGACCGGCGTCTCGGCCAGGGCGCGGAAGTCGGCCTCGGGGAAGGCCCGCAGGAGCCCGGCGGCGTAGTGGGAACGCCCGCCCTGGCGGTCGACGACCACGCTCAGGCCCTCGGCGCCGTGCGCCTCCCACAGCTCGCGCAGGATCGCCGCCACGTGCGCCCACACGGTGCTGTTCTTGTTCTTGGTGCGACGCCAGGAGCGATTGAGCTCGCCCACCGGGACCACGCGCGCGGCGCAGGCGACGACCTCCACGCCGGAGCGAACGGCCGCCCGCCGCAGGCGCTCGGCGCGCAGCTCCAGGCGCCCGGGATCGGTCCACATCGGCAGGCGGGGGGGCAAGTGGGCGTACCAGGGGTGACGCTCGAGCTCGCTCGCGGCAGGCCGCAGACGCTGGGGACCCGACTCCAACAGCGCCCCGCCGCTGGCCGGCGTCTCGCCCCGCGCCACGGCCGCGAAGCCCAGGGCCGTCGTCTCCAGGCGCGCGCGTCCAGTCTGCGTGCGCGAGAAGACGCGCTTGGAGTCGCACACGACCAGCTTCTCGCCGCCCGCGCGGGGGTCCTCGGAGACCGCGTCGGCGAGGCGCTCCCAGAGGGTCTGCGCCCCCAGCGGGACGCGCAGGGCGGCGTAGCCGAGGGTGAGCGGGCCGAGCAGGGGACCGAGTCCGGCCTCGTCGATGCCGGCGACGACGCGCGTGCGGCCTTCGCCCTCAGGCCGCGGCGTCATCCGTCTTTCCCCGAGCGCGCACCAACAGGGCGACGCAGGCCGTGGCGGCGAGGATCGAGATCAGCTGGGAGGTCGAGACGCTGTCGCTGAACCACTTCCCCCGCACGGCGTCGCCGCGGAAGTGCTCGATCCCAAAGCGCGTGATCGAGTACAGGAGCAACACCCAGAGGCTGACCTGGCCGGCGTAGCGGCGGCGTTGCAGGATCGTCCAGGCCACGACGCCGAGGAGGACGGCGTTGATGCTCATCCAGGGCTGGGTGGCCCACAGGACCTCGCCGGCGTTGTGGGCGCCGAAGAGGCTGCCCGGCGGGAGCGGATCGGGCACGCGCAGGGTGATCGGGAAGGGCAGCGAGCGATACGCCTCGGGCACGACCGCGCCGTAGTCGTCGCCCACCATCAAGCAGCCCACCCGGCCGACCGCCTGAGCGAAGAACGCGGCGGTCAGGCCGAGGTCCAGGCCATTCCACAGGCGAACGCCCTCCAGGCGGGCGCGCCACAGGCCGGCGCCCACGCCGCCGATCAGGCCGCCGTACATCACCAGGCCGCCCTCCCAGAAGAAGAGCATCGAGAGCGGATCGGCCAGGTAGGAGCGGCCCGTCGGCGAGTCGCGCAGGATCTCCACGACCACGTACATCAGCCGCGCACCGCCGAAGATGCCGAAGAGCGCCCACATGGTCATCGCCGAATAGCGCGCCGGATCGCCCTGGGGGTCGTCCCCGTGGCGCGCGGCGAGGCGCTGCAAGAGGTGCGCGCCGAACAGGAAGGCGAGGGCGACCATGGCGCCGAAGGCCCGCAGGCGGAAGGGCTCGGAGAGGAACGGCAGGTCGAGCTCGAACAGGTAGGGGTGCATGGCGGGCGGAGGTGTCGGTCGAGGCGGATTGTAGGCCGCACACCCGGGTCCCTCCCAGGGCTTCGTGGCGGTCGTTTCGTCGGGCGGATACACTCCCCGGCCGCCCGGAGCTCCCGCGCCCGCGACGGGAGAGGCGCTCCGCGCCCGCTCCGGTGGTCGGGGCCGCGCCGCAGACGCGCCGACCTCGTGCACGAGCGGATTCCGACTCCACAGCACAGATCCATGACCACAGGCTCGACCTCACGCCCCGACGGCAAGGTGTTCATCGAGGGCCGCTACCGCAAGCTCACCCGCGATCTGCCCCAGACCGTGTTCTTCTGCCCCGACTGCAAGGGACACCCGCGGCGGCGGAAGAAGTGCGGGCGCTGCGAGGGGTTCGGCAAGCTCACCCGCGACTCGGTGCAGGAGCTCGTCGGCTACGTGCTCGGCGCGGCCTTCAAGACGCGCAAGAACAAGTTCCACGGCGCCGGTCGCGAGGACATCGACGTGCGCATGCTCGGGCGCGGGCGCCCCTTCGTCCTGGAGCTCGTCAACCCGCGCGAGACCGACGTGGACCTCGCCGCCGTGGAGGCCGAGGTCAATCGGCGCAACGAGGGGCGCTTGGAGCTGGAGGGCCTGCACTGGTCGGAGAAGGGGCGCGTGCGCGTCCTCAAGGAGACGCGGCACGCCAAGGAGTACGCGGCCCTCGTCGAGGCGGAGGACGAGTTGGGCGATGGCGCCGTCGCGGCGCTCATCGGCAGGCGCATCACCATCGAGCAGTTGACGCCGCGGCGCGTGGCCCACCGCCGCGCCGAGCTCGTGCGCGAGCGCTGGATCGAGGTCACCGGGGTCGAGCCCGCAAAGGGCGAGCGGCGTCACGTCGTGCGCATCCGGACCGAGCACGGGACCTACGTGAAGGAGGCCATCACGGGCGAGGGCGGGAGCACCAAGCCGTCGCTCTCCGACCTGCTCGAGGTTCCCTGCACCTGCGTCGAGCTCGACGTGCTCGAGATCCTCGACGAGGAGGGCGAGGCGCTCCCCGACCGCCGCGCGCCGGCGGGCTTCGGCGAGGGCGTCTGAGGAGAGCGAAGGCGAGGAGGGGGGCTGGGGGCGTCAGATCGCCACGCCCATCACCTCGGCCTCGAACACCAGCTTGTCCTCGACGAAGCCCTGGGTCTGATAGGTGAACATCGTGCGCCGCAGGCGGCCGAGCTTGGCGACGAACAACAGGCGCATCCCAGGCTCGACCACTCCGCGAAAGCGCGTTCCGTTGAGGCCCCCGAAGCCGAAGAACCCGCTCTCGCCCGCGTCCGCGCGGCGCAGGAAGGAGTCGTAGGAGCACAGCTGTGCGCCGGCCTCGATCATCAGCGCTCCGGGGAAGATCGGGCGACCGGGGATGTGGTCGGGCGCCCACCAGTCGTCGGCGCGGATGTCCTTGAACCCGACGATCAGGCCCTCGTCCGCGTCGCGGTGCAGCACCCCGTCGAGGAGGGCGAAGCGCCCGCTCTGCTCGAGGACGGCGTAGACCTCCCCGTGGGTGGCGATGGTCTCGGAGAGGTCGAGGCTGTCGAGGGCGACGAGGGGCGGGGAGGCCATGGGACGATGGGATCAGGCTCGAGCGAGTTCTACGCGACCGGGGGCGCGATCACAACCAGGAGCGGCGCTCGACGACGTGCCGGAAGGCAAGGGCCTTGAGGGCGGTCGAGACGTTGATCGCCCACCAGACTCCCGCCGCGCCCAGGCCCAGGGGCGCCGAGAGGGCCCAGGCCAAGGGGATGCGCAGGAGGTTCCCCGCGCCGGAGATCCAGAAGATCGGGCGCGTGTGGCCCGCCCCGTTCAGGATCTTCTCGTTCACCGTCTCCTCGGCCACGAACCACTGAGAGAAGGCCAGGATCGTCACGTAGCCGACCGTCTCGCGCAGGACGTCGGGATCGTCGGTGAACAGGGGTGCGACCGCCGGGCCGACCACCCAGAACAGCACGCAGAACGACGCGCCGGCCGTACGAGCTATGCGGCGCACGCTGCGCACGGCGACGAGGGCCCCGGCGCGGTCGCCCGCCCCGAGGTTGCGCCCGACGATCGAGGCGCCCGCCAGGGCGATGCCCAGGATGAAGGGGAAGCTGATGCTCTCGAAGACGTTGAAGCCCAGCCCCAGCCCCGCGATCGCGGCGGCGCCCAGGGGGTTGATGACCCCGACGAGCAGCACCCAGTAGACCCCAGCGTACATCAGGATCGAGAGCCCGGCCGGAGCGCCGATGCGTACGATCCTCGCCACCCCTCCCGGTCCCAGGGGCTCGCCGCCGCGCAGGCGCACGCCGTGCCGGGCGCGCAGGAGGATCAGCCCGGCGGCCATCACGAAGGCGCGCGAGGTGCAGCTCGCCACCGCCGCGCCGGCGATCCCCAGGCCTTCGAAGCTCCCCGCGCCGTAGATCAACAGCGGGTTCATGCAGGCGTTCAGAGCGACCGCGAAGGCCTGCAGGATCATCGGCGTGCGCGTGTCGCCCATGCCGATGAAGGTCGAGTCCACGATCGGCGTCAGGACGAGGGGAGTGACGAGCAGGAAGATCGTCCCCAGGTAGGCGCGCACCATCCGTTCCTGCTCGGCGCCGGCCGCGAGCAGGCCGGCGAGCTTCGGCGTCGCCAGGGTGCCGACCGCCGTGAGGCAGAGGGCCAGGACCAGGCCGCCGGCGAGGGCGTGGCGCACCGTGGCGTCGCGGGCGGTGGGGTCGGCGGCGCCGGTGGCCCTGGCGACCAGGGGCAGGACGCCGCCCGCGAGGCAGAAGATCACCCCGAAGTTCATGATCAGCACGAACACGCTCGAGGCGATCGCGGCGTGGGCGTTCGGCCCCAGGTCCGCCACGAAGTACTGGTCGTTGATCCGGTAGCCGTTGTGGAGGATGAAGGAGAGGATCGACGGCCACGCCAGGCGCAGGACGTCACCCACCCCGGCGGGCGCGGGGCGGCTCAACGGACTGGGATGTTGAGCTCCTGGGCCGGCCCCAGCTCGAGGTCGGCAACCATCTTCCCCCGGCGTCCCGCGTCGTCACGGGCGGAGAGGTTGAAGTGCCCCGGCGGCAGGTAGCGCACCAACAGCGCCCCGTCGCCGTCGGTCGTGCCGCGGATGCGACCGCCCGCCGAGCCGAAGCCCTGGACCTTCACGCCGCCGACGCGGTGGCCCGCGGTGTCCACGGTGTAGATCCACAGGGCAGCGGTCGGCGGGAGCTCGCGCAGCGGGAAGTGCATGGACGGCGCGCGGAACGAGAGCTCGTCGAAGGGCAAGAGCGGCGCCTCCACGGCGCCGAAGTACAGCCGGTACTCTCCGTCGGGAACGTCCTCGAAGCGCCAGGCTCCGGTCGGCCCCGTGACGGTCGTGCTGCGTAGCTTGGTCGCCGTGCGCTCGAGCGTGACGGTCAGGTCGGGCGCCAGCGAGCCGTCCTCGCCCACGACGAGGCCGTGGAGGAAGCCGGTGGGGGAGACGGTGATCGTCACGAAAGGGTGCTCGGAACCGCGCACCAACAACACCGGCAGGACCTGGCTGTTCATGCCCGGCGCCTCGATCGTCAGGTCGTACCCTCCCAGCGGAAGGTCGCCGACGGTGAACTCCCGCTCGTCTCCGGTGTGCTCGACGGCGCGCTCGACGGCGCGCTCCTTGCCGCGCAGGTAGAGGCTGGGACGCACGACGGCGGTCCACCGCGAGGGGAACCGCGCACCGCGGGCCGCGCTGACCCGCCCCCGGATGGAGCCGCGGCCCTCGAACTCGGTCGGATCGTCGGCTGAGGGGGCGCCGGCGGGATCGGAGGGCGTACCGCGCTCGGCGGCCTCGACGGGGGCCGGCCGGGCGAGGTCGCGGACGTGCTCGACGGGGATCGGGGTCGGGGCGGGCGGCCGGCTCAGGCGCGTCGTCTCGGACCCGCCCATCAGCCGCAACGCCAGCGCTACCCCCAGCACCCCCAGGGCGCAAGTCAGCCCCCCGACCACCAGCGCCGCGGCGCGCCCGGCGCGGTCCTCGCGGGCTCGCGGGGCGCTCCGATCTCGCTCGAACGCCCGCGGGGGGGGTGCTAGTCTCTCGCTCGTCACATCGCTCTCCGCCGGTCACGCGCAGCGCCTCGAACCGGCCGCGCAAGCCCGCATCCTACCCACCCGACCGAGGGTGGGGTACACGCCCAAGCCCATGACCTCGCTCCCCCCCCACGCTCCTCGGCGCCGCGGCGCCCTCCTCGTCCTGCTCTGCGCCCTCGCCGTCTCGACCGTCTCGGCGGGCTCCCCGGCCGCCCCGGTGGATGGGCGGGTGATCGTCCTCGGCTTCGACGGCGGCGACCACCGCACGGCGCGCGAGCTGATGGACGGCGGTCAGATGCCGAACCTCCAGGCACTGGCGGACGCGGGGACCTTCGCACCCTTGGGCACGACCTTCTCGGCGGAGTCCCCGGTCGCCTGGTGCTCGCTCAACACCGGCCAGGACCCCTCCTACACCGGCGTGCCCGGCTTCGTCGGCCGCGTCCTCACCCGCGGGGGAGAACGCGTCCGCGCCGGCGGCATGCCCGGCCCCGCACCCGCGCACCAGGGCCGGGAGGACCGGCGCGTGGCCGACATGGAGGCCCCGGCGGTGATCGCCCTCCTCAGCCGCCACGATCCCCTGGTCGTGACCGCCGCCGCGGCCCTCGTCACGGCCCTACTCTTCTTCGGGGCCTTCAAGGTGCTCCTGCGCATGCGCGCGCCCCTGGCCGGCGTCCTGGCGCTGATCCTCGGCGGCACCGGCGGCTTCGGCGCCCGCGTGGCGGCGGGCTACGTGCCCGAGGTCGTCCCCGACATCGTCACCAACCCCACCGAGGTTCCGGCCTTCTGGGACGCGGCGGCCGAGGCGGGGGTCCCGACGGTCGTGCTGGACGCGGCCATGTCCTGGGACCGGCCGGGGTCGGAGAACCTGAGGCTGCTCGCCGGCCTGGGGCTGCCGGACTCGCGCGGGAGCAACGGCGATTGGTTCATCTACACCACCGACGACCTCGAGATGGACCGTCCGCCCAAGGGGCGCGCGGGGCTCACCGCAGGGACCGTCTTCCGCGTCGACTGGCAGAAGGACGCGATCGAGACCCAGGTGTTCGGTCCGAGGAACTTCTGTGAAATCGACCGCATCCAGGGGGAGATCGACGCGCTGGACGAGGAGCTGTCGGACAACACCCTGGGCTGGAAGGAGGGGGAGCGCCTGCGCACCGCCAAGACCGCCCTGGTCGAAGAGCTCGAGGCCCTCGACGACGAGCGCGTCTCCCTGCCCCTGGTGATCCGCAGGCAGGGGGAGGACGAGGTCGTCGTCAGCATCGACGGCAAGGGACAGGTGCTGGGAGAGGGGGAGTGGTCCGACTGGTACCACCTGAGCTTCGAGCTGAACCCGCTGATCAAGGTGCACGCGGTGACGCGCGTGAACGTCATGAGCCTCGACGAGCCCCTGCGCCTGTTCGTGAGCATGCTGGAGTCCGACCCCGCAGACCCGCCCTTCTGGCAGCCGATCAGCTCGCCGCCCGGCTACTCGGCCGAGCTCGCGCGCGCCTTGGGGACGCCCTTCGAGACCTTCGGCTGGGCCTGCATCACGATGCCCTTCAAGGACGACCTGATCGATCCGGTGATGTTCATGGAGGACATCGAGTTCACCCTGAAGTGGCGCGAGGGCCTGCTGGTCGACGCCCTCGAGAAGGGGGACTGGCGCCTGTTGATGTCGGTCTTCAGCACGCCCGACCGGGTGCAGCACATGATGTACCAGTTCTACGATCCCGAGCACCCGATGTACGACGAGGAGGCGGCCTCGCGCCGGATGACCTTCTTCGGCGAGGAGATCGAGCTGCGCGAGGCGATCCCGGCCATCTACCGTCAGGTGGACAGGCTGATCGGCATCGTACGCGAGGCCCTCGGTCCCGACGACACGCTCTTGATCTGCGCCGACCACGGCTTCCAGAGCTTTCGTCATCAGTTCCACGTGAACAATTGGCTCGCGGAGAAGGGCTACCTCGTCCTGCGCGAGGGCGTGACCTCCGCCTACCGGCGCTCGTTGATGTACGTGGACTGGTCGCGCACCAAGGCCTACGCCCTGGGACTGGGGATGGTCTACCTGAACCTGGAGGGCCGCGAGGCCCAGGGAATCGTCAAGCCCGAGGACGCGCCGGCGCTCCTGGCCCAGATCCGCCGCGAGCTCCTGGCCGCCACCGATCCGCGACCGGAGTTCGCGGGCCGGCGGGTCGTGGACGAGGCGACGATCCTCGGCGAGGTGCACCACGGGCCCTTCGCCCACCGGGAGGGCGACCTGATGATCGGCTTCGCGCCGACCTACCGCGTCTCTTGGGGGACGACCCTGGGGGACATCCGGCTGAAGCGCACCCCCGACGGTCGCAGCGTCCCCGGCGACGTCTTCCAGCCCAACAACAAGAACTGGTCGGGGGGCCACGTCTCGGTCGCCCCGGCGAACGTGGCCGGGATCTTCGCGTCGAACCGCGCCATCGCCGGCCCCAACGGAGCGGCCCCGCACCTGTTGGACATCGCCCCGACGGTCCTCGACCTGTTGGGGGTCGCCGTCCCCGACGAGATGCAGCGCGCGCCGCTGGAGTAGACGTACGGTGTCGCACACCAGACGTACGGTGTCGCACACCTGTCGTCACCTCACCGGCAGGAGCGTACCGCACATCATCCGTCGCGTGACGGAGGATGGTCGACACACGGCGGCTACGACCAGGCGCTCCGCATCTCCTGCTGGGTCACCTTGCCGTCCTTGTTGGCGTCGGCGTTGGAGAGCCTCGTCCAGAACCGCGGACCGGCCTCGCCCTTGGAGATGGCGCCGGTAAGGGCTGTGTTCGGACGGCCTCCGGGTCCCGGCGGGCACCGGGGAACCCGACCCACGCCCACCCGGACGCGAACATCCCCCGGAATCCCCAAATGTCCGCGGGGCCGAAGACGTACGAACCGGTGCCCGAAGCCGAGGGGCGCGGAAAAGCGCGGGTTGTGGTGAAGAACCCGCTCCCTGTGGCGACCAAGGGCGAGCAGACGGTGAAGACCATGGACCCCACTCCTCCCGGCAGGCCTCAGGCCAGGCGCGTCCCGCCCGGGCCCCGGCTGTCGGGGAGGATCGAAGCAGGGAGCATGGGCGGCGGACGCACGGCGACGTTCCTTTGGTGCGACCCCGACAGCGGCGCCTGCGTGCGCGTCGAGGTTGCGGGAGACCGGGAGTTCCTGACCGCCCTGGAGGCCTGCGGTCTCGAGCGTTGCGTGGGGGAGCCCACCCCGGCTTGCGACGGGGCGCAGTCCGGCAGAGTGCGTGGTCGGAGCGATGCGAGCAACGCGCCCTCGGTTCCGTCGGACTCTCGTGGGATGGAGGGTCCGGGATCTGAAGCGGGTGATGCGGTCCGTTCCCTTGGAGCGGACGAGCGGACCTCGCCGTGGGGCGCGGGTGCGCCGGAGGGAGAGGGTTGGATCTCCCCTCGGCGCGGGCAGAGTGAGGGCCGCGGGCGGGGGCGCCGTAGAGGCGCCTGAGGGGATCACCCTCCCGCGACCCTCCTCTCCCGTTTCCCGCTGGCGGCACGCGCCGCGTTCCCGCCCACTGCGTCGCCCGAGCGCCGAGGGTGCAACCGGCCCCCGCCCCCGGATAGGCTCTCGCCATGCAGTTCCACTGGAAGGTGCTGGCGTGGATGGGTGGGGGCGTGGTCCTCGGGCTCGCGTTCCAGGCGACCCTCGAGGCGCCGGCCTGGTCCGGGGTGGAGTGGAAGGCCGCCGGGGAGGGCCTGGAGGTCACCGCCGCCGCGGGGCCGGCCTCCAAGGGCGGCCTGAACCCCGGAGACGTCTACGACCTCGCCATCCTCGACCGAGGTCAACCGGACGAACGCCGCCACGCCCTCGCCGCTCCCGGCGACTTCGAGAGCCTGCTCGCCGAGTCGGAGAACGGCGAGGTCCTCTGGCTCGTGCCCGCCGGCGGAGACGAGCACAGCGACGCCGTGTCCGTGGCCCTGGGGATGGACCCGACATCCGACCGCGCCCTGGCCATCGCGCCCTTCGAGTTCGTGGGCGATCTGTTCATGGCCCTGTTGAAGATGCTGATCGTGCCGCTGGTGCTGAGCTCCATCGTCACCGGCGTGGCGGGCGTGGGCACCATGAAGGACCTGCGGCGCCTGGGGCTGAAGACCTTCGCCTACTACGTCTCCTCGAGCATGTTGGCGATCTTCCTCGGCCAGGCGCTGGTGAACCTCATCCGTCCCGGCGACGGGGCCGTCTTGGGGCTGTCCCCCTCGGCCGCCGCCGGGACGCGCGAGGAGAGCTTCATCGAGGTCATCAAGCGCGCGATTCCCGAGAACGTGCTCTCGGCCATGACGCAGAACGGCGCCATGCTGCAGATCATCTTCTTCGCCCTCCTGCTCGGCTACTTCATCACGCGCGCCCCCGATCCCCACGGCCGGCGCGTGCGCGAGTTCTTCGCCAGCTTCTTCGAGGTGATGATGAAGATGGCCGAGGGCATCCTGACCCTCTTGCCCTACGGCGTCTTCGCGCTCTTGGTGAAGGTCGTCGCCGGCACGGGCATCAAGCCCATCCTCTCCCTGCTCGTCTACATGGGCACCGTCGCCCTGGCGCTCGTCCTGCACTTCTGCGTCACCCTGCCGTTCCTGCTCAAGGTGATCGGCGGGATCTCGCCGGTGCGCTGGTTCAAGGCCATGTCGCCGGCGCTCATGACCGCCTTCAGCACGAGCTCCTCGAGCATGACCCTGCCGGTCTCCCTCAAGACCGTCGAGGAGCGCGGGAAGGTCAGCAACAAGGTCACCTCCTTCACCCTGCCCTTGGGGGCGACGATCAACATGGACGGGACGGCGCTGTACGAGTGCATCGGCGTCATCTTCCTCGCCCAGTACTACGCGAGCATGGGCGGCGAGCCATTGACCTTGAGCGCCCAGGCCCTGGTGGTCGTCATGGCCCTGTTGGCCAGCATCGGCGCCGCCGGGATTCCCTCGGCGGGGCTGGTGATGATGCTGACGATCCTGTCGGCCTTGAACCTGCCCCTGGAGGGCGCGGCCCTGCTCCTGGCGGTCGACCGCCCCCTGGACATGATGCGCACGGTCGTCAACGTCTGGTCCGACAGCTGCGGCGCGGCGGTGATCTCGCGCAGCGAGGGGGAGGAGGGACCGCTCTCCGCGGGCAGCTCCGCCGCCTAGGCGCCGTGGGGCGTGGAAGGCTCGGGGAGCAGGGGCTACAATCGGTCCGCTCGTCCCAGTATCGACCGTCCTCCCAGGCCCACCCGCCAGCCACCGGGCACCGGCCCGCCCCGCGCCCAGTTCCATGACGCATCCGTCCCTGATCGAACGCATCACCCGCTCCTTGGCCTACATGCTGCGCCACCGGCCCGACGAGTTCGACCTCGAGCTCGACCGCCACGGCTACGGCGACCTCGAGGACGTGGTCGACGCCCTCAACGAGCGCATCGGGGAGGCGATCGAGAAGGAGGACGTGGTCGAGGCCATCGCCGCAGGCGGGCGGGTGCGCTACGAGATCGTGGACGAGGGCATCCGCGCCCTCTACGGCCACTCGATCGACGTCGATCCGGGCGAGCCCACCAAGCCGCCCGAGCGGCTCTACATCGGCGTCAGCGAGCGCGACGGCGAGCGCGCCGCCCGCAGCGGCCTCGCCGGCGGCCGGCGCAACTTCCTGCACCTGGCCCTGACCGAGGAGGACGCGATCGAGACCGGCCGCCGCGCCGGGCGCCGCTACGTGACGATCACGGTCCACGCCCTCGACGCCTGGGAGCAGGACGTCAACTTCTACGACCGCCGCTCGCTCTTCCTCTCCGATCCGATCCCCACCGACTGCCTCGAGGTCGGTGACGTGCGCGACGACGGCCGCGAGCCGCCCGAGCGAGGCGGTCGGCGCGGGCGCTCGGGCCGCGACCGTGGGCGCGGCCGCGGCCGGGATCGGGATCGTGACCGCGGCCGCGGCCGAGGGCGCGGTGGGGACGGGGATCGGGAGCGCCCGGCGCGGGAAGACCGTCGACCCGACGACCGCGGGGAGCCGCGCCGGAGGCCTGAGGAGCGCGAGGAGCGCCGCCCGCACCGCGAGGCCCCCCCCGAGCCCGCCCCGGCCGCCCCGGAGCAGCCCGCCGCGCCGAGCGGCTTCGGCCTGGGGATCTTCGAGCCCGCAGCGGTCGAGCCCGAGCCCGAGCCCGCGAGGGCGCCGGCTCCCGCGCCCGAGCCCCCGGCGGAGCCGGTGGTGGCCGCCGAGCCCGAGCCCGAGCCCGAGCCCGAGGCGTCCGATTCCGGATCGAGCGCCGGTGGCTTCGGCGCCGGCCTGTAGGGCGCGCCCTGGGAGGACGGCGTGTCCACCCTCGCGATCCTCGACGAGCTGCCCTCGGGCTTCTTCGTCGAGGAGAGCCCGCGCGGCGTGCTCGCCCTCCACACCGACGTCGCCCGCGAGCTGCACGCGGCGGGCTACGGGCCCGAGCACGACGGCGACCTGCGCCAGAGCGACCTGGAGGGGCGCCGTCCCCTCTACACCGTCGGCGGCACCGAGGCTGACCTCGTCCTGCGCCGCTTCAGCCACGGGGGCCTCCTGCGCTGGCTGACCGGCGCGCGCTACCTCGACCCCGAGCGCCCCTTCCGCGAGCTGGTGCTGGTCGACTCCCTCCTGCGCGCCGGCGTGCGCACTCCCCAGGTCGTCGCCGGTCGTGCACGCATGGCGCGCCCCTTCGGGTGGACCCTCGACGTCGTCAGCCGGCGCGTTCCCGATTCGGTCGACCTGGGTTTCGTGCTGGGCATGGTGCGGCGCGGGGAGCTCTGCGGCGAGCGCCTACACCGCCTCGTGGAGGCGGTCGGTGAGCTCGTGGCGAAGCTCCACCGCCACGCCTGCCAGCACGCCGACCTGACTCCACCGAACATCCTCCTCGAGCGCGACTTCATCGAGGGCACCTCCAGCCGGCCCGCCCTGTGGATCCTCGACCTCGACCGCTCGGTGTTGCGCCGACACCTCGACCGCGGCCGTCGGACCGAGAACCTGCGCAGGCTCTACCGCTACGTCGGTCGTCGCGACCAGACCTCCGGGCGTTCCCTCTCCCGCACCGATTTCGCCCGCTTCCTGCGCGCCTACGCCGGAGAGGGCGAGGCCTGGAAGCCCATCTGGCGCACCGTGCGCGCCGCCCACGGCCGCTGGCGCGCGTTCCACGCCCTCGGTTGGTTCCTCGAGCGCCTCTTCGGGCGCCGCCGCGACCCCCGCGACGGCGTGATCCCCCGCCCCGAGCCCGACTCGGACGCGGTGCCCGACGTCTGATCGCGCACGCGGCCCCGCTTCCCTCGGTCTTCGAGTCCCTCGGGAGGCTCTGCGAGGGGCCGTCGGGCGTCAACCTCTGCGACGCCCTGCGGATCCGGTTCCTGCCGTAGGCAGGCACTGGTGGACGAGGTAGAGAGGGAGCCAGACGAGGGAGGCGAAGAGGTGGACGGCGAGCCAGCCCGTCCGCCAGACCTGTTCGGCCGAGACCTGGAGGAAGTAGCCCGAGGCGATCATCGGGCCGAGGGAGGCGGCGAGCACCAGGCCGGTGCGGCGGCGGGGGCGAAGGCCCGAGCACACCCGGGTCCAGACGTGGTCGCGCCAGACGAGGGCGCAGGCGAACACCAGTGCGGGCGCGCAGACGATGTGCGCCGCGCGCCAGAGGGGCTCGGCGGGATGGTTGACCAGGGAGAAGGGATCCTCGGACTGGGCGAAGTAGCGCATCCAGCCGTAGACCAGGCCCGTCACGCCGACCAGGGCCGTGGAGGCGTGCAGGCCCCAGGCTTCGGCTCGGGTCACCTCGCCGCTCCGCGGGGAGCTGGCGGACTCCCGGCGGCGCGCCGGCCGCCGGGAGCCGCTCCCTTCTTCTCTCTCGAGATCTCTCCGCGCACCTGGTGCACCGCCAGCAGGCGGCGCGCCGCCGCCGTCGTGGCGCGCGCGGTCAGGGTGGCGCCGGTCACGCCCTTGATGGCGCGCTTGAGCTCCAGCTCGTCGTCGAGGGCGCGGCCGAGGAACTGGGCGTACCAGGCCCCCCGCGGCAGGTAGTCGACGGGCTCCGCAAACGCCAGGACTTCGATGCGCCGGATGCGCGAGGCCGGGTCCACCACGACCATCAGCACCTCGCGGTGCGTGCGCACCTTGTGGGTGTCGAAGTACGCCGTGCCGACCAGCTCGCCCTTGCGCCGCGCCTCGTAGGCGAAGACGACGCTCTTCTCGAAGGGGACCTTGGCGAGCTCGGCGATGCGCCTGGTCTGGGCCTTGGTCAGGTAGGTCGTGAGGCGGCGGCGCTCGCACTTGGGGAAGGCGAGCTCCAACGCCTCCTCGCGGGAGAGGAAGACCTTGGCCTGGCCCCCGCAGGTGGGCGTGAGGCCCGCCGCGGGGACCGCGGCGCTCGCCAGGGCGAACAGGACGAAGGCGGAAGCGAGGAGGCGTTGCATGGAGGCTAGCCCGGATGATTCATGAAGACGTGCACGAGACACAGCAACTCGGTTCGGGGTGGTGCTTTGCGGGTTCTGGCGA
>JASLMK010000117.1 GCA_030746555.1 Planctomycetota bacterium | reverse complement strand
TTGCGGGTTCTGGCGACGCAGGCGACCCTGAACGGGTCGTCGAGGAAGCCAGGTTCTCATAAAGCGCCGCCAGGGGCCGAGAGGCCGTCGAAGACGGCCGGTTGCGAAGTCTGGTGTGCGTGTTCATGAATAACCCGGGCTAGCGGTCCGTGGAGGCGGGCCCCACCCACCCAGGGTGGGCCCGGCGAGAGCGTGCTCCTGCCGCCCCCCCTCCAAGAGGGAGCTCGGCGGTCGCGAGTGTGGACGTATCCGGCACCCTCCCGCCGGTGAGGTGCCGATGGGTGTGCGACGCCCTCCGTCTACCGCCGGCGCCAGACCGTGCCGTCGGCGGTGTCCTCGAGCAGGATCCCGAGCCCCGAGAGCTCGTCGCGCAGGCGGTCGCTCTTTGCGAAGTCCCTTTGGGCGCGGGCCTCGCGGCGGGCGTCCACCAGGGCCTGGATGGCCGCGTCGTCGTCGGCGCCCGCCCCGCCGCCCCCGTCCCCCAGGTCCACGATCCCCAGGACGGCGTCGACCACCGCGAGAAGGTCGAGGGCCGCCGCGGCGGCGCGCGCGCCCAGGCGTCCGTCGCGCACCGGGGCGCCCAGGCCGAAGAGGGCCGCGAGGGCGCGGGGAGTGTTCAGGTCCTCGTTCATGGCGGCCTCGAACTCCACGGCGGCGGCGGCCACCAGCTCCCCGCCGGCCCCCTCGTCCGCCGCCGCGCCGCGGCCGTCGCGCGCACCGCGCAGGCGCCCGACGAGGTCGTCGAGACCGGCGAGGGCCTTCTGGGAGTCCGCCATGATCTCCCAGGTGAAGTTGAGCGGCTGGCGGTAGTGACCGCGCAGGAGGGTGTAGCGCAACACCCGCGGCTCGAACCCGCGCTCGACGACGTCGTCGATCGAGTACACGTTGCCCAGGCTCTTGCTCATCTTGCCGCCGTCGACCTGCAGGAACTTGGTGTGCATCCAGTAGGTCGCGAAGGGCTCGCCCGTGAAGGCCTCGCTCTGGGCGATCTCGCACTCGTGGTGCGGAAAGACGTTGTCCTCCCCGCCGGTATGGATGTCGATGCGGTCGCCGAGGTGCCTGCGCGCCATCGCGGAGCACTCGATGTGCCAGCCGGGGAAGCCGTCGGGGCCGAAGCGGCTCTCCCACTTCATCAGGTGGTGCGGGTCGCTCTTCCACAGGGCGAAGTCGGCGGGGTGGCGCTTCTCCTCGTTGACGGCGATGCGCGCCCCCGCGTCGAGGTCCTCGACCCGGTTGCCCGAGAGCCGACCGTAGCGCTCGAAGCGCTTCACGTCGAAGTAGACGTTGCCGTCGCGCTCGTAGGCGTGGCCCGAGGCGATCAGCCCCTCGATCATCTCCAGCATCTCCTCGATGTGGTCGGTCGCCTTGGGGTAGACCGCCGCCGGCAGGCACCCGAGCCGTTCGAGGTCCTCGAAGAAGACGCGCGTGTACGCCTCGCTGATCTTCCAGGGATCGACGCCCTCGCGCCGCGCGCGCGCCTCGAGCTTGTCCTCTCCCTCGTCCTCGTCGTCGTCGGTGAAGTGGCCGACGTCGGTGATGTTCATCACCTGGACGACCTCCAGCCCGAGGTGCTCCAGCCATCGCCGCAGGGTGTCGGCGAAGAGGTAGGCGCGGAAGTTGCCGATGTGGGCGCGCCCGTAGACCGTGGGCCCACAGTTGTACATGCGCACGCGGCCGGGCTCGAGGGGCTCGAAGGGCTCCTTCTGCCCGGAGAGGGAGTTGTGGACGAGGAAGGTCATCGTGCGTGGGAGCGCGCCCCGCGCCGGCCGCGAACGGTGCGGACCTCGCATCGCCGCGGCGCCGGCGGCGGGATTGTACCCGCGTGCCTGGGCCCTCCCAACGCTCCGCGCGATGTGCGATGCTGCCCGCTCGCCCCCTCCTCGACCGACCACGCCGAACTCTCCAGTGAATCGACCCGGGCCCCGCTTCCACCTCGGAGAGGAGATCGGCCGGGGAGCGTCGGGCGTCGTCCACGCTGCGCGCCTCGCCGAGGCCTGGGGCGGACGTTGCGAAGGCGCGGCCGTCGCCGTGAAGCGCCTCCTTCCAGAGCTGCACGAGGACGCCGCCGCGCGCTCCGCCCTCGAGCGCGAGGCCGCGGTCGGCATGGCCGTGCGCGCCCCCGGGCTCGTCGAGGTGCTCGGCCACGGCGAGGACGACGAGGGCCCCTGGGTCGCCAGCGAACTGGTGGTCGGCCGCGACCTGCGGGAAGTCCTGGACGACACCGGCCCCCTGCCCGAGCCCCTGGTGCGCCGCATCGCCTTGCGCCTCGCCGGCGCCCTCGCAGCCCTGCACGAGGCGGGCTTCGCCCACGGCGACCTCAAGCCCGCCAACGTGCGCCTCGACGGCGAGGGCAACGCCGTCCTGATCGACCTGGGCTTCGCGGCGCACACGCAGGAAGCGGACACGGGTCGACGGGCTGGGAGCCTCGCCTACCTAGCCCCCGAGCAGGTGCGCGGCGCACGCGGGGACGAGCGCGCCGAGGTCTTCGCCCTGGGGGTCCTGCTCTATGAGCTCTCGACCGGATCGCACCCCTTCCTGGGGCCGGAGACGAGCGCCGCGGAGGCGCCGCGGCTGTTGGAGGCCGCCGCCTTCGAGCGACCCTCCCTGCGCGCGCCGACCCTCACGCCGTTCCTCGATCTCATGCTCGCGGAGCAACTGTGCACGGACCCTGGCGGGCGACCGACCCTCGGCGAGGTCGCCCTGCGCTTCGAGCAGGAGGAGCGCGGCGAGTGGTGGCGGGAGCGCATCGACCTAGGCGCGGGAGCCCGGCGCGGCGGGCGGGGCGAGGAGGACCGGGGACGCCGGACGCCCTTCGTCGGGCGCGCCGGGAGCCTGGAGCGCCTGCGCGAGGTCTGGCGCGCCGTCTCCGGGGACGGCGCGGGCGCCCTCCTGCGCTTGCGCGGGGAGCCGGGGTCGGGGAAGTCGCGCCTGATGGACCGCTTCGCCGCCGAGACGCGCCGGAGCGACGCACCGCCGCTCTACCTCTACACGCGCTGCCCCGACGGCGCGGGGGAGCGCCCCTGCCGCCCGATCCTGCTCTTGCTGCGCCGCACCCTGCGCCTGCCCGCGCGCACGGCCCCCGGCGAGGCCGAGCGCGCCGAGCTGGAGCGCCTGCTCCCTCCCTCCCAGGCCGCGGCCCTGTTCGAGGCCCTCGACCCCGACTCGACCGACGCGACCCCCTCGTCGGTGCCGGTGGCCCTGGCCGCCTGGCTGGCGGCCTTGGCGCGGAGCGTGCCCGCGATCGTGTTCGTGGACGACGTGCGCAAGGCCGGTGCCGGGACGCTGGAGGTCCTCGCCCGCCTCGTGCGGGAGATGGACGACCTCCCGCTCCTGCTCGTCCTCGGTGAACGGGACGCCGATCCCTGGCGGCGCCCCCGGGCGGGCGAGCGCCTCGAGCGGGCGATGGGGGCGGCGGCGGGGACCTCCACCGTCGAGCTGGAACCCCTCGACCCCGAGGCGCTGGAGACCCTGGTCGAGGCCCTCTTCCATCCGACCGTCCCGCGCCGGCGCCTGGCCGGAGTGCTCGCCGAGCGCACCCTCGGCAATCCGGGCCAGGTGGCCGAGATCCTGCGCGAGCTGGAGGTCGACGGCGAGGTCACAGAGCACCCCGACGGCGGAGGTCTCCTCCTGCGCGGGCGCCCCGAGGACCTTCCCCTGCCGCGCTCGATCGGCGCCCTGGTCGCCGACGCCCTCTCCCGACGCAGCGCTCCCGAGCGACGCTGGCTGGAGCGCCTGGCGGTGCTCGGCGGGCGGATCGACCCCGGGTTCCTGCGCACGGCCTGGAGCGACGCCGCGGAGACCGACCTCGACGAGGTGCTGCTGCGCCTGGTCGCAGACCACTGGCTCGCCGCGGCCGCCGACCGCTACCGCTTCGCCCGCCCGGCCCTGGCCGAGGGGGTCAGCGCCACGCTCGGGCCCGCTCGGCGCGCCGCGCTCCACGGCGAGGTGGCCGACGCCCTGCGGGCCACGGCGGGCGAGGCGCCCTCCCTCGCCGAGGGCTTCGCCCTCGCCCACCACCTGCGCGCCGCCGGTCGGCCGGCGGAGCTGCCGGAGGTCCTCGAGCCCCTGCTCGCACCCCTCTTGGCCCGCGGCCAACGCGAGCGCGCGCACACGGCCTGCCGCTGGGGCCTGGAGGCGTTGGCCGTCCTGCCCAGGACCACGGGCTCTGCGCGCTTGACGATCCGCCTCCTCGAGGGCGCGGCGGACGCGGCCGACCGCCTCGGCTTCCGGGCCGAGCAGCGCCAGTGGCTCGACCGGCTCTCAGACCTGCCCATCGACCCGGGGACCGACCCGGACGGAGCGGGGCGGGTCTACCTCCTGCACGGGCGCTTCGCCGCCAGCACCGCCCGCCACGGCGCGGCGCGGGCGCTGCTCTTCAACGCGGCGGAGTGGTTCGCCCGTTCCGAGAACCCGGCCCTGGAGAGCGACGCCTTGCGACGCCTCTCCCTCGTCCAGGCTCGCCTCGGCGAGCTCGCCGAGGCGCGGCGCCTCGCGCGCCGCGCCCGCGACCTCGCCCCCGACGACGCCTCAGCGGCCCGGGCGCGCCTGGCCCTGGCGGAGCTCGACGTCCTCGACGACCGGATCGAGCGCGCCCTGGGGCGGGTGGAGGGTGCGGTGCGCCTCGCGCGTCGGGAGGGCGTGGTCGACGCGGCGGACATCGGGGCCGGCGCGAACCTGTTGCGCTCGCGCGCCTACCGCTCGGGTGGACGGGCGCGGCGCGCCCTCGCCTCGGCCCAACGCGCCCTGCGCCAGGCGCGGCTGGCGGGCGAGCGGCGCCTGGAGGTGGAGGCCGCCGCGCGCGCGGGCGCGGGGCTCTGCGACCTCGGTGCCGCCGAGGAGGCCGAGGCGTTGCTGCGGGAGGCGGTCGGGTTGGCCGAGGAGATCGAGGACCCCAGCTCCCAGGCCGTCGCCTCCGTGTTCCTGGGCATGGCCCTGATCGAGGGCGAGCGCGGGGAGGGAAGGGGGATCCTGGAGCGCGCGGTCGCCCTGGCCGGCGAGCTGTCGGTGGGCCGGCTGGAGGCGGTGGGGCTGGCGGTGCTGGCGCGGGACGACTTCTTGCGGGGCGACAAAGCCGGCGCGCGTGAGCGCTGCGCGCGCGCCGTGGAGCTGATGGAGCGCTACGGCGCCGAGGCTGCCGACCGCGCCCTGATCGTGGGCACCGACGCCAGCCTCCTGCGGGAGGCGGGAGCGCTCGCCCGGGCGCGCTCCCGCCAGAGGGCGCTCGAACGGGACCTCGAGCGCCGGGCGGCGGCCATCGCCTCCCCCCTCCTGCGGCGTCGGCGGCGGCTCTTGAACCGGCGCATGGTGCGGGCGGCCCTGTCCTGGGAGGGGCCGCTCCAGCCGCGCCTGGGAGCCGACGCGGGATCGGGCGGAAGAAGCCCCGAGAAACCGCAGGAAGGTGCTTGATTTTGAGACGCAATCTCATTTAGCTTTCCGGGTCCGGCACGCGCCCTCGTGTGCCCCCAGACCCGTGATTCCCCTCATCTGCCTCCTCACCGCCTGCCAGAGCAGCGCCGATCTCGTCGAGATCGAGCGCCGGACCGCCGTGATGGGCACGAGCCTCGAGGTGCGCCTCGCGGCGGCGGACCGCATGGAGGGCCTGCGCGCCAGCGAGGCGGCCTTGCGCGCCATCGAGGCGGTCGAGCGCCGCCTGTCTACCTGGGCCGAACATTCGGAGCTGGCGCGCCTCAACGCCTGCGCGCCCGACATCCCCCAGCCCCTCTCCCCCGCCCTCGCCGCCGACCTCGCCGCCGCCGCGCACTGGTGGCGCGCCACCGGCGGCGCCTTCGATCCGGCGGTCGGTTCCCTGGTCGCGGCCTGGAACCTGCGTGGCGGTGGCCGCGTGCCCGCTCCCCGAGCCCTGCGCGCCGCGCGAGACGCCGCCGGGTTCGACGGCCTGCTCCTCGAAGCCGACACCGCGACGATCCTGCGCCCGGGGCTCTCGATCGAGGAGGGCGGCTTCGGCAAGGGCGTCGGCCTCGACGCGGCCTTGTCCGTCCTGGGGGAGACCGGCGCCCGCGACGTCCTCCTCGACCTCGGCGGCCAGCTCGCCCTGCGCGCCTGGCGAGCGCCGACGACGATCGCCTTGGCCGATCCGCGCGAGCGAAGCCGCGTCTGCCTCGAGCTCACCCTGCGCTCGGGGTCGGTCGCGACCAGCGGCAACTCCGAGCGCGGCCGCGCCACCTCCTCCGGCGCGGTCGGCCACGTCCTCGACCCGCGCACGGGGCGTCCCGCACCCGACTTCGGCAGCCTCTCCGTCGTCGCCCCCGACGCCACCGCCGCCGACTGCCTCTCGACCGGGCTCTTCGTCCTCGGCCCCGACGCGGCCCTGGCCTTCGCCCGGGCACACGAGGGGATCGACGTGATCGTCCTCGAGCCCACCGCCGCGGGCCTGCGCGCCCGCGCCAGCGCCGGGCTGCGAGAGCGCCTGCGCCCCACCGACACCGCCTTGACCCTCGAGTTCGTCACCGCGCAGACCCCGCCCCCCCTCTCCCCCCGACCCGATTCCTCACGGAGACCATGATCCCCTTCACGCGCATCGCCTTCCCCGCCGTCCTCGTCGCCGCCTCCCTCGCCGGAGTGCGTGCCCAAGCCCAGGAGACCGTCGGTGGCTTCGAGGACCTCGCCGCCCGCAACCACGAGCTCAGCCGCCGCATCGACGCCCTCGCCGCCGAGCTCGAGCGCATGCAGGTCGGAGAGACCGGCGCCGACGTGGACCCGCCCCGCGGCCTGGGCCTGGCCCCCGGCGCGATGGGGGTCTTCCGCGTGGACCAGGGCCTGTCGATCGGCGGCTACGGCGAGGCGGTCTTCGATCAGAACTCCAACGGCACCGACAAGGCCGACTTCCTGCGCGCCATCCTCTACGCCGGCTACAAGTTCAACGACCGGTGGGTGTTCAACTCCGAGATCGAGTTCGAGCACGCGTCCACGGGCCAGTCCGGCTCGGCGTCGGTCGAGTTCGCGACCCTCGACCACCTGCGCTCGCCTGGCTTCAATCTGCGCACCGGCCTGATGCTGGTGCCGATGGGCATCGTGAACGAGATCCACGAGCCCACGGCCTTCGCCGGCGCCCATCGCCCCGAGACCGAGCGGCGCATCATGCCCTCGACCTGGCGCGAGAACGGCATCGGGATCTTCGGCGAGGCCGGCCCCTTCGACTACCGCGCCTACCTCGTGAACGGCCTCGACGCGTCGGGTTTCTCCGCCGGCGGCCTGCGCGGCGGGCGCCAGAAGGGCAGCAAGGCCCTGGCGGAGGACCTCGCGATCGTCGCCCGGGCCGACTACGTAGACACCCCCGGCCTCGTCATCGGCGGCTCGGTGTACGTCGGCGACTCGGGCCAGGACCAGTACGACGGCGGCGTGGGGACCACGATCGCCGAGGTGCACGGGATCTACGAGTGGAACGGCTTCGAGCTGCGGGCGCTGTACGCCCAGGCCGACGTCGACGACGCGGACCTGCTCAATGCGACCCTGGACGCTGATGACGACGACTTCGATCCGCTGACCGACTCCGTCGGCGAGCGCCTCGAGGGCGGCTACGTCCAGCTCGGCTACGACGTGATGCGCCACCTCGCGCCCGACAGCCGCGCCTCCCTGACGCCCTTCGTGCGCCTGGAGACCATCGACACCCAGGTCGAGGTCCCCGCCGGCTTCGGCAACGACGCATCGACCGACGAGACCATCACGACGATCGGCATCGACTACAAGCCGATCGACAACATCGTCTTCAAGCTGACCTTCGCCGACTACGACGAGGGCGACGACAAGACCAGCCTCTCCATGGGCTACGTGTTCTAGCCCGGATGATTCATGAAGACGCACACCAGACTTCGCAACCGGCCGTCTTCGACGGCCTCTCGGCACCTGGCGGCGCTTTTCGGAACCTGGCTTCCTCGACGACCCGTTCAGGGTCGCCTGCGTCGCCAGAACCCGCAAAGCACCACC
>JASLMK010000116.1 GCA_030746555.1 Planctomycetota bacterium | reverse complement strand
CTTCGACGGCCTCTCGGCCCCTGGCGGCGCTTTACGGAACCTGGTTTCCTCGACGACCCGTTCAGGGTCGCCTGCGTCGCCAGAACCCGCAAAGCACCACCAGGAACCGAGTTGCTGTGTCTGGTGCACGTCTTCATGAATAACCCGGGCTAGTGGCGCCGCAAGGCGGTCACCGGGTCCAGACGGGCGGCGCGCCAGGCGGGCAGGGCGCCTCCGCACAGGCCCAACCCCAGGGCGAACACGACCGCCGAGGCGAGCACGCGGGGGGTGAGCCGGAAGGCGAAGGCGACCTCGGTGAAGGAGTCGAAGTTGGTAGCCCCGGTCTCGATGCCGTTGAGCGGCAGGGCGATGAGCACGCCCGCCACCCCACCGAGCAGGCCGAGCAGGAGCGCCTCGAGCATGAACGAGCAGAACACGGGGAGGGGCCGGAATCCCAAGGAGAGCAGGATCCCGATCTCGTGCGAGCGCGCCGCGAGGGCGGCCTGCATGGTGTTGGTGGCCGTGAAGACGGCGGCGATGCCCATGATGACCGCCAGGAAGCCTCCGAGGACGTTGAGGATGGTCGAGAGCGACCTGGTCTGGGCGGCGAGGTAGGCGCGCTCGGACTGGACGAGGGCCGGCACCGTGTCGTGGTCCTCGAGGCGCTCGGCGAACTCGTCGATGTCCACCCCCTCGCCGACGATCCCCACGACGCGGTTGAAGACCGAGCGGTTGAGGGCATCGGCCACCCGGTCCACGTCGCCCCAGATCTCCGAGCCGAAGGGTCCGTCGGCCTCGAACACGCCCACGACTTCGAAGGGTGTCGTGTTGACGCGGATGACCTCGCCCAGGACGCAGCCCCGGATGCGCCGGGAGAGCCTGTCGCTGACGATGATCTCGTCGGTCCCTTGGCGGAAGCGCCGCCCCTCCCGGATCCGCAAGCCGTCGCCGGCGATCTCGAACGACATGGGCTGCACCCCGCGGATGGGGACGTTGGTCTCCCCGCCGTCGAGCTTGCGCATGCGCACGGCGAGGTACATCTCGGCCGCCGCCAGCGGGCGCCCCTGCTCGTCGGCGGCGAACTCGCCCAGGGTCTTGATCATCACCTCCGCCTTCTCGCGCGTGATGCCGCTCATGCCCTCGTTGGTCGCGCCCGGACGCAGGAGTACGGCCACGTCCTCGCGGCCGCTGCTCGAGAACAGCGTGGAGAAGCCCTGCTCTAGGGCCAGGACGCCCGCCACCACCGCCACGGTGGCGCCGATGCTCACGACGGTCAGCATCGTCGAGCCCCAGCGCACGGCCAGGCTGCGGGCGTTGTAGGAGAGGGGGACGAGCGCCATCTCAGGCCTCCCCCCGCAGGGCGTCGACGACCTCGAGCTTGCGCGCCCGCCAGGCCGGGGTGATGCCGGCCACCAGGCCGATGGCGAGGGCCACCGCCGCGGCCTGTCCCAGGACTCCCGGCGTCACCTCGTAGCCGGGGAACTGGGTCGAGAGCACCATCGAGATCGGCCCTGACGCCAGGCGCGCGAGACCCAGGCCGAGGAAGCCGCCCAGGGAGCACAGGAGCAGGGACTGGCCGAGGAGCACCGCGAACACGGTCCTGTCGGTGAACCCCAGCGCCTTGAGGATGCCGACGTCGCGCGACTGCTCGCGCCCGGCCATGATCATCGTGTTCAGCACCGCCAGGGCGATGGCCGCCAGGACGCCGCCGCCGATGGAGGAGACGAAGAAGGGGATGTTGCCCAGCATGCTGACGAACTGGGCGTTGAACTCGGCCTCGCTGGTCGCCTGGACGCGCTGGGCGTCGTTCTCGAACATCGAGTCGACCTGTGCCATCACCCGCACGGCGTCGGTCCCCGGCGCGATGCGCAGGATGTAGGTCCCCGCGTCGATCTCGGTCTCGCCGCGGGCCCGCAAGGTCTCTTCGAGGTAGCGGAAGTCGAAGAACATCGTGTTCTCGTCGATGCTCGCCGAGTCCGACTCGTAGATCCCGGCCACGGTGAACTCCCAGGGGCTCCCGTCGCCGCGGGTGAAGATCTGGCTCTGGAGCGGGATGCGGCTGCCCGGCTCCCAGCCGTAGCGCTGGACGAGGCCCTTGCCGATCAGGCAGTGGGTGCGCCCCGCGCGCAGCTGTTCGAGCGACCCCTCGACGATGCGGATCTCGTCGTACACCTCCAGCAGGCGGTCGGTGTCCACGCCGAACTGGGCGAAGAAGCCCGAGCTGTCCTGATAGATACCGCCGAACCACTGCATCTTCATGGCGCGCTCGACGCCTTCGACCGTCTCGATCTTGCTCTGGTAGGCGAGCGGCAGGCCGACGAACAGGCTGACGGCGGACTGCACGACGATGCGGTCTGACTTGGCCTCGCGCACACCCGCGTCGAGGGCGACCACCAAGCTCTGCAGCACGCAGACCAAGAACACCGCCATCATCAGCGCCCCGGCGGTCAGCGTGAACCGCAAAGGGCGCTTGAGCAGGTTCCGCAGGATCAGGCGCAGGGGCACGGATCAGGCCTTCGCCGGGGTCTCGTTGCGCTCGACCGACTCGAGGCGGCCCTTGTCGAGGTGGACGGTGTACTCGGCCGCGGCCGCCGCGCGCGGGTCGTGGGTCACCATCAGGATCGTCTTGTCGAGCTGCTCGTGCAGACGCCCGAGCAGGTCGAGCACGCTGTCGGCCGCCGCGCGGTCCAGATCGCCGGTGGGCTCGTCGGCCAGGATCATGGTGGGGTCGGTGACGATCGAGCGTGCGATGGCGACGCGCTGCTGTTGGCCGCCCGAGAGCTGGGAGGGCCGGTGGTCGGCGCGGTCGGACAGGCCCACGAGCTCGAGGGCGTGGGCCGCGTGCTCGCGCCGCTGGGCGCGGGAGAGCGGCGCGAGCAACAGCGGCAGCTCGACGTTGTCCCTCGCGCTCAGGACCGGGATCAGGTTGAACCCCTGGAAGACGAAGCCGACGCTGGAGGCGCGCCAGCGGGCGATGTCGGCGCCCGAGAGGGCGGCGAGCGGCTGGCCCGCGACCGAGAGGGATCCCTCGTCGGGTCGGTCGAGGCCTCCGATGAGGTTCAACAGGGTCGACTTCCCAGAGCCCGAGGGCCCCATGAAGGCGTAGAAGCTGCCGGCTTCGATCTTCAGGTCGACCTTGTCGAGGGCGTGCAGTTGCTCGCCGCCGCGGCGGTAGATGCGGGACACGCCCTCGAGGACGATGAGCGGTTCGGTCATTGGGGGTCTTCCTTCACTCGGATGCGATCGGCGTCGCCGAGGCTGGCGGGGGGATCGAGCACGACTCGCTCGCCGCCCTCGAGGCCGGCCTCGACGACCACGCGGCCCATGCGCTCGGCACCCGCGGCGATCTCGCGCCAGCGGGCGGTGCCGCGGTCGACGACGAACACGCCGGTGGCCTCCCCCTCGCGCACGAGCGACCGGGCGTCGACCATCACGACCGGCACGGCGGCCGCCTGCGCGCCGGCCTCGTCCTCGTCCTCCAGGAACACCACCCGCACGCCCATGTCGGGCCGCAGTCGCCCGTCGAGGCCGTCGAAGGCGACGCGCACCTCGACCGTGGCCTTCTGGCGGTCCGCGGTGGGCCAGATGCGGTCGATGCGCCCGCCGTAGGGCTGTTGGGGCCAGGCGTCGAGGTAGATGTGGGCGGGCGCGCCCACCTTGACCGCGGCCAGGCTGGTCTCGGGCACGTCGGCCTGCACTTCGAGGGAGGCGAGGTCGACCATCGTCACCACCGAACCGCGCGCGAGGCTGCCGCCTTGGGAGTTTGGGGAGACGACCTCGCCGACCTCGGCCTCCTTCTGTACGACGACGCCGCTGAAAGGCGCGCGTACGAAGGTCTTCTCCAGGGTCGCCCGCGCCTGGTCGCGCGTGGCGCGCGCGAGGTCGATGCGCGCCTCGCACTCCGCCACGGCCGCGGCGGCGACGAGCACGCGAGACTCGCCTTGCTCGGCGTTGGCGACGGCGGTGGCTAGGCGGGCCTGGGCCGCCTCGAGCCGCGCGCCGGCGCCGGCGAGGGCGCTGACTCTCTCGTCGAGCTGAGACTGGGTCACGTGTCCCTCGACGAACAACTGCCGCGTGCGCTCGTGGTTGGCGCGCGCCAGCTCGAGGTCCGCCGCGGCTTCGTCCACCGAGGCCCGGGTAGCGGCGCTCTCGCCGCGGCGTCCCACGAGGTCGGCCGCGGCGGCCTCTTCCTCCGCTCGTGCCCGGGGCAGGCCTGCGCGTGCCAGCTCGAGGTCGGCCTCGGCGCGGGCGAGGGCGGCCTCGTACTCGTCGAAGTACAGCCGGGCGACGACGTCCCCCTCGGCCACCAGGGACCCCTCGGTGACGTTGATCTCGACCAGCCGTCCGGGGGTGTCGGCCGACAGCGCCGCGCGCGTGCGCGCCACGATGTAGCCGTTGGCGGCAGCGCCCGAGACGGCGCTCGCCGAGGGGTTGCGCAGGACGGCGGGGGCGACCTCGACCTCGGCCAGGCGCATGCGGTCGATGAACTCGCCGACCGGCCGTTGGAACAGCCACAGCGCGGCGCCGAGGATCGCCATGAGCGCCACGCGCGAGCGCCAGGGCGAGCGTGCCCGCGGGCCGGCGGGGGCGGGGGTGGCCCGCGCGCGGTCGATTTTCAGGGCGGAAAGGTCGGGTTCGGAGGCCGGCATCGAGCCCGAGAGGGTATCCGCCGCGGCCGCTCCGGCCCATGCCGAGCCGGCGCCGTGCGGCGGGGCGGCGGGGCGCGGAGGGCCGGCAGCGGGCCCCCGCCGCAGGAGCGGGAACGACGTATATTCTTAGCACACAACTATTTACACCGCTTGAGAGGGCCTTGGGGAGGGCCCGCTTGCTCCCGGTGGCCCGATTGGGGATGCCTTGTCCGCACCCAGAGCCTTCGGGATTGCCCAGGCCGTGGGACCCGTGCACACCCTCGCCTTCGTGAACCAAAAGGGCGGCTGCGGCAAGACGACCGCGGCGGTCCACCTCGCCGGCGCCCTCGCCGCCGTGGGGGAGCGTGTGCTGTTGGTCGATCTCGACCCCCAGGCCCACGCCACCTTGGCCTTGGGTTGTGCCCTCGACAGCGAGCCGTCGGCTGCGGAGCTGCTCTGTGACGGGCTGTGGGTCGAGGAGGTCGTGCTGTCCGCCGCGGGCGGCATCGACCTCTTGCCGGGGGGCGCGTCCCTCGCGGGGTTCGAGCACGCCGCCGCCGGCCGCAAGGGTGCCGAACACATCCTGCGCAACGCGCTCGCCACCGTGGCGGCGCGCTACGACTTCGTGCTCGTCGACTGTCCGCCGCGCACAGAGGGTCTCCTGGCCGCGAACGCTCTGGCGGCCTGCGACACGGCGGTCCTCGTCGTGGAGGCGGGGCTGTTCGCCTTGCACGGCGCGGAGAGTGCGATCGACGTCCTCGACCGGCTGGCGGCGCGCGTGGGTTGCGCCCCGTTCCTGCGCGTGGTCGCGACGCTGTTCGACCGCCGCTCGTCGATCTCCCGCGAGTTGCTCGTCGCCATCCAGGCCCGCCACGGCGACGACCTGTTCGACACGGTGATCCAGGCGTCGGACAGCCTGCGCGAGGCGACCGTCTCCGGCTTGCCCGTCCACCTCGCCGATCCCGGCTGCGACGCGGCGCGCACCTTCGCGTTCCTCGCCGACGAGGTCCGCGTCCACGCGCACCGAGACGCTGTGGGAGTGGGCGAGCCGCTCTCTCGACCCGCCCCCCCGGGCGCGTCGGCCCCGACCTCCCGACCCACGAGGCGACCCATGAACGGTTTGGCATTGCTCTGCAACCTCCACGCCGCCGGCCCGGTGACCCTGCGCCGGTTGCGCTCCGCCGGGCTGCACTCCCTCGCTCAGCTCGAGGACGTCTCCGAGGTGGAGCTCGCTTCGATCATGAACGGCCCGGTGGGTCTGGCCCGGCGTTTCGTGCGCGAGGGGCGCCAGCTCTCGGGCCGCCTGGAGGCCGAGGCGGGGATGCGGGATGCCGACGAGTTCCGTGCCGCGGCGAACGACGAGGACCCGACCGCCCTCTGCCGCCCCTCCGAGGAGCCGTGGGAGGTCTCGGCGGCGCTCGTCGCTCCCGAGTCCGATGCCCACGACGACCTGGCGCGCTCCGAGCCCGCACGGGAGAGGAAGGACGCGCCCGCGGCGGAGCCGCGGCACCCTTCCGAGCGCGACCTCGATCGGGAGTGGGACCCGGTCTTGGAGGAGGTCCGCGCCTTGGCGGCCGACGAGGAGTCCGAGGAGGACCCCACGAGCGTCGCGCCTGCCTGGCCCGTCGAGTCGTGCGAGGCGCGCCCGAGCTTCGAGCTCCCCGCCGAGCTGCGCCATCCCGCCGATCGCGGGGAGGCGGCCGCCGTGGGCGCGCCCGCGCCCACCCCGTGGCCGGAGTGGCCCCGCAAGGTCGCCGAGGTCCCTCCCGCGAGGGAGCCCGCGCCGGCGCCCCAGGCGGCCGAGCAGGCGGCCGAGCAGGCGAACGAGCGGGCGGCGATCGAGCCCTCCGGCGCTGTGGAGGAGGACGACCCGTTGGTCCTCGTCGAGTGGCCGGCGGGCGGCATTGTCCATCCGTGGGGCCTGCACGAGAGCGACGAGCCGTCGGCGAGTCCCACTCGCGTCGACCACGCGATGCTCCTGCGCCCGGCGCTGGCGGAGGGCTTGACCGAGGCGATCTGCGCCCGTCTGCGCGCCGGCGGCGTGGGCACCCTCGGCCAGCTCGCGACGACGGCGGGTCTGGAGCTTGCCCAGAGCACGGGCATTCCCTTGCCGCTGTTGTTGGGGCTGGGGCGTCGCGCGCGCCGATTGCTGGGCTGGCCCGGCATCCCCGAGGCCGACCTGCCCCCTCAGGGTCCGGGCACCGTCGACCCCGCGACCATCGCCACCCTGGCCGGCTGTACGGTGTCGCACACCCGTCGCCACCCCACCGACACGGAAGTACCGCACACCCCGTAACCGCCTCCCTCTTCCCCCGTCCCTCTTCCCATGGGACGCAGACCGAGAGCGGACGGGCCGGGCACCTGGCACCACGTCATCCACCGCGGCATCGCCAGGCGGCCGGGGGAGCTGCTCCGGCGGGCCGGGGAATTCGCGGCTCTCGGG
>JASLMK010000115.1 GCA_030746555.1 Planctomycetota bacterium | reverse complement strand
CTCAGCGCTTCGTGCGCCTCTCTCGGTTCCAAGTCACCGGCGGCGACCCGAACCAGGCGGACCCGAACTCCGAGGTCGTCCTGTTCACCGTCGCGCAACCCTACGCCAACCACAACGGCGGGTGCATCCGGATCGGCTCCCACGACCTGAAGCTCTACGTCGGGCTCGGGGACGGCGGCCTGGGCAACGACCCCCGCAACCGGGCCCAGGACGGACAGTCCCTGTTCGGCAAGATCCTGCGCCTCGAGCTCGACGGCTCGATCCCGCCCGACAACCCCTTCGTGGGTCACCCCGCCATTCGGGACGAGGTGTGGGCCCTGGGCCTGCGGAATCCCTGGCGCTTCAGCTTCGACCGTGAGACCCACGACCTGTGGATCGCCGACGTCGGGCAGTCCAACCGGGAGGAGATCGACTTCGAGCCGGCCGGCGAAGGGCGCCACAACTACGGCTGGCGCTGCATGGAGGGCAGCCACTGCACCGGTCTAGGCGGCTGCGCCTGCGGCGGGCCGGCGGTGACGCAGCCGGTCTTCGAGTACTCCCACGCCGAGGGCTGCGCGGTCATCGGAGGCCACCGCTACCGCGGCCAGGAGATCCCCGCCCTCGAAGGGCGCTACGTGTTCGGGGATTTCTGCGCCGGGAGGGTCTGGTCGATCGCCTTCGACGGGGCCTCGGCGAGCGACCTCGTGGAGCACACGACAGACCTCGGCCTGCCCCCGCCGACCTCGATCCTGACCTTCGGAGAGGACGGCGCCGGTGAGTTGTACGTCGGGGCCTTCTCCAGCGACGGCCCCGGGGTCTGGCGCATCGTTCCCGGCTGCGCCGGCGATTCGCAGCACTTCTGCGACACCGCCCCCAACTCCGCGGGTCCGGGCGCCTCGATGGCCTCCAACCAGGAGACCAGCATCAGCGCCAACCTCTTCGAGATCCGCGCCTGGGGAGCCGTCCCCGGCGAGTCCGGCCTGTTCTTCTACGGCCCCAACGAGATCCAGCTGCCCTTCGGCGAGGGCTTCCGCTGCGTGGGCGGGCCCATCTTCCGCCTGGATCCTCCCGCGCCCGTCGGGAGCGGAGGGCAGATCGTGCGCCCCGTCGACATGACCGCGCCCCCCGCCGGTCTCGGCCCGGGCCTGATCGAGCCCGGAGACACCTGGAAGTTCCAGCTGTGGTACCGCGATCCGGGAGGCGGTCCCGCAGGATTCAACCTCTCCGACGGACTGAGCGTCGACTTCTGCCCCTGAGCTCGCTCGGCGCGGCGCGGGCCGCCTACTTCACGAGCCGCAAGCTGAAGGGGTAGCGGTACCGCTCACCGCGCGAGGCGGCCATGGCGGCCACGATCGTGAACACGAGGTCCGCCACCGCCAGCGGGATGAGCAGCAGGGCCCCCACGACGCACAGGGCCAGGACGATGCAGACCACCGTCAGAAGGAAGACGGTGATCTGGAAGTTCAGGGCCTCGAGGGCCTGATCAGCGATGAACTCGCTCTCCTCCTTCTTCACCAGCCAGACGACGAGCGGGCCTACGATCGAGCCGACGACGACCAGGTAGCCGAGGAGGCCCGCCAGGTGAGCGGCGAGCGCCCAGTTGCGCTCCTCCGCAGACGGTGCGCCCCCCGGCAGGGAGTCCGCGGTGTCGGCGTCGTCTCGAGGGCTGGGCGGCGGCGTCGGGTCGTTCATCGGCGTGATCTGGGGGTGGTCCGGGGAGGCGCGCGACGGTCTGTCGCGCCGCGCCGCCCCCCGTACGCGCGCCGACCGCTCCTATTCTCCACGTACCCTCTCTTCGAGGCTGGGCGGCGTGCCGATCGACAGCACCCGAACGGGCCCGGTCCAGGCCGCCGCCTCCTCGAAGCCCGGCTTGGAGGCCACGAAGGTAAGGGTCAAAGCGGCGGCCAGGGTCTCGGCCGCCGCGCACCCGGTGTCGACGTCGAGGCCCGAGGGCGAGTCCACCGCCACGACAGCGCGGGCTTCCTTCGCCGCCCAGGCCCCGCAGGCGGCCATCACGCCGGCGAGCGGTCCGCGCACTTCTCCACGGCACCCGGTGCCCAAGAGGGCGTCCACGAGGATCTCCACCTCGGCCAGAGAGGGCTCCAGGTCCCTCCAGGCGGCCGCGTCGGGGATCGGGTGGTGGCGTAGGTCCATCGCTCGGGTCACGCCGCGGAAGACGGCGGCGTCGGGGCTCGGATCCCGGCCGCCGTGCGCCTCGCCCAGCCGGACCGGCCAGCCGGCGCAGGCGAGGTGGCGCGCGATGACGTAGCCGTCCCCGCCGTTGTTGCCCGGGCCGCACAAGACGAGCACCGAGGGCCGCGCGCAGCGCGTCGGGAGCTCACCTCCTGCCACGGCCCGCGCGAGGGCCTCGGCCGCCGCGCGACCCGCGCTCTCCATCAGCACGATCCCCGGGAGGCCCAGCTCCTCGGTCGCGAGGCGATCGAGGCGCCGGACCTGGTCTCGAGTGAGGACTCCCCGACGAGCGGCGTCCAACGCCGCCTACAGGGGATGGCGGTTCATGAAGGCTCGGGCGCGCCTCCCCGAGGCCGTGTCGGGGAACTTGGAAGCCACGGTCTTGTAGGTGCGTGCTGCCTTCTCGTAGTCGCCGGTCAGGGCCACCTCGTCCGCCTTGCGGATCTTCTTGTAGGCCTCGATGGCGTCCTTCGCCTCGGGCAGCTTCTCGAGCTCCTTGGCGCGCGCCTTGGCCGCCTTGGCCTCGTCGGTTCCGTCGAAGAGCTCCTCTACCTCGACCAGGAGCCCCCAGGCGAGGCCGTGGTCGCCGGCGTCCACCGCCGCTGCGGCGGCCTTGCGCTTGTGCTCGAGCAGACCCTCCAGGGAGGCGCGCGCCTTGGCGAAGCCCGCGTCCTCGGGCGCCTTCTTCAGGCCCTTGACGGCTTCGGCGAGGGCCTTCCCGTACTCGCGCTTGCGGATGCGCTTGTTGAGGCCCTTGTAGGCCTTCCCTTCCACGGGAGCCACGAAAGCCGCGTCCTCGAGCAGCCTCTTGACCAAGGACTCCTCCAGGCCGCCGGGGTGGCCGGACCAAACCAGATGGCCCGAGGCGTCGATCAGGGCCGCGTGGGGGAAGCCCTCGACCCCGTAGAGCATGTCGACCCGCGCCTTCGTGCGAGCCACGGGGAAGCGCATCTTCGTCTTTTCGATGTGCCTCTCGATCAGGCCCATCCCTTCGTCGGACACGCCGACGACGACCAGCCCCTCGTCTCCCAGCTCCTCGTGGAGCTCATTGAGGTGAGGGATCTGGGTCGTGCAGGGCGCTCACCAGGTGCGCCAGAACTCGATCAACACGACCCTGCCGCGGCAGGCGGCCAGGCTGTTGACTTCGGATTGCAGCCACTCGCCCTCGATTTCGGGCGCGACGTCGCCGACCTGGGCGGTGTCGATCGGGGGAGCGAGGCCGAGCGCGCCACCGAGCAGCAGCGCCGTCGTGAGTGTGTTCATCGGGAGTCGTCCTCTCTGGAGGCCGGGTGGAGATTCAAGACCTACTCGTACGTTAGCCGAGCGGTCGGGCGAGAGGAAAACCTCTTCCAAACCGTCGCCACGCTGGACCGTATCCTCGCACCTGCGTGGGCCGAGCGCAGCCGCTACCATGTCGCCCACGCCGCACTTACGAGACCTTTTCACCCTTGTTCGCCCGTCGATCCATGGCCCTCTCCAACTCGAGCCCGGCAATCCTGATCCTGACCTGCTGCGCCGCGTGCGGCGGAGGTGCCGAGGAGGGCGGCGGCGCCGCCGCGCAGGAACCCGAGCGCCCCGCCGCCGCCCCCACCGTGGCGGTGGAGGCCCCCGAGGTGAGCGATGGAGCCGTCACCGATGACACGCCCGGCACGGTGACCGGCATGGTCGTGTTCCACGGTGAGCCTCCCGAGCGCGAGGAGCTGAGCCTCTCCGGGTGCGACCACGGCGACGAAGGCGCCACCCTCGACAATCGCGTCCTGGTCGCCGACGGGCGGCTGCAAAACGTCTTCGTGACCGTGAAAGGCCTGCGCGGCGTGGATGCCCAGCCGCCCGCCGAGGCGGCCCTGCTCGACCAGCAGGGCTGCATCTACACACCGCGCGTGCTCGGCCTGCAAGTCGGCCAGACCCTGCGCGTGCGCAACGGCGACCCGCTCAACCACAACGTCCACGTCTACGCCCGGCGCAAGACCTTCCCCAACAACACCCAGGCCCCCGGCGCAGAGGACTTCCTGTTCGTCTTCGACCGCAAGGAACCGGCGCCAGTACCCATCGGGTGCGACATCCATCCCTGGATGAAGTCCACGGTGCACGTCACCGATCACCCGTTCTTCTCCGTCACCGACGCCGCCGGCGAGTTTGCGATCGAGGGCCTGCCCCCCGGGAAGCACACCCTCACCGCCTGGCACGAGGTCTACGGGAAGCTCTCGGCCGAGCTCGAGCTGCCCCCGGGGGGCGCGGCTCGGGTGGAGTTCGCCTTCGAGGACTGAGCGGCGGGGAGACCGATCGCCCCCCGCCACGGGCCTCCCACCGCGCGCCGAGGACCCTGGGCAGCGGGCGTTGACTCGCCGCCGGCGATCTCCGATAGTGCCGCTCCCGTAAGCGTCACCCATCACCGACACCCTGCCCAAAGCCCGATGAACGACATCCCCTTTCTCGCCGACCACGCCCAGCTCAGCCTGCGCTGGGGTCACGTCATCGCCGGTGTGCTGTGGATCGGCATGCTGTGGTTCTTCAACTGGGTCAACTCGGCCTTCGCACCGACCATGGATGGTGACACCAAACGCAAGGTCGTGCCCGAGTTGATGCCCAGGGCCTTGTTCTGGTTTCGCTGGGGCGCCGCCTACACCTGGGTCCTGGGGGCCCTGTTGCTCTTCGTGATGTACTACATCGGGCCCACCCCCAACGCCTACGGGATCCACTCCGAGCACCTCGGCGCCAATCCCGCGCCCGCCGTCTGGGGCCAGGCCTTCGTCGCGCTGCTCGTGGGCTTTTTCGTGTACGACCAGTTGTTCAAGGTCGCCAACAAGATCAACCACTCCGTCGCCGTCCTCCTGTGGGCGGCCCTCGCGGTGGCCTACGGCTGGTACCTCGAAAACACCCTGGGGTTCAGCGGGCGGGCAACCATGGTGCACGTCGCGGCGCTCTTCGGCACCTCGATGGCCGCCAACGTCTGGATGCGCATCTGGCCCGCCCAGCAGCGCATCATCACCGCCATCAAGAACGGCGAGGCGCCCGAGGGGGCCGACGTCGCCCTGGCGGGCCTGCGCTCCAAGCACAACACCTACATGTCGATGCCGCTGTTGCTGTTCATGGTCGGTGTCGACCAGGCGGCCCTCAACGGCGCCACGAACCTCGCCACGGTCTGGATCCCCGTCTCCCTGGTGATCGGCTTCGTGATCACCTGGGCCCTGTACCGCAAGGCCCCCCAGGTCCCAGGTTTCTAGCCGCGGGGCCCGGTCAGGCCAGCTCCAGGGTCAGCTGGAGCCGCAGGAAGTCGACCTCGACGAGCTTCACGGCCACCGGGTGGCCCTCGGTGAAGGAGCGCGCGGAGCGGCCGCGGCGCACCTGCAGGGTCGCGCCCTTGACCGTGCCACGCTCGCCGATGGCGCGCGTGGGCAGGAAGGCGGAGACGTTGGGCTCGACGAGCAGGACCTCCATCCCGGCGGGGCTGACGCGCACGACCTTGCCGTCGAGGCGCTCGCCGGTCCGAGGCTCCATGAACTGGCAGATCTTGAGGTCCCCGACCGCCCGGGAGGCCATGTCGGCCACCTCCGAACGCACCGAGCAATGGGCGGCGATCTGGTTCAGGTCGGCCACCAGCTCCTCGGCCGAGAGCTCCTCCGCGGCCTCCTCACCGCGACTCTCGACCGCCCACAGCCAGCGGTGGACGATCAGGTCGGGGTAGCGGCGGATGGGCGAGGTGAAGTGCAGGTAGGCCTCGCGCGCCAGGCCGAAGTGGGTCGCGACGTCCTCGTGGTCTCGGACCTCGTACACGGCGCGCTCGATCAGGCCCATGATGCGTCCGATCAGGGCCTCGGCGTTGGGACGCCCGCGGGCGGCTCGGATCAGGCGCGCCACGTCCCGCCCCGTCAGGCGCTCCTTCTTCGGCACCCGCAGGCCGTGCTCGGCCAACAGTCGCGCCACGGCCGCGATCTCCTCGGGGTCCTTCTCGGGATGGACGCGGTAGATCGTCGGCAGGCCCCGCTCGCGGAACAGGTCCCCCACCGCCTGGTTGGCGGCCAGGGCCGTCTCCTCGATCAGGGTCTGGGAGAAGTAGCGGGGCGCGTCGACCACGGCGCACACCTCGTGCTCGTCGTCGAAGACGAACTTGCGTTCCTTGGACTGCATGCGCAGGGAGCCGCGCGCGTCCCGCAGGGCCTGCTGGCGGCGGGTCCAGGTCTCCAAGAGCCGTAGCTCGGGCTCGAGTCGGGCGATCACGCGTGCGCCCTCGCTGTCCTCGCCGTCGAGCAACTCCTGCACCGCCCTGTAGGTGATGCGCTCCACGCTCTCGATGACGCTCTTGTGAACCCTCGCCGCCGTTCGGGCGCCGTCGGCGTCGAAGGTCATCACCACCGAGTAGGCCAGGCGTGGCCTGCGCGGGACCAGGGAGCAGAGCCCGTTCGAGAGGGTCTCGGGGAGCATCGGCACGACTTGGTCGGCCAGGTACACGCTCGTCGCCCGCGCGAGGGCCTCGTCATCCAGCGCCGTGTCGGGGCGGACGTAGTGGGCGACGTCGGCGATGTGTACGCCGAGCTCGATCGCTCCGTCGTCGGTGGCGCGCACGGAGATCGCGTCGTCGTAGTCCCGGGCGTCCTCACCATCGATGGTGAAGATCGTCTCGCCGCGCAGGTCGACGCGCCCGGCGAAGTCGGCCTCGAGGGGGTCCTCGGGCAGGCTCGCCACCTCCTCGGCCACGTCGGCGGGAAAGACCGTGCGTACG
Organism: Planctomycetota bacterium; assembly: GCA_030746555.1. Lineage (GTDB taxonomy): Bacteria > Planctomycetota > UBA1135 > UBA1135. Next base: position 30,601 of record JASLMK010000115.1, on the reverse strand, counting down.
CGGAAGCTCGCCAGGAGCTCCATCTCCTCGCTCTGCTCGTCGCGGTAGGGCGGGGGCCCGCCGTCCATCGTCCCGAACCCCTCGGGGCGAGCGTCGATGCGCTCGCGCGGAGCCTCGTCGGCGTCCAGGAGTCGTTGCTCCGCCTCCGCCGAGACCTCCGCCGCGTCTCCCGTGTCCAGGGTCCAGCCCGGTCCGGTCTCGGCCTGCTCGGCCGGCTCCTCACCACTCCCCGCCTGGCGCGCCAGGTCCTTGAAGCTGGTGAACTTGCGCGGCTTCTCGTCGGAGGCCATCGCCCGAGCATAGCGCTGGGAGGCCTCGCCGCCTCTGATAGACTGCCCACCTTGGGCCACGTCCACGCGATCGTCCTCGTCACCTACCTGCTGCTGCTCCTGGTCGTGGGCGCCTGGAAGGCCCGCTCGGTCCGGACCCAGGCCGACTTCAGCCTCGCCGGGCGCGGCCTGGGGACGACGGTCCTGGCCGGCACCCTGCTCGCCACCTGGATCGGCACGGGCAGCGTCTTCGGCAACGCCCAGAAGGGCTACACCGACGGGCTAGCAGCCCTCGTCCTGCCCCTCTCCAGCGCCGTGGGGATCGCCGTGCTCTTCCTGCTCGCCGCCCGCATCCGGCGCATGGAGCACTTCACGATCCAGGACATCCTCGAGGAGCGCTTCGGGGTCGGCGCACGCCTGCTGGGCACCCTCGCGCTCCTGGGCGGCTACGTGATCATCGTCTCCTACCAGTACCGCGCCGGCTCCGCCGTGCTGGAGTACCTATGGCCCCAGATCCGCGAAGCCCCCGACGCCCTCACCGGCGAGATCGCCCCCTCGACCGTCGGCGTCTGCGCCGTGGCCGCCTTCGTCATCCTCTACACGGCCCTGGCGGGGATGATCTCGGTCGCCTACACCGACGTCGCCAACGGCGTGCTGATGACCCTCGGCCTGGCCCTGGCCCTGGGCATCGTGGTCTCGCGCGCCGGAGGCGGCGCCGAGCTGCTGGCCGCCCTCCCCGCGGATGCCCGAGACGTCGGCGCCTACCCGGTCTCCCGAGTCGTCTCCTACCTGCTCCCGGCGTTCCTCCTGATCCTGGGCGACGCCAACATGTACCAGCGCTTCTTCTCGGCGCGCGACGAACGCACGGCCCGGCGCTCCGCCGTGGGGATGTTCGCCGGCGTCCTGCTCCTGGACTGGATGATCATCGCCCTCGCCGTCGGCTGCGCCGCCCTGGTCGCCCAGGGCGCGGTCGCCGCACCCTCCAATCCGGCCCACGCCATCGTCCACGTGGCCTTCGAGGTGCTGCCCGCCGGGCTCGGCGCCTTGCTGTGCGCGACGGTCGTGGCGGTCGTCGTCTCCACCGCCGACTCCTACCTCCTCGCACCGGCGACCTCCCTCGTTCGCGACGTCTACCAGCGCTTCCTGCGGCCGGCCGCGAGCGAGGCCGAGATCGTCGCCGCCGCCCGGGTGGCCGTCGTCGGCCTCGGCCTCCTCGCCCTGTTCCTGGCGTTCCAAGCCACGAGCTTCTTCGAGGTCGCCCTGTTCGCCTACACCCTCTACGGCGCGGCGATCACGCCGCCCTTGCTGGCCGCTTTCTTCTGGAAGGGCGCTACCCCCGCGGGGGCCTTGGCCTCGATGGTCACCGGCCTGGTCGTCGCGGTGTGGTGGGAGGTCAGCCTCGGGGCCGAGCTCCTCGCGCGAGCCCCCGAGGGCGCCCTGGCCGAGGGCCTCGCCCACCTCGACGCGGCGCTCCCGGCGGTCTGCGTCAGCGTCGCCGCCCTGGTCGCGGTGAGCCTGTTCACGCGCCCGCGGGCGGCGGCCGGCCCCTGAGCGCGGCCGCCTCTCAGCCGCCCAGGCTCTCGGCCCGGTAGGCATCACGGAAGGACTCCCCAGCGCGCACGCGCTCGAAGGCCCGCTCGACCGACCGCAGGCCGGGATCGGAGGCCGCGCGCTCCAGCTCCTCGCGTTCCCACTCCAAACCGTCCAGCAGGCGCGCGGCGATCGGCAGGGCCGCCGCCATCCGGTCGTGGGCGCGGAACAGGGGTGGCTTGATGAGCTGGAAGTCGCGGTGGTAGCCCGAGGGCAGGTCGGCGATCACCCGCACGAGGGCCTCGCGCTCCGCCCCCACCTGGCGGCAGTGGGCGCGCAGCAGCTCGACCACGTCGGGGTTGCGCTTGTGCGGCATCAGGGACGAGCCCGTGGTCAGGGCCACCGGCAGGGACAGGAAGCCGAACTCCGCGCTCGAGTAGAGCCACAGGTCGCAGGCGAGCTTCCCCAGGTCGAGGGCCACCGCCTCCAGGGCGGTCAGGTACGCCAGCTCCGCGCGACCGCGGGTGAGCTGGGTGGCGGTGGCCGGCTCCTCGGGGCCCTCGAAGCCCAGGGAGAGCGCCACCGCGTCACGGGCCAGGGGCAGGGGGACGCCGTAGCCCGCGCCGCTCCCCAAGGGGCAGGCGCGCAGGCGGCGCCGTGCCCCGGCGAGGTCCTCGGCGCTGGCCTCCAGGGCCGCGCGGTGGGCCGCGGCCCAGTCGGCCACGCTGGAGGGCATCGCCCGCCGCAGGTGCGTGTAGCCCGGGAGGGGCAGGTCGGACGCTTCCAGGCGCGAACAGGCCGAGACCAGTGCCCCCAGGGAGGCGGCCGTCGTCGCGGCGGCGTCGCGCAGCCACAGGCGCACGTCCAGGGCCACCTGGTCATTGCGGCTGCGCCCGGTGTGGAGGCGCTTCCCCGCCTCCCCGATCGCCTCGGTCAGGCGCCGCTCCACGGCGGAGTGCACGTCCTCGTCACCGGCCTCGACGTCCCACTCCCCGCGCCGGTGGCCCGCGAGCAGGTCCTCGAGGCCGCCGCGCAGGAGCGCGTGGTCGCCCGCCTCGACCAGCCCCGCCTCGAGGAGGCCGTCCACGTGGGCCAGGGAGCCGGCCAGGTCCACCTCGACCAGCCGCCGATCCCACCACCAGTCGTCGCCCACGGTGAAGCGCATCATCTCCTCGTCGATGGCCTCCCCCCGGTCCCAGACCGGCGAGTGGAAGGTGCCGCTCACCGGCCCACCTCCGCGGTAGCCAGGGCGACCAGGGCCGCCGGCACGAGGCGCTCGTAGAACGCGGCCCCCTGGTCCAGCTCCGTGCGCGTCAGGAACTCGTCGGGGGCGTGCGAGCGGGCCGTGAGCCCGGGGCCGCACTTGACCGCCGGGACCCCGGCGAGGAGCGCCATGTCCGAGAGGGTGCTCGAGCCGCTCGCGCCCTCCCGCCCGGCGCACTCCAGGGCGACGGTCACCAGCGGGTGGTCGGCCGGGGTCTCGACCGGCACGAGCCGCTCGGAGCGCACCCCCACCTGCGCGCCGGGCAGGGCGGCCTCGAGCAGGGCGACGCACTCCGCGGCGTCGTGGGGCGGCGCGAGGCGCGCGTCCACCACGGCCCGGGCGCGGTCGGGGATCTGGTTGTGCCGCTCCCCCGCCTGCAGCACGGTGACGGCCATCGTGCTCTGCCCCAGGAGCGGGTGGACGCCCTCGAGGACCCACGGCTCGGGAAGCGCCGCCAGGTCCCGCGCCGCGGCCAGCAGGGCGTTGGCGTGGTCCACCCGGGCCACGTGCGCGGCGTGGCACGCCCGCCCTTCCCAGGAGAGCTCCAGGATCGCGAGGCCGGCCTGGGCGCGCACGACCTCGAGCCCGGTCGGCTCGCCCGTCACCGCTGCATCGGGCGGCCCGTGGGACTCGCCCAGGTAGGCCAGGACGTCCGCCATGCCCGCGTTCGTCGTCTCCTCGCAGGCGTTGAGCGCCAGCACGAGGGTGCCGGGCAGGTCGGCGGAGGCCCCTGCGAGATGGGCGGTGGCCCACATCATCGCGGCCGCCGAGCCCTTGGCGTCGTTCGCGCCCAGGCCCACGAGGCGGTCGCCCTCCCAGCACCCGGCGAGGGGATCGACGGTCCAGCCCTCCCCGGCCCCGACCGTGTCGAGGTGGGTGTTCAACAAGAGCAGCGGACCGCCGGACGCCCCGCCCACCCGAGCGACGACGCTGTCGCCCACGCGTTCGACGGCCACGCCGCGCTCGGAGAGCCAGGACGCCGCCTGGTCCGCCGCGGGGCCTTCGGCGCCCGACGGGCTCGGCACGCGCACGAGGTCCGCCAACAGCTGCTCCAGCTCGCTGACGCTCACGGGGTCACCGCCGGTTCGGGCTCGGGGGCGGTCTCGCGCTCGAGGGTCACGAGGGTCCCGGTGCCGTGGGTCGTGTAGAGCTCGCCCAGGACCCCTTCGGCGGTCGTGCCCGAGACCACGTGCACCCGGGCCACGCCGCCGTCGAGGGCGTGCCGCACGGCGGTCGCCTTGACCGACATCCCGTCCCGCAGGGCTCCCCCCCGCCCGAGGTCCTCCAGCTCCGCGAGGGTCAGGGTGGAGAGGACGCTGCGCGGGTCGGTGTGGTCCGACAGGACGCCGGAAGCCTCGGTGGCGAGGATCAGCTTGGCGGCCGACAGGGCCGCCGCCAGCGAGGCCGCCAGGAGGTCGGCGTTGAGGTTGAGCAGCCCGCCCCGGCCGTCGGAGACCGGCGGACAGACCACGGGCACCAGGCCAGCGTCGAGCATCGCGGCCAGGGGAGCGGCATCGACGGTCTGCACGTCCCCGACCAGCCCCAGGTCGACCGCGCCTTCGCTCGTCTCCATCGGCGCGCGGCGCGAGGCGACGACGATGCCCGCCGACGCCGCGCAGACCCCCACGGCGTTGGCGCCCGCCTCGCACATCGCCGCGGTCCACTCGGTGCTGATGGCCCCGGCGGTCGCCATGCCCAGGGCTCGCAGGGCGGTGGGCGTCGTCACGCGGCGCCCGTCGACCGAGCGCGGCCGCTCCCCCAGCAGCTCCTGCAGCTCGCCGGTCTGGGGGCCGCCGCCGTGGACGACGACCAAGCGCGCCCCGAAGGCGTCCACGGCGGCCAGCTGGCGCGCCAGGGAGCGCCGCCGCGCCGCGCTCGCCAGGCAGGCTCCGCCGACCTTGACCACCATCACCTGCCCGCGGTGCAGGCGGGCGTACTCGGAAGCGAGGAACAGATCGATCACGACAGGACTCCGAAAAGCGGGTTGCGGCGGGCCGTCAGGCGGCGCCGTCGATGCTCTCGAGGGCGTCGCCCAGGCGAGCGGCCTCCTCGAGGGTGAGGGTCAGGGGCGGGGTGAGGCGCAGGACGCTTTGATCGTTGCTCGTCCCCACGAGGATGCCGTGCTCGAGCAGGGCGCCCCGCACGCCGCCGGCGTCGACGCCGAGGTCGAGGACGGCGCCCAAGAGGAGGCCGGCGCCCCGCACCTCGCGCACGGGCCCGCGCAGGGCCGCCTCGCCGAGGGCAGCCGAGACCTCGCGCACGTGCCGCGCGAAGGCTGGCTCCCCGATGCGCCGCTGGACCACGCAGGCCGCCGCGAGGACCGAGGGGCCGCCACCGAAGGTCGAGCCCAGGATCCCCCCGGGCAGCTCCGCGGCCAGGGCGGCCGAGAGCACGGTGATGCCGATCGGCAGGCCGCCGGCGGCTCCCTTGGCCGTCACCAGCACGTCGGGAGTGACCCCCAAGGTCTGGGCCGCGAAGGGCCGTCCCGTGCGCCCGTTGCCCGTCTGCACTTCGTCGAAGATCAAGACCGCGCCGCTCGCGTCGCAGGCGGCACGCAGCTCGCCAAGGAACCCGTCGGGCGGCACGCGCACCCCCGCCATGGACTGGATCGGCTCGAGGACGACCGCCGCCACCGTGTCGTCGATCGCGGCGCGCGCCGCCGCGCCGTCTCCCCACGGCAGGCGGGTGAGCTCGAACGGATCGCGGGGGAACCCGCTGCGCGCGACGTCGCTGATCGCCGCGGCCGCGGCCGTCCGCCCGTGGAAGGCCCCCTCGAAGCACACGACGCGCTCCCGGGAGGTCGCGCCGAGCGCCGCCTTGAGGGCGTTCTCGTTGGCCTCGGCTCCGCTGTTGCCCAGGAACACGCGCCACTCGCCCGGCGGCAGGTTCGCTCCCAGGGCCTCGACGAAGGCCTCGCGCGGGGGATGGTCGAGCAGGTTGGTGACGAAGGACAGGCGCCGCCATTGCTCGCCGAAAGCCCCGGCGACCTCCTCGTCCGCCGCGCCCAGGGTGTTGACGCAGTGTCCGCCGTAGAGGTCGAGCACGCGCCGACCGTCGGCCAGGACGAGCTCGCTGCCCTCAGCGGCGACGACGTCCAGGGCCAGGCGGGCGTAGACCTCGAGCTCGCGCACCGCCATCAGGCGACCCCCGTCCCCGAGCGCGGCAGGCCCGCGTCCTCCCGCAGGCCCGCCATCAGGTTCATGCACTGCAGGCCCTGACCCGCGCCGCCCTTGATCAGGTTGTCCAGCGCCACGAACACCAACAGGCTCTCCCCGCGCACCGCCAGGGCCAGATCGGCGCGGTTGGAGCCGACGACCCGGCGCACTTGGGGGACGCCTTCGGCGAGGAGGTCCACGAAGGTCGCCCCCGCGAAGCGCTCGGCAAAGGCCCCGCGGGCGTCGGCCAGGCTCGCTCCCTGCGCCAGGGGCAGGACAGCGGTCAGGTGGATGCCCCGGGCGAAGGGTCCGGAGTGGGGCACGAAGCACAGGGGGGGCGTGGAGCCGCCGGCGAGGGCCTGGGCGAGCTCGGCCTCGTGGCGGTGGCCGTCCACGGCGTAGGCGTGCAGGTTCCCGTGACGGTGCGGGTGGTGCGTCTGGGGGCGCGGCGTGACGCCGCTGCCGCTCGAGCCGGTGACACCGTGGAACACCCAGGGAGCGGAGGCGTCGAGCAGGCCCGCCGCGGCCGCGGGCACCGCTCCCAGCTGCAAGGCCGTGGCGAAGCAGCCGGCCGCGGCGGCCCGGGTCGCCTCGCGCACGGGCCCGGGCCACAACTCCGGCAGGCCGTAGCAGAAGGCCTCCCTGCCCTCCGGGTCGGGGGCGTCCGCCCCGTAGGCCGCGCGGTGGGCGGCGCCGCAGGCGAGGCGGTAGTCTGCCGAGAGGTCGACCACCCACACACGCTCCGCCGCCTCGCCGAGGTCGGCGCGCAGCCCGGCCCAGGCGGCGGCGGAGTGGCCGTGGGGCAGGGCCAGGAAGACGGCCGCGCGACCGTCCCCGTTCTCTAGGACGGAGCCGATCCCTCGCGCGGCACCCGCCGCGTCCTCGGTGACCAGATCGCTCGCGAGGTGCCCGTGGATCTCCCGCAACGGCACGCCCGGTGTGCGCGAGGCGACGCCCTCCAGGCGCAGGTCGGGGTGGCCTTCCAACAGGCGCGCCAACTCGCCGGCCAGCATGCCGCCGGCGCCGACGATCCAGGTCGGGATGGGCTGGGTCACGCTCCCACCCCCGCGGGCCGGGAGGCCGCGTCGAGCAGGCCGGCGGCCCGCTCGCTCCCTCCGCCCAGGGCGTTCCAGGCCGCGATGCCCAGGGTTTCCTCGCAGAAGCGCACGCCGACGGGGGTGTCGGTCACCCGGCCGCTCACCAGGGCGGGGCGCAGGTCGTAGCGCTGCCGAAGCAGATCGACGGCTCCCAGGGCGCCGACCGGATCCTGGGCGCAAAGCACCACCGAGGAGAGACGCGCGGAGAGGGCCGGGTCGCCGAGCAGGGCGGAGACGCCGTAGGTCCCCAGGAGGCCGTCCCCCAGCTCGAGCACGATGCGGTCCGGGCGCGCCTCGGCCAGGTGCGCCAGGAGGGAGTGGGCCGCGGCGAGGGCGTTCTCCTCGGACGTCGTCACGACGCCGAAGTCGGTGAAGTCCGCCACCGGATCGGCGCCGCAGTCGCGCATGTGCAGGACGTCCCGCCGCAGGGAGACGCCGGTCAGCTTGCCGGCCGCCACGCTCAGGCCCCGGCGCGTCCAGTCGGAGACCAGGACGCTGGCCGCCGTCGTCTTGCCCGAGTCCATGCAGGTCCCCACCAGGGCCACCACGGGGGGCAGCTCGGCCGGCAGGGGCGCCGAGGGGAGGGCGGCACGCTGGATGCGCGCGGGCCGGCCGACGCGCCGGGCGAGGTAGGGGAACTCCAGGACGCTGCCGAGGATCTCGAGCCGGAAGGGCTGCCCGATGCCCGCCGCGGGCCGGGCGCCCGCCCCGATCACGCCCCCCAGGTTGAGCAGGAACAGCTCGTCGCCGACGCGCACCTGTTCGGGCACGTGGCCGGAGTAGCCGTAGAGGGCGTCGCGGTGCCCCAGGGCCCCGGCGATGACGTCCCCGGGGAAGAGGCTCACCATCCGACCGTGCACGTCCTCGAGGGTGTTGTAGCGACTCTTGGCGGTCAGCACGCGCGCGGCCACGACCGTCCCGGCCCGGGCGGGGACCTCCTCCCCCAGGATCGCGTGGCGGTCGAGCCCCAGGCGCGTGGTGACCGAAGCGATCTTGTCCAGTTGGCAGCGTCTCACGGCGTCGCGGCCCCCACCGAATCGGCCTTGGGGGAGCGTCCACCGCCCGCGCCGCGCGAGCCGGCGGCCCGCCGCGCAAGGCGCGCGGGCTCGGCGAGGATGCGCCCGAGGTAGGCGGCGCCGGCGGGATTGGAGTGCACCGACGGCCGCTCGCCGTAGCGCGCGTCGCTGGCGGCCAGGAGGCTGTAGGGCGACTCGACGCCCTCGACGAGCACCGTCCCGCCGCGCACGGCGAGGTGGGCCCGACCGCTGACCGCCTCCTGGGAGGAGGCGAAGAAGGCCTCCATGTCGCGCATCACCGGATCGTGGAGGAGCCCCTGGTGCAACCGCCGGCCGTAGCCTTCGCCGAGCTGGTCCTTCCAGGCGCGCTGCTCCTCGGTCAGCACGAGCTTCTCGAGCTCGCGGTGGGCGTCGAGCAGCAGGGTGGCGGCGGGAGCCTCGAAGCCGATGCGGCCCTTGATGCCCAGGACGGTGTCCCCGAGGTGGTAGCCGCGGCCGCAGCCCAGGGCGCCGCCGGTGCGGTTGAGGGTCTCGATCAGCTCGACCGGGTCCAGCTCGACGCCATCGACCGCCGTCGGCACGCCGCGCTCGAACGTGATGGAGAGGCGCGCCTCGCCCCCTCCGCCGCGGGTCCAGACCCAGGCCGCCTCGGGCAGGGGCTCGTGGCTGTTGAGGGTCTCGCCGCCGCCGATGGTCAGGCCCCACAGACCGGCGTTGACCGAGTAGCGCCCGGTCTTGCCGGGCACCGCCAAGCCGCGCTCGGCGAGCCACGCCACCTGCTCCTCGCGGCTGGGCGCGAGGTCGCGCACCGGCGCGAGGACCTCGAGGTCGGGGGCGACGACCGCCAGGGTCGCCTCGAAGCGCACCTGGTCGTTCCCCGCCGCGGTGCAACCGTGGGCCAGGGCGTCGTAGCCTCCCTCGACGGCGTACTCGGCCAGGAGCTCCGCCGACAAGGCGCGCTCGGCCCCGACACACAGGGGGTAGACGCCTCCGCGGCGCACGTTGCCCGCGACCAACCAGCGCAGGACGGAGTCGAACAGGGCGCTGCGCGCGTCGAGGAACTCGTGCCGGGCGGCGCCGAGCTCGAGGGCGCGGCGGGCGATGTCGGCGCGCTCTGCCGGGCTGAAGCCACCGCAGTCCACCGTGACGGCGGTGACCTCGTGACCCTGCTCGCGGGCGAGCAGGGCGACGAGGAACGAGGTGTCGAGGCCGCCGGAATAGGCGAGGAGAACGCGCATGGCGATGGATTCCTAGTCGTCGGGGGACAGGGACAGGACGCGAGCGATGAGGGAGGAACCGGCCGCGTCGGACTCCATGGCGGCCAGGACCGTGTCGTCCCCGGCGACCGTCCCCACCAGGCCCGGAAGGCTCTCGGCCTCCAGGGCGCGCGCGACGGCGCTGGCGGCGCCAGGCTCGGAGAAGACGCAGACCAGGTGCTCGCCGGCCGGGCGGGCGCCTCGCAGCAGGGCCGCCAGCCCCTCCAGGGGCGTCACCCGCTCCTCGACGACGAGCTCGTAGGCGCCGGCGCGCTTGGCCACGCCCAAGGCCCGCAGGTCGCGGCTGAGCATGGACTGGGTGGTCGCCAGGCCCCTGTCGGCCAGGAGACTCGCCAACTCCTCCTGGGAGCGGACCGGACCGCCTTGGAGGATGTGGCGGATCGCGGACCGCCGGGTGCTGGTCTGGGGCGGGGGCATGGGGCGCGTTTATACGCTCCCCAGGGTCCGACGCAACTTTTTATGCGCCTTTTTGCCCAAACGGGCAATGGTTTATGCAGTCGGAGGGACGCCGGCGTGCCCGGGCTCGAGGCCGAACCGCCGCAGGCCGATCCAGGTGTACAGCTCCACCCCCAGCAAGAGGTTCTCGATGCTGACGTGCTCGTTCACCTGGTGGGCGCAGGCCGGGTGGCCCGGGCCGATCTTGTTCACGGTGGGGATGCCCTTGGCGGCGTAGAAGACCGCGTCGTTGCCCGCCGGCGTGACCCCGAAGGCGGCGTCGACCCCCAGGTCCTCGCGCAGGACGCGGCGCACGGTCTGGGCCAGGGGGTGGTCCTCGGCGAGCTTCTGCCCCTCCCGGGCGTAGAGCTCCTCCCAGGTGATCTCGAAGCCCTCCTCCCGCGCTCCCTCCAGACACTCGGTGACGCCCTCGCGGAAGAGCGCCAGTCCGTCGGCGTAGAGCGCCGGGGTCGGTCGGCAGTCCACGACCGCCCGTGCCAGCTCGGGGATCACATTGGTGCTGTCGAGGTCGCCGGCCTGCACGCAGGTCGGGGTCAGGGTCGTCGCGCCGAAGTCGGGGTCGGGGTACTCGGTCGCCCAGCGCTCCTCGAGGCCGCGCAGGGACGCCAGGATCTCCTGCAGCTTGGGGAGCGGGTTGCGCGCCAGGTGGGGCCGGCTTCCGTGGCCGCCCAGACCGCGGACCGTCAGGACCAGGAACGAGCTGCCGCGGTTCCCCAGACAGACCAGGTCGAGGTCGGTGGGCTCGCACACGACACACTCGGTGCGGGCGAAGTCGAGGAACCCCTCCTGTTCGGCCCAGTCGAGGAACAGGCGCGAGCCGTCTCCGGTGGTCTCCTCCTCGATCGTGAAGGCCGTCATGAAGCGCCCGGGCAGGCCTCGTTCGCGCAGGTACAGGGAGGCGAAGTAGGCGCCCACGGTCGAGGCGTGCAGGTCGCTCGCGCCGAGGCCGTAGACCTTGCCGTCGACGACTCTGGGCGTGAGCGGACCGTAGGTCCAGTCTCCCGCGTTGGGCGGGACGGTGTCGAGGTGGCCGGCGATGATCAGGGTCGGGTCTCCCTCCCCGACGACGCTGATCACGTTCTCCCGGTCCTTGCAGGGCTGGAGGAGGTGCTCGATGCCGTGCTCGCCCAGCCAGGCGGCGCAGAAGCGGGCCAGCTCGCCCTCGTTCCCGGTGACGCTGTCGATCGCGATCATCCCCTCGAGCAGGGCGATGATCTCGTCGCGGCGGTCGGCCACCCACGCGCGAACGCTCACGCCTCGCCCTCCATGTCGGCCGGGTCGAGCAACATGGCCTCGCAGCAGCAGCGCAGGCCCTCGCGCCGCACGCGCTCCACGTTGCGACAGGCCTCGCAGCCCTTCCAGAACTCGGGATCGTCGGGTAGGGCGTCGAGGGGCACGACGCGGAAGCCCAGGGAGAGGTTCATGGCGCGCACTTGGGGGGAGGTGGTCAGGCTCATGACGGAGGCGGCGGGCAGGCGCTCGCGAGAGGAGGCGAACAGGCAGCGTTTCAGCTCTCCCCCCAGTCCGCGCCCGCGCAGGTCCGGGCGCACGACGAGGCCGGAATGGGAGACGAAGCGTCCCTCGTCCCAGGCGGACCAGTAGCCGAAGCCGACCAGGTCCTCCTCGAACTCGGCCAGGGCCGCCTGGCGGGCGTGGATCTTGGCCCGCAGGAACTCCGGGTCCCGGCGGGCGATGTCGAACGCCTCCGCCACCGAGTCGATCAGGCGCGCGGCTTCCTCGGCGCGCCCCTCGTCGCCCGGCTCGCTCGCGCGGACGTGCGGGCGCGCCGCCTTGCCGTCCCCCGCGCTCACTTTCCCGCCAGGGCGGCGAAGAGCGCCGCCGCAGTCCACAGTCGGTTCTCGGCCTCGTCGATCACCGCCGAGCGATCGGAGTCCAGGACGCCGTCGGTGACCACGATGTTGCGCCGCACGGGCAGGCAGTGCATGAAGAAGGCGTCGTCGGTCTTCTCCATGCGCGCCTCGTCCACGATCCAGTCGGGACGCAACCCCTCCTTCTCCGCCGCCTCCTGCTCGAAGCGCCCGTAGTAGTCGAGGGAACCCCAGGCCTTGGCGCACACGACGTGGGCGCCCTCGTAGGCGGCCTCCGCATCGGCGGTCTCGGTCACCTCGCCGCCCAAGGAGCGGGCCCGCTCGCGCGCGGCCCCCATCACCTCAGGCTCGAGCTCCCAGCCGTCGGGGCGCAGGACGGTGACGTCCATCCCCAGATCGGCCGCGGCCAGGAGCTGGGAGTGGGGCGTCGCCACGGGCAAGGACTTGGGGTGCCAGGACCAGGTCAAGACGTACTTGCGGCCTGCGGGCTCTCCGAGGCGCTCCCGGATCGTGGCCATGTCCGCCAGGCCCTGCAGCGGGTGGAAGCGGTTCGACTCCAGGTTCACGACCGGGACGTCTCCGTGCTCGGCCAGGGCGTGCAGGAACGGATCGCGGGCCAGCTCGGCGTAGTCCGCGCTGGCCTCGGCCCTGGCGGAACCGACGGTGATCAGCTCCGACTTGCGCACGCCGATGAAGTGGCACATGCGCGAGAGGACGCCGGCCAGCTCGCGCACGTGCTCCTGGGTGTTTCCGTCCATCACCACCCCCTCGCCCACCTCGAAGTTCCAGGTGTCCTTCCCAGGCGTGATGGGGATCGCCGAGCCGCCCAGACGCGTCATCGCCGACTCGCAGGAGACCCGGGTGCGGACCGAGGGATTGAAGAACACCAGGGCGCCCACGCGCCCTTCGAGGAGGCGCGGGCAGGCGTCCTCGCGCGCCCGTGCCTTGAGGTCGAGGGCCCGCCGGACGAGGTGGTCCACCTCCTCCAGGGAGAAGTCGAGGGTGCTGAGGAAGTGGCGGTCGCTGAGGTCGATCACGGCTCCATGATAGGGCGCGGCCAGGGCCGAGGCCCGCTCCGAGGGGCGGAAACGGCCCTCCCCGAGGTCGGCCCGTTCCCGTTCGCGGTTCCGCGGCTGCCCCGCGTCCGACCGCCCGTCCGCCGAGGTCTTCACACAGGACCCTCCCTGGCCGATGAGAAGGAGCGTACCCTTCCGAGCCTCGCAGCCCCCCGCCCCATCGACCCCACTCTCCCCCCCGATGCACAGCATGGCCGAACCCACCGCGATCCTCATCATGGGAGCCGCCGGCAAGGACTTCCACGTGTTCAACACCTGCTACAGGGAACGCGAGGACGTCCGCGTGGTGGCCTTCACCGCCACCCAGATCCCCCACATCGACGACCGCTCCTATCCGGCCTGCCTCGCCGGGCCGCTCTACCCCGACGGGATACCGATCCACCCCGAGGAGGAGCTCCTGTCGCTCATCGAGCGCCACGGCGTCGGTGAGGTGATCTTCGCCTACTCCGACATCGACGAGGCCTACCTGGCGGAGCGCCGGGCCGCGGTGGAAGGCGCCGGAGCGGTCTTCCGCACCTTCGACGTGGACGCCACCATGCTGGCCTCCAGCAAGCCGGTCATCGCGGTCTGCGCCGTGCGCACCGGGTGCGGCAAGAGCCAGACCTCCCGCAAGGTGATCTCGCTCCTGCGCGAGCGCGGCATGAACACGATCGCGATCCGCCATCCGATGCCCTACGGCGACCTGTCGCGCCAGGTGGTCCAGCGCTTCGCAACCCTCGAGGACCTCGTGGCCCACGACTGCACGATCGAGGAGATGGAGGAGTACGAGCCCCACATCCGAAACGGCGCGGTGGTCTACGCCGGCGTCGACTACGCCGCCATCCTCGCCGAGGCCGAGAAGGAAGCGGACGTCATCCTCTGGGACGGCGGGAACAACGACACGCCGTTCTACCGTCCCGACCTGTGGATCACCGTTGCGGACCCCCACCGCCCCGGCCACGAGCTCGACTACTTCCCCGGCCGCGAGAACTTCGAGCGCGCCGACGTGGTCCTGATCAACAAGATCGACACGGCCCCTCCGGGCGGCGTGGCCCAGGTCGAGTCGAACGCCCTCGAGCACAACCCCGACGCCTTGATCGTGCACGCCGACTCACCGGTCTCAGTGGACGATCCCGCGGCCATCGAGGGCAAGCGCGTGCTGGTCGTCGAAGACGGCCCGACCCTGACCCACGGAGAGATGAAGTACGGCGCAGGCGTCGTCGCCGCCGAGAAGTGGGGAGCGGCGGAGATCATCGACCCGCGGCCCTACGCCGTCGGCCAGATCGCCGAGACCTTCGCCAAGTACCCCGAGGTCGGCGCGGTCCTGCCGGCGATGGGCTACGGGGAGGAGCAGATGCGCGACCTCCAGGCCACCATCGAGGCCTGCCCCTGCGACCTCGTGCTCGTGGGCACGCCGATCGACCTCTCGCGAGTGATCGAGATCGACAAGCCGCACCTGCGCGTCACCTACGACCTCGCCGAGCGCGGCGGGGCCCTGATCGACGCCATCGAGCACGCCCTCGAGCGGGCCGAGGCGGCGGACTAGGACGACCGGACCGAGCCACCCTAGAGGGAGGGGAGCTCGCTAGCGATCGCGCTCCAGCTCTCCCCCGTCCCAGTTCCAGGCGCGGTCGAACCACCCCGCCGCCAGGACGCCGCCGTCGCCCGCGCTCAGGATCCGCTCGCAGACCAACGCGAGGTCGGGGAAGCCCGCACCGGAGACGAAGGTCAGAAACGTGTAGCCCAGGCGCGCCCCGCGCACGCCGCTGGCTGCCTGCACGCCGACGAGGGAGTCCGCCTCGCCGCGTCGGGGGTAGACGAACAGGCATGCGAGGTCATCCCCCTCCCAGCTCCTCGTGCCGATGGAGATCTCACCGCGCTTGGCGCGAACCGGACAGGCGTCGGGGAGCACGGTGCTCCAGGCGGCGTTGGTGTCGGTGTTCCCGTAGAGGATCACGTTGCGGTCGGCGACACGGCCGGGATGCTCCGCGGCGGCGGCGAGGAAGTCGCGGTCGGAGAGGACCCAGGAGTGGCCATTGGCCCGATACCACCACGCCAGGGCGTCCCGGCGCGCGCGCCCCAGGGAGGCCGCGGTCTCCTGCCCCGAGCCCGCCGTGCCGTAGACCAGGAGGAAGCGCCGGTCGAAGGCCCGCTTGAACGGTCCGCAGCGATCGGGGTGCTTCTCGTCCGCCGGCGGCGGCGAGGACGAAACGGTCCAAGCCTCTCCGTCCAGGCGCAGCCACAGCGGACCCCGCGCCTTCGGGGCCTCGAGGTCCGAGCCCCCCACCCTCAGCCTCTCCAGTCCCGCGGTCCAGCGTTCGGAGAGGCCCAGACAGGCGACGTTCTCCAGCTCCAGGGACAAGGCGCTCTCCCCGTCGAGGGGCGCTGCCCGCACCCGCGCCGGACGCCCCCAGTCCACGACCTGCTCGACCCGCAGGCCGAAGTGCTCCGCGTCCACTCCCGGGCCGATCGTCGTGAAGGCGGCCTCGGTGGGCGCCGCGTCCCTGCGGCTCCCGGCGAACAGCTCGAAGATACCCGGCCAGGTCACACAGTCGGCGCCGCTCGCCGCGTCGCCGTCCCACCAGTGCCCGCGCCCCTCCGCGAAGTGCGAGCGCGGCTCGCCTCCGGCGGCGCGCAGGGCCTCCAGCATGCGGCGCGCCTGATCCGGGGGCACGTTGTCGTCCTCGTCGCCGTGCAGGACGAAGGTCGGCAGGGCGACGAGGTTCTCGATCAGCGCCAAGGTGCCCGAGGCGCCGTCGGCCGCCTGCCACAGATCCGCGAGTTCCCCCGCCGGCCGCCCGCCGTAGGAGTCGAAGCTCTCCCACCCGGCGCTGGGGGCGATGGCCGCCCAGCGATCGGGGTCGTTGGCGGCCAGGTGCCAGACGCCGTGACCTCCCATCGAGTGCCCCGTCAGGTAGCAGCGGTCCACGTGCGCCCCCGAGAGGGCCAAGGCGCGGTCGAGCACCTCGTACGCGTCGCGCCGTCCCCAGTCCTGCCAGTCGAAGCCGAAGGGCCGGCGGTTGGTCGGCGCGACGATCCACAGGTCGGCGTAGGCGCCGTAGGCCGCGGCCTGGTTGCGGCAGGCGACGCTGGCTCCATGGAGCGAGAGCACCAGACCCATCTCCAGCCCCTGCCTGCGCGCTCCGACCGCGGGCCGCACGGCGAAGCGCTGGACGGAGCCGTCGATGGCGGAGCGGAACGTCTCGGTGCGCAGGCCGTCCGCCGCGGCGCGGGCCAGCTCGATCTCCAGGGGTTCTCCCGCCCCCACGGCGAGGGCCAGGCGCGGCTCGACGGCAGTGTCCACTTCGAAGGCCACAGACGGTCTGGCCACGGCCAGCGGCGCCAGGGGGAAGGGCAGGGAGCGTTCCAGCCGCACGCCCCCGGCGCCCTGCACGCAGGAAACGAGAGGCGGGTCCTCGAGCGTATCCCCGTGTGCATGGACCAGGAGCGCGCCCAGCTCCACCACCCCGTCGTGCCCGGCGACGAGGTCGGGAGCGACCGTGTCCCAGGAGCCGAAGAACACCCGTCCCGGCGGCCGCCACAGGCGCAGGCGAGGATCGGAGCGGAAGCCGGCGAGGAAGAGGTGGTTGCGCCCCGCGCGCAAGGCCACCGGCACACCTCGCTTGCCATAGGCGTAGACGTCCCCCACGAATCCGTCGCCGTTGACGAACAGGCGCGAGGCGCCCTGCAGGTCCGCCATCATCACGCCCCCCACGGGGAGATCGAGGGCTGTGTAGGCCCAGGCGGCGTCCGCCCGCGAGAGCCTCCCGTCCTCGCTCGCCTCGCGCTCCGTCCAAGTCGCCGTCGTGCCGAGCTCCCCTGGACCGACCTCCTCGTCCGCGGTGGGCGGCGGGCTGGCGGGATCCAGGAGGTAGCGCCGGAAGACCGCGTCCGGGCCGAAGGGGCGGCGTCCGCGCCGGTCGGTCGCCGCCAGGACCAACCAGTCCCGCGGGACCACCTCGGCCGGCAGCTCTGTCTCGGCGGCGGTCTGCGGGGAGAACGGAGCGACGACGCAGGCAAGGAGGAGGGACCACATGGAGAGCATGCTAGCCTGTGGGCCACGCGGCGTCCGCCGCGCTCGCCCCCTTCCGGCGGCCCGGGAAACGACTGGTCGAGAGCGGCCCCAGCGACTACGGTTGTGCGCCGCGCGCTTGCGTCCACCGCCCGTTCTACCAGCCTCCGCCTCGAAAGGTCGCCGTCATGCGAACGCTGCTCAGCAAGTTCTGCGAGGAGTTCGACCGTTCCGTCGATCCCTTGATGGAGCCCCTGCGGCGAGCGAACGAGATCCTGGCCGAGAACGGCGAGCGCGCCTACTCACGGGACGCCCTGCCCGAGCTGCAGGAGATCGCCCACCAGCTCGTGACCCTCAAGGAGAAGGTCGCAGAGCAGCAGGCCTACGTGCTCATCTTCGGCCCGCTCAAGAGCGGCAAGTCGACGCTGATGAACGCCATGAGCGCGGCCTACGTCAGCGAGGTGACCAGCCTGCCCGCCTACCCCTGCATGGTGTACGTCTCCGACGCGGACGAGCGCGAGTTCGTCACCACGCGCCACGACGGCACCCAGGACGTCTTCCACGACCCGGCCGCCCTACGCCTGCAGGTCTCGCGCGCCCACACCGACCTCGCCGAGCACCTGCGGCGCGTCGAGGCCGGGGGAGAGGACTTCGATCCGGCGCTGCACTTCCCCGAGGCCATCCGACGCATCGACGTGCGCCTCCCGGCCGGCGAGCTGGCCCGCTCCGGCTCGGTCCTGGTGGACACGCCCGGCCTCTACAGCCGCATGAAGTTCGGCTACGACCGCATGACGCGCGAGTTCCGCAACTCGGCCGCCTGCGCCATCTTCGTCGTCAAGACCGAGAACCTCTTCCTCGAACAGGTCTTCGAGGAGTTCAACGACCTCCTCGACCTGTTCAGCCGCATCTTCCTGGTCGTCAACGTGGACAGCACCAAGAAGGACCTGCGCCCCGACGGGACCCTCGTCCCCAGCCTGGAGAGCGAGGACCCCCTGCGGGTCATCGAGGCCTTCGAGAACCTCGCGATGAACGCTCCCCTCAAGGCGGCCGCCGACGAGGGACGCCTGCGCATCTACCCCGTCGATCTCCTGCACGCCGCCTCGCGACGCCTCGGCGGGGAGACGGTCACCGGTGAGCCAGCCGCGTCGGACGACGGCGATGCGGTCGGCGGGCACCAGGCCGATTTCGAGGGCTTCATGACCGACCTGGCCGAGTACCTGGACTCGACCGACTACCTGCTGGCGTTCCTCGGCGACAGCATGCGCTGCGCCCTCGGCCTGCTCGGTGAGCTGGAGAGCGTCTGCCAACACAAGGCCTTCCGCGCTCTCGGAAACGAGCTCACGGAGCTGGAGCACGAGCACACCGTCTGCCGCCGGCGCGTCGCCGCCCTCGAGCGCCTGGCGTCCTTCACCTGGAGCGAGGCTCTCGAACGCCTCGGGGCCGGCCACGGCCTGGGGGGCGGGGCCTGCGCCGAGGAGGTCCTCGCCGAGCTCGCTCCGCAGGTCACCTCCGCCGTCCACCGCTGGTTCAAGACGGACGCC
Source organism: Planctomycetota bacterium (assembly GCA_030746555.1). Lineage (GTDB taxonomy): Bacteria > Planctomycetota > UBA1135 > UBA1135. Next base: position 12,100 of record JASLMK010000115.1, on the reverse strand, counting down.
AGCCTGCACTCCCTCCTCGAAACGGGCGTGGCGCCCCTGGTGGTCGGCGCTCAGGAGGCCGCGGCCGGGCGAGCGCGAGGGAGCCTCGAGGGCCTCGTCGCAGAGGACTCCGAGGGCCAGGGCCTGCCTCGCGACGTCGTCGAGGACATGCAGACCACGGGCCTGTGTCTGGGGGAGTTCGCCCGGGCCGCCCTGGCGGACCTCGACCCCAGCGACCTCGTCCGGGCCGAGATCCCGGCCGTCTCCCTGGCGGCGCTACCCGTCCGCCGCGGCCTCGCCGACTGGGTCCTGCTGCGCTCCGCCGGCCGGGTGCGCCGCTCCCTGTTCGGCCCCGAGCGCAGGCCCGACAAGCTCCTGCCGCGCGACGTCAAGGCGCGGCGCCTCGGCGAGACCGGGCGCAAGGTGATCGAGCGCACCGTCTTGGAGAGCCTGTCGTCCCGCCTCCCCGAGCTCCTCGACGACGTGGTCGAGCGCCTGCACGGGGACTACGCGGCTTCGGTGGGCGAGACCCTCGGGCGCCGCGTCGAGACCCTGCGCGAGGAGCTCGGCACGACCCTCAAGACCACCCAGACGCACCTGCGGGAGTTCCGCAAGGTGCTCAACCGCCTCTCCGATCTGCAAGCGTCGGCGACCATGACCCGCGACGCCGTGTCCCAACTGGCGCGCGAGTACCGCGAGACCGACTCCGATCTGCTCTTCGCCCCCATCGAGGGCAAGACACAGCCGCACCCGCCCGCTGTCCTCTCCCGAGACCTCGGCGCTGACGCCGAGCCCACCGAGGAAGGGACCGCAGCCGAGGGCGAGGCCGTCCCGCCGGCCCCCTCGGCACAGGGCGGGCCGGGCTAGGCGAGCTGCGCCTCCGCGGCCCGCGCACGCGCTCTGCCGCCGGCGACGTCGACGCGCAACAAGAGCACCCCGCCGACCAGGAACATCGCCGTCAGGGGCAGGATCGCCGTCCGGATCGAGCCGCTCCAGACCAGGGTCAGCGAGAAGATCGCCGGTCCCAGGACCCCCGCGAAGCGATCGAGAACGGCGAACAGGCTGAAGAACTCCGCCGAGCGCTGGCGCGGGATGAGGCTCGCGAACAAGGACCGACTGAGGGCCTGCGCCCCGCCCTGCACCATCGAGATCAACAGGGCGAGGGCGTAGAACTCGCCCGTCGTGTCCATCCGCCAGGCGAGCAGACCCGTGCAGGCGTAGACCCCCAAGGCGATCAGCACCGAGGGCTTGGCCCCGATGCGCCGCGCCAGGACGCCGAACAGCAGGGTGAAGGGAATGCCGAGGAACTGCACCGCCAGGATGGCGCCGATCAGGTGGCCCCTGCCGATCCCAACGCGGTCACCGTAGATCGCGGCCATGCGGAAGATGGTCGCGATGCCGTCGTTGTAGACCAGAAACGCCACCAGCATGAGGGTGGCCTCGGGGAACCTACGGAGGTCACGCAGGGTCGCGAGGGTGGCGCGCAGGGCCTCGCGCGATGCGGCCGCCCCCGCTCCGCTCCCGGCCTCGCGGACCACCCCCGCCGGCTCGGGCACGCGCCTGAACAGCGGGATGGCGAAGAGCACCCACCAGACCGCCACGGAGAGGAAGGCCAGGCGCGTGGGCAGGGTCGCCTCGGCGGGCGTCAGGCCCTCGCCCGAGGGCAGGCCGAAGAGATCGGGACGCTGGATCCAGGCCAGGTTCAGGCCCAAGAGGAGGCCGCCGCCGAGGTAGCCCAGGGCGTAGCCCGTGAGCGACAGGCGGTCGAGGGTCTGCGGCGGAGCCACGTGGGGCAGGAGCGAGTCGTAGAAGATGAAGCTGCCCGAAGCGCCGATGTTCGCCAGCACGAACAGCACCAGGGCGGCCCACCAGTGCCCGTGCTGGATGAGGGCCATCCCGGCGACGGCGCTGGCGCCCAGGGCCAGGAAGAGGCCCAGGAGCGCCTTCTTCTTCCGGAAGCGATCGGCCACGACCCCGAGGAAGGGGGCCACCACGGCGATCAGGGCCAGGCTCAGGGCGGTGGCCGCCGAATAGCGGGCGGTGGCACGCGTGGGCTCGACCCCCGCCGCGGCCACCTGGGCGTAGTAGATCGGGAAGACGGCCGTGACGACGACCGTGATCATGCCCGAGTTGGCCCAGTCGTAGAGCGCCCAGGCGCGCATGCGGGGGTCGTGCAGGGCCAGGCGCTCGAGGAGCTTCATGACCGCATCGTATCGACTCGCGTGCGCCACCCGATACCATCGGATCATGGTGTCTCCCATGCCCCTGACCCCACCCCGAGCCTCCACGGCAAGGGCGAGCACAGGGCCGCCGCGCCGCCGCGCGCGGTGCGCCGCACGGACATGAGCAGCGACGCGCCCGGCGATCCCGCGATCGTCTGCACCCTGCCGACCTACGACGAGGCGGGGAACATCGAGTCCCTGACCCGTGCCCTGCTGGCCTTGGGGCCGAACTTCGAGGTGCTGGTCATCGACGACGACTCCCCCGACGGCACCTGGAAGCTCGTCGAGGCCATGGCCCGCGAGGAACCGCGCGTCCACCTGCTGCACCGCACGACCGACCGCGGCCGGGGACGCGCGGGACGCGACGGGTTCGTGCGCGCCCTGGAGATGGGAGCGCAGATCGTGGTCGAGATGGACGCCGACCAGTCGCACCGACCCGAGTACGTGCCCGAGCTCGTGGCGCGCCTGGAGGACGATCCCTCCGTCGGTCTGGTGCTCGGCTCGCGCGGCGTCCCCGGCGGGCGTGACGCCGAGCGCACCCCATTGCGGCGCTGGATCACCCTGGCGGCCAACGCCTACATCCGCATCGTCCTCGGCGTCTCCGTGCGCGACTGCAACTCCGGCTTCCGCTGCTGGAGGCGCTCGACCCTCGAGCGCATCGCCGTCGCCGAGACCTTCTCACCCGGGCCGGCGATCGTGCAGGAGTTGCTCTTCAAGACCGCCCGCGCGGGGATCGGGATCGCCGAGGTACCGATCGCCTTCCGCAACCGAGAAGAGGGCGAGTCGACCCTCACCCTGCGCACCCTGTTCGCCGGGTACACCGCCGTCCTCAAGCTGCGCTGGACCGCCTTCCGAGGGAGGCTGTAGCCCCCGACCCGCCGCCATGCCCAGAGCCCTCAGCCCCGGCCTGCTCCTGGCCGGTCTCGTCTACGTCGTCCTGCGCGGACTGATCCTGTTCAGCGCCTTCGACTCGACGGCGATGACGATGTACGAGCTCTACCCGATGGGGACCCTGCCCAAGGTCCTCCTGGAGGGCGTCGATCTGCCCCTTTCGATCTACTACGACAACGCCGCCGGCCAGCTCGTCACGGGCTTCGCCGCCGTCCCCTTCTACCTGGTCTTCGGGGAGACCTACTTGGCCCTCAAGCTGGTGCCGGCCGCCTTCGGTCTGGGAGCCCTCGTCTGCGGCTGGTGCTTCCTCGACCGCGTCTTCGGGCGCCGCGCAGCCGACGTGGGCGCCCTGCTCTTCGCCCTGGGGCCGGTGGAGACGATGACGAAGTACTCCCTGATGGCTTCGGGAAACCACTTCGAGCACCTGTTCTTCAACGCCCTCGCCCTGGCCTGCTTCGCCCGCCTGCACCTGGGAGCGGGCCGCCGCAACCCGCGCCTGTTCGTCGCGGGCCTGACCATGGGCCTGGCCCTGTTCGTGTTCCTGGGGGCCGTCATCCCCGTCGGACTGATGCTCCTCATGCACCTGGCCTCCCGCGGCTGGCGCGGCTCCCTGCGGGACCTGCCCCTGGGAGGCGCGGGCCTGCTCGTCGGCCTCGCTCCGCTGATCGCCATCAACCTCACGACAAGAGGACGCGGGGCCGACTTCCTGGGCGCGAAGTTCCTGGGAGAGGGGCGCCTGGCCCCCGGCCGCCTGGCTGGACGGGCCTGGGAGTTCCTGACCGCCGACCTGCCGTCCGCCGGCTTCTTCGGAGAGGTCGGCGGCGTAGAGGCCGCGCCGGTGAACGGCCTGTTCCTGGCCTGCTTCGCCGTCGCGTGGCTGGCCGCGGTGCCCGCGGCCGCCCGCGGGGCGGGCGCGTTCCTGCGAGGTCTCCGCCAGGCCGAGTGTGGCGCGCAGCAGGCTCCCGAGGCCTTCCGCTCGATGGTCCCCCTGACCCTGGTGGCGCTGCTGCCCCTCACGACCGTCGCCTTCGCCCTCTCCGACCTGCGCATCGGCGGACACCAACCCCCCATCGAATGCGCGGGCTACCGGTACTTCCTGCCCCACTTCCAGTTCGCCCTGTTCCTCATCGCGATGCTAGTCGCCCATCCCGCCCGACCGCGGCGTCTGCTCGGCGGCGCCGTCGCCGGCCTGGCCTGCCTCACGGGACTATGGAACCTGGGCACGGTGGACTTCACCTTCGCCGATCCCAACCTCGGCGCCCACTACCGCGGCTACAACTTCATGCAGACGGCCCGCGGGCTGGTCAGTCCCAAGGCCGGCCTGAAACCGCAGGAGATGGTCGCGATCGCCGACGAGCTGCCGCCGCTCCTGCGCCGTCGCTTGTATCTGGGCATCGGGTTCAACCGCGCCGGCCTGCAGTGGATCGGGCGTCGCAAGAGCGGCCGTCCCGACCAGGAGTTCGTCGACACCACCGAGCTGATCGCCGACCTGCCGGGCTCGGCGCACCTCGATCTGGTCCGGGGAGCCGGGCGTTACCTGCGCTTCCAGGCACTGATGGAGGGCGACGACACCCTGCTGCTCGCCAACCTCTCGGCCCTGGTCGAGGCCCGAGCGCCGTATGCGCGCGCGGTCGTCGAGGGAGCCGCGGGAGGCAAGGACTATCCGCTGGTGGCCCTGCGCATCGGCCCGCGCCTGGCGGACTGCCGGCGCCTGGTGGACCGGTTCCCCCCCGACCTGAGGCCCGCCTTCGCCCACGGGATCGGCCTGGAGTGCGGGCGCCTGGTGCGCCGCGGGATCCCCTCCGAGCTCGACAAGATCGAGGCCCTCCTGCGCTCCATGCCCGCGCACCTGATCGAGCGCACCCTGCACGGGATCGGTTGGGGCATGGCCGACGGCGGCGAGCGAGCGGGCCTGCCGCTGGAGTTCCTGCCCTTCGTGCCCCCGGCGCATCACGGCCCGTTGCAGCGCGGCTACGCCGCCGGTCTGCGACACGTCTTCGGTGCCGAGGACGCCCTCGAGAACCTCGACGGCCTGCCCGAGGGCTGGCGCGCGACCATCGAGGCCCTCGTCCTCGACGGATGAGTCGGGCTAACCCGGCTTGCGCGCCACGACGCGCAGGCGGGCGCCGGGCAGCAGGCCCAGGCGCATCAACCCGTCGAGGACCACGAACGCCAGGCGCTGCAGGTGGCCGGCGGGGCTCAAGGTCGCGGCCTTGAACAGGTGCGCGGGGCGCGGCACCGATCCGCGGGCGGAGACGAGCTCGAAGCCGGCGCGTCCCAACAGGCGCAGCAGGGTGCCGCGATCGAACTCCAGGATGTGGTAGGGCGCGCCGCCGTCGTGGGACGGGTCGAGCTTCAAGAGCCGCAGCGTCTTGGGCCCCAGGAGGCGCCGCGGCAGCCAGCGCCCCAGGTCCCGCGCGGCGCGAAAGAAGGCCGAGTTCACATAGGTAGGGACGACGACGACGAGGTGCCCGCCGGGCCGCAGCAGGCGGGTCAGGTCCCCCAGGACCGCCAGCGGGTCCGTCGTGTGCTCCAGCACGTTGTCCGCAACGCAGACGTCGAAGCTCTCCGGGGGAAAGGGGGCGAGCTCGAGCTGACCTTCGAACACCTCGAGGCCGAGCTCCTCGATGGAGAAGCTGGCCGCCACCGGCGAGAGCTCGACTCCCCTCACGCTCCAGCCTCGACGGCGGGCCGCCTCGATGAAGAAGCCTCCCGCCGAACCCAGCTCAAGGAGGGAGGCCGGCCCGCCCACTTCGCGCTCCAGGGCTTCCACCTCCCCGTCGTACTGCGCGAGCAACTCCTCGCGGCGCTCGAAGTAGCTCTCGGTCTCGACGCCGAGGTTGTAGCCCTCGGTGTAGTAGTCCTCGTCGTCGTACATCCCCTCCAAGGTCTCCCCGTCCGGGCGCGGATCGACGTACACGAAACCGCAGGCGGCGCAGCGCACGAGGTCGAAGGAGCGCCCGCGCAGGGCGTACATCGACCGCTGGTAGGGCCGGGGATCGTCGCTGCCGCAGACGACGCACCAGGTGTGCACGGTCTGCACGGGTGCGCTGTGCTCGACAGGGCTCAACGGAGGAGGGGCGGCGGGAAGCCGGCGGGGGGGATTCGGCACGCGTGCACGTCGTCATCCTAGCCCGCCCGCGGCGAGCGGTCTCCCTCGAGCCGCGACTCGACGCTCGCCCAGCGCCGACCCCGCTCCGCCACGGGGCGAATGCACCGCCGCTCCCCCTCCGCTCTCCCGGTCAGGCCCCGCCCCCCGTCACTCCCGCGTCCCCAGGACCAGGTCCGTCAGACGGTCGAGGTCCATCACGTTGGGCACGTCGGGATCGGAGGAGTTGAGCGTCACCCTGGACAGCCGCAGGTTCTGGGCCGCGCGCCGCGCCAGGTACAGCCGCGCCCCGGGCATGGAGTACGCCTCGTTGGCGAGCTGGGTGCGGGCGGCATCGGCCCGGTAGAGCTCGAGGTTGCCCTCGCTCACCAGCTCCGCGTACCGCTGGTCCGCCTCCAGGCGCACGGTCTTGTCGTACTCCTCGCTCTCGCGGGCTGACCGGGCCAGCTCCTCCGTGCTCTCGTTGCGCAGGCGGTCAATCTCGAGGTCGAGCTCATGGGTCACCTCCTGCAGGGAGCGCTCGATCTGCTGGAGACGGATGGCGACCTCCTCCTCCTGTTCGGCGACCTCTCTCGAGGCCTCGAGCAGCTGGGTCGTCTGGTGCATCAGCTGGGTCTGCTGCAGCTTCTTCTCGTACTCGGGGGCGAAGGCGATCGAGGCGAAGAGGATCCCGCCCACCTCCACGTGCAGGGGGCGCACGGCCTGGTTGAGCTCGGAGAGGTTTCGGGCGACCCACTCACCGCGGACGGCCGTGTCCGTGAGGTCCTGGGCGCTCAGACCGGCCATCTGCTGCACCAGGACCTTCTCCACGGTCGCCCGCACCAGGCGCGGGTAGCTGGCCTTCAGGCCCTGCGCGACCAGCCGGTGCCCCTCACCCGGGCGAATCGCGTAGGGCACGCACACGCCGATCCGCGCCTGAGTCCCGTCCCGGGTGCGCACGTCGAGGGCGGGGGCCTCCGAGTCAGAACCATCGCCCGAGAACGTCAACAGGTGGGTGCCGCGCCGCAGGAAGTGCCAGTCGTGCCACCCCGCCACGCTCAGGTGCAGACCCGCAGCACAGTCGCGCTCCTCGATCCCGCTCTCGCCCCAGCGCGCCGCCCGCACGCCGATCGTCTCCGCGGGGACGCGGACCACCAGGCCCAAGCCCGCCGTCCAGACCGCGGCGCCCGCCAGGGCGCCGACGGCCGCGGCCCGCAGGATGCGTCGGGAGCCACGACCCAGTGCCGGCCGGCCAGGCAGGCGCCGCCGCGCCGCTGCGAGGGCCCTGGTCGCGCCCCGCAGCGCAGCCGCGAGGGCGGGCCTGCGCAAGAAGGCCGCGCCACCCGTGCGCAGCGCGCCCCACAGCGCACCGCCCCAGGCCGAACAGCGGCGCGCCGCTTCCCTCACCGTCTCCCCCACCCCGCGCGTCGAAGCCCGTTCGGTCGTCTGTCCCTCGCTGTTCATCGCCATGCCACTCAGTCCTTCTTCACCAGGGTCTGCTCGACCACGCGCACCGCATCGGGTGCGGGATCCAGGGCGTAGGGGACGAGCTCGAACTCGACCTGCGCCAGGTTCTCGATCAGGGCCTCGCGCACGGCCGCCTCCCCGCGCTCCTCGAGAGCCAACATCTGCTGCTCGAGCCCCTCGGCCTCCGCCTGGTAGCGGACCATCAGGCCCCGTGCCTTCTGCACCAATGCCAGGCGCTCGAGCTCGCCGGCCTGGATGCGCCCGGCCGCGTAGAGGTCGGCTGCGTGGCGGCGGTTGACGGTCTCGCGCTGGGCCGCGTCGAGCTCCTTGCCGATCTGGTCCTCGAGCACCTTGAGCTCGACGACCTTGTCCTTTCGACGCCGCGCCACCCGCTCGCCGTGTTCGGCCTCGAGCTGCACGAGCTTGCGCTTGAGGCGCTCGATCTCCTGTTGAGCCACCTGCCGGCGCTCGACCGCCTCCTCGTAGGCCGGATCGAACTTCGGGCGGATCGTCGAGAGCTCGAGGACCTCGATCCCGTGGGGCGAGAGCTCCCGGTTGAGGAGGGCCTTGCAGGCCTCCGACGCCTGGCGGAGGGTCTCCTGCTTGCTGATCTCCTCGGTCGGGTACAGGCCGAACTGGTCGCGCAGGACCGATCGCGCCCAGGACTCCACCAAGCGCGCACGGGCCCGGGGGTCGTCTCCGGTGTCGGCGAGGGCCTCGCGCGCCCGCTCCGGCACGAGGGCGTACTGGATGCTGAACGAATCCAGGCCGAAGCGCGAGCCGTCGTTGGCGCGCAGCAGGAGCCGGGAGACGCGCTCCGTGTCGCTCCCGCCCTCGCCCTCCATCGTGATCTGCTCGGGGCTGCGGGACAGCAGGCGGACCTGCTCGATGAAGGGCACGAACAGCAGGTTTCCGGGGCGCTCGACGACGCGGCCGGCGCCGCCAGTCTCATCGAAGACCACGGCCACCTCCTCGTCGGCCACGGTCGCGACGCCCGCGACGCCGGAGAGTCTCTGTAGTGCCCAGAGGGAAGCGAAGAGGGAGAGTGCCGCCGCGGCGAGGACGTCGAGGAACGCCGCTCCACCGCGGGCGCCCCGGGCGGGGCGGCCGATGGGTCGCTGTCGCATGGCTGACTGGGGGTCGGGCGCGCTTCATCCGTGGGAGGGCCGAGCCCTCCGCGCGCACGGCTTGCAACCCGGCGGGCGCGGCAGGTTTCGCGAAGCCCCAAGGAGAGCGCGACCACCGAGGCCGAAAGGAGTTCCACCCGACCCGCGGCGGGGTGGCGCGCCGCACGGCGGTTGCGAACGCCGGCCTCAGCGCTCGGAGCCGAACCAGCGCAGCACCCGTTCGGCCAAGAGAAAGGCGCGTGGGACGCTGCGGCCGATGAAGAACCCGTCCTCGCCCTCTCCCTGGTAGAGGGGCAGGAGCAGGAGCCCATCGGCGGGGCTCGCGATGGCGCCCGCGGCGTCGTGCGCGATCACCTCGCCGCGAGAGACCGGCCCGAAGTTGGCGTAGCCCGGGGCCATGCGGAAGCGATCGTCGGGACGGACCGGATGGCGGTGGCTCACCTCGACGACCGGCGGCAGGCCCCGGGCCGCGTGGCGCAGGCGCCGCCGGTGGCCGGCCAGGTCCCCGATCGCCTCCGGCCACAGTGCGCCGCAGGCCAACAGAGTCAACCAGATCGCCGCCGTGTGGTGTTCCACCGTGAGCGGGTCGTCATGGGCCCCGCCCTCGAATCCGATGGCCGCGTGCCCCCGCCGGCCGAAGAAGGTGAGCAGAGTCCCCTCCACGCTCTCCTCCAGACCCAGGACGAGCGGGACCGGGAAGCTGCGCGCCAGCCGCCGGTTCTCCGGGGTGTTGGCGACGATGGAGAACGGAGCGCCGCCCGATGAGGTCGAGTGCAGATCGAGCAGCACGACCGGTCCGCGGGCCCGGCTGAGCGCCGCCTCCATGTGCCCCTCCAGGGCGCGGCGCGACCGCCCGTCGGCGGCCCCGTCGTCACGCCCGGCCCCTCCCCACATACGGTTGAGGTCGCTCTCGACGAAGCGCGTACCGCTCCGCAGGGCCGGCAGGTTGCCCGCCAGGCCGTAGAGGGAGGCGCGCGGCGCGAGGCGCTCGCGCTCGAGGCGCTCGAACACGCTCAGGATGGCGCGCACCCCGGCCGGCTCGTTCCCGTGCAGCCCGCCCACCATGATCACGGTCACGGCCGACGGATCGCCCTCCACCCGCCCCAGCAGGTGGTCGTCGAGGTCGAGGAGGTCCGGTCCGGGGTCCTCCGTCGGCTCGGAGTCAGGCCCCGGTCGCAGCACGGTCACCGCCGCCTCCCTCCTCGTCTTCCCGCCCCAAGCGCTCCTCCAAGAGCCCGGCCGCCGCCGCGAGGAAATCGTGCTCCGTGACGATCCCGACCAGGCGGCCCTCGCTCACCACGGGCAGGGCGCTGACCTGCCGCTCGCGCATCAGGCCGATGGCCGCCAGGGTCGGGGTCTCCGGCGTCACGGTCACCGGATCGGGCTGCATCACCTCGCGCACGGCCACGGTCGCCCCGCCCTCGCGCATGCCGCGCCCGACCAGGCGCAGCACGCGGCGGTGGGAGAGGATGCCCAGCAGGACGCCCTCGTCGTCCTCCACCGGCACGTGGCGCAGGTGCCTCCAGTCCATCAGGCTCGCGGCCAGATCGACGAGGTCCTCGGGATGCACGGTGAACAGATCGGTGGTCATCAACTGTCCGACGCGCTCGCAGCCCGCGATAGGATCTTCCCCCACCTCCAGGGCCGCCGGAGCCCAGCGATGGACCGGCTCCCCGGCCAGCTGGCGGGCCTGCATGGCCGCCGCCAGGGCGCGGGAGCGCGCGTCCTGCGAGCCCGCCGTCCCCATCCTCGCCAAGGAGTCCAGCGCCCAGCGCGCGCCGGTCCGGCCGCTCTCCACTCGCTCCGCGATCAAGCCCAGGAAGCGCTCGCGGTCCTCGTCGTCCACGCCCTGGACGCGCAGCCCCTCGTGCGCCATGGGTAGCAGTCGCTCCAGGATCAGCTCCTCGGCGGCCCAGGAGCGCCCGTCCATCCAGGTCAGGCGCGCATCCAGGCCGTAGCGCGCCGCGGCCACGAAGTTGGCCCGGGCGTCGTCGAATTCCATCACCTCGCGCACGTCCACCGCCTCCTCGGCCAGGGCGGAGAGCAATCCGAAGTAGAAAGCGGCGTTGGCGACCTCGTCGGCGATCGTGGGTCCCGCGGGCAGGGCCCGGTTCTCGATCCTCAGGTGGGCCACCCCGTCCTTCACGCCATAACAGGGGCGGTTCCAGCGGTAGACGGTCCCGTTGTGCAGACACAGGGCGCGCAGAGCGGGGATCTCGCCGCGGTCGAGGACCGCGACCGGGTCCTCGTCGCGCTCGCCGGCGATCAGCACCTTGAAGCGCGCCACGTCCTCGCGGTAGATCTCCATCACCGAGCGCTCGATCCAGTGGTCCCCGAAGCTCACGCGCTGGCGCGACCCGCGCGCCTGGTGCGCTCTCGATCGGGCGTCTAGAGACTGCTGGAACAGGGCCACGCGCGTCTCGTGCCACAGGCGGTGCCCCAGGAGCACGGGCGAGTTCACCGCCGCTGCCAGAACCGGCGCCGTAATCGCCTGGGCCAGGTTGTAGAGCGCGGCGAATTCGTCCGGGCCAACCTGGAAGTGGACCTGGAAGCTCGTGTTGCAGGCCTCGAGCATGACGTTGTCGTGGGTGGCGTGCAGCTCGTCGAGTCCCTTGATCAGGGTCGAGAACTCCCCGCCGCGCAGCTCGGTCATCACCCGGTTGAGCTCGCGGTAGCGCGGGGCCGGTGTCATGTTCTCGAGGGTCAGGTGCTCCCGCCGCAGGGTGGGCAGGATCCCCGCCAGGAGGATGCTGGCGTCGCGGGAGCGCGCCGCCGCGCCGGCGCGCTCGAGGCAGTCGATGAGCTCGGCCTCCATGCCGCTCAGGGAGTCGCCCCGCAGCAGGCGCGGGCGCAGGTTGGCCTCCAGGTTGAACAGCCCCAGCTCGGCCGTGAATCCGTCCCCGTCGAGCGCGTCGAGGACCTCGACGCCACAGGGTGCGGGATCCATGTTCTCCTTGACCAGGAACAGCTCCTGCTCGGCGCCGATGCGCCGCACCCCCGACTCGACCAGCCCCTCCTCCAGCATGCGCTCGAGAGCGTGCACGTCGGCCAGCAGGGCGCGCATGAAGACGCGCAGCTCACCCCGGTCGCGGCCTGTGTTCTGTTCTCGGTGCCCCATCATCGCTCAGCTCCCGCCCCAGCTTAGCCCGCGGGGCCGGCACGGTCCCGCTCGAGGCGCAGCGAGGTGGAGGGCCGTCCGCGGGGGCACTAGCCCGGGTTATTCATGAAGACGTGCACCAGACACAGCAACTCGGTTCGGGGTGGTGCTTTGCGGGTTCTGGCGACGCAGGCGACCCTGAACGGGTCGTCGAGGAAGCCAGGTTCCG